>JAYTVT010000086.1:0-12855 GCA_043743835.1 Betaproteobacteria bacterium
GCCAGCGCGTCCTGAACTTCTTTGGGCATGCCAAACAGCATGGGCGTGCCAAAGATGCCCGGCGCAATGGTCATGTTGCGGATGCCGTTGCGGGCCAGGTCGCGCGCGATGGGCAGGGTCATGCCGACGATGCCGCCCTTGCTGGCGGCGTAGGCGGCTTGGCCGATCTGGCCGTCATATGCGGCAACGCTGGCGGTGCTGATCATCACGCCGCGCTCGCCGGTGCTTTCAGCAGTGTTCTTGGCCATGGCCTCGGCGGCCAGGCGGATCATGTTGAAGCTGCCGATCAGGTTCACCGTGATGGTCTTGGTGTAAACCGCCAGTGGATGGGCGCCGTCCTTGCCCACGGTCTTCACGGCCGGTGCAATGCCGGCACAGTTGACCAGGCCCATCAATTTGCCCAGGCCCACCGCAGCGGCTACCGCGGCCTGGCCGTCGGCTTCCTGGCTGACGTCGCACTTGACAAACACGCCGCCCATCTCAGCAGCCACTTCTTGGCCCCGCTCAACTTGAAGGTCAGCCACCACCACCTTGCCACCGGCCGCTGCCAGCATGCGGGCTGTGCCCTCGCCCAAACCCGAGGCGCCGCCGGTGACGATGAATACCTTGCCTGAAATGTCCATGTGTGTGCTCGTGCTGGAAGTTTTGGAGTGGCCTGATCAGGCGCCCAGGGCCTTCATCACGCGTGAGGTGATCTCGTCGACGCTGCCGGTGCCACTGACACGCGCGCACCGGGGTGCTTGTGGATCTTGGGTGGCAGCCCAGTCGGCGTAGTAGGCCACGAGGGGGCGCGTTTGGGCCTGGTAAACCTGCAGGCGCTTCTTGACGGTTTCTTCCTTGTCGTCGTCGCGCTGGATCAAGGGTTCGCCCGTCACATCGTCTTTGCCTTCAACCTTGGGCGGGTTGAATTTGACGTGGTAAGTGCGGCCAGAAGGCAGGTGGGCGCGGCGGCCGCTCATGCGCTCGATGACGGCCTCGTCGGGCACGTCGATTTCCAGCACCAGGTCCAGCTTCACGCCGGCCGTCTTCATGGCGTCGGCTTGGGGGATGGTGCGCGGAAAGCCGTCGAACAAAAAGCCTTTGGCGCAGTCGGGCTGCGTGATGCGCTCTTTGACCAAGCCGATGATGATGTCGTCGCTGACCAAGCCACCGGCGTCCATCACTTTCTTGGCCGCCACACCCAAAGGGGAACCGGCCTTGACGGCCGCCCGCAGCATGTCCCCAGTGGATATTTGCGGGATGCCAAAGCGCTGGCAGATGAAAGTGGCTTGCGTGCCTTTGCCGGCGCCAGGTGCGCCCAGGAGGATCAGTCTCATCAGGTTCCTCGTCGTTCTCGGGATGTCGTGTGCGGCGGGCCCGCTTGCGCAGCGGGTCTTGTGCCGTTTGGGCCCTGCTCATGCACAGGTCCAATCGAGAATATCACGCGACCCCTTGGCTCAAGCTGACGCCAGGCCTGAGGTAAACACCGCCCTGACACGCGCCAAATCTTCCGGTGTGTCCACACCAGGCCCGGGGCCGTGGGGCGCCACATGCACCGCGATGCGGTGGCCGTGCCAGAGCACACGCAATTGCTCCAGCGCTTCGGTGTGCTCCAGTGGGGCAGCCGGCAACGCCGGAAACTGGCGCAAAAAACCAGCCCGGTAAGCGTACAGACCCAGGTGCCGCAAAGGCGCGGGTGAGGGCAAGCTGGCCTGGCCTGCGGCGCCGCCGTCGCGCCACCAGGGAATGCTGGCCCGGCTGAAGTAGAGGGCACGGCCCTGGGCGTCCAGCACCACCTTGACCACATTGGGGTTGAGGTAGTCGGCCAGCTCCGTCAAGGGGTGGGCTGCGGTGCTCATGACGCAGTCGTCTCGACCCGCCAGCATGGCAGCCACTTCGCGCACCAGCTCGGGGTCGATCAGAGGTTCGTCGCCCTGCACGTTGACCACCATGTCGTCGCCTTGCAAGCCCAAGAGCTCGCAGGCCTCGGCCAGGCGGTCGCTGCCGCTGAGGTGGTCGCTGCGCGTCAGCACCGCTTGCACCTGGTGTGCGGCGCAGGCTTGCAGGATGCGAACGTCATCGCATGCCACCACCACGCGATTGGCGCCACTTTGCTGGGCCCGTTCAGCCACCCGAACCACCATGGGCTTGCCGGCAATGTCGGCCAGCGGTTTGTCAGGCAGCCGGGTGGACGCCAGCCGCGCCGGAATCAAGACCGTGAACTGCACCGCGGATGGCTTCACAAGCCCTCAGACCGACGCGCCCGCATCCAACGGCAGGGCTTCGCTCTCCAGCATCACCGGGATGCCATCGCGGATGGGGAAGGCCAAGCGGTCGGCGGGGCAGGCCAGATCCAGCGGCCGTTGTTCGGCGTCGCGGCGCAGTTGCAGCGGGCCCTTGCAAACGGGGCAGACCAGCAGTTCGATCAGGCGGTGGTCCAGGCTCATGGTGGCGCGGTGGGGAAGAGCAGGTGGAGTAAGTCGGCGATCAACTCGTCGGGCAAGGCCAAGTTTAGCGGCACCACCCACACGGCCGTGACACCCATGCGTTGCGGATCCAGCTTGACCGCGTCCTTCTCGGTGGTGATGACAGCCGGTGTGTTGGGTGGCCAAGGCAGGCTGCTGTAGTCATGGTGGTCAGGCAAGGCCAGGCGCTGGAAGTCCAGGCCGGCAGACTGCAGCATGTTGAAGAACTTTTCAGGAGCTGCCAGCCCTGCTGCGGCCAGCAGCTGTCGCCCTTTCAGCGCGGCCAAAGGCACGGCCCGGGCTGCTTCACCTTGGTGCCATGCGGCCAAGGGCCAGGCGGTGTTGATGCTGCGCTGGGCCAAACTGCCCGGCAGGGCGGTGGATGGTCGCCCTGCGGTGTACAGCACGCGGGCTGCGGCGGGCATGACCAACGGCAAGGGTTGGCGCAACGGCCCCGCAGGCAACAGCCGTCCGTTGCCAACGCCGCGCTCGTCAAACACCACGAGCTCGGCATGCCGCGGCAGGGCGTGGTGTTGCAAACCGTCGTCGGACACCAGCACGTCAACATCCGGGTGCGCCCGACAGAGGGCTGCTGCCACTTCGGCGCGCTGTGCGCCAACCCACACCGGCACGCCGCAGCGTCGCTGGATCAGCAAAGGCTCGTCACCCGCCAGGCTGACGGGTGTGTCGCGCAGCACCGCTTGGATTGGGTTGCCACGGGCGGCGCCTGCCCGGCCATGACCGCGCGAAATCACGCCGGGTCGGTGCCCGGCAAGCTGCAAGGCATGAACCACCGCCATGACGGTCGGCGTCTTGCCGGCCCCGCCCACCACCAGGTTTCCAACCACCAGCACGGGAACGGGCAGCGGCTGAGGCTTGGCGCCGCGGGCTTGCCGAGCCAACTGATTCAGCCCCAGCAGCAAGCGATAAACCTCAGCCAAAGGCCGCATCAGCCAGACCGCCGCAGGTACAGGCACTTGCCACCAGACCCGGCTGAACCAGGCTTCCAGCGCGGCTCTCCACCCCGCGTGGAGACCCGCGTTCAACGGGCCGCGCCGCCCGAGCCCTGGGCAGCGAAGGTCAGACGCGACAGTCCGGCGCGCCGCGCGGCGTCCAGCACGTTGACCACCGCTTGATGGGCGGCTACCGCGTCGGCGGAGATGATCACCACGGTTTCGGGGCGACCCGCTGCGGCGGCCGCCAGTTCGGCGGTGAGCAGCTCAACACTGCGGCCGTCGACGGGCTTGCGGTTGATGGCGTAACGGCCGTCGCTGGCCACCGCCACGATGATCTCAGCCGGGCGCTCGCGCAGCTTGTCGGCATCGGCCGCTGGCAGGTTGATCTGCAGCTCGGTGAAGCGCGAATAAGTGGTGGACAGCATCAGAAAAATCAGCACCACCAGCAGCACGTCGATGAACGGGATCAGGTTGATCTCGGGCTCTTCAGGGCGGCGGCGGCTGAACCTCATGCTGCGTGGCGTTCAGTTGGCACTGCGCACGGCAAAACGCATCAGGTGCGGCACCATGCGCTCGGCAGCCAATTCCATGTGCAGCTGGTATTCGTCAACGCGACCGCGGAAGTAGCGATACAGCATCAAGGCAGGAATAGCGATCATCAGGCCGAAGGCGGTGTTGTACAGGGCCACCGAGATGCCATGTGCCAGCTGTTGCGGGTTGGCGCCGCCGCCGCTGCCAGGGGCCTGAGAGCCGAAAATCTCAATCATGCCCACCACGGTGCCAAAAAGGCCCAGCAGGGGCGCGGCTGCAGCAATGGTGCCCAGCGTGTTCAGGTAGCGTTCCAGGCCGTGCACGGCGGTGCGGCCTGCGCCTTCGAAAGCCTGCCTCAAGGCCGGTTCGGTGATGCGTGGCTCGGCAATGACGCTGCGCAGCCCGGTGGCCAGCACCTTGCCCAGCACGGAGTTGTCGGCCAACTTGTTGACCACGTCCGCCGCCGGCAGGCTGGCCCGCGTGACGCCGATGACCTCTTCCAGCAGTTTGGGTGGTGCAACCTGTGAAGGCCGCAGATGGAAGAAGCGTTCGATGATCAGCGCCAGGGCCACCACCGAGCACAGAATCAGGGGCCAAATGGGCCAACCAGCGGCTTGTATGATCGAAAGCAAAGGCGTTCTCGGGTGGCGGGTCAGGGCACTTCGGAGGGTCGCAACAGGCCCACAACGAGCAGCTTGTATGCGCATGGCGCCGCGGATTATGGCGGATGAGCCCGCCCACTTTGGCCGGCTTTGGATTCGCTGGCGAAGGCCCAGGGCAGCCTGCAAAACAACTGTCCACCGAAGCTGTGGATAAGGTTGTGGGCAACAGGTGGTCGCCCACGACAAACCCGCGTGAAATCAAGCCCGCGCTTAGTTTGCTTAAATTTGTGGCACGGAAATGTTTTTTAAAATCAATGACTTACGTCGCATCAACAGTCTTTGTGACCGTTCCATGACCAACACCATTGGTTCAAGGGGCTCTGTGGAGTACCCGCGTTTTCCCTTGGGCGCATGCTGTGCTGGATGATTCGGTCGGAACTGGATTGGGTCGAGCGCCATGGGGTGTGGCGGCCCTGCTGGTGGCCACGGCGGACATGCTGGCGGCACGCTTTGGCGCGGTTTCGGTGCGGGGCGAGTTGTCGGGCTTCTCGCGCGCGGCCAGCGGCCACTGCTACTTCTCTTTGAAAGATGCCGATGGGGCACCAGCGCTGCTGCGCTGCGCGATGTTTCGGCGCGCAGCAGCCCTGCTGGACTTTGCGCCCGCCGACGGTCAGCAAGTTGAACTGCGCGGCCGGATTGGCGTGTACGACGCCCGCGGCGAGTTGCAGCTGATCGTCGAGTCCTTGTCGCGCTTGGGCAGTGGTGCCCTGTACGAAGAATTTTTGCGCCGCCGAGCGCGTCTGCTGGCCGAAGGCTTGTTTGACGCGGCGCGCAAACGGTCCGTCGCGGCCCATCCACGGGCCTTGGGCATCGTCACCTCACTGGCCGCGGCGGCTTTGCGCGACGTCGTCATCACGCTGCAACGCCGCTCGCCCCACGTGCGCGTGGTGATCTACCCCAGCCCGGTGCAAGGGGTCGATGCGCCCGCCGCCTTGGTGGCGGCATTGCGGCTGGCCGCACAGCGCCAGGAAGTTGACACCCTGCTGCTGGTGCGCGGCGGGGGTTCACTGGAAGACCTGTGGGCCTTCAACGACGAGCGGGTGGTGCGCGCCGTTGTCGAAAGCCCCATGCCGGTGGTGTGTGGTGTGGGCCATGAAACCGACATCACGCTGGCGGACCTGGCCGCCGACCTGCGCGCCCCAACGCCCACTGCCGCAGCTGAGTTGGCAGCCCCGGTGCAAGCTGACCTGCTGGCTCAGCTGGAGACCCGAGCCGGGCAACTGCAGCGCGCGCTGCAACGCACCGTGCAAAACCAGGCCCAGCGCCTGGACACCGTCGCCCTGCGGCTGGGCCAACCGTCCAAAGGGCTGATCACGCAACGCCAGCAGCTGGACAGCTGGGCGCAGCGCCTGCAGGCGGGCTTGCGACACAGCCAGGTGCGCGCTACCGACCCGGTGACCGCCTTGGCCCAGCGGCTGATGCGCGCAGCGCGCGCGCAATTGCAGCGCGAACCGCTGCGTCTGCAAGCCTCCGCAGAACGCTTGGCAGCCCAGGACCCGGCGCGGGTCTTGCGCCGCGGTTATGCCTGGATCGAAGCCCTGGACGGCAGGCCTGTGCTCAGCGTGCAGGTCTTGCGGCCAGGGCAAGCCGTGCGCGCCGTCTGGGCTGATGGCCGGGCCACCGCCGAGGTCTTGAGCGTAGAGCCCCTGCCGCCAACAGCCTGAAGTCAACAGGATGAAAGGCGCTGCCTACAATGCGGCCCGCCGCTCGTTTAACCGCATCCCTTTTTGAACAGGATCTAGCCATGGAACACACCCTGCCCGCACTGCCTTACGCCATCGACGCACTGGCCCCGCACTACAGCCGCGAGACGCTGGAGTTTCACCATGGCAAGCACCACAACGCCTACGTGGTCAACCTGAACAACCTGCAAAAAGGCACCGAGTTCGAGGCCATGAGCCTGGAAGACATCATCAAGAAGTCCAGCGGTGGCGTCTACAACAACTCGGCCCAGATCTGGAACCACACTTTCTTCTGGAACTGCATGAAGCCCGCCGGTGGTGGCGAGCCCACAGGCGCACTGGCCGCGGCCATCAACGCCAAGTGGGGCAGCTATGCAGCCTTCCGCGAGGCCTTCATCAAGTCCGCGGTCGGCAATTTCGGTTCGGGCTGGACCTGGCTGGTGAAAAAAGCCGACGGCAGCGTCGACATCGTCAACACCGGCGCCGCCGGCACACCACTGACCACCGCCGACAAGGCCTTGCTGACGGTGGACGTGTGGGAGCACGCCTACTACATCGACTACCGCAACATGCGCCCCAAGTTCGTCGAGACCTTTCTCGACAAGCTGGTGAACTGGGGCTTTGCCCAAGCCAATTTCGCCTGATGCGCTGACCGCGCCATGCGCGTGCTGTTGGTCGAGGATGACCGGGCCCTGAGCCTGGGCATCCGCCACGCGCTGGAAAGCGAAGGCTGGAGCGTGGACTGGCTAGCCGACGGTGAACAAGCGGTCAGCGTCGGCTTGCAAGGCGAGCACGATTTGGCGGTGCTCGACCTGGGGTTGCCACGCAAGAGCGGCATGGATGTCTTGCGGGCCTGGCGGGCTCGGGGTGCCCATTTGCCGGTGCTGCTGCTGACGGCGCGCGACCAGCTGGCCGACCGCGTGGCCGGCCTGGACGCTGGCGCTGACGACTACCTGGTCAAGCCTTTTGACCTGCCCGAGTTGCTGGCTCGCTTGCGCGCTTTGCGCCGCAGGGCGGCTGGCCGCCTGGAAGAGAAGCTGACGCTGGGCGCACTGGAGATGGACACCGCCGACCGCGAGCTGCGCTGGAATGGCCAGCGCGTGACCTTGAGCCCGCGCGAGTTGGCGCTGACCGAGCTGCTGCTGCAAAAGGCCGGCCGCGTGGTGACCAAAGAGTCCATCGTCGCCCGGCTGTCCAGCTGGGAGGCCGACTTCAGCGAGAACTCGGTCGAGGTCTACATTCATCGCTTGCGCAAGCGCTTTGTGGAGTTGGGCGTGGTCATCAAGACCGTGCGGGGTTTTGGCTACGTGATGGAAGCGGCCGAACCAGGCGGCAGTTCCACGACCAGCCCGCCCGAGCTTTCTGGCCCAGCCTGAGGGCAAGGCGGTGAACGTGGCAGCGACGGCTGCTGGGCCTTCTAGCACCAGTCTGGCCCGCCGTCTGCTGTTGCCCCTGGCGTGGATCTGGTTGATCGGCATCGTGCTGGCCACCGCTGGTGCGTTTTACCTGGCGCGTGAAGCCGCCAACTCGGCCTTTGACAAGTCCCTGCAGGACGAGGCTGCGGCCTTGGCGACCAAGGTCACCTGGAGCGACCGCGGGCCGCTGCTGGACGTCAGCCGTCAAACCCTGGAGCTGTTGACCTGGGACAGTTCCGGTCGCAACGGCTTTGTGATGGTGGACATTGAAGGCACTGCGTTGGCGGGGGACGACCGGGTTCCCGTGCCACTGAACCGCGAAGGCAGCCACCAGCGGCCCGTGCTGTTCAACGGCGACTACCAAGGCGAGCCCGTGCGCGGGGCGGTGTTCTCGGTGACCTCGCCCATGATTGACCGCACGGTGTCCATCATCGTCGTGGAGACCCAGCGCAAACGCGCCGAGTTGACGCGCGATCTGCAGTTGGCCATCGTGCTGCCGGCATTGGCCTTAGGGACCATCACCTTCGCGCTGCTGGCCTGGGGTGTGCGGCGTGGCCTGCTGCCGCTGCGCCGCCTGGGAGCCGAGATTGCGCTGCGTGAGTTGCACGACTGGCGCCCCTTGAACCTGGCCCGGGTTCCGGCAGAAGCGCTGCCCATGGTGGAGCGCATCAACACCTTGATGCTGGATGTGCAGCACTCGGTCGCGCTGCAACGCCGCTTTGTGGCCGATGCCGCCCATCAGCTGCGCACACCGGTGGCCGGCATTCGGGTGTTGGCGCAAGAGCTGCAGCGGGCCCTGAGCCCCAGTTCGTCACCGCGCCCAGGTAGCGACGAGCTGCAGCTGCTGGCCGAGCTGGACCTGTCGACCAAGCGGCTGACTCGCCTGATTGGCCAGTTGCTGAGCCTGGCAGGTTCAGAAACCGCGCTGACCATGGACGCAGAACACAAGGCCCAGGACATCGTGCCACTGCTGCGCGAAGCCACCGAGCCCTTGGTCTTGCAAGGTCTGCGCAGGGGCTTGCAGATCGAGTTGATCGCGCCAGAAGGGCCGGTGCTGGCGCGGGCGCATCCGATCTGGCTGGGTGAGGTGGTCAACAACCTGCTGGACAACGCCCAGCGCTACGGCGGGCCTCAGATCGAGATGCGTGTTGACGCTTTGCCGGAAGGGGGCGCGACGGTCAGCGTCAAAGACAACGGGCCAGGTGTGCGCGTGGATGAGTTGCCGCGCCTGTTCGAACCTTTTTGGCGCGGTGAGCGGGCCGACACCCGGGCCGACGGTGGCACCGGCCTGGGCCTGGCCATCGCGCGGGAAATCGTGGCTCGGATGGGCGGGACCTTGAGCGCAGCGACCCGCCCCGAAGTGGACGGCATGTGTTTCACCGTGCGCTTGGCGGCCTGACAGCCCCCATCAACCGCCGAAGGGCTTGCCTTTGATCTTGGCCCCGGCCTTCAGTCCGCGCTTGGCAAACCAACCCTTGTTCATTTCCAGCGCAAAGCGCACCGGCTTGGCTGAACAGTGAGAGCGGTCCGACTGCGCGTCCATGTCGGCCAGGTTGACGATGGTGCCGTCGTCGGCCAAGAAGGCGATGGTCAGCGGCACCAATGTGTTGCGCATCCAGAAGCAGCGCTGGCCGACCTCTTCGCTGATGAAGAGCATGCCTTCGTTGGTGCCCATTTCACGGCGAAACATCATGCCCATTTGCTGCTGCTCGGGTGTGATGGCCAGTTCGGTCTTGATGACATGGATGCCGGCCTGCAGGTCAATGGTGGGCAGCCGGGGCTGCGGCCCGGACTGCGCCTGCGCCACGGGCAAGCCCAACAGCGCAGCGACAAACAGCAACTTGATGCAGATCATGGGTGGGTGGGGTAAGTGGACTTAGATTATCCCGTGCCGGGGCCTCGTGGCTGGGGAACCGCTTGCTTCTGTCGCCAACTTGGGTGGTTCAACGCCCCGCAACTTCCTTCCGATGACCGCGCCCGCTCCCTCCATGACCGCACCCGTGCTGGAAGCACCGGTGGTGCTGGACGACCCGCTGGAGCAGGGCCGCTTCACGCGCTGGGTGGCGGGTCCGCAGGGGCAGCGCTGGGCGGAATCGTCCTTGCAGCTGGCTGGCCTGCGTTGTGCTGCCTGCAGCGGCATCATCGAACAAGCGGTCTCTGGCGTGGCGGGCGTGCACAGCGTGCGGGTCAGTGCCGCGGCCGAGCGAGCCACGGTCTGTTGGGACCCTGAGCGCACCCGGCCATCACTTTTCATCGCCGCCGTGCGCCACGCGGGGTACGACGCGGTGCCCGACGCCGCCGCTCCGGCCAGGACTTTGCGCTTGCGGCAACAACGACAAGCGCTGTGGCGGCTGTTTGTGGCCGGCTTTTGCGCCATGCAGGTGATGATGTTTGCCACCCCCAGCTACGTGGCCGCGGCCGGTGAGCTCAGCCAAGAGATGCGCCAACTGCTCAACTGGGGCAGTTGGATCGTGACCTTGCCCGTGATGGTGTTCTCTGCCGGGCCCTACTTTTCCGGCGCCTGGCACACCCTGCGTCGCTGGCGCATCGGCATGGACGTTCCGGTGGCGTTGGGCATTGCCATCACTTTCATCGCCAGCAGCGGGGCCACGTTTGCGCCGGGCGGCCTGTTTGGCGACGAGGTCTACTTTGACTCGCTGACCATGTTTGTATCGTTCCTGCTGGCGTCACGCTGGTTGGAGCTGCGGGCCCGGCAGGGTGCGGCCGAAGCGCTGGAGCGCGCTCTGGCCCGCCTGCCCGAAACAGCCTGGCGCTTGGACGAGCACGACCAGGCCACCGCTGTGAGCGTGCACCGCCTGCACCCCGGCGACCGGGTGCGGGTGCTGTTGGGGCAGTCCTTCCCGGCCGACGGCGTTCTGGAGCAGGGCAACACCCAGGCCGACGAAGCGCTGCTCACCGGCGAGTCCACGCCCGTTGCCAAGCGCGCAGGAGACAGCGTGGTGGCGGGCAGCGTCAACGTGGGTTCGCCGGTGGCCATGCGGGTGCAACAGGTGGGTGGCGACACGCGGCTGGAAACCATCGTGTCGATGATGCGCAGCGCGCTGAGTCAGCGGCCGGCCAGCGCACGGGTGGCCGACCGCTGGGCCGGCCCCTTCTTGTGGACGGTGTTGCTGCTGGCGGCCGGTGCAGCGGCCGTTTGGAGCGTTGTCGACCCCAGCCGCGCGGTCTGGGTGGCGGTCTCGGTGCTCATCGTCACCTGCCCCTGTGCCTTGTCCCTGGCGGCGCCGGCCACCCTGGTGGCAGCGGCCCGCGGCCTGGTCCGGCGCGGCGTGCTGCTGCAGCGGCTGGACGCTATGGAGGTGCTGGCCACGGCCCGACACTTCTTCTTCGACAAGACGGGCACGCTCACGGAAGATCGTCTGCAAGCCGGACCCGCGGTGCTCACCGCAGCGGGCGCCTTGCACTGGGGCGATGCCCGTTCAGCCGCTGCCACCGCTACCGCCTGGGCAGCCAGCTTGGCGCGCTGGTCTTCGCACCCGGTATCACAGGCCTTGGCCGCACACGCTGGCGCGGCTGTCCACTGGGCCGATGTGCAAGAGATTCCTGGGCAAGGCCTGAGCGCTACCGACGCGCAAGGGCGAAGCTGGCGCCTGGGCCGGGCATCCTGGGTCGACCCCAGCACGCCAATGCCTGAAGGCAGCCACGTGGCCCTGGGCTGCCAGGGCCAGCTGCTGGCCGGCTTTGCAGTTGAAGAAGCGCTGCGCGAAGGCGTGGTGCAGGCGCTGCAGGCCTTGCGCGATGACGGTGTGCAACTGCGCTTGCTCAGTGGAGACTCACCGCAGCGCGCCTATGAGCTGGCACGCCGGGTTGGCATCACCGACGTGATGGCCCAGGCCACGCCGCAAGACAAACTGGCGGCGGTGGTCGCGCTGCAGGCGCAAGGCGAACGCGTGGTGATGGTGGGCGACGGCGTCAACGACGCGCCCGTGCTGGCGCGCGCCGACGCGTCGCTGGCCATGGGGCAGGGCGCTTTGGTGTCGCGTTCCCATGCCGACGCCGTCATCACGTCCAACCAGTTGACCGACCTGGTCCAGGCCCGGCGCCGGTCGCAGCGGGCCTTGGCCATCGTGCGGCAGAACTTCATTTGGGCAGCGGCCTACAACGCGCTGTGCATTCCGCTGGCCCTGGCGGGCTACTTGCCGCCATGGGCTGCCGGTCTGGGCATGGCCACCAGTTCGCTGGTGGTGGTTCTGAACGCCTTGCGCGCCGCGCGCTGAAAGCACGGTTCAACATGGAAAGCCTCTACCTGTTGATCCCCATGTCCGCTGGCCTGGTGCTGGTGATCTTGGCCATCTTTGGCTGGGCCGTGAACCGCGGTCAGTTTGACGACCTGGAGGCAGAAGGCCAACGAATCCTGACAGACGACACGCCTGGAGTTGACACCGATCAAGTTGGCTGAAGGCAGCTGACAGAAGAATCTCCTCATCCGTTTTGTGCGGAACCCAGCGAGGAGTGAATCGATGTCAAACAGTGCCGTGATGGCAAAACAGTCCCCAACCCCAGGGGGCTTCTACACCGATGGACCGGTCAGGCTGTTTGCCCTGGCTTCTGTGTTGTGGGGCGTGGTGGGCATGCTGGTGGGCGTGATCATCGCCGCCCAACTGACCTGGCCCGAGCTGAACTTCGGCATCTCCTTCTTGAGCTATGGCCGCTTGCGCCCGCTGCACACCAATGCGGTGATCTTTGCGTTTGGTGGTTGCGCACTGATGGCCACTTCACTGCACGTGGTGCAACGCACCTGCCAGACCAAGCTGTTTGCGCCCGGGCTGGCGATGCTGGTCTTTTGGGGCTGGCAGCTGGTGATCGTGGCAGCAGCCATCACGCTGCCGCTGGGCATGACGCAGGGCAAGGAATACGCAGAACTGGAGTGGCCCATCGACCTGCTGATTGCAGTGGTCTGGGTGGCCTACGCGGTGGTCTTCTTTGGCACGCTGGGCATTCGCAAGGTGCGCCACATCTACGTGGCCAACTGGTTCTTCGGCGCCTTCATCCTGGCCGTGGCGTTGCTGCACATCGTCAACAGCGCGGCCATTCCGGTGAGCTTGACCAAGAGCTACTCGGCCTATGCCGGTGTGCAAGACGCGATGATCCAGTGGTGGTACGGTCACAACGCGGTGGGCTTCTTCCTGACCGCGGGCTTCCTG
>JAYTVT010000087.1:0-12031 GCA_043743835.1 Betaproteobacteria bacterium
CGGGCCAGGTTTTGCCCGCTGCGGCCGTAGCCGCAGATGATGACGTGGCGGTCGGCGGCGATGGACTTCTTGGCGATGCTGGTCAGCGCCACCGACTGCATCAACCAGTCGTTGGCGCTCAGGCGGTTGACGATCTTGTTGCTGTACATGATCAAGAACGGCGTGGCCAGCATCGACAGCACCATGCTGGCCAGCACCGGGCTCATCCAGGTGGGCGATACCAGCTGATGGTCAGCACCCAGGGTCAACAACACAAAGCCAAACTCACCGGCCTGCGCCAGGTACAGGCCGGTGCGCAGCGCCACGCCAGGGGTGGCTTTGAAGGCGCGCGCCAGAGCCGCCACCAGCACAAACTTGGCCAGCACCGGGCCGCTGGTCAGCAGCAACACCAGCAGCCACTGGTCGAGCACCGGGCGCCAGTCCAGCTTCATGCCAATGGTGATGAAAAACAGGCCCAGCAGCACGTCGTGGAAGGGCCGGATATCGGTCTCCACCTGGTGTTTGTATTCGGTTTCGGCCACCAGCATGCCGGCCACAAAGGCACCCAGCGCCAGGCTCAGGCCGGCGTGCTCTGTCAGGTATGCCAGGCCCAGCGTCACCAGCAGCAGGTTCAGCATGAAGAGCTCTTCGCTCTTGCGCCGCGCCACCAGCGTCAGCCACCAGCGCATCACCACCTGCCCACCCACCAGCAGCACCGTCAGCAGTACAGCTGCCTTCAAGCCGGCCCAGCCCATGGCGATCAGCATCTGTTCGGGCGGTGACCCCAAAGCCGGTATCAACACCAGCAAGGGCACCACCGCCAAGTCCTGGAACAGCAGCACACCCATCACGCGCTTGCCGTGTTCGCTTTCCAGCTCCAGCCGTTCGGCCATCAGTTTGACCACGATGGCCGTCGACGACATGGCCAGCGCGCCGCCCAGCACCACCGCACCCTGCCACGACATCTGCCAGACCTGCTTGAAAAGCGCTGCGTAGGCCCAGACCAGGCAGAAGTGGCCGAGCATGGTGGCCAAGATGGTCAGCACCACCTGTGACAGCCCCAAGCCAAACACCAGGGTGCGCATGCTGCGCAGCTTGGGCAGGTTGAATTCCAGGCCAATGACAAACATCAGGAAGACCACGCCAAACTCGGCCAGGTACTTCACGCCCGCGGTGTCCTTGGCCAGGGCCAGCGCATTGGGGCCGATCAGCACGCCCACCACCAGGTAGCCCAACATGGGCGGCAGCTTCAGAGAGCGGCAGACCACCACGCCCAGCACCGCGGCGATCAGGTACAGCAGGACCAGTTCAAGGGTGGTGGCCACGGCGGGTGAGGGCGGGTGTTGGGGTTTGGGGCGTGCCTAGAATGCGTTGATCGTATTCGACCCCCCCCAGATCACCTTGGCTGAAGCCGCTCTTTCAACAAAGCCCTTTGACGCCCAGCGTGCCAAAGACATGGCCACGCGCACCTTTGACATCGAGGTCAGGGCGTTGCAGGGTTTGAGCCAGCGTTTGGGCGACAGCTTTGGACACGCTGTTCAGGCGGTGCTGCAGGGCCGCGGCCGGGTGGTGGTGATGGGCATGGGAAAAAGCGGCCACGTCGGTCGCAAGATCGCTGCGACTTTGGCGTCCACCGGGACACCGGCGCTGTTTGTGCACCCTGGCGAAGCCAGCCATGGGGACCTGGGCATGGTGATGCCAGGCGACGTGGTGCTGGCCATCAGCAACAGCGGTGAAAGTGATGAGCTGGCCGCCATCCTGCCCGCCATGCGGCGCATTGGGGTGACGCTGGTGGCCATGACCGGCCAGCCCGTTTCAACACTGGCGCAGCACGCCGACATCGTGCTCAGCAGCGCGGTTGAAGAAGAAGCCTGCCCGCACAACCTGGCCCCCACCGCCAGCACCACCGCGCAGATGGCGATGGGTGACGCACTGGCGGTGGCGCTGCTGGACGCGCGTGGGTTTCGGCCCGAGGACTTTGCGCGCTCGCACCCCGGGGGCAGCCTGGGGCGCAAGCTGTTGATGCATGTGAATGACCTGATGCGCAGTGGCGCCGACGTGCCGCGGGTCTCGGCACAGGCCCCAATGGGCGAGCTGTTGCGTGAAATGACCGGCAAGGGCCTGGGCTTCACCGCCGTGGTGGACGCTGATGGGCGCCCCGCTGGCATCTTCACCGACGGTGACCTGCGCCGCTTGATCGAGCGCGGCGCCGACCTGCGTGCCCTGACCGCGGCAGAGGTCATGCACCCCAGCCCCCGTCTGGTGCAGGCGGCCTCACTGGCGGTGGCCGCGGCCGAGGTCATGGAGCAGCACCGCGTGACCAGCGTCTTGGTGATTGATGAACAGGGTGTGTTGGTGGGGGCCTTGAATTCCAACGACTTGATGCGCGCCAAGGTGATCTGATGACCGCGGCATCGTCATCTGCATCTGCATCTGCATCAGCGCCCGTGCCCGCGCCCGCGCCCGCCCCGGTGACCACAGCGGCAGCCACACCCGCACTGACCTTCCCCCCAGAGTTGCTGTTGCGCGCTCAAGGGCGGGGCTTGGGTCTGAAGGCGGCCATCTTTGATGTCGATGGCGTGCTGACCGATGGCCGCATCTACATCGGTGAAACAGGCGAGGTCTTCAAGGCCTTCAGCACCCTGGACGGCCATGGCCTGAAGCTGCTGGCAGCCGCTGGCATCACGCCCTTGATCATCACCGGGCGCGACTCCCCAGCTGTGCGGCGGCGGGTCGCTGACCTGGGCTTGCAGCACGCCGTCTACGGGGCGCACGACAAAGACGCGGCGGCGGCATCGTTGCTGTCGTCCCTGGGCCTGGACTGGGCCGATGTGGGCGCCATCGGTGACGACTGGCCCGACCTGCCCTTGCTCAGGCACGCAGCTTTTGCCTGCGCCCCCGCCAACGCACACGCCGAGGTCAAGGCGGTGGCCCACCACGTCACGGCAGCGGCAGGCGGCCACGGTGCGGCACGCGAGTTTTGCGACCTGCTGATGATGGCCAGCGGGCGCTACCTCAGCCTGTACCAACAGCAGCTGACCACCTTGGACGGGCGATGACGGTTGCCCTCGGCTCGTCACGGGGTGTGGCATGAGCGCGCCGGGCCGCCCCCAAGCGCTCATACCGAAGCCCTTCAAGGGCGAAGGTACTCCAGTGACCGCGCCGGGCCGCTCCCAAGCGCTCATACCGAAGCCTTTCAAGGGCGAAGGTACGCCAGTGACCGCGCCGGGCCGCTCCCAAGCGCTCATAACGCAGTGCGAAGCACGCAGGGCAGTCCAGTGAGCGTGGAGCTGCACCTGCCCGACCTGCCCGAGGTGCCCATCTCCTTGGGCCCGGCACGTGCAGCGCCGTCACGGGTGATCACCCCCTGGCATTTGCGACTGCGCGACGCGCTGACGTCCTACCTGCCACTGTTGCTGATGGCCGCCTTGGCGCTGGCCACGTGGTGGTTGGTGAAAAACTCGCCCCGGCCTGTGCAAGCCACAGCCGAACGCCTGGTGTCGAGCGAACCCGACTACACCATGACCCAGTTTGCGGTGGAGCGTTTTGACAAAACAGGGCGTTTGATGCTGCGCATTGAAGGTGCGCAGATGCGCCACTTTCCCGACACCGATCGCCTGGAAATCGAAGACGCGCAGATTCGCACCTTTGCCCCCGACGGGCGCGTGACCCTGGCCACCGCCAAGCGTGCACTGGGCAACGGCGACGGCAGCGAAATTCAGTTGCTGGGTGGCGCCGAAGTCACCACGCAAGACGAGATCAACGGGCCGCTGGTCATGCGGGGCGAGTTCTTGCACGCTTTTTTGCTGAAGGAACGGGTGGTGACCCACCTCCCCGTACTGGTGCGACATGGGGGTACCGAGATGCAGGCAGCCGGTTTGCAATATGACCACGTGACCCGGCGACTCGACCTCAAGGGCCCCTTGCGCATGGTGCTGGCGCCCAAGGGCTTGCCTGCGCTCAAGGCGGGCAACGTGGCGGCCAGACCATGACGGCCCGCCTGGTTTTCATCACCGGGGCCTCCAGCGGCATTGGGCAAGCTCTGGCGGCGCGCTATGCGCAGGCCGGCTGGCAGTTGGCGTTGGTGGCCCGGCGCACCGAGCAAACCCAGGCCTGGCTGCTGGAGCAAGGCCTGGATGCCCAACGTGCCCGCGTCTACCGTGCGGACGTGGCCGACCCGGACAGCATCATCCAGGCCGCGCAGGCTTGCATGGCCGAGCAAGGCCTGCCCGACGTGGTGATCGCCAGTGCCGGCATCAGCGTGGGCATGGACAGCGCCGAACGCCAAGACCTGGGCGTGATGCAAGACACCTTCGCCACCAACAACGTGGGCCTGGCCGCCACCTTCCACCCCTTTCTGCGGCTGATGCGCCAGCGTCAAAGTGGCACCTTGGTGGGCATTGCCAGTGTGGCCGCCATCCGCGGTTTGCCGGGGCACGGCGCCTACTGCGCCAGCAAAGCCGCGGTGGTGGCTTACTGCGAGAGCTTGCGCGGTGAGTGCCGACGCCAAGGTGTGAAGGTGGTGACGCTGCTGCCCGGCTACATCGCCACCCCTTTGACGGCCCAGAACCCCTACAGCATGCCCTTCCTGATGCAGGCCGGTGACTTCGCCGAGCGCGCCTACCGGGCCATCGAAGCCGGCGCCAGTTACCGCGTCATACCCTGGCAGATGGGTGTGCTGGCCAAGGTGATGCGTTTGCTGCCGAATGCTCTTTTTGACAAGCTGGTCGGCGGGCGTGGTCGCAAGCCGCGGCGCAACTGACATGCCCCTTTGTCGAGAGGGCTCAAGAGCAGCCCTGTCAGCATCGCCACCACCATGATTGATGTTGTCGTTTTCTTCTTTTTGTTGGGTGTCTTGGCCAGGCTGGTCAAGAGTGACCTGCGGCTGCCTGAGGCGCTTTACGAGACGCTGTCCATTTACCTCTTGCTGGCCATTGGCCTGAAGGGTGGCATCGAGCTCAGCAAGCAACCCATCACGGCCTTGGCCCCGCAGGTGTTGGCGTGCATGGCGCTGGGTTTTGTGATTCCCTTTGTGATGTTCCCGCTGGTGCGAGCCCTGCGCTTGAACGGGCCCGACGCGGCCGCACTGGTGGCCCACTACGGCTCGGTCAGCGTGGTCACCTTTGCGGTGGCCACGGCGGCTTTGGCCCGAGAAGGCATGGCCTATGAAAGCCACGCCGCGCTGTGGGTGGCGGTGATGGAAGCGCCCGGGCTCATCGCAGGCATCTTGCTGGCCCGCTGGAGCCTGCGGGCCCAAGGCCAAACCACCCGCTGGGGTGAACTGGCACACGACGTGTTGTTCGGCAAGAGTGTGTTGTTGCTGCTGGGTGGCCTGGTCATTGGCGCGGTAGCGGGCGTCGAGGGCACGGCGCCCATCAAGGCTGTGTTCATTGACCCCTTCAAGGGCGTGTTGGCGCTCTTCCTGCTGGAGTTGGGCCTGGTGGCAGGTGGGCGCTTGGCCGATGTTCGGCGCCTGGGTGCAGCGGTGTTGGTGGTGGGTCTGGGCGCGCCGCCCCTCTTGGCGGTGGCCGGCGCGGCTGTGGGCTGGGCGTTGGGCCTGTCTACGGGTGGTGTGGCCTTGTTGGCCACCTTGGCCGCCAGCGCCAGCTACATCGCTGCGCCCACAGCCATGCGCATCGCGGTTCCGCAGGCCAATGCGGCGTTGTCCATCACGGCCGCCTTGGGTATCACCTTCCCCTTCAACATCGTGGTGGGCATACCGCTGTACATCGAGCTGGCGAAAAGGATCGCGCCATGAGCAAACACCCCAAGACGCTGTTGGTCATCGTGGCTGAAGCGGTGCTGGAAAAGAACCTGGTGCGCGACGCGCGCCAGCATGGTGCCCAAGGCTGGACCGTGAGCGAGGTGCACGGTGCCGGGCGCGAAGGCGTTCGTGAGGGTGCCTGGGAGGCAGACCGCACCATTGAACTGAAGGTGATCTGCGACGAATCGGTGGCCGACGCCATCGCCGAACATGTGCTGACCCACTATGCATCCCATTACAGCGTGGCGATGTACTTCAGCACGGTTCAAGTGCTCAGGCCTGAACGCTTTTGATCACGGGCACCACCGAACGTGGTGCTGAAGAACTGAGCTGCCGGACTTTTGCGCAGACGTGAAAAAGGCGCCCTAGGGCGCCTTTTCATCGAGGGAGCTTGACTAGGCTCAGTAGCCGCCACGGCTGCCGCCGCCGCCACCACCACCACCGTAGCCGCCACCACCGCCACCGCCGCTGCGGCCACCACCGCCGCCGCCGTAGGGGCTGCGACCACCGCCGCCACCACCGCCACCGCCGTAGGGGCTGCGACCACCGCCGCCGCCAGCGCCGCCGCCGCCACCACCGTAGCCGCCGCCGCCACCACCGCCGTAGCCACCACCACCACCGCCGCCGCTGCGACCACCGCCGCCGCCGCCAAAGCCACCCGGACGCTCTTCACGTGGGCGGGCTTCGTTGACAACCACAGCGCGGCCGTCAACAGGCTGGCCGTTCATGCCATTGATGGCGGCTTGCGCCTCCGCGTCCGTGCCCATCTCCACAAAGCCGAAGCCCTTGGAGCGACCCGTCTCGCGGTCCATCATGACCTTGGCCGACGTGACATTGCCGAATTGCGAAAAAGCCTGGAGCAGCGAATCGTCGCGCACCGAATAGGCCAAATTACCGACGTACAGTTTGTTTCCCACGGGGAGCCTTTAAATGAACCAGAAAAACCATGTGGAGCTCAACCCTGCGTGAACCATTCAGACGAAAGGTGCGGCTGCCAGACACAGACCCCCAATTATGGGTGTCGTCAAGTTGTGCCTGCAAAGCGGACCCGCGTCAAGTGTTGTTTTGTTGCCCCCGTGCTAACCCTTGAGCCATGCGGTGCGGTGCGCCGCATCGTTGGCGCTGGAAGCACCATCGCCCTGGGTGTCCGGTTCTAAGATCGGCCCATGGATCTGCTCAAACCTCTGATCGCCCTGCTGGCGATCGTCAATCCCATCGGGGTTGTGCCCTTTTTCATCCATTTCACGCAAGCATTCACGCGGGAACAGCGTCAGCACACCATCCGGGTCAGCTCCTTCGCGGCTTTTGTGGTCATTGCGGTCAGCGCGGTGGCAGGTCTGAAGATCATTGAGTTTTTTGGCATTTCGCTGGCCTCGTTTCAGGTCGGCGGCGGTTGCCTGCTGCTGATCAGCTCGCTGGCCATGCTCAACGCCCAGCCGGCCGAGAGCAAACCCGGTGACGTGAGCGACGGGCAGGAGAAGCTGGCCGCTGGGGCCAGCATTGCGGTGGTTCCTTTGACGATCCCCCTGCTGACCGGCCCAGCCACCATTTCAACCATGGTCATTTACGCCGAAAAAACGCGCCACCTGTGGCAGCTGGGCGTCTTGGTGGGTTATGGCATCGTGATCGGGCTGGTGACCTACATCGTTTTCTCAGCTTCCGGGCGAATTGCCCGGGTCTTGGGCCGGACCGGTATCAATGTGATGACCCGGCTGATGGGCCTGATCCTGGCCGCCATGGCGGTAGAGCTGCTGGCTGACGGCTTGGTCAAGCTGTTCCCGGTGCTGGCCAGCTCGGCCGGTCGTTGAGCCCCCAAGCGCCAGAAGACCCCAGCGCAGCCTGAAGACAGCGCTATGCAGACCCAAAACTTTGATGTGGTGATCGTCGGGGCCGGCACCGCCGGTTGCCTGCTCGCCAATCGCCTGTCGGCCGACCCGCGCTGCCGGGTGCTGTTGGTGGAGGCTGGCGGAACGGACAACTACCACTGGATCCACATTCCGGTGGGTTACCTGTACTGCATCGGAAATCCGCGCACCGATTGGTTGTTCCAGACCGAAGCCGACCCCGGCCTCAACGGCCGCCAGCTGCGCTACCCACGGGGCAAGGTGCTGGGCGGCAGCAGCAGCATCAACGGCATGATTTACATGCGTGGCCAGTCCCGCGACTACGACGCTTGGGCGGCATTGACGGGGGACGACCAGTGGCGCTGGGACCAGTGCCTGCCGCACTTCATGCGCCACGAAGACCACTGGCGTGGCGGCGACGCGCTGCACGGCTCCGGCCAAGAGTGGCGGGTTGACCGACAGCGGCTGTCCTGGGAGGTGCTGGACGCCTTTGCCGCCGCGGCCACCGAAGCCGGCATTCCTGCTACCGAGGATTTCAACCGAGGCAACAACGAAGGCGTGGGCTACTTCGAGGTCAACCAGAAGCAAGGCGTGCGCTGGAACACCAGCAAGGCCTTTCTGCGCCCCGCCAGCGGGCGAGCCAACCTGACCGTCTGGACGGCACACCAAGCCACGCACTTGCTGATGGAAGGCCAGCGGGTCTTGGGCGTGGCGTTGCAGCCAGCAAGCGGCGGCGAAACTGTCAACGCGATGGCTGCGGCCGAGGTGGTGTTGTGCGCGGGTGCAGTGGGCACGCCTCAGCTGCTGCAGCTGTCGGGCATTGGGTCTGCGGCGCTGATGCAAGAGCAGGGTTTGACGCTGCGCCACGAACTGCCCGGCGTGGGCGAAAACCTGCAAGACCATTTGCAGATCCGCGCGGTGTTCCAGGTGCAGGGCACCCGCACGCTCAACGTCATCGCCAACAGCTGGTGGGGCAAACTGGGCATGGGTCTGGAATACCTGTTCAAGCGCAGCGGGCCGATGAGCATGGCGCCTTCGCAACTGGGCGCGTTCACGCGTTCCTCAGCCGCGCACACCTGGCCCAACCTGGAGTACCACGTGCAGCCCTTGTCGCTGGACGCCTTTGGCCAGCCCTTGCACCGCTTCAATGCGTTCACGGCCAGCGTGTGCAACCTCAACCCCACTTCGCGCGGGTTTGTGCGCATCGCATCGCCCAGGGCGCAGGACGCCCCGCGCATCCAGGCCCGTTACCTTTCCACCGCAGAAGACCGCCAGGTGGCGGCCGATTCCCTGCGCCTGACGCGCCGGATCGCCGCCATGCCGGCGCTCGCGCGTTTCCAGCCGCAAGAGGTCAAGCCTGGGGTTCAGTACCAAAGCGACGACGAGCTGGCCCGTTTGGCCGGCGACATTGGCACCACCATTTTTCACCCGGTGGGAACCTGCCGCATGGGCAAGCCGGGCGAGTCGGGCGCCGTGGTGGACAGCCGGCTGCGGGTGCAAGGCCTCAGGGGTCTGCGCGTGGCCGATGCCAGCGTGATGCCCACCATCACCAGCGGCAACACCAATTCGCCCACCTTGATGATCGCCGAGCGGGCCGCCCAGTGGATAGCGCAGGACTGGGCGGCGGCGGGTTAGTCCGGATGGCCGCCAAGGTAGCCGCCGCTACATTCCCGCAGGTTCCAGCGGCAGGCAAAGCAGCCGGACTGCTGGCGGAGGCCAGAGGAGACAACAAGATTCGATGGAGCCGGCGCCTATTGCCCAGAACCAATAGGCCGGGCCCAGCGTTCCCACTCACGACCGGCAAGGCGCGCAGCGCCCCAAGCCGGCAGACTTCACAGGCGCCGCTTTGCGGCGCTTTTTCTTGCCCGCAGCGTTTTGGGGTTGGCCACAACGCGCATCAGCCGGTTTTGACCAGGCGCGATCGTCGGCTCCAGGGAAGATCAGGTGCTGATTTGCCCCCCGTTTTCCTGCCATGGCACCGGCGTGGCTTGCCTACGATGCAGCGACAACCTCGCCTGGGCCGCCCCATGTCTGTGAATCCCGAACTTCGCAAGCTTGACGTCGACATTCCTTCTCAGCCGCAGTCGCTGCTGGAGCTGTCGCTGCTGCTGGCCGAAGAAGACGTCAACCTGCAGGCGGCCTCCAAGTTGATCGAAGACGACATGGCTTTGGCCTCGGCGGTGATGCGAGCGGTGAACTCGTCGCTCTACGGTTTGAAAGGGCGGGTGCAAAGCGTGCACCAGGCGATCACCTACCTGGGCATGCGCGAGGTGGCCGCGATCACCTTCGAGATGGGCTTGCGCGCCGCCTTTCCGCCCGCAGCCGAACTGGACCCCATCTGGAAACGCGCCGCTTGGCGTGGGCGCTTCATGGGTCAGTTGGCGCAGCGCTTGTCGTTGGACAGCTGGGCGGCGCACTCGGCGGGCTTGTTCGAAGAATGTGGCAAGGCGGTGCTTTTCAAACACGCGCCCGAGCATTACCGGGCCATGTTGCGCGCTGCGCCGGCCGATCCCGAATTGGTGTTGCTGGAGCGCGCCGGTTTTGGCGTCAGCCATGACGCCTTGGGAGCCGCGCTGTGCGAGAGCTGGGGCCTGGGTGCCAGCGCGGTTTCCAGTGTTCGACACCACGTGTTGGCCCAAGCCAAGCTGGAATTGCCACCGCCGCCGGCCAAGCGCAGCATCTGTGCGCTGTCGGTGCTGGCACATGCAGAAGAGACCGAACCCGAGGCGATGGAAAACGCCGTGATGCAGGTGGCGCCACAGGGCGATCTGGAGCCTGACTTGGTGCTGCGGGTGGTGCGCCAGATGCGTGAACAGCGCCAGGCGGCAACGGACAACGGGCGCTGACCGACCCGTTTGCGCGAACCAGGGCCGACCGGTGCGCAGGGTGCCAACCCGATGCACGATGACGGCAGATGAGCCACAAAGAAGCCCTCAACTGAGGAAAGCCCTTCTGTGCGGGGCCCTCAGTCTTGGTTAGTCTGCGGGTCTTTCTGCAACCTGACAGCCCATCCGGGTGAGGGATTTCCATGGCATCGACCGTTTCCGCTGACGCGCTGGCTCTGCAGCGCCTGTACCACTGGGAAAGCACCAGTCCCGACCGCACGGTCTTCACCCAGCCGCTGGGTGGTGGCCAGGTGGCCACCTACAACTGGCGCCAGGTCATGGACCAAGCGCGTCGCATGGCGGCCCACATGCAAAGCCTGGGCCTGAAGCCGGGCGACAAGGTCGCGCTGCTGTCCAAGAACACCGCGCACTGGATGATGGCCGACTTCGCCATCTGGATCGGTGGCTTTGTGTCGGTGCCGCTGTACCCCACGCTGGCCGCTGGCACCATCCGCCAGATCCTGGACCACAGCGAGGCCAAGCTGCTGTTTGTGGGCAAGCTCGACGGCTGGAAGGGCATGAAGCCCGGCATCCCCGATGGCCTGGCCTGCATCAGCCTGCCGCTGGCGCCAGAAGACGCGGCCAAGGCCTATCCCAGCTGGGACAGCCTCGTGGCCAAGACCGAGCCCATCAAGGGCAACCCGGTGCGGGATGCCGACGAGCTCAGCACCATCATGTACACCAGCGGCACCACCGGCGCGCCCAAAGGCGTGATGCACAGCTTTGGCACTTTTGCCTGGGGCATCCAGTCGGGCTTGAAGCGGGTGCCCATCGACAGCAACGCACGCATGCTCAGCTACCTGCCGCTGAGCCACGTGGCCGAGCGGGCCCTGGTGGAACATGGCCTGCTGGCCACCGGCATGCAGATTTACTTTGCCGAGAGCCTGGACACCTTCACCGCTGACTTGCAGCGCGCCCGGCCCACGGTGTTTTTCAGCGTGCCGCGCCTGTGGGTGAAGTTCCAGCAGGGCATCGGCGCCAAGATGCCACCCAAGAAGCTGGACACCATGCTGAAGATCCCGATCCTGGGCGGCATCGTGCGCAAGAAGATCCTCACGGCGCTGGGGCTGCAGGACTGCACCTTTGCTGCGGGCGGAGCCGCACCCATGCCGCCCGAGCTGCTGCGCTGGTACAACAAGCTGGGCCTGGATCTCGTGGAGGTCTATGGCATGACGGAAAACTGCGGCGTCAGCCACGCCACGCTGCCGGGCAAACAGCGCCCGGGCACGGTGGGCCTGCCCTATGACGGCGTGCTGTCCCGCCTCGACCCGACGACGAGTGAGATCCAGATGAAGGCGCCTTGCCTGATGCTGGGCTACTACAAGGAGCCCGAGCTCACCAAGCAGGCCATGACCGACGACGGCTGGCTCAAGACCGGCGACAAGGGCGCGCTGGACGCCGAGGGCAACCTCAAGATCACGGGCCGTGTGAAGGACCTGTTCAAGACCAGCAAGGGCAAGTACGTGGCGCCCGCGCCCATCGAGGACAAGCTGGTCATGCACAACGCCATCGAGGCCTGCTGCGTCACCGGGGCCAACCTGGGCCAGCCGCTGGCGCTG
>JAYTVT010000088.1:0-44519 GCA_043743835.1 Betaproteobacteria bacterium
GGCGGTTGGGTTGAACACGTGGGCGACAAGGCGCTGTGGCGGCCCGCCGGTGAGGTGGCGGCCAAGGCCTGCGACATGGTCGTGCCGGGCCATGGCACGACCAAGGTCAGCACGCTGCGATTGTGGAAGGCCGTAGCACCGGCCTATATCGACCTCAACGCGTTCAACACCGGCGACTACGCACGCGCCGCGGCGGTGAAGAACGAGTACGAAAACATCTCCTGGGTGCTGTACCCGAACGACAGCACACCGGCCGGACGCGAGGTGCGCCTGCGCCGGGAGTACTTCTTCGTCGCGGCCTCGGTGCACGACATCGTCGGCCGCCACCTCGACGAGCACGGCACGCTTAGCAACCTGGCGGACAAGGTGGCGATCCACCTGAACGACACCCACCCGGCGATCGGCGTAGCCGAGCTGATGCGGGTGCTGTGCGACGAACACGACATGGCCTGGGCACCGGCCTGGGCGCTGTGCCAGAAGGTGTTTTCGTACACCAACCACACGCTGATGCCCGAGGCACTCGAGACCTGGCCGGTGGCTCTGATGCAGCATGTGCTGCCGCGCCATCTGGAGATCATCTTTCGCATCAATCAGGAGTTCCTGGACTTCGCCAACAAGATGCACCCGGGCGACCTCGATTACCTGGCGCGCCTGTCACTGATCGACGAGCGCGGTGAGCGCCGCGTTCGTATGGCGCACTTGTCGATCGTCGGCAGCCACAAGGTCAACGGCGTCTCGGCCCTGCACTCCGACCTGCTGGTGAAAACCATCTTCGCGGACTTCGCCGGCCTGTGGCCCGAGCGCTTCACCAACATGACCAACGGCGTCACGCCCCGGCGTTGGCTGGCGCAGGCCAACCCCAGCCTGGCTTCCTTGATCGACAGCAGCATCGGCAGCAGCTGGCGCCTGGACCTGGACCAGCTCAAGCGCCTGTTGCCGCACGCCGAACGTGCCGACTTTGCCCAAGCCTTCATGGCCGTCAAACACGCCAACAAGGTGCGCCTGGCCGAGCACATCCGCGCCACCACGGGCGTGGTGGTCGACCCGGCCAGCCTGTTTGATGTGCAGGTCAAGCGTATCCACGAGTACAAGCGGCAGCTGCTCAATGTGTTGCAGGTGGTGGCGCGCTACCAGGCCATGCTGGCCGACCCTGGCGCGCACTGGACGCCGCGCACCGTCATCTTTGCCGGCAAAGCCGCCAGCAGCTACACCGCAGCCAAGAACATCATCCGCTTGATCCACGACGTGGGCAGCGTCATCAACCACGACCCGCGCATTGGCGGCAAGCTGAAGCTGGTGTTTGTGCCCAACTACGGCGTGTCGGTGGCCGAGATCATCATGCCCGCTGCCGATCTGTCCGAGCAAATCAGTACCGCCGGCACCGAAGCCAGCGGCACCGGCAACATGAAGCTGGCGCTCAACGGCGCGCTCACCATTGGCACCGACGACGGCGCCAACATCGAAATCCGCCAGCAGGTGGGCGACGACAACATCTTCATCTTCGGCCTGTCCACGCAAGAGGTTGCGGACAGCCGCGCCAGCGGATACCAACCACTGCGTGTCTACGAGCAGAACCCGCGCACCAAGGCCGTGCTGGACGCCATTGCCGGCGGCCAGTTCAGTGAAGACGAGCCGGGCCGTTACCGCGAGTTGGTGGATTCTTTGCTGTGGCGCGGAGACCCCTACATGCTGTTGGCCGACTTCGACAGCTATGTGGCTGCCCAAGCCCGGGTCGACGCGCTGTACAACGACCCGCAGGCTTGGGCCCAGAAAGCCATCACCAACGTGGCCTGCATGGGGTTTTTCTCGTCCGACCGCACCATTCGCGAGTACGCCCGCGAGGTCTGGGGCCTGACGGCCAAGGCCTGAGCGCCTGTGAATCGGATGCTCAGCGACGCCGAAGCACTCGCCATTTGCCAGGGTCGCCACGGCGACCCCTTTGCCGTGTTGGGGCCACACACCGGGCCCGATGGCGCGCCCTGGGTGCGAGCCTTTCTGCCTGGCGCCAGCTCGGCCACTGTGGTCTCGGGGGCAAGGGCTTGGCCCTTGTCCATGCTCGACGCGGCGGGCCTGTTTGAAGGTGCGACTGCTGCCTTTGGCCTTTACCAGCTGCGCGTGCGCTGGCAAGACGGCAGCCAATCGCTCATAGACGATCCCTACCGCTTCGGCCAGGTGCTGGGCGACCTGGACGTTTGGTTGCTGGGCGAAGGCAATCACCTGCGCCCCTACGAAATCTTGGGCGCCATCCCTCGGGTGATGGACGGTGTGGCCGGCACCGCTTTTGCCGTCTGGGCGCCCAACGCCAGCCGCGTCAGCGTGGTCGGCGACTTCAACTTCTGGGACGGCCGCCGCCACCCGATGCGGCTGCGCCGCGAATGCGGTGTCTGGGAGCTGTTCTTGCCTGCCGTGGCCGAAGGCACACGCTACAAGTTCGAGCTGCTTGCAAGCGACGGCCGCCTGCTGCCGCAAAAGGCCGACCCCTACGCCCGCCAAAGCGAACTGCGCCCCGCCACCGCCAGCGTGGTGGCCGCCATGCCGCAGGTGGCGGCGCCCTCGCCTGCCCGTGCCGCCGCCAATGCGCTGGACGCGCCGATGAGCATCTATGAGGTGCACCTGGGCAGCTGGCGCCGCAAGCCTGAGGCCGGCAACCGCTGGCTGACCTGGGACGAGTTGGCGCTGGAGTTGGTGCCCTACGCCCAGGACATGGGCTTCACCCACCTGGAGCTGCTGCCCGTCAGCGAGCACCCCTTCGATGGCAGCTGGGGCTACCAGACGCTGGGCATGTTTTCACCCACCGCACGCTTTGGCGACAACGCCGGCATGCGCCGCTTCATCGACGCTGCCCACGCCGCTGGCTTGGGCGTGCTGCTGGACTGGGTGCCGGCGCACTTCCCCAGCGACGCCCACGGCTTGGCCGAGTTCGACGGCACCCACCTGTTTGAATACGCCGACCGCCGCGAGGGTTTTCACAACGACTGGAACACCCTGATCTACAACTTCAGCCGCACCGAAGTGCGCAACTTCCTGGTCGGCAGTGCGCTGTATTGGCTGGAGCGCTTTGATGTGGACGGCCTGCGCGTGGACGCGGTGGCGTCCATGCTGTACCGCGACTACAGCCGCAAGGCCGGTGAGTGGATACCCAATGTGCACGGTGGGCGCGAAAACCTGGAAGCCATCAGCTTCCTCAAGCGCACCAACGAAGTGATTGGCGGCGAGCGGCCCCAGGCCATCACGCTGGCCGAAGAAAGCACCGCCTTCCCGTCGGTCAGCCGCCCAACCTACGCCGGCGGCCTGGGTTTTCACTTCAAGTGGAACATGGGCTGGATGCACGACACGCTGCAGTACATGGCGCGCGACCCCATCCACCGCAGCCACCACCATGGCGAAATGAGCTTTGGCCTGGTCTACGCCTTCACCGAAAACTTTGTGCTGCCGATCAGCCACGACGAGGTGGTGCACGGCAAGGGCAGCCTGCTGGCCAAGATGCCGGGCGACAGTTGGCAGCAGTTTGCCAACCTGCGCGCTTACCTGGGCTTCATGTGGGGCCACCCTGGCAAGAAGCTGCTCTTCATGGGCTGCGAGTTTGCGCAAGCAGCCGAATGGAACCACGATCAAAGCCTGGACTGGCACCTGCTGCAAGACGGCAAGCACGCTGGCATGCAGCGCCTGGTGCGTGACCTCAACCAGCTCTACAAAACCAGCCCTGCGCTGTACGCCCAGGACTTCAGCGGCGAAGGCTTTGAGTGGATAGACCACGACGACGCGCAGCGCAGCCTGCTGAGCTTTGTGCGCAAGGGCCGTGGCGGCGAACACATGCTGGTGGTGTGCAACTTTGCGCCCGTGGTGCATCCAGGTTTGCGCCTGGGCGTGCCACAACCAGGGGCTTGGGCTGAACGGCTCAACACCGACTCCAGCCACTACGGCGGCAGCAATGTGGGCACGCCGCTGGGTATGGCGCACAGCGAGCCCATAGCGTCCCACAGCCGCAGCCAGTCCATCGTCATCAACGTGCCGCCACTGGCCACGGTGTTCTTGCAGTGGACCGCCTGAGCGCAGGCGCCAGCCTGGGCGCTGCACCCCGCGTCGGCGACGGCCGGCCCTGGCCGATGGGCGCCACGTTCAGCGTCGATGCCGAAGGACCCGGCGTCAACTTCGCCGTTTTTTCGGTCAACGCATCAAGGGTCGATCTGTGCCTGTTCGACGACAGCGGCAGCGTTGAAACCGCGCGCTTGGCGCTACCCGCACAAAGCGGCGACGTCTGGCATGGCCGTGTGGTGGGCCTGTTGCCAGGCCAGGTTTACGGCCTGCGCGCGCACGGCCCTTGGCGGCCCGACCGCGGGCACCGTTTCAACCCGCACAAGCTGCTGCTCGACCCCTGGGCCCGGGAAATCGTCTCGCCCGCGGGCGGCTTTGACTGGCGCGGCCCGCACTTTGGTGCCGACCGCGAGCACCCGCAGCACATGGACACGCGGGACAACGCCTCCGCCGCCCACAAAGCGCGCGTGGTGCACGACAGCTTTGACTGGCAGGGCGACAGCGCGCCTGGCACGCCGCTGGCCCACAGCGTGATCTACGAGATGCATGTGCGCGGGCTGACCCGCCAAATGCCCGGCGTGCCCGAGGCCTTGCGCGGCACCTACGCTGGCTTGGGGCACGACGCCGCCATCAAGCATTTGAAACGGCTGGGCATCACCGCGGTAAGCCTGCTGCCAGTGCAACAGATACTGGACGAAGCCCACCTGGCCGAACGCGGCCTGCCCAACTACTGGGGCTACAACACCCTGGGCTATTTCTGCCCCGACCCCCGCTACGCTGCCTCCGCAGATGTACGCACCGAGTTCCGCCAGATGGTGCAGCGCCTGCACAAGGCCGGGCTGGAAGTGCTGATGGACGTGGTCTACAACCACACCCCAGAAGGCGACGAACGCGGACCCACGCTGAGTTGGCGCGGCCTGGACAACACCAGCTGGTACCGCCTGCCGGAGCAAACCAGAGACCGGTTCGAGAACTGGACCGGCTGCGGCAACACGGTCGACATCCGCCACCCCCGCGTGCTGCAAATGGTGATGGACAGCATGCGCCATTGGGTGCAGGACTTCCACATCGACGGCTTTCGCTTTGATTTGGCCCCGGTGCTGGGCCGTGGCAACCACGGCTTTGAGCGCGACGGCCCGTTCTTCAAGGCTGTTCTGCAAGACCCCGTGCTGCAAGGCGTGAAGATGATCGCCGAGCCCTGGGACATCGGCCCGGGCGGCTACCAGGTAGGCCAGTTTCCGCGTGGCTGGTTGGAATGGAACGACCGCTTTCGCGACACCGCGCGCGCCTTCTGGTTGGGCGGAGACTGCACGCGCGGCGAAATGGCTTTGCGCCTGGCTGGCAGCAGCGACCTGTTTCAAGCGCGCCGACGCTCACCACTGGAAAGCGTCAACTACATCGTCAGCCACGACGGCTTCACGCTGCGCGACCTGGTCAGCTATGACATGCGCCACAACCAGGCCAATGGCGAAAACAACCGCGACGGCCACGGCAACAACCTCAGCTGGAACTGCGGTTGGGAGGGCCCCACCACCGACCCCGAAGTGCAGCAGCTCCGGCATCGCTTGCAACGCGCGCTGCTGGCCACGGTGCTGCTGGCCCAGGGCACACCCATGCTGGCGGCCGGAGACGAACTGGGCCACAGCCAGGGCGGCAACAACAACCCGTATTGCCAGGACAACGTCACCACCTGGATCGACTGGGCCAACGCCGACCAGGACCTGATCAACTTCACTGCCCACCTGCTGCACCTGCGCAAGACCTGGCTGCCGATGGCCCCACGTTGGTACACCGGCCTGCCCGACGCGCGCGGTCGCCACGACCTGAGTTGGTTGCGCCGTACTGGCGAGCCCATGTCGCCCGAACACTGGAACAACCGCATGTCACGCATCATGGCGGCGTGGATAGGCTCGCCCGGCACCGGCCGCGCGCCCTTGCTGCTGATGATCAATGGCCGCGACATGGACGCCACCTTTCGCCTGCCGGCGGGCCAGTGGCGCTGCGAACTGGACAGCACCAGCTTGCTGGGCTCAAGCGACTGGCAAGGCCAGGGCCAAACCGACTACCTGCTGCCTTCGCGCAGTGTGGTCCTGCTGCGCGACACGTCCGACGCCTGAAGGCGCCAGCGCCACCCCACGGCACGGACCAACAAACCTAAGGACCCATCCCATGCGCTTCCCCCGCGCCAGCGGCGTTTTGCTGCACCCCACGTCTTTACCCGGCCCACACGGCAGCGGCGACCTGGGCGCCGAGGCTTATCACTTTGTGGACTGGCTGGTCAGCGCCGGCCAAAAGCTGTGGCAGCTGCTGCCGCTGGCCGGCATCGGGCCCGGCAATTCGCCTTACATGAGCAACTCGGCCTTTGGCGGCAACGCGCTCTTGGTCGACCTGCACGAACTGCAGGCACAAGGCTGGTTGAGCGCTGCCGACCTGCAGCCGGTTGTTGGCCTCAGCCACGATCAGGTCGACTTCGCGGTGATGTATCCGTTTCGCATGCAGCGGCTGGCCCAGGCTGCCGCTTGTTTCACGAAGCAAGGTACGGCCCAACAACAGGCCGACTTCGCCCAATTCCTGGCCGACCATCGCTCGTGGATCGACGACTACGCCGTCTTCATGAGCATCTGTGAAAGCTGCGACTGGAAAGACTGGTGTGACTGGGAGCCCGCCTTGGCCCAGCGCCAAGCCGCCGCCTTGGCCGCGGCCAGGCAGCAGCACGCCCAGCGCATCCACTTCTGGCAGTTTTGCCAGTGGCGCTTTTACCGCCAGTGGGCGGCGCTGAAGGCCTACGCCAATGGCAAAGGCGTTGAGATCATTGGCGACACACCCATCTTCATCGCCTACCTGTCGGCCGAGGTCTGGGCCAACCAGCATCTGTTTGAGTTGGACACAGAAGGCCGCCCCACCGTGGTGGCCGGCGTGCCGCCCGACTTTTTCAGCGCCACCGGTCAGCGCTGGGGCAACCCGCTGTACCGCTGGAGCGCACACGCCAAGGACGGCTTTGCGTGGTGGGTGGAACGCATCCGCCGAACTTTTGAGTTGGTAGACATCGTGCGTATCGATCACTTTCGTGGGTTTGCCGGCTACTGGGAAATCCCGGCCAGTGAACCCACTGCCATCAAAGGCGAATGGAAGCCGGGCCCCGGCGAGGCGCTGTTCAAGGCCATCAACAAGGCCCTGGGGCCGATGCCCATCATTGCCGAAGACCTGGGCGTGATCACTCCCGACGTGGACGCGCTGCGCAAGAAGTTTGGCCTGCCCGGCATGCGCATCCTGCAGTTTGCCTTTGCCGGTGACGCGTCAGACCGCTTCCTGCCGCACAACTACGAGCCCGACACGGTGGTCTACACCGGCACCCACGACAACGACACCACGGCTGGCTGGTGGGCCACCGCCACCGACAAAGAACGCCACTTTGCGCGTGGCTACCTGGCCACCGACGGCCACGACATGCCGTGGACGCTGATCCGCGCCGCCATGGCCAGCGTGGCCGACACGGCGGTGCACCCGATGCAGGACGTGTTGGCACTGCCCACCAGCTGCCGCATGAACTTCCCCGGCCAAGAGAGTGGCTGGTGGCGCTGGCGCTTTGAGTGGAGCCAGGTGCAGCCTTGGCATGCGGGGCGGCTGGCTGAGTTGGGGCGGCTGTATGGGCGTTGGCACCCGGGCTGAGTGGGGCTGGCCCTGAACGCCAGGCTTTTGGCTTGCACACGGTGCCGCCGCGTTCCCGAGCGACAGGCCTCGAACGCATGAGTCACAGCCCTGTCTGGCAAACTAAAGTGGTGAGACACCTGCTGCACAGCATCACCGCCGCACTGACCCTCTGGGCGCTGCAGTCAACGGTCCAACTTCACGCGCAGGAGTTGACCAGCGCACTGCGGGAAGAAGTGGTGATGGTGAAGAAAGCAGGGCTCTTCGACATCGAGTTGGAGACGACTTTCTATCGTCCGCCCGGGGATGGCCCCTTTCCGCTGGTTCTGATCAACCACGGCAAGGCCCCGGGTGAGTCTCGTTTTCAGGGCCGCGCTCGCTACCCCGTCGCGGCGCGCGAGTTGGTTCAAAGGGGCTACGCGGTGGTGATACCGATGCGTCAGGGCTTCTCCAAGTCGGGCGGCGGCTACGCCGGTACGGGCTGCAACGTGCAAAGCAATGGCCACGTTCAGGCCGAAGACGTGCGGGTCGTGCTGCAGCACTACGCCGCGCGACCTGAGATCGATGCCACGCGCGTGGTGGTTTTTGGTCAGTCGCACGGCGGCCTGACCACACTGGCCCTGGGCACCTTGAACCTGCCCAACGTGATGGCTCTGGTCAATTTTGCGGGTGGGCTGCGGCAGGACAACTGTCAGGGCTGGGAGCAAAACCTGGTTCGCGCGTTGGGCAGCTACGGCCGCGCCACCCGGGTTCCGAGTCTTTGGTTCTATGGTGACAACGACTCTTTTTGGAGCACAGCGCTGTGGACCGAGATGCACCGCGAATACGCCCTGGGCGGGTCCGAAGCGCGGCTGGTGGCCTATGGCAGCTTTGGCAGTGACGCCCACAGCATGTTTGCGGCGCGAGCGGGCGTACCCATCTGGCTGCCCGAGGTTCGCAAGCTGTTTGTCTCGCTGGGCCTGCCCTTTGAAAAGCAGCACGAGATCACCTTGGCCGAGCACACCAGCGCGCCGCCACCCGACAGTGGCCTTGCTGCCGTCGGTCAGGTTGAAGCGGTGCCGCACTTGCGCCAGGCCGGACGGGAAGCCTACCAACGGTTCCTGGATGGCGACGCACCCAAGGCCTTCGCAGTGGCGCCCAACGGCGCTTGGGGTGCCCGCCTGGGTCACGCACAAGCCATGAAACTAGCGCTGGAAAACTGCCAGAAGCATGCCAAAGAGGCGAGATGCCAGCTCTACGCAGTGGACGACCGGGTCGTCTGGGTGAAGGAAGAGGCTCGCTGAGCGCTTAGCGGGCGGTCAGTCCATGCTGCCTTGTTGCCTCATCGCCTCCGTGGCCCATTGAGCCGCCTTGGGTCAGCGGATGCAACGGTTGCCCTGGCGGGAGGAACCGCGGCCAGGCGGCATCAAGCTCCCGTTTTGAGCGCAACCTTCAACCGCTCAAACCCGTTCTAGGGTTTTGTAGAACACCAGACAAGACCTAGCGCCGCGCCGGCGGCAGGTCGGTGCAGCTGCCATGGGCCACTTCCGCTGCCATGCCGATGCTCTCGCCCAGCGTGGGGTGCGGGTGGATGGTCTTGCCGATGTCCACCGCGTCGGCGCCCATCTCGATGGCCAGTGCGATCTCGCCAATCATGTCGCCCGCGTGCGTGCCCACGATGCCGCCGCCCAGGATCTTGCCGTGGCCGTGGGCCTCATCACTGTCGTCAAACAGCAGCTTGGTGAAGCCTTCGTCACGGCCGTTGGCAATGGCGCGGCCGGATGCCGTCCACGGGAACAAGCCCTTCTTGACCTTGATGCCCTTGGCCTTGGCTTCGTCTTCGGTCAGGCCGACCCAAGCCACTTCGGGGTCGGTGTAGGCCACACTGGGGATCACGCGCGCATCAAACTGCGCCCGACGCAAGCTTGCGTCGTCCAGCAACTCGCCGGCAGCCACTTCTGCCGCCACGTGAGCTTCGTGCACCGCTTTGTGCGCCAGCATGGGCTGGCCCACGATGTCGCCAATGGCGAAGATGTGCGGCACGTTGGTGCGCATCTGCACGTCTACCGGGATGAAGCCGCGGTCGCTCACCACAACGCCAGCCTTGTCAGCGCCGATCTTCTTGCCATTGGGCGTGCGGCCCACGGCTTGCAGTACCAGGTCGTACAGGCCTTCGCTTTTCGTGCCGTCCAGGCCCTCAAACATCACGCGGATGCCGGCTTTCGTGGCTTCAGCACCCGTGGTCTTGGTCTTGAGCATCAGCTTGTCAAAGCGCGGCGCATTCATCTTTTGCCAGACCTTGACCAGGTCGCGGTCGGCACCCTGCATCAGGCCGTCGAGCATTTCCACGACGTCAAGCTTGGCACCCAGCGTGCTGTAGACGGTGCCCATCTCCAGCCCGATGATGCCGCCGCCGATGACCAGCATGCGCTCGGGTTTCTGGCGCAGTTCCAGCGCGCCGGTGCTGGTCATGATGCGCGGGTCGTCCTTGGGCAAAAACGGCAGCTTCACGGCTTCAGAGCCGGCCGCGATGATGGCGTTCTTGAAGCGGATGGTCTGTGCCTTGCCGTCGCTGCCGGTCACCCGCAGGTGGTGCGGGTCGGCGAATTCGCCCAGGCCCGTCACCACGGTGACCTTGCGCATCTTGGCCATCGCAGCGAGGCCCCCAGTGAGCTTGCCCACGACCTTGTTCTTGTGGGCCAGCAGCTTGGCCATGTCTACCTGCGGCTTACCGAAGGTGACGCCCAAATCGGCAAAGTGGTTGACCTCGTCCATCACCGCAGCCACGTGCAGCAGCGCCTTGCTGGGGATGCAACCCACGTTCAGGCATACACCGCCCAGCACGGGGAACCGTTCGACGATGACGGTCTTCAGCCCCAAGTCGGCCGCGCGGAACGCCGCCGAGTAACCACCAGGGCCTGCGCCCAGCACCAGCATGTCGCATTCCAGGTCCGCACCGCCGGCGTAGCTGGCGGCGGCGGGCGCAGTGGCTGCAGGAGGCGCGGCTGGCGCCGCTGCGGCCGATGGCGCAGAAGGTACGGCAACAGCAGGCGCCACGGCCGCAGCCGCGCCCGTTTCCAGCGACAGCACCACGCTGCCCATGGCCACCTTGTCGCCCACCTTGACTTTGACTTCCTTCACCACGCCGGCAGCGGACGACGGAATCTCCATCGACGCTTTGTCGCTCTCCACCGTGATCAGGCTTTGCTCGGCCTTGACGGTGTCGCCGGGCTTGACCAGCACCTCGATGACGGCCACTTCCTTGAAGTCGCCGATGTCCGGCACGTTGATGTCGATGAGCGCCATGGCAAGTCTCTCTGTCTTACTGCTTGATTTTGAAGGTGTGCACTCGGACCGGGCCGGCCGAGCTGGTGTCGAACTCGCAGCCGGCCAGTACGCCGGCCAAGGCCACTTCACGTGCTGTCTTGGCCTGGTTCCAGGCGGCATGCATCCCGCCCAATGCAAATCGGCGGCCCGAGCCAATCGCCCAGAAACGGTCGAACTCAAACACCTCGCGGTAGGACTCAACACCGAAGATGCCGTGCACGTTGGCGATCAGGATGCTGAACTGGCTGCTTTCGTAGGGGTCGCTGTCTTGCTCTTTGGTGTTGAGGAAGAAGCGTTCCTTGAGCTTGGGGTGCAAGCGCACAAAGGTTTCAAAGAGCGCATCACGCGAATGCAATTGCAGCTCTTCTTTGGGTAAGGACGACAAGGCTTGACGCAGCACCGGCATGTGCGCCGTGGTGCCCACCGCCCCCACCCAAGAGCCGCCCACGTTGAACATCTTGGAATTGGCTTCGTAGCCCGGCGGCAACCGGGTTTCGCCGAAAGTCACCAAGGAATCGGACGCGATGGCCACCGTGCCGCCCTTGCGGGCCACCACCACCGTACTCAAAGCAGCACGCGCCGGAAGTCAGCCAGGATCTGGCCAAAGTAGGCGTTGAAGCGCGCTGCGGCGGCGCCGTCAATCACGCGGTGGTCCCAGCTCAGGCTCAGCGGCAGCATCAGGCGCGGCACAAACTGCGTGCCGTCCCAACGCGGTTCGGTGCTGCTCTTGCACACGCCCATGATGCTGACCTCGGGTGCGTTGATGATGGGCGTGAAGTAGCGCCCGCCAATGCCACCCAAGCTGCTGATGCTGAAGCAGCCACCGCTCATCTCTGCGGGGCTGAGTTTGCCGTCACGCGCTTTCTTGGCCAACTCGCCCATCTCGGTGCTGATCTGGAAGATGCCCTTTTTGTCGGCGTCTTTGATCACCGGCACCATCAGGCCGTTGGGCGTGTCGGCGGCAAAGCCGATGTGGAAGTAGTTTTTCAGGACGATCTGGTCACCGTCGAGCGAGGCGTTGAACTCGGGGAACTTCTTTAGCGCGGCCACGCTGGCCTTGATCAGGAAGGCCAACATCGTGACCTTGATGCCGCTCTTTTCGTTTTCCTTGTTCAGCTGAACGCGGAAGGCTTCCAGGTCGGTGATGTCGGCGTCGTCGTGGTTGGTGACGTGCGGAATGATCACCCAGTTGCGGTGCAGGTTGGCGCCGCTGATCTTCCTGATGCGGCTGAGGTCTTTGCGCTCGACCGGGCCGAACTTGGTGAAGTCAACCTGGGGCCAGGCCAACAGGCCCGGGAACGCGCCGCCACTGGCTGCTGCGGCTGCCGGGGCCTTGGCTTTCTGGGCTTCGGTACGGGTGTCGCCGGCCATCACGCCCTTGACAAAGCCTTGCACGTCGACCTGCGTGATGCGGCCTTTGGGACCCGAGCCTTTGACCTCGACCAAAGGCACGCCCAATTCACGCGCAAAGCGGCGGATGGACGGCGAGGCGTGCGGCAAGTTGCTCTTGGCTGTTGTGGGCTCGTGCGCGGGCATGGCGGCTGCAGCGGCGGGTGCCGCAGCGACCGCGGCGGCTGTGCTGGCTGCAACGACGGCCGGGGCTGGAGTCGCCGCCGGAGCAGACGCAGCGCTGACCGCACCTGCTGCGCTTTGCAGCAGCGCAACCGGTGAACCCTTCTTGACCTTGTCGCCGACCTTGACCAAAACCTGCGCCACCGTGCCGGCGTGCGACGAAGGGATCTCCATCGATGCCTTGTCACTTTCAACGGTGATCAGGCTCTGCTCGACCTTGACGCTGTCGCCGACCTTCACAAAAACTTCGATCACGGCTACTTCGTCGAAGTCGCCGATATCGGGCACCACGATCTGCACCGGGCCGCTGGCTGCGGCGGGCGCTGCTGCTGGGGCAGGCGACGCCGCTGTGGCTGCAGCCGGCGCAGCAGCGGCTGCGGGGGCCGCGGCTGCCACCGGCGCCGCCGCTGCACCAGCAGCCGTCTCCAGCACCAGCACCAAGCTGCCCATGGCCACCTTGTCGCCCAGCTTGACCTTGATCTCCTTGACCACACCGGCGTGCGATGACGGAATCTCCATCGACGCCTTGTCCGACTCCACCGTCAGCAAGCTCTGGTCGGCCGCGATCGTGTCGCCAGGCTTGACCATCAGCTCGATGACTTCCACTTCCTTGAAGTCACCGATGTCCGGGACTTTGACTTCAACCAACGCCATGTCTGTCTCCTGCGCTCATTTGCTGTGCGTTATCTGCTGTGCGTTACGTGCTGTGCGTCGCGTCAGGCGACCAAGGGGTTGAGCTTGTCGGCGTCGATGCCGTACTTCTTGATCGCCTCTGCAACTTTGGCCGCCGGCACCGTGCCTTCGTCGGCCAAGGACTTGAGCGAGGCCACCACGATGTAGTGGCGGTTGATCTCGAAGTGCTCGCGCAGTTTGCTGCGAAAGTCGCTGCGGCCATAACCGTCGGTGCCCAGCACGCGGTAGCTGCGGCCTTTGGGCATGAAGGCGCGGATCTGGTCGGCGTAGTTCTTCATGTAGTCGGTCGACGCGATCACCGGGCCGGCGTGGGCACCCAGTTGCTGCGCCACAAAAGGCACCCGCGCTTCTGAGGTGGGGTGCAGCAGGTTCCAGCGGTCGCAATCCTGGCCGTCACGCGCCAGTTCGTTGAAGCTGGGGCAGCTCCAGACATTGGCCGCCACGCCCCAATCGGCCTCCAGCAACTTCTTGGCTTCCATGCTTTCGCGCAGGATGGTGCCGCTGCCCAGCAGGTTGACGCGCGGGGTTTTCTTGGCGCCTTCTTCCAGCAGGTACATGCCCTTGATGATCTGCGCCTCGGTGCCAGCCTTCAGGCCCGGCATCGGGTAGTTTTCGTTCAGCAGGGTCAGGTAGTAGTAGACGTTCTCTTGCTTTTCCACCATGCGCTTCAGGCCATGGTGGATGATCACGCCGACTTCGTGCGCAAAGGTCGGGTCGTAGGAGATGCAATTTGGAATCGTCCCGGCCAGGATGTGGCTGTGGCCGTCTTCGTGCTGCAGGCCTTCGCCGTTGAGCGTGGTGCGCCCGCTGGTGCCGCCCAACAGGAAACCGCGCGCCTGCATGTCACCGGCCGCCCAGGCCAGGTCGCCAATGCGCTGAAAACCGAACATCGAGTAGTAGATGTAGAACGGCACCATGATGCGGTTGTTGGTGCTGTAGCTGGTGGCCGCGGCGATCCAGCTGGCCATGCCACCGGCTTCGTTGATGCCCTCTTGCAGGATTTGGCCGTTGACCGTTTCCTTGTAGTACATGACCTGGTCTTTATCGACCGGGGTGTACTTCTGGCCTTCGGGGTTGTAGATGCCGATCTGGCGAAACAGGCCCTCCATGCCGAAGGTGCGGGCTTCGTCCACCAGGATGGGCACCACGCGCGGGCCCAGGGCCTGGTCGCGCAGCAGCTGGGTCAGGAAACGCACGTAGGCCTGGGTGGTGCTGATCTCGCGGCCTTCGGCGGTGGGTTCGAGCACGGCCTTGAAGGTTTCCAGCGCCGGCACGGTGAAGCTCTCGTCGGCCTTGACACGGCGCTTGGGCAGGTAGCCGCCCAGCGCCTTGCGGCGCTCGTGCAGGTACTTCATCTCGGGCGTGTCGTCGCTGGGCTTGTAGAACGGAATGTCGGCCAGCTGGCTGTCAGGGATGGGGATGTTGAAGCGGTCGCGGAACATGCGCACGTCGTCGTCCGACAGCTTCTTGGCCTGGTGCGCGGTGTTCTTGCCTTCTCCCGAGCTGCCCATGCCCCAGCCCTTGACGGTCTTGATCAACAGAACCGTCGGGTGGCCCTTGGCGTTGTTGGCCTTGTTGAAGGCGGCGTAGACCTTTTGCGCGTCGTGGCCACCGCGGCGCAGGTTCCAGATGTCGCTGTCGCTCATCTTGGCCACCATCTCCAGCGTGCGCGGGTCGCGGCCGAAGAAGTTCTTGCGCACAAAGGCACCGTCGTTGGCCTTGAAGGCTTGGTAGTCGCCGTCCAGCGTGTCCATCATCAGCTTGCGCAGCGCGCCGTCCTTGTCACGCGCCAGCAGGCCGTCCCATTCCTTGCCCCAGATCAGCTTGATGACGTCCCAGCCAGCGCCGCGGAACTCGCCTTCCAGCTCTTGAATGATCTTGCCGTTGCCACGCACCGGGCCGTCCAGGCGCTGCAGGTTGCAGTTGACGACAAACACCAGGTTGTCAAGCTTTTCGCGCGCCGCCAGGCCAATGGCGCCCAGGCTTTCGGGTTCGTCCATCTCGCCGTCGCCGCAAAAGACCCAGACCTTGCGGTTTTCGGTGTTGGCAATGCCGCGGGCGTGCAGGTACTTCAGGAAGCGCGCCTGGTAGATGGCCATCAACGGCCCTAAGCCCATGCTGACCGTGGGGAACTGCCAGAACTCGGGCATCAGCTTGGGGTGCGGGTAGCTGCTCAGGCCCTTGCCGTCCACCTCTTGGCGGAAGTTCAGCATCTGCTCTTCGGTCAGGCGGCCTTCCAGAAAGGCGCGGGCATAGATGCCGGGTGAGCAGTGGCCCTGGATGTAGAGCAGGTCGCCACCGTGGCCTTCGCTCTCGGCGTGCCAGAAGTGGTTGAAGCCGGCGGCAAACATGTGCGCCAGCGACGCAAACGAACTGATGTGGCCACCCAGGTCGCCGCCGTCAGCGGGGTGCAGGCGGTTGGCCTTGACCACCAGCGCCATCGCGTTCCAGCGCATGTAGGCGCGCAGGCGGCCTTCCAGTTCCAGGTTGCCGGGGCTGTGGGCTTCGTCGGCCGGCTCGATGGTGTTGACGTAGCCGGTGTTGGCCGAAAACGGCATGTCGATGCTGCTTTGGCGCGCATGTTCCAGCAGCTGCTCCAGCAGGAAGTGGGCACGCTCAGCACCCTCGTTGCCGATGACGGCGGTCAGCGCGTCCAGCCATTCACGGGTTTCCTGGGTGTCGGTGTCGGTGGCTTTGAGTCCCGGCAAGGACTGCTCATTCGAGGACATGCTTGTCTCCTGGATGGGGCTTTTTGGAAATCGGGGCGGAGTGTGTCACATCTTCATGAAATTTCAAATAGCGCGCATTGATTTCATTATGTGAAATCGTGGATCCGGACTGAGGCACCAACGGATAATCGCGCCAATGCTGCCGACCCCTCCGACGCCACCCCGTGTGAGCGCATCGATTCCCGCCCTCAAGCAACTGTTTGGACGCTGGTGGCGCCGCCAGACGCCTGCCAGACAGGACCGCTTTGCAACCTTGGGACCGCTGCTGTCGGTCCTGCTGTTTCTGGCGGCCATCATTTCCGCCTTCTGGTACCTGCGCAACGAGGAAATCGAGCGCGAGACAGAGTCGGTCAAACGTGATACCGAGATCACCCAGCAACAGATCGGCTTGCGTCTGATCCAAAACCAGGAAGCGCTGATGCGCATGGCGCGCGAGCTGGTCACCAAGGACATCGACATCGATGAATTTGGTGGCCAGGCCACGGCTTTCGCCCGTGAGCGCGCAGAGATCACCCACATCACCTGGGTCGACGCCCAGCGAAAACCGCGGGCCAGCCACCTGGCTTTCATGTACCCGGCTGGCAGCAATGGCGTGGCACTTGAGCCCGTGCTGCCGCGCGAGGGGCGCAACTCGGAACCCGAGGCCACCTTCAAAGCTGCGCGCGACACCCGAACGGCGGCCTACTCACGTGCGTTTGCCGATGCATCGGGCTCGCACGTGTTTCAGCTGCACGTGCCGCTGATCGAACGAAGCTCTTTTGCCGGTGTCTTGGTGGTCGAGTACTCGGTGGAGTCCTTGGTGCGCCACTTCGTACCGGCCGACGTGTCCCAGCGCCACACCCTTTCAGTGATCAATGAAAAACAGCAGACCCTGGCGGCCACGGTCACCAGCCTGCCGGGCCAGGCCGCACGCCGTGCACCCATCTTCAGCGATGCCCCCCTGACCCCCGCCTTCAACGGGTTGCTGCTGCGTGGCCAGGGCTGGCGCACCAGCATCGGCTTGATCAGCAACACCTTGTTTTGGATGGTGGTGGCACTGTCGGTGTTGACCGTATGGATGCTGCTGGGCACCTGGCGCCACATGCGCCGACGCAGCCAGATCCAGGGAGCGCTGGTGCAAGAGACCAATTTTCGCCGTGCCATGGAAAACTCCATGCCCACCGGCATGCGGGCCATGGACATGGAAGGCCGCATCAGCTATGTCAACGCCGCCTTTGGGCAGATGACTGGCTACGCAACGTCCGAGCTGGTGGGCCGCCTGCCGCCCTACCCTTACTGGCCGCCCGATCGCGTCGAAGAAAACGGCCGCTTGCTGCAGCAAGAGCTGCAAGGTCGCAGCCCGAGCGGGGGCATTGAGGTGAAGGTGCGTCGCAAGGACGGCCTGGTTTTTGACGCCCGCATGTACGTCAGCCCGCTGATCGACCCCAAGGGACAGCAGACCGGCTGGATGACCAGCATGACCAACATCACCGAATCCAAGCGCATCCGCGACCAGCTGTCGGCCAGCCATGAGCGCTTCACCACGGTGCTGGAAGGCTTGGATGCCTCGGTGTCGGTGCTCTCGGTGCAACAAGGCGAGCTGCTCTTCACCAACCGCAGCTACCGCGTCTGGTTTGGTGGTGACGCGCGTGGCCACCAAACCATGGCCGGCGGCGTCGTGGGCCTGCCCGTTGATGCCGACCGCGACGAGGAGGTTGACAACCTGTCGGGCCTGCCCACACAGGAGCTCAGCGACGCCAGCGCGGGTGCGAGCCCGCGCGAGGTCTACGTGGACAGCCTGCAGCGCTGGTTTGACGTGCGCGCCCGCTACCTGCAGTGGACTGACGGCCGGCTGGCGCAAATGTTGATTGCCACCGACATCACGGCCCGCCTGCGTGCCGAAGAGCAAGCTGCGGCGCAGGCCGAAAAGGCGCAGGTCACCAGCCGCCTGGTGACCATGGGCGAAATGGCCTCCAGCGTGGCGCACGAACTGAACCAGCCGCTGACGGCCATCACCAACTACTGCAACGGCATGGTTTCGCGGGTCAAGGCCGAGACCATTGCCCAGGATGACCTGATCGCAGCGCTGGAAAAAACCGCCCGCCAGGCTGAGCGAGCGGGGCAGATCATTCGTCGCATCCGCGCCTTTGTGAAGCGCAGCGAGCCGCAGCGCCAACCCTCGCAAGCCAAGCAGATCATTGACGACGCCGTCGATCTGGCCGGCATTGAACTGCGCCGGCGCAACGTGGCCATTCGCAGTTACGTGGCCCAGCGTCTGCCCACCTTGATGTGCGACCCCATCCTGATCGAGCAGGTGGTGCTCAACCTGCTGAAGAACGCCGCCGAAGCCATCGACAGTGCACAGCTACCGGCCAACCGCCGCCACATCGAGTTGCGCGTGGTGCCCAGGCACACGCCCGAAGAAGGCGGCGTGATCGAATTCAGCGTCACCGACATGGGCCCGGGCATCAAGGACGAAGTCATCGGGCGCTTGTACGAAGCCTTCTTCTCCACCAAGGCCGAAGGCCTGGGCATCGGCCTGAGCCTATGCCGTTCCATCGTCGAGTCGCACCGCGGCAGGATGAAGGCCCAGAACCTCTACAATGGAAGCTTGATCGTCGGCTGCCGGTTCGCATTCACCTTGCCCGTTGAACTGCCCCAGCGCACCGACCCCGGTGTGGCCTCCATCGACCCCTCGGTCGAGACCGACACCACCTCCCAACCGACCGGCCTTTAGCCCTTCAGCTGCAGCCGGCCTGACAAGGCGCCACCAACGCATGAGCCTGATCCCTAAAAAAGGCACTGTCTATGTCGTCGATGACGACGAAGCCGTGCGCGATTCACTGCAGTGGCTGCTGGAAGGCAAGGACTACCGCGTCAAGTGCTTCGATTCCTTGGAATCCTTCCTGTCGCGCTTCGACCCGCGCGAAGTGGCTTGCCTGATCGCCGACATCCGCATGGACGGCATGAGTGGCCTGGAACTGCAAGACCGCCTGCTGGAGCGCAAGAGCCCCTTGCCCATCGTCTTCATCACCGGCCATGGCGACGTGCCGATGGCCGTGACCACGATGAAAAAGGGCGCGATGGACTTCATCGAAAAGCCCTTCAAGGAAGAAGAGCTGCTGGGCCTGGTTGAGCGCATGCTGGACGAAGCCCGCAGCGCCTTCAGCCACCATCAAGAGCAGGCCAGCCGTGACGCGCTGTTGTCGCGCCTGACCACCCGCGAAGCACAAGTGCTGGAGCGCATCGTTGCCGGCCGACTGAACAAGCAAATCGCCGACGATCTGGGCATCAGCATCAAGACGGTGGAAGCACACCGCGCCAACATCATGGAAAAGCTCAACGCCAACACGGTTGCTGATCTGTTGAAGATCGCCCTGGGCGCGCAAACCAAGGCCTGAAGCAGCACCCCCTTCATTGCCAAGGCCGCTCGATGCGGCCTTGCTTGTTTTTAGACCCAGCCGTCCACACCAACACCAGGCGGCTCCACCCGACCCTTCTGAACATGCCCGCACAACTCATCGACGGCAAAGCCCTCTCCGAACAACTGCGCCAGCAAGTGGGGCAACAAGCCGCAGCGCTTGCAGTTCAGGGGCGTCAGCCGGGCCTGGCCGTGATCTTGGTGGGAGACGACCCCGCCAGCGCGGTGTATGTCCGCAACAAGGTCAAGGCCTGCGCCGACCATGGCCTGCACTCGGTGCTGGAGCAGTACCCGGCCACGCTGACACAGGGCGAGCTCTTGGCCCGCGTCGCGGCACTGAACGCCGACCGCTCTATCCACGGCATCCTGGTGCAAATGCCTTTGCCCAAGCACATCGACCCACAAGCGGTGATCGGCGCCATCTCGGCTGCCAAGGACGTGGACGGTTTTTCGCTGCACTCGGCCGGCCAGCTGATGGCAGGCCTGCCCGGCTTGCGGCCCGCCACGCCATTCGGCTGCATGAAGCTGATCGAGAGCACCGGTGTCTCCATCAAAGGCAAACACGCGGTGGTCATCGGCCGCAGCAACACCGTGGGCAAACCGATGGCTCTGCTGCTGCTGCAGGCCCATGCCACAGTCACGGTCTGTCACAGCGGAACGCCTGACATCGCGCACCATACGCGACAGGCCGACATCGTGGTGGCGGCGGTGGGGCGACGCAACACCGTCACCGCTGAGATGGTCAAAGCGGGGGCGATCGTCATCGACGTGGGCATCAACCGCAACGAGCACGGCAAGCTTTGTGGCGACGTGGAGTTCGAGCCCGTGCGCCAGGCCCTGGGCGACCGCGGATGGATCAGCCCGGTGCCTGGCGGCGTGGGTCCCATGACCATCACCATGCTGCTGGTCAACACCTTGCAGGCTGCCCGGGAGTGCACATGAATCCACTGCTGCAGATCGGCGAATTGCCGGCCTTTGCCGACATCCAGCCGGGTCATGTCACGCCAGCCATGGACGCTTTGCTGGCCGACGCGGACGGAGCCCTGGAGCGCGTGGTGACCGACGACGCGCCAGCCGACTACGACGCGCTGTCCTTGTTGCTGGATGTGCCCGTGGAGAGGCTGATGAGTGCCTGGGGCCATGTTTCCCACCTGCAGGGCGTCGCCGACACAGCGGAACTGCGCGCCGAGCACAGCCACAACCTGGCGCGCATCATCGACTTCAGCACCCGGTTGGGCGCACACGCCGGGCTGTACGCCAAGTACAAGTCCGTATCAGACCGTCAGGGACCCACCTTGTCAACGGCGCGTCGGCGGGTGATGAGCAACGCCTTGCGCGACTTTGTCTTGGGCGGGGCCGAGCTTCACGGCGAAGCCCGAGAGCGCTTCGCCCGCATCCAAGAACGCGCTGGCGCGTTGTCCCAGGCTTTTGGGCAGCACGTGCTGGACGCAACGGATGCGTTCGCCTACTGGGCCGATGAATCGCAAATGGCTGGTGTGCCGGCCGACGTTTGCGAAGCTGCGCGTGCTGCAGCGCAAGCCGAACAACGCGAAGGCTACAAGCTGACCCTGATGGCGCCCTGCTATCTGCCGGTGATGACCTACGCGCAAGACCGCGACCTGCGTCAACTGATGTACCGCGCCTACGTGACCCGGGCCAGCGATCAGGGGCCTTCCGAACTGGACAACACGGCCTTGATCCAGGAACTGCTGGAGCTGCGGCTGGAAGAAGCCAGGCTGCTTGGCTTTGAAACCTACGCCCACCTGTCCCTGGTTGCCAACATGGCGGGGGCTCCGGCCGATGTTTTGGCCTTTGTGCGCGACCTGGCACGCCGCGCCCGGCCTTTTGCCGACAAGGAACTGGCCGAACTGGGCTGCTTTGCCCGCGAACACCTGGGCCTGACAACACTGGAGGCCTGGGACCGGGCTTTTGTGTCCGAAAAGCTCAAGCAGGCCAACTACGCCTTCAGCAGCGAAGAGGTGCGGCAGTACTTCACCGAACCGCGTGTGCTGCAGGGCCTGTTTCAGCTGATCGAATCGCTGTTCCATGTGTCCATCCGCGCTGAAGCGGCGCCGGTATGGCATGAAAGCGTCCGATTCTTCCGCGTTTGGCGCGGCGATCAAGCCGTGGCCTGCTTTTACCTGGACCTGCACGCCCGCGCCGGCAAGCAGTCTGGCGCCTGGATGGACGCCTGCCGCAGTCGTTGGCGCCGCCCGGAAGGTGAACTGCAGTTGCCCGTGGCGCACCTGGTCTGCAACTTCGCACCGCCCGTGGGCGGGCGGCCTTCGCTGCTGTCGCATGACCACGTCATCACGCTCTTTCACGAGTTTGGCCACGGGCTGCACCACATGCTGACCCAGGTGGAAGACTTGGCGGTGGCCGGCATTTCAGGGGTTGAAAGCGATGCGGTCGAATTGCCCAGCCAGTTCATGGAGAACTTCTGCTGGGAGTGGTCTGTGTTGCAAGGCATGACGGCCCATGTCGAAACCGGCGCAGCACTGCCGCGCGAGTTGTACGAGCGCATGCTGGCGGCGCGCCACTTTCAAAGCGCGCTGGGCCTGCTGCGGCAGTGCGAGTACGCGCTGTTCGACATGCGCGTGCACCACGAGCCCCAGGCTTGTGCCCATGCCCAGCAAGTCGCCGACGAGGTCTGCGCTGAAATTCAACCCGATCCCGCACCGCCCTTTGCCCGCTACGCCGCCAGCTTCACACATCTGTTTGATGGCGGCTATGCCGCGGGCTACTACGGCTACGCCTGGGCACAGGTGTTGTCGGCCGATGCATTTGCCGCCTTTGAAGAAGCCGGCGTGATGGACACCCAAGTCGGCCGGCGCTTCCGTGAGGAAATCCTCGAAGTGGGTGGCAGTCGCCCCGCCATCGAGAGCTTTCGCGCCTTTCGCGGACGTGAACCTCGGCTCGATGCGTTGTTGCGCCACCAAGGCTTGTCTTGAGTCCCGCCAGCGGGTCGGTTAGATTGCGTGTTGGCGCTAGGAATTCGCCCGCCGTCCGTTCAGCCTGAAAGGCTACGCACCATGACCAAGCCGTTTGTTCGTTTGTTCCCCTTCACGGGCGTTGCTCTGGGCCTGCTGATGGCCAGCGGACAGGCTGCAGCGCAGTACAAGTTGGTCGGCCCCGATGGCAGCGTCACCTACACAGACCGACCGCCGCTGACCTCCAACGTCAAGGTCACCTCCATGGCGCGTAGCGGCGCCAAAGCCCCCAGCGCGGCCGAGGCCACCTTGCCCACCGAGCTTCGCACTGCCGTGCAGCGCCACCCGGTCACGCTCTACACCGGCACCGACTGCGCCCCTTGCGACACCGGCCGCAAGTTGCTGCAACAACGCGGCGTGCCGTACAGCGAGCGGCGCGTGATCACCGAAGACGACGCCGCAGCACTGGAGCGTTTGGTCGGCGGGCGTACCCTGCCGGCCCTGAGCATCGGCGCTCAACCCTTGCGGGGCCTGTCCGAAACCGATTGGACCGCCTACCTGGACGTGGCCGGCTACCCGCGCGAAAACAAGTTGCCGCGCAACTGGGTGCAGCCTGACGTCACGCCATTGACCGAGCGCGCTGCGCCGGTAGCAAGAACTCCGGCGCCTCCACCTGTCTCGCAAGGTGCCCCAGCCCAAGGCGCGGTGGAACCGCCAGCACCGGGCAGCATCCGGTTTTGAGCCGCAAAGCCGGGGTGATGCCCGGCAACAGGATCAGCTGACCTTGGGCAAACGGCGCACCAGTGCCGTACCCAGCCCAACGGCCGCCCCCACCGTCCAGAACAGCACCGCAGCACCCAGCACTGCACCCGTGGCGCCAAAGACCAAAGGCAAGGCGGTGCTGGTCATGTTGATGGCCATCGAGCGCAGCGCCAGCGCTTCACCGTGGCGGTCCGGCGGTGTCACGTGGTGCAGCATCGACATCACCATGGGCTGAACCGAACCCAGCGACAAGCCCAGCATGGCTGCACAGGCCGCCATCAGCCAGGGGTTGGGTGCCAGCGGGTAAAGCACAAGGACCAAGCCGGTGCCCGCCATGGCAACTTGCAGAACGCGGCGCTCTTCCAGGCGGTGGGCCAGCGCCGGAATGAGCATGCGCACCAGCGTGACCGACACCGTGAAGGTACCCGAGATGAGCCCGATGGTGCTGGCACTGAACCCACGTTCAAACCCCAAGACCGGCAAGGCAAACATGTGCACGTCCCAGCACATCGACAGCAACCAGTTCACCGTCAGCAGACGCTTGAAGCCAGGCAGGCGAAACAGGTCCCAGGCCGTTTGTGTGGGGGGCGCGGCCATGGTCGGTCGGCCGGGCTGTGTGGGCACCTGACGCGCGGTGAGCAAGGTCGCCACCGGCATCACCAGCAGCATCAGGTAGGCGGCCGCAAAGCCAAACCCGTCGATCATGAAACCAGCCGATACCGCACCAATCACATTGCTGAAAGGCGGCGCCACGCCCAGCCAGCTGAAGATGCGCATCCGCTCGGTGCTGTCACGCGCCGCAGAACCTGCGGTGCGCTGAATGGTCAGCATGCCGATGTTGGTCCCGGCACCGGCGGCCATGGCCGCCAGACACAAGAGGCCGAAGTGCAGGTGGCCCTGGACCTGGGTCGAAACCACCGCCAAAGCCAGCCCCAGCATGGACATCGCTACCGCCAGGTAGACCGGCCGGTGGTAGCCGTGGCGGTCGGCCAAGCGCCCAGCGGGCAGCGCGGTGAGCACGGGCGCCGCCGCAAACAAGGCCAGCAGCAAGCCAACGGCCCAGGCGCTGTACCCCTCTTGCAGGATCTGCAAAGAGCCGGCCATGCGCAGCCCGGCCATGGCCGAATGCATGCCCATCTGGCCGACGATCAGCCCGGTCAAAACCCGGCCGGAATGGGCTTGGGGCTCGGGGGTGGTGCCGCCTGCCTCCGGTTCAGCCATCTTTGCTTTCTTCGTCCGCAGCCGCTGCCAAGCCTGGCAGCAATTCGGCCGTACGGCCTTCGGGCATGGCTTCCACACTCCGGAGCTGACGCACCATGGCGCGGGTGCGCACCTCGGCCTGGTCGATGGTGTTGCCGGCTTCCTCCAGCTTCTTCTTGGTCCTGGCCAGCACGTCGCCAAACTTGGCAAATTCGGTTTTCACGGCACCCAGCACCTCCCAGACCTCAGCCGAGCGCCGCTCCAGCGCCAGCGTGCGAAAGCCCATCTGCAGGCTGTTCAAGGTGGCCAGCAGCGTGGTGGGCCCGGCCAGCATGACCTTGTATTCACGTTGCAAGGCCTCGCTCAGGCCCGGGCGGCGCAGCGCTTCGGCATACAGGCCTTCGGTGGGCAGAAAGAGGATGGCAAAGTCGGTGGTGTGCGGTGGCGCCAGGTACTTGTCGCGGATGGTCTTGGCCTCCAACCGCAGCCGGGTTTCGATGGCTTTGGCAAACACCTCCATGGCCGGCGCGTCGGCACGTTCATGGGCGTCCAGCAGGCGTTCATAGTCCTCGCGCGGGAACTTGGCGTCGATGGGTAGCCACAGCGGTGGCGCGTCTTGATCAGCCGCGGTGCGGCCGGGCAGGCGGATCGCAAATTCAACCCGCTCATTGCTGCCCGGTACGGTGGCCACGTTGGTGCCGTACTGCTCGGGTGTGAAGACCTGTTCGAGCAAGCCGGCCAGCTGCACCTCGCCAAACACACCGCGTGTCTTGACGTTGGTCAGCACCCGGTTGAGCGAACCCACGTCACGCGCCAAGGTCTGCATTTCACCCAGGCCCTTGTGCACCTGCTCCAGCCGGTCGGCCACCTGCTTGAAGCTCTCCCCCAGTCGGGTTTCCAGCGTGGCTTGCAGCTTCTCGTCGACCGTGGCGCGCATCTGCTCCAGCTTCTTCTCGTTGCCTTCTTGCAGGGCGGACAGGCGGGCCTCCACGGCCTGGCGCATCTCGGTCTGGCGGCGTTCGTTGCCTTCGGACAGCGCACGCAGTTGTTCGCCCAGCGCTTCACCGAAGCGGCGCAGTGCCGCGTCCTGTGTTTCGCGGGAGCTTTGTGACTGCGCCGCCAATGCCTGCGTGGCCTGCGCCAGAGCCGTGCTGACGGTTTGTTGGGTGACGGCCAACTGGGCACGAAAGGAGTCGATCTGCTCGTTCTGGGTGCGCGCCACGTCACCGCTTTGCGTCAGCAGCATCTGTTGAAAGGTGGACAAGTCGGTGCGGGTGCCCTGCCCTTGCCGACCCAGCTCGTCGCGCAGTTCGCGTTCCAGGCGTTCGATGGGAGCCGCAGCACCGTCGTCCTGCGGCCGTGTTGCCAGCCAGCGCCACAACAGCAGCAACAGCAACAGGTTCAGCGCCAGCAGCGCGATCAACAGCGGTGAAATCCAGACGGGCCACGACAACATCGGTGGATTGTCTCAGCCCGCCCGCCAAGGGCATCTCGCCAGGCCCGAGCGAACCTGGCAAGTCCCGCTTTGGGCTTGAAGCTACAGCGGCGCCAGGGGGATCACGATGTTGCACTCGAAGATGCCCGTCGTCAGGTCGAAGCTGGCACCCGGCCAATAGTGCTCAAAGGTCGGGCGGCCGTCCAGTTGGTAGCCGCTGTCGGGCAACCAATCGCGCATCAGCCGCTTCCAGGCGGCTCCAATGGTGTCGGACGTGCCCTTGAAAGGCATCGAAGCATAGGTGCCGCCGGCGATGGTGGTCAGCTGGGCGCCAATCGGCGCCACAAACGAGGCGTCGACCTCGACACAGGTGTCATAGCGGCAGGACGCGGGCGCGGTGATTTCCGGGTCGTCGTGGCTGACGCCATAGATGTCACGCCCCCACAGCTGGTGACGCTCCAGGAACGGATGAAAGTGCTGCTGCCAAAAAGCGCCGACGCCGGGGCCATAGGGCCCGACGTAACGGAGATAGACCACGCGGGTGGCCGAGCGTTCGATGGTGTTGACGTGCATGGTGCTGGGGTCGACCGGGTTGAAGGAGGCGCCATCATCATCAACCGCGCCCGGTCTTGCCTGATCACCCTTGCTCTGTGTCTGATCCAGCTTGCGCAGTTGCAGCGCTCGTTCTTCGGCCTTGCGCCGGCGCCACTGGCTGGCGCTGCAGCCAAAGCGGGCGCGAAAGGCGTGGGCAAAGGCCTCAGCGGAGCCAAAGCCCACGGTCAGCGCAATCTCCAGCACGGGCGCGCGGGGCTGGGTCAACAGCCGCAGCGCCGCCACTTCCAGGCGCCGCCGGCGCAGGTAGTCACCCACGGTTTCGCCCATCCAGGCGGTGAACAGGCGATGGAAGTGAAAGGGCGAAAAGTGAGCCACTGCTGCCAGCTGCGCCAGGTCCAGTGCTTCGCTGAGGTGCCGGTCCACGTGCGCCTGCACGCGGTGCATGCGCCGGGCGTACTCGTGGCGGGGCGGGGATCCCGTCATGGGCGGCCCAGCACCTCGGGGTTGATGGGGGTGGGCGGGCGGCCGCCAGTCAGCGCTGCGATGAGGTTGTCCGCAGCCAGATCGGCCATGGCCCGGCGCGTCGCCACGGTGGCACTGGCGATGTGCGGCGTGAGCACCACATTGGGCAGGGTCAGCAGGTCAGGGTGCACTGCAGGTTCGCCTTCAAACACATCCAGGCCCGCCGCGGCGATACGCCCCTGAGCCAAGGCCATGGCCAGCGCGGCGTCGTCCACGATGCCACCACGGGCCACGTTGGTCAGCGTAGCGGTGGGCTTCATCTGGGCGAGTTCAAGCGCGCCGATGCTGTGGTGGCTGCTGCTGGAGTAGGGCAACACCAGCACCAGGTGGTCGGCTTCGCGCAGCAGCGTGGCTTTGTCGACGTAGCGTGCGCCCAAGGGCGCCTCTTGCTCAGGGCTGAGTTGGCTGCGGTTGTGATAGATCACCTTCATGCCAAAGCCCAGAGCCCCACGCCGGGCAATGGCTTGGCCGATCCGGCCCATCCCCAGGATGCCCAAGGTTGCACCGTGCACGTCAGAGCCTGTGAACATGTCATAGGCCCACCGCGTCCACTCGCCGCGCCGCAAAAAACGTTCGCTCTCGGCCATGCGGCGTGCCGTGGCCATCATCAGTGCAAAGCCAAAATCGGCGGTGGACTCGGTCAGCACGTCGGGGGTGTTGGTGGCCAGCACACTGGCGGCCGTGCAGGCCGGAATGTCGAAATTGTTGTAGCCCACCGCCATGTTGGCCACCACGCGCAGCTGGGGGCAAGCCGCCAGCACCTCGGCGTCGATGCGCTCACTGCCGGTGGTGAAAGCGCCAGCTTTGCCTTGCAGGCGCTGGATCAGTTCCGGCTTGCTGAAGATGTGGTCTGCGGGGTTGCTCTCAACCTCGAAGTGCTGTTCCAGCCGACCCACCACCTCGGGGAACACTGCGCGGGCGACCAAGACTTTGACGCGGCTCATCGCCAAGCCTTCACCGAACAGCAGGTGAAATGGGCTTCAGACGGGGAACTGGCGGCACCGATGCACATAGCCCGCTTCACTTGCTGGGCAGCGCTGGAACACTGCTTGCCGCCGGCGGAGCCACCACGCTGCCCCGCAGTTTTGAGCCCGGGTGGAAGCCGATCAACGCCAGCATCACCATGAAGCCGACCACATAGGCCACTGCCACGTGCCAACCATGCCGCAACCACTGCCCCACCGAACGGGCCTGCGGGAACATGTTGGACAGGGCCACGCCAGCTGAAGATCCAAACCAGATCATCGAGCCGCCAAAGCCCACCGCATAGGCCAAAAAGCCCCAGTCATAGCCACCTTGCTTGAGCGCCAGTTCGGTCAGGGGGATGTTGTCAAAGACAGCCGACGTGAAGCCCAGCGCAAAGGCGGTTTGCCACGACGCCTTGGGCAGTTCTTCGACCGGCATCATCGAGGCACACAGTACCAAAGAGAGCAAAAAAACGCTCCCTTTGGCGGCGCCCGGCAGAAGGCTCCAGTTGGGCGCCCGAAGCAGCGTGCAGGCCAAGATGGCCAGCCATACCGCGGCACCTAAAAACGGGAAGCTGTCAGAGACCTCGTTGAAGCGGGTGTTGACCACCACATTGACCACGATGGCCGCGATCAAGATGAAGGCGACGATGCCCACACGTGTCCAGTCGATGTGGACATTGGGATCGGCATCTTTTTGAATCGGCTGGTAGCCATGCTGTTGAAAAGAAGCTGGAATGCCAAAGACCACCAGGGCTACGGCTGAAGCGATGAAAGCCTCGAGGACCTCAAGCGGGAGAACGCCAGCAATCCACATCATGGTGGTGGTGGTGTCGCCCACCACGCTGCCGGCGCCGCCGGCGTTGGACGCCGCCACGATGGCCGCCAAGAAGCCGATGTGCACGCGGCCCTTGAACACCGTGTTGGCCACGGCGCCGCCAATCATGGCGGCAGCAATGTTGTCCAGGAAACTGCTCAGCACAAAGACCAACGCCAGCAGAACAAAACAGCCCTTCCAGTCGTCAGGCATGAAGCGCGGCAGCATGGCCGGCACTTCGCTCTTCTCAAACAGGTCGGCCAGCAGCGCAAAGCCCAGCAACAGCAGCAGCAGGTTGATCAGAATCACCCACTCATGCCCCAGGTGCCCCACCAAGCCGATCACGCCCGTGCCGGTCTTGAACGGCGAAAACAACATCTTGTAGACCGAGATGAACAAGGCGCCGCCCACGGCGATGCGCAAGGTGTGCTCGTGGAACAGCGCCACACCGGCCAGCACGCAGGCAAAAAAGACAAATTCCAAGGGCACCGGGCCCAAGGCCGGGCCGGCAAACGCCGCGTCACCCGCAGCCCAGGCCAAGCCAGGAAACCCCAGGGCCCAGGCCGCCACCATCCATGTCGTCAGTTTCATAAAAGTCCTCATTCAGCGCGGGGCATTCTAGAAAGCCCAGGCTGAGACGGGACTGAATGCGGACCTACTCCAGGAACCGGGCAAACCCGGATAGCGGCTCCCGTTCGGTGACCAGCGTGTTCTCGACTGCCTTCAGGTCGGCATAGCCCAGTGACATGCCACAGACCAGTGTTTGCTGGTCGGTCAGCCCCAAATGACGGGCAATGATGCGATGAAACTGCGTAAAGGCCGCCTGCGGGCAGGTGTGCAGCCCGCGCCCGCGGGCCGCCACCATCACGCTTTGCAAGAACATGCCGTAATCCAGCCAGCTGCCCTGCTGCATGACGCTGTCGATGGTGAACATCAAGCCCACCGGTGCGTCAAAAAAGGCGTAGTTGCGACCGTGCTGTTCGTGCATGCGTTGCTTGTCGGTCTTGCCGATGCCCAGCAGGCTGTACAGGTCCCAACCCACCTTGCGGCGGCGGTCGATGTAAGGGCTTTGCCACTGCGTCGGGTAGTAGGCATAAGCCTCGGTGTGGCGGGCGCGCTCTTCGGGGTCGTCAAAGGCGGCGCGAATGTCGCGTGACAGGGCGGCTTTGGCTTGGCCCGTCAGCACATGAACCTGCCAGGGCTGGGTGTTGGTGCCTGACGGCGCGCGCGAAGCCACGGTCAGGATGTCTTCAATGGTCGAGCGCTCTACCGGCGTGGGCAGAAAAGCGCGCATGGAACGGCGTGTCGTGATGGCAGCGTCCACCGCAGCGGTGGATTCCGGTGTGAATTTGGGTTCAGGGTTCATTCGGTCTTTCGGGTCAGATGCTGCAAGGCGGCGCGCAAGGCGATGGGTAAATCGACCGGCCGCCGGGTGCTGCGGTCGACATAAACGTGGGTGAATTGGCCCACCGCAGCTGCCAGCGGCGCATCGTCGGCAAACAGGCCCAGTTCATAGCGCACACTGGATCGGCCCAGGTGCTCAACCACCAATCCGGCATGCACGGTTTGCGGAAAGGCCATGCTGTCGAAGTAGTGGCACTGGGTGTGCACCACCAGGCCGATGACCTGGCCCTGGTGCATGTCCAGCACACCGGCTTCAATCAAGGTGCGGTTCACCGCCGTGTCAAACAGGCTGTAGTGCACGACGTTGTTGACGTGGCCGTACACGTCGTTGTCCATCCAGCGGGTGGCGATGGTCTGGAAGTGTGCGAAATGCTGGCGTGGCAGGGGCTGCGCGCGCGTCGTCTCATGGCTTGTCATGCCAGTGATTCTTCCACTGCTGAACGGGTCTTCCAGTGTTGCCAGGACTGCAGCGCCAGCGCCAGCGTTTGGCTGTGCACCTGCACAGTCGTCGTCACGTCGCGCCCATAGCCACCGGCCATGGACAAGGCTACTGGTATGCGCCGCTGTCGCAGAGCCGCCAAGACGCGCAGGTCGCGTTCAGCGAGGCCTTCGGTGCTGACCTTCAGTCGGCCCAGGCGGTCGTTTTCGTGCGGGTCGGCACCGGCCAGGTAGAACGCCAGGCCCGGCGGACCGTCTTTGTGCTGCTGCCAGGTTTGCTCCAGTGCCGCGTCCAGTGCCGCCAGGTAGGCGCCATCGCCGCAGCCGTCGGGCAATTCCACGTCCAGGTCGCTGGCCTCTTTACGAAACGGGAAGTTCTTGGCCCCATGCAAGGACAAGGTAAACACCGTGGGGTCGTCCTTGAAGATCGAAGCGGTGCCGTTGCCCTGGTGGACGTCCAGATCCACCACCAGCACGCGCAGCAGTTGCCGATGGTGGCGATGCCACTCCGCCTGCATCAGGCGGGCCGCCACCGCCACGTCGTTGAAGACGCAATAGCCCGAGCCCTTGTGCGCGTAGGCGTGGTGCGTGCCGCCGGCCAGATTGGCCGCCACGCCCTCGCCTTCCAGCAAGGCGGCGCGTGCCGCGCCAATCGTGGCCCCCACCGAACGGCGCGCACGTTCGGCCATGCGCTCGCTCCAGGGAAAGCCAATCTCGCGTTGCTGGGCCGCCGAGGTGCAGCCGGTGCTGATGGCGTGGATCCACTCCGGGTTGTGGGCCAAGGCCAGTTCGCCGTCGGTGGCGGGCGTGGCTTCGGTGACCCGCACGCCGGGCAAGCCGCTCTCGGCCGCCTCACGCAGCAGGCGGTACTTGCTCATCGGGAACGGGTGCCCTGCTGGCAAGGGCAGGACAAATTGGTCGGAGTGAAAGGCCAGCACGGGCGCGATTCTAGAAAGTTGCGTCTATTTTGTTGCGTTGCAGCAAAAACCGCTTGCAAGACCGCGGGAGAACCCTATACTTCATTCCATGTTGCAGCGCAGCAAAGGTTTAGGAGCAGCGCGGCAAGGCTTTCAACAGTCCCTACCTCAACCTCTTCAGGAGATCGCTATGACCACCACCTTCACCGCTGACCAATTTGTTGCCGCTCAAAAAGCCGCCGTCGAAACCTTGTTTGGCATGACCACCAAGGCGTTCGAAGGCGTGGAAAAGCTGGTTGAACTCAATCTGCAAGTCGCCAAGACCTCGCTGACCGAAGCAGCCGAGACCACCACAGCCGCCCTGTCGGTGAAAGACGCGCAAGAACTGCTGGCCCTGCAAGCCGGCCTGCTGCAGCCTGCTGCCGAGAAGGCCGCTGCCTACAGCCGTCACCTGTACGACATCATGGCCGGCGCGACTGCCGAGTTCACCAAGACCGCCGAAGCCAATGTGGCCGAAGGCCAGAAGAAGGTGTTGGCCCTGGTGGACAACGCCGTCAAGAACGCACCTGCTGGCACTGAAAGCGCCGTGGCGCTGGTGAAGTCGGCTGTTGCCGCTGCCAACAACGCGTTTGAGAGCGCCCAGAAGGCCGCCAAGCAAGCCACCGAAGTGGCTGAAGCCAACTTCACGGCCATGACCAACACGGCCGTCAACGCCACCAAGAGCGCTGCCAAGAGCAAGCGCGCCGCCTAAGCAGCGTCGCTCTGCGGCCAGGGTTTGCCTCAGGGCACCCCCCCGGTTGCACTTTTTTGCCCACGGCGCCTCTCGAGGCGCCGTTTTCATGGGCGCGGCAAGTTCCCGCGCGACCTGCGCTTTGTGAACTATTGCCTGAACTATTTGGGCGGGCGCCGCTCTATCGCCTTCTGCGCCGCACAGCCGGGCGACGCAGTTGTTCATGGAAAGACATTCTCCTCAGCACCCCGTCCAAGGTGCATTGCGGTCCAGTCAGCCGGCTGGGCCGCATTTTTTTGCCCCTTTCAGGGCAGTGCGCACTCAGCGGGCCAGAGCTGCCAGCTTGGCCTTGATCTCAGGCAGCATGGCTGTAGCCATTTCCCGGCCCGAGCGAATGGCCCGCACCCTGGATGTGAAGTCAGCGCTGCTGACCCCCACCAAGGCGGGGCGCAGCACCACGTCGGCCCCCAGCAATTCAAAGCGATTGATGCTCTTGCCCATGATGGCAAAGGTCTGCAGCAGCAGTTTCATGGTGCCATCGGTGGCGGCGCCGTCGGGTGGGGAAGAGATGTCCACCGCCAACACCATCTCTGCGCCCATCTGGCGGGCGTACCGGACTGGCACGGGCGATACGAGGCCCCCGTCCACGTATTCGCGGTCGCCGATCCTCACCGGCTGAAACACGGCGGGCACCGAGCTGGACGCCCGCACGGCCTGGCCGGTGTCACCGCGTTCAAACAGCACGCCGGCCCCACTGTCCAGGTCGGTGGCCACGATGCCCAAGCGCATCTTCATCTGCTCGATCGGCTTGCTGCCGGTTTGCTCACGCACATAGCGCGCCAGAGCGTCACCGCGAATCAGACCGCGCCCCGGGAAGGCCCAATCGGTGATGGTTCCCTCGTCCATGGTCAGCGCCAGGTTGGCCAGCTCCGCGCCGGTCTTGCCATGGGCGTAGAGCGCGGCCACCAGGCTTCCCGCCGACGTGCCCACCACCAGATCGGGCCGGATGCCGGCCTCTTCCAGCACCTGGATCACGCCAATGTGGGCAAAACCACGCGCTGCGCCGCCGCCCAGGGCCAAGCCCAGTTTGGGCGGCCGTTTTGGAACGGGGGGGGCCACCGGCGCAGCCGCGGTTGGAGGCGGCGCAACCGGAGCAGCCGCTGACGTTGGCCCCGTCGCTAACGGCGGGGGGGTCTGGCAGGCCGCCAACAAGATCGGGATGGCGGTGATTGCGAGGCGTCTTTTCATCGGTGCATTTTTGCAGCCGCAACGCAGCCACTCTTTATATTCAAATTCAACCTAAGCAAACCACTAAATTGTATTTCCAAGAATAAGAAGGTCTGAATAGAGTCCGGCTTCGCAGCAGTTGCTGCACTGCACCAGAAGTCACGCCTCTCCTGATGAAGATCCGAAACCTGGACTACAGCGACAACCCGGTCAACGCCGAGCACCGCCAGCTGGGCCTGCCGCCCCTTGAGCGTCAACTGGGCAGCGACGCTGCGCATCCCGTGTTGCGGGTGGCCATGTGGTCGGTGCTTCTGCTGCTGAGCGGGGTGATCATCTTCTTGACCAGCCAGCTGATGCAGCGCCAAGACGGCCTGAGCTTGACCCGCGCCGTTTTGCTGAGTGATGCCTTCTGGCTGGCTGTTGCCGTGGGTCTGATCGCGCAGACGATAGACGGCGCCCTGGGCATGGCCTACGGCATCACGTCGACCACTTTCCTCTTGGCCACCGGCTCCAGCCCTGCCGTGGCGACGGCCAGCGTTCACATCGCCGAGGTCTTTACCACTGGCGTGTCGGGCGTATCGCACATCAAATTGGGCAACGTCAATCGTCACCTTTTTCTGCGCCTGCTGGTGCCAGGCATCGCCGGCGCCGCACTGGGTGCCTGGCTGGTGACACAGGTTGACGGCAACGCCATCAAGCCCTTTGTATCGGCCTACCTGTTGTGCATGGGTGTGTATGTGCTGAGCAAGGCCTTTCGCGCGGTGCAGCGCAACGGGCAGCCGCCTCGGCACGTGGCCAAGCTGGGCCTGCTGGGTGGCTTTGTGGACGCCAGCGGTGGTGGCGGTTGGGGCCCGGTGGTCACGACCACGCTGGTCGGTACAGGGCAAGACCCACGCACCACCATTGGCTCGGTCAACCTGGCTGAATTCTTTCTGACCTTTGTCAGTGCGGGCCTCTTCACCTGGCTGGTGGACGGCACCCCCTGGGCCACTGTGGCGGGCTTGGTCGTGGGCGGCCTCTTTGCCGCCCCGTTCGCCGCGCTGCTCACCCGCCATTTGCAAACAAGGCTGCTGCTGGTGCTGGTGGGCCTGGTGATCGTGACCGTCAGCTCGTTCAACCTGTGGCGCGCCCTCGCCTGAAATCCGCACAACCGCTTTCCGACACACATGTACGCCTACACCCCCTCCGACCGCCAATTTGTGCGTGCCCGCGCCGCGCAGTACCGCGACCAGCTCACCCGTCACCTGAGCGGCGAACTCTCGGGCGAAGAGTTTCGCCCCTGGCGCTTGCAAAACGGCTGGTATGTGCAGCGCCACGCGCCCATGCTGCGCGTGGCTGTGCCCTATGGCGAACTGAGCAGCCGCCAGCTGCGTCAGCTGGCCCGCATCGCCCGTGAGTTTGACTTGGCTGACGCCGGCACCGCGCAAGAGCGCGGCGGCTTTGGCCACTTCACCACCCGGCAAAACCTGCAGTTCAACTGGATCGCACTGGAGCGCAGCGCCGAGGTGATGGACATGCTGGCCGATGTGGACATGCACGGCATCCAGACCAGCGGCAACTGCATCCGCAACATCACCACCGACTCACTGGCTGGCATTGCGCCCGACGAGGTGGTGGACCCGCGCCCCTACTGCGAAATCCTGCGTCAGTGGAGCACGCTGCACCCCGAGTTCGCGTTCTTGCCACGCAAATTCAAGATCGCTGTCACGGGCGCGAAGGAAGACCGCGCCGCCACCGACTGGCACGACATTGGCCTGACGCTCAAGCGCAACGCCGCCGGCGACGTGGGCTTTCGCGTGGCGGTGGGCGGTGGCATGGGCCGCACGCCCGTCATCGCCAGCGAATTCAACGCCTTTGTGCCGTGGCAGCAGATCCTGGTCTACATCGAGGCCGTGGTGCGGGTCTACAACCTCTACGGCCGGCGCGACAACCTCTACAAGGCGCGCATCAAGATTCTGGTCAAGGCCGAAGGGCAAGCCTTTGTGGACGCGGTGAACGCCGAGTTTGCGGCGCTGATGGCCGACTCGGCCACGCCGCAGATTCCAGCGGCCGAATTGCTGCGCGTGTCGGCCAGCTTCCCGCAGCCGCCCGCGCTGAAGCCCACAGCGGTGGCCAACAGCACCGAACCCAACCCCCTGCCCGCCTACACACGCTGGCTGGAGCGCAACGTGCAGGCCCACCGCGTGCCCGGCTACCAAGCCGTCACGCTCAGCTTGAAGCGCGCCGGCTTGCCACCGGGTGACGTGACCGCCGACCAGATGGACGGCGCCGCCGCGCTGGCCGACCGCTTTTCGCTGGGCGAGTTGCGGGTCACGCATGAGCAGAACCTGCTGTTGCCCTGGGTGCGCACCAGCGAGCTGCGCGCGCTGTGGCTGGCCGCGCGTGAAGGCGGCTTTGCCACGCCCAACATCGGCCTGCTCACCGACATGATCGCCTGCCCCGGCGGCGACCTGTGCGCGCTGGCGAACGCCCGCAGCATCCCCATCGCCGCAGCCATCACCGAGCGTTTTGACGACCTGGACGAGCTTCACGACATTGGCGACATCGACCTGCACATCAGCGGCTGCATCAACAGCTGCGGCCACCACCACAGTGGCCACATCGGCATCCTGGGCGTCGACAAAGACGGCAGCGAGTGGTACCAGGTCACGGTGGCAGGCGCCGATGGCAGCACCCTGAGCGGGCCTGCGCTGGCCGGCAAGGTCATCGGCCCATCGTTTGCGGCCGACGAAGTGCCCGACGTGATTGAAGCCGTGATCAGCACCTACCTGCGCGAACGCCAAGCCGGTGAACGTTTCATCCACACCTCGCGCCGCCTGGGGCCCCTGCCCTTTCGCCAGGCCGCTGATGCCGTTCGCCGCAGCACCGCTGCCAGCCACTGAAACCCGTTCATTTCAAAAAGAGAGCCGCCATGCGCTTCATCGCCCCACAAACAGCCGCCGCCGAAGGCGCGCTGACCTTGGCCAACAACCAGGACGTGCTGCAGCAGGCCAGCCAGATCCACGCACACGCTGCCGTGGTGCTGGACTTTCCCAAGTGGACCGACGGCCGCGCCTACTCGCAGGCCGTGCTGCTGCGCGGGCGGCTGAACTACCGCGGAGAGATCCGCGCCACTGGCGAGGTGATGGTGGACATGCTGCCACTGCTGCAGCGCTGCGGTTTTGACGCAGTGCAGCTGCGTGCGGACCAAAACGTGGAGTCGGCCAAGCGCGCCTTGGGCTTCTTCAGCGCCCACTACCAAACCGTGCCGCCAGAACGGACTTCGGCCCCACTGGCCGCCTGAACAAGTCACACGCCCCATGAGCCCAGCCATTCAACGCAACGCGCGCCACACCGCTGGCTTTGAGCAGCGCGTGGCTGACACGCTTTCGCGCTTGCAGCAACTGGCCGCGGCACACCCGGGCCGGGCGGTGCTGTGCACCAGCCTGGGCGCCGAGGACATGGTGCTGACCGACCTGATCGCACGCCACAGCCTGCCCATCGCGCTGGCCACACTCGACACCGGCCGCCTGCATGATGAGACGGTCACCTTGCTGGCCAAGCTGCAGGCCCACTACGGCATCAGCGTTGAACGCTGGCTGCCGCAGTCCGAGCAGGTGCTGCACTTTGTGCGCAGCCATGGCGACATGGCCATGCGCCAGAGCATCACGCTGCGCAAAACCTGCTGCCAGCTGCGCAAGCTGGAACCTCTGTCGCGCCTGTTGGCGGGCCGCAGCGCCTGGGTCAGCGGCCTGCGCCGCGAGCAAAGTGGCCAGCGCGCCGAAGTGCCGTTTGAAGACACCGACGAGGCCGGTCGCGTCAAGCTCAACGCCATGGCCGACTGGAGCTGGCACGACGTGTGGCACTACATCGCCAGCCACGCCGTACCCTACAACGCGCTGCACGACGAGTTCTTTCCCAGCATTGGCTGCGAACCCTGCACCCGCGCCATCGCCCAAGGCGAAGACTTCCGCGCTGGGCGCTGGTGGTGGGAAGACGAAACCGCCAAAGAGTGCGGCTTGCACGTGCAAGCACTCAAACCCGTCGCCGCCGCTGCACCGTTGAATACGGAGAACCACGCATGAACGCCCCCACCTCCACCCGCCACCTGTTGCCAGGCCTGGACCACCAGCACCTGGACGCGCTGGAAGAAGAGGCCATTTTCATCCTGCGCGAAGTGGCCGCTGCATTCGAGCGACCCGCGCTGCTGTTCAGCGGCGGCAAAGACTCTTGCGTGGTGCTGCGCCTGGCCGAAAAGGCCTTCAAGAACCATGTCAGCGGCCAGGACTTCAGCGGCAAACTGCCCTTTCCCTTGCTGCACGTGGACACCGGGCACAACTTCCCCGAGGTCATCACCTTTCGCGACGAACGCGTCGCGCAAATGGGTGAACGGCTGGTGGTGGGCAGCGTGGAAGACAGCATCCAGCGCGGCACCGTGCGCCTGGCCAGCCCGCTGGAGTCACGCAATGGCCATCAAACGGTGGCGCTGCTGGAAGCCATCGAAGCCCACCGCTTTGACTGCCTGATCGGTGGCGCCCGGCGCGACGAAGAAAAGGCCCGCGCCAAGGAGCGCATCTTCAGCCACCGCGACGGTTTTGGTCAGTGGCAGCCCAAAGAGCAGCGCCCCGAACTGTGGACGCTGTTCAACACCCGCATCCGGCCCGGCGAGCACTTCCGCGCCTTCCCCATCAGCAACTGGACCGAGTTGGACGTGTGGCTCTACCTGGCCCGCGAAGGCATCCCTTTGCCCGGCCTCTATTACAGCCACCTGCGCGAAGTAGTGCGCAAGAAGGGGCTGCTGGTGCCAGTGACGGCGGTCACGCCACCGCAGGCCGGTGATGTGGTTGAGACGCTGCCGGTGCGCTTTCGCACCGTGGGTGACATGACCTGCACCTGCCCCGTGGAAAGCGAAGCGGCCACGGCGGTGGACATCGTGGCCGAAACACTCACCGTCACCGTCAGCGAACGCGGTGCCACCCGCATGGACGACCGCACTTCGGACTCTTCGATGGAGCGGCGCAAGAAGGAAGGATATTTCTGATGAGCGCCTTGCCCAACACCACTTCAACGGCAACATCAGCGCGTGCATCGTCCGCCGCCGAGCCTGCAGCTGCGCCAGCGCGCAAGGCCCTGCGCTTCCTGACAGCAGGCAGCGTCGACGACGGCAAGAGCACGCTGAGTGGCCGCCTGCTGTTTGAAAGCCAGGCCATCCTGGCCGATCAGCTGGACAACCTGCGCCAGCGCGCCGCCGGGCAAGCCATCGACCTGAGCCTGCTGACCGACGGCCTGGAGGCCGAGCGCGAACAAGGCATCACCATCGACGTGGCCTACCGCTACTTCGCCACGCCGCAGCGCAAGTTCATCATTGCCGACGCACCCGGCCACGAGCAGTACACCCGCAACATGGTCACCGCAGCCGCTGGCAGCGACGCTGCGGTGGTGCTGGTTGACATCACCAAGCTCGACTGCACAGCCAACGTGGTGCAGCTCTTGCCGCAGACCCGGCGCCATGCCTTGTTGGCCCAGCTGCTGCGCGTGCCGAGCATCGTTTTTGCCGTCAACAAGCTCGATGCGGTGGCCGACCCGGGCCAGGCCTTTGGAGCCATATCCCAAGCGCTGCAAGACTTTGCGGCAGAGGCCGGCATTGCACATGCGGGCATCGTGCCGGTGTCGGCACTGCGTGGCGACAACGTCACGTTGCCGCTGGCGGCCAGCTGGTACCAAGGCCCCACCCTGCTGCAACTGCTGGAGGGACTGCCTACGCTGGAAGAAGCTTCGGGCCAGGCCTTCAGCCTGCCGGTGCAGTACGTGGCGCGCGGCAGCACCACCGTTGGCAGTGGCGTGGGTGAACAGCCACGCGTGCTGTGGGGCCGCATCGCCCAAGGCCAAGTGGCGGTGGGCGACCTGGTGCAGGTTTTCCCCAGCGGCGAGAAAGCCCGCGTCGCCGCGCTCAAGCGCGCTGGAACCACCGTGGAACAAGCCCATGCGGGGCAGTCCACAGGCGTGGTGCTGGACCGCCAGCTGGATGTGTCGCGTGGCAACTGGCTGGCCCTGCCCGGCGAGTTGCAAGCGGCGCGGCGTTTCCGCGCCACCTTGGCTTGGCTGGACGTGGAAGCGGCCACACCCGGCCGCAAATACTGGCTGCGCCATGGCAACCAATGGGTGCAGGGGCGCCTGAGCCGTGTTCTGAGCCGGCTGGACATCCACAACCTGGTGCCTTCGCCAGCGGAGCAGCTGGGCGTCAACGACATTGGCGAAGTTGAGATCGAACTGCAGCAGGAGCTGCCTTTGTCAACCTTTGCCGCCAACCGCGTGGGCGGCGCGCTGATCGTGGTGGACCCCACCAGCCACCGCACCAGCGGTGCACTGCTGGTCCAGCACCTGGTGGCGGCCGCATGAACGGCCGCGTCATCTTCATTGGCGCAGGACCGGGATCAGCCGACCTGATCACGGTGCGCGGCGCCCAGCGCCTGGCGCAAGCCGACGTGGTCTTGTTTGACGCGCTCACCGACCCGGCGCTGCGGGTCTATGCACCGAAGGCCCAGTGGCTGGACGTGGGCAAACGTGGCTTTTGCGAGTCCACCGGGCAAGCCGCCATCGACGCCCTTTTGGTGCGCATGGCCCGCCAACACGCAGTAGTGGTGCGCCTGAAAGGCGGCGACCCCAGCGTCTTTGGTCGGCTGGAAGAAGAGCTGCAAGCACTGGCCAACGCGGGCATTGCGTGCGAGGTGGTGCCCGGCGTCACCGCCGCCATCGCCGCTGCCGCTCAAAGTCAACGCCCCTTGACCCGGCGCGGCAGCGGACGCAGCGTGAGCCTGACCACCGCGATGACCCATCAGGGTGATCTCAGCGCCGGGCGCCATGCCGACACCGAGGTTTTCTACATGGCCGGCCGCCAATTGGGCAAGCTGGGCCGTGCGCTGCGCGCCGCAGGTTGGGAAGCTGCAACGCCGATCTGCGTGGTTTCCCGCGCTGGTTGGCCAGACGCTGTTTGCAGCGAACACACCTTGGCAGAACTGGCCTCAGCCGCCCTGCTGCACGCAGGCCGACCGACGGTGGTTACCGTTGGCGCGGGCGCCCTGGCTGTGGCAAAGACACCCATGACCACGCGGGCTGATCCAGCTCAAAGCTACTTGCCCGCCCTGACATCGTAAAATCAAGGGTTGTTGCGGGTTGCTTGGTGCCCAGAGCGCCGCCGCAGCCCCTCTGGCCAACCGAGTCTTTTCATGACCCACGTCGTTCTCGAATCCTGCATCCGGTGCAAGTACACCGACTGCGTCGATGTCTGCCCCGTTGATTGCTTCCGCGAGGGGCCCAACATGCTGGTCATCGACCCCGACGAGTGCATCGATTGCGCCGTCTGCATCCCCGAGTGCCCGGTCAACGCCATCCTGCCTGAAGAAGACGTGCCCACCGAGCAGTTGGCCTTCATCAAGCTCAACGTGGAACTGTCACGCAAGTGGCCCAGCATCACCAAGCGCAAAACCGCCCCGGCCGACGCCGATGAGTGGAAAGACGTCAAAAACAAGCTCGACCAACTGGTGCGCTGAAGCGCCGGCTTACCCTAACGCCTGAATGAATTCGCTCGACAACCCTGCCGTGCTTGCCACGGCGCGCAGCCACGACGCCTCGGTCAACGGTGCCGCGCACCCTGGCGCCATTGAAACCGACGCCATCATCGTGGGCGCCGGACCGGTAGGCCTGTTCCAGGTGTTTGAACTGGGCTTGCTGGAAATCAAGTGCCACATCATCGACTCACTGGCCTACCCCGGTGGCCAGTGCATCGAGCTCTACCCCGACAAGCCGATCTACGACATCCCTGCCGTGCCGGTGTGCACCGGCAAGGAACTCACCGACAACCTGCTCAAGCAGATTGAACCCTTTGGCGCCACTTTCCACCTGGGCCAAGAGGTCGTGGTGGTGCAAAAGCAGGAGGACGGTCGCTTCTTTGTCGAGACCTCCAAGGGCACCCGTTTCCTGACCAAGACCATCTTCATCGCCGGCGGCGTGGGCTCGTTCCAGCCACGCACCTTGAAGGTGGACGGCCTGGAGAAGTTTGACGAATCGCAGCTGTTTTACCGCGTGCGCAGCCCCGACCAGTTCGCGGGCAAGAACCTGGTCATCGTAGGCGGCGGCGATTCCGCGCTGGACTGGGCTTTGAACTTTGCGCAAGACGGCCCCAACAAGGCCGAGAGCGTGATCCTGGTGCACCGCCGCGACGGCTTTCGCGCCGCGCCCGCCAGTGTGGCCAAAATGAAGGCGCTGTGCGACGCCTACGAGATGCAGTTTGTGGTGGGCCAGGTCACCGGCTTCGAAGAAGCCGATGGCCAGTTGAAGAGCCTGAAGCTGACCGGCGCAGACGGCGTCACCCGCGTGATGCCGCTGGACATGCTGCTGGTGTTTTTCGGCCTGAGCCCCAAGCTGGGCCCGATTGCCGAATGGGGCCTGGGCATCGAGCGCAAGCAACTGCAGGTTGATACCGAGAAGTTTCAGACCAACATTCCGGGCATTTTTGCGGTGGGCGACATCAACACCTACCCGGGCAAGAAGAAGCTCATCCTGTCGGGCTTTCACGAGGCCGCATTGGCCGCCTTTGGTGCCGCGCCCATCATCTTTCCGGAAAAGCGCATCCTGCTGCAGTACACCACCACCAGCCCCAAGCTGCACAAGGTGTTGGGCGTGGAGTCACCCGTTTTCGACTGAACCCCGGCCGTGCGTGGCGCTCGGGCCTTGCCCTTCAACAGCCCGCCATGTGCGGGCTGCTTTGTTGTGGGCGCAGCAATCCGCAGCCACTGTCAGTGATAATCATCTCCGGCTTGCAGGCAACTGCAGGCCACTTCGCTAGGGGTGTTGGTCCAGCTGCAAAGCCGGGCCGACTGAGAAAGTCCCTTTGAACCTGATTGAGGTAATCCTCGCGCAGGGAAGCAGTCGCGGAACACCACGGCCACGCCGTGCACCGTGTGTGCCTTTCCTGCCATCGCAGCTGAAGGCAACACGATGGCAATTCGATTCACCTGGCTGGCAACAGCCACCGCCCTGGCCTGCACGGCCAGCCACGCGCAGATTCCCAACGCGCAAACCGTCACCATCACCGGCAGCAGCGCTTCCAACAGCGCCAGCGTGGCGGGGTTTGGAGATATTGCGCTTTCACGCTCGCCCTTTTCGGGCACGGTGATCCGCACCCAGCAAATGCAAGACGCGGGCATCACCAGCCTGGCCGACATCACGCGCCTGGACGCCGGCATCACCGACGCCTACAACGCACCCGGCTACTGGGGCCAGGTGGCCGTGCGGGGCTACACGCTGGACAACCGCTTCAACTTCCGACGTGATGGCTTGCCCGTCAATGCCGAAACCGTCTTGCCCACCGCCAACAAGTCGTCACTGGAACTGCTCAAGGGCGCCAGTGGCATTCAAGCCGGCACCAGTGCACCGGGCGGGCTGCTGAACCTGGTGGTCAAGCGGCCCACCGCGACGTCGTTCACTGCCCTGTCGCTGGAGTGGGCCCAGCCCGGCACACTGGCGCTGTCGGCCGACGCCTCACGTCGCGCCAGCGACAACTTCGCCTGGCGCATCAATACCCAGGGCACACGGCTGGACCCGCAAACCCGCAACAGCCGTGGCAGCAGTCACCTCTTGGCGGGCGCTGCAGAGTGGAAGCTACCAGGCGAGGGGCTGCTGGAAGTGGAGCTGGAACAAAGCCGCCAAAGTCAGCCCAGCACGCCCGGTTTCAGCCTGTTGGGCGGCCGGCTGCCAAACCCCCAAGACATCGATCCCCGGCTCAACCTGAACAACCAGACTTGGACGCTGCCGGTGGTGTTCGACGGCCAAACCGCCTCGGCGCGCTACACGCAGGCGCTGGGTGCTGACACCCAAGTGGTGGCGCACCTGATGCGGCAGAACCTGAGCACCCAAGACCGCATCGCCTTCCCGTTTGGCTGCAGCACTGAAAACAACTACACGCGCTACTGCAACGACGGCAGTTTTGATCTGTATGACTATCGCAGCGAAGGCGAACGCCGCAACACGCAAGCGGCCGACCTGTCGATTCAAGGCAAGCACACCCTGGGCGGCCTGTTGCACCGCTGGTCAGCCGGCGTGCTGAGCACCCGCTACCAAGCCCGCTTTCAGCAGCAGGCCTACAACTACGTGGGCAATGGCTTCATCGACGGCAGCGCGGTGGTGCCGCCCGACCCGACGCTGACCGATGAAAACACCCAGCGCGATGAGCGCAGCACGGAACTGCGCCTGCAGGACGTGATGTCGCTGTCGTCACAGTGGCAGCTGTGGGCCGGCGCGCGGCACAGCCGCTTGGAACGCGACAGTGTGCGCACCAACGGCAGCCGCGCCACCGCCTATTCGCAGAGCTTCACCACACCCTGGCTGGCGCTGGCCTGGCAGGTGCAACCCAGCCTGATGGCCTACACCAGCTGGGGACAGGGCATCGAGTCCGAGGTTGCGCCCAACCGCAGGCGCTACACCAATGCCGGGCAACCTTTGCCTGCTCTGAAGAGTCGTCAGTTGGAAGCTGGCCTCAAACACCGCAGCAACACCCTGCAATGGCAGGTTGCGGTTTTTGAAGTCAGCCGACCGCAGTGGAGCGACATCCAAGGGTCCACCGGCTTGCCCAGCGACGCCTGCAGCGACACCGACCGTTGCACCCGGCGCGCCGATGGCAGCGCCAGACACCGCGGCCTGGAGGCTGAAGGCGAATGGCAATTGGGCGCCTGGAGCCTGCGAGGCAGCTTCCTCGCGCTCAGGGCCAAACGCGAAGGCAGTGCAGACCCTGCCAGCAACGGATTGCGCCCCACCAACGTGCCAGCAAACAGCGTCAAACTGCAAGGCGCCTACAACGTGGCCAACGTACCTGGCCTGGCTTTGCTGGCCTTTGGCACCCACGAAGGCAGCCGGGCGGTGTTGCCCGACAACAGCGTTTTCACGCGCGGCTGGTCACGATTGGATCTGGGCCTTCGCTATGCGTACACTGCCGCCGGCGCCCGCTGGGTCTGGCGCGCGGCGGTAGACAACGCCAGCGACACGCAAGCGTGGAAAGAATCGCCCTATCAGTTTGGACACGCCTACCTTTATCCCCTGGCCAACCGCACCTGGCGGCTTGCGCTGAACGTCACGATGTAGGCTCATTTCGACTGAGAAACCACGCTATACTCTTGGGCTCAATTCCTCGATAGCTCAGTCGGTAGAGCGCCGGACTGTTAATCCGTAGGTCCCTGGTTCGAGCCCAGGTCGAGGAGCCA
>JAYTVT010000089.1:0-11716 GCA_043743835.1 Betaproteobacteria bacterium
AAGACCGCAAGCTCTTCCCCGAGCTGCTAGAAACCGGCATGGCCTTCGAAGGCCTGCCCGAGGGCAGTGTCACGCCCGACATGCCCGCCGACGCCATCTACCTGGTGACCGAGATCTACCCTTCACACGTGGTGCTCGACGGCAACCACCCGCTGGCCGGCATGTCCTTGCGCATGGCCATCAAGGTGCGTGCGGTGCGCGCCGCGACGGACGACGAAGTGGAAGCTCGCAGCGTGACCACCAACCCGGTAGCCTTGATGCGCGGGGCGGCCAAGGCGTCGCCCAACAGCCTGCACTAAAAGCCAGCAGCGATGGTGCGCCCAGCGCGCCGCTTCAGGCGCGACCGGTTGACCCAAACCCGCCGGTGCCGCGATCTGAATCGCCAAACGCATCCACGCGCCGAAAGCTGGCCTGCACCACCGGAACAATCACCATCTGCGCGATGCGCTCCATGGGTTCGATGGTGAAAGCGGTGCTGCCGCGGTTCCAGCAGCTCACCATCAGCGGGCCTTGGTAGTCGCTGTCGATCAAGCCCACCAGGTTGCCCAGCACGATGCCATGCTTGTGGCCCAGGCCAGAGCGTGGCAAGAGCATGGCGGCCAAGCCGGGGTCGGCAATGTGCACCGACAGGCCGGTTGGGATCAGTGCTGTCTGCCCCGGATGCAGCACCAAAGGTGCGTCCAGGCAGGCGCGCAGGTCCAGGCCCGCACTGCCCGGCGTGGCGTAGGCCGGCAGGTGCGGTGCCATGCGCTCGTCGAGCACCTTCAGATCGATCGTGGTCATGTCGGGGTCGAGGCAGAGGTGAATCCAGGCGTCAAAGCAGACGTCAAGGCAAAGTCTTGGCAATGCGTTGCGCAATTTGTGCCACCAGCAGGCGTGCCAGGTCCAGCTTGTCGCCGCTGGGCAACTCTTGCTCGCCTTGCGCGTCCACCAGCACCAGGGTGTTGTCGTCGCGCCCAAAGGTGGCCGGGCCAATGTTGCCCACGATCAGCGGCACGCCCTTGCGCACCAGCTTGTCGCGGGCGTGGCGCACCACGTCGTGGCTCTCGGCTGCAAAGCCCACGCACCACGGGCGTTGGGCTGCTGGCAGCCGGGCCACGGTGGCCAGGATGTCGGGGTTTTCGGTCAGCGCCAGCGTGGGGGGCTGGCCACTGCCGTCTTTCTTGATCTTGTGCTGGGTGGTGTTGGCAGGCCGCCAGTCGGCCACGGCAGCGGTGGCCACGAAGATCTGGTGTTGCGGCGCCAAGGGCAGCACTGCAGCCAGCATCTGCTGCGCGCTTTGAACATCGATGCGGCGCACCCCACGCGGTGTGGGCAAGTGAACCGGGCCGGCCACCAGGGTCACCTGCGCGCCGGCTTCAGCGGCTGCACGGGCAATGGCAAAACCCATCTTGCCGCTGGAATGGTTGGTGATGCCACGCACCGGGTCGATGGCCTCGAAGGTCGGGCCTGCAGTGACCAGCACCGAACGCCCGGCCAGCAGCTTGGGTTGAAAGAAGGCGACCAGTTCGTCGCGCATCTCTTCGGCCTCGAGCATGCGGCCGTCGCCCACTTCGCCGCAGGCCTGGTCACCTGCGCCGGGGCCCAGCACGGTGGCGCCATCGGCCCGAATCTGTTCCACGTTGCGCTGCGTGGCCGGGTGGGCCCACATCTCGCGGTTCATCGCCGGCGCCACCAACAGCGGGCAGCTCAGTGTGGGGCGGGCCAGGCACAGCAAGCTCAGCAGTTCGTCGGCCCGGCCCTGGGCCAGCTTGGCAATGAAGTCGGCGCTGGCCGGCGCCACCACGATGGCATGGGCCTCGCGCGACAGGTTGATGTGCGCCATGTTGTTGGGCTGGCTGGCGTCCCATTGGCTGGTGGCCACCGGGCGGCCGCTCAAGGCCTGCATCGTCACCGGTGTGATGAACTGGGTGGCGGCTTCGGTCATCACCACCTGCACGGTGGCACCGGCCTTGATGAGCTCGCGCACGAACTCGGCCGTCTTGTAGCAGGCGACACCACCCGACAAGCCGACAACGATGTGTTTGCCCTGCAGGGCTTGCTGTGCTGACATGGCGCGCGACTCTATCAGGGGCAGGATGACACTGGTCAGGCTCAGTCCAGCCCCAACTTGATGCGGCGCGCAACCTCGCCCCACTTGGCACTGTCCGCCGCCAGCCCGCGCGCTGCTTCGGCCGGCGTGCTGCCCACCACGCTCTGGTCTCCGGCCTTGAGCTTGTCGCTCACTTCCGGCGTTCGCAATGCATCGACAAAGGCTTGTCGAAACTTGGCCACCACGGCCTCGGGCGTCCCGCGCGGCGCAAACATCACCAAGCCAAAGTCGGCGGCGTAGCCCTTGGCTCCGGCCTCATTCATGGTCGGCACGTCGGGCAGCGTGGCAGCCCGCTGGCTGCCAGACACGGCCAAGGCCACCAGCTTGCCGGCACGCACCTGCGGCAGCACCGTGGGCCCAGCCAGCAGCCCGCAGGCCACCTGGGCACCCAGCACGTCCTGCATCGCAGGTGCCGGCCCCTTGTAGGGCACGTGCTGCATGTCAAAACCCATGCGGTGCTGCAACAGTTCCATCGACAGATGCCCCGGCACGCCCGCACCGCCCGAGGCGTAGCTCATGGGCGTTGCTTTGGCCTTGACCACCAATTCGGCCAAGGTCTTGACACCCACCCCAGGGTGGCAGACCAAGGTCTGGCTGAAGCTGGTGGCCAGCGTCACAGGCACCAGATCGTCGACCTTGAAACCCAGTTGTTTGTAGACATGCGGGTTGACGGTGACCAAGGTGTCGGTGCCAAACAACCACGTGTAGCCATCGGGCGCCGACCGTGCCACGTCGGCCGCGCCCAGGTTGCCACCCGCACCGGGTTTGTTGTCGAGCACCAGGGTCTGCTTGAGCGTCAGTTGCATCTTCTCGGCGGCCAGCCGCATCACGATGTCACTGGGCCCGCCCGGTGGGAAGGGCAGCACCACGCGGATGGTGCGTTCGGGCCAGTTGGCTTGGGCTGGGGCCTGGGCTGGGGTCTGCGCATGAGCAGCGTTGGCCAGACAAGCCCACGCCGCCATCATCGCGGTGGTCTGGAGCCAGGTCAGCAAGGTAGGTTGTGGCATGGCGATCACTCCATCAGGCCGTCAGCCCGTGACACTTCTTGAACTTCTTGCCACTGCCGCAATGGCATGGGTCGTTGCGCCCTGGTGCGGCTTCAACCCGCCGCGTGACGGGCTTGGGCGCGTGGTCTACCCAATACATGCGCAGGTCTTGCGCTGTCCAGCAGGCCTCGGCCAACAGATCGTCGCGGCTGGGCTTGCCCTGCGGAAAGTATTGCGTGAGGTGGGCCCGGAACTCTTCACTGTCAGGGGGCATGAGCAGTGCAGCAATCTGGTCCAACAGTGCGCCCAGAACCTCCGCCTCATCGGCGTCTTCGGGTTCGGGCCACAAATCGGGGAAGACCTGGACCGCATCCAGGAAGCCCTCGCCCCAGAGTGCACCGGTTTGCAAAGCGGCCACTTCTTCAACTGGCAAGCCTTCTTCTTCAACCACGCGTTGGCGGTCGGCGTCGGTCCATTCGGACATCAAAGGGTCCAGCCGCAAGACCTCGGGTTTGTCCATCAGCGCTGCCGGGTCCAGTTGCTCGCACAAGACCTTCAGGCGCAGCTGCAACGCGCGCTGAGCCTGCTCGGCGTCAGTGGGATCCGCGAAGGCCCGCTCGAAGGCGTCGCCACAGAGCTTGGGCATCCATTCGCCGATATCAGGCACACGCGGGCCTGTGGCCAAGGCTGCCAAGAAGCCGTCCACCCATTCAAAGGAGACCTGGTCGTTGAAACCGCCCAACCTTTCGCAAACGGTGTCGAAGGCCTTCAACTCGGCTTCGCTGTTGCGGCGAATGCCGGTGGGGATGTGGATCACGGATTCAGTCTCCAGGTGTCGCGGATGAACAAGGCCAGCTTCTTGGCGGCAGCTTCGCGAGCTGCAGGATCGGCGCCCACGTGCACGCCTTGGCCCGGCTTGACGCCGTTGGGCACGTCGGCGCGCAACCTCACTGGGGCGGTACCGTCAAAGCCGTGGTAGGCGCCCTCGTAGGATTCCCAAACCGGCACGGGCCCCTGGCGCACACTGGCCGCCAAGGTCTTGCAAGGGCCGGCCGGTGTCCAGTCGTCGGCCTCACCGAGCAACATCAGCAGCGGGGCACTGGGAGCGTAACCCCTGTCGCGTTCGGACTCGCAGCCCGGGTAGAACGCCACCGCCAGCGAAGGCCGAACCGCGGCAGCAGCCACTTCGGTGTGAACCAGGTTGGTAGCCGCCAGCACTGTGCTGCCGCCGTTGGACCAGCCCAACAGGCCCAGCCGACTGGCGTCTACGCCCGGCTGCACCGCCATCCACTGCAAGGCGCCCAAGGCGTCGCGCCGACGGTTGAGTTGCGATATGCGCCGCTGACCGGTTTTCTGGGTGCAGATCTGCTTCTCGCCGCGTGGTGTGAACGAGTCGGTGACCAGCACGTGCACGCCCATGGCGTTGAGGCGAGCGGCCAGTTCGGTGTACCGCGCGGCCAGCCGCCCTTTGCTGTCCTGGTTGCCTCCGCAGCCGTGCATCAGCACCATCGCTGGCGCAGCGGCAGTGCCTGCTGCCGCAAACCAGTGCCCAGGCAGCACCACGGCGGTGCCTTGGGCCTGGTCCAGGCTGGGCACCTGAACGGCGACAGCGCCTGCTGGTGACTGCGCCCAAGCACCGCCCAGGGCCACGAACGCGGTGCAAGCTGCCGCGCGGACGAACAGGCGCGCAAGCTGAGTGAGAGCGATTTTCATGACCAGGCAAGCTGAGGGGGACAAGGGTGAAGGCGAGCCATGGCGTGGGCATCCACGTACACACCCTCTCGCAACGCAAAGGCCCTGTGGGTGCCCTCATGGCGAAAGCCAAACTGCTCGTAGAGCGCAATGGCCGGCGCGTTGTCGACAAACACCGTCAATTCCAAGCGCAGCAGGTGGGCCCAGCCGTCGGCGTAATCGCACAGGGTCTGCATCAGCGCGCGGCCCGCGCCCTGGCGCTGGGCATCAGGCGCCACGCTGATGCCCAGATGGGCGCAATGGCGCCGGCGCAGTTGCGCAGCCGGGTGCAGGCCCGCACTGCCCACCACCACCCCGCCCAGCTCGGCCACAAAAAGAACATCGCTCTTGTCGGGCGCGCACAGCTGCTCCAGGCGCTGGCGCCACATCTCCTCGCTGGGCAACGGCAACTGCATCAGCCAGCTATAAACGCCGGGATGGGCCATTTGGCGAGCCATGTCGGCGGCGTCGTTGGGGCGGGCTCGGCGGATCGTCAGAGCACTGTCGGGCATGGGGACCTGCACGCTTGAATGGAGGGTTGGGTGTGGTGATGAAGCCACAACCGCAAGTGTCCCACGAGCCCCGGGCTGCCGGTCATCCGGCTGACACCTGGCCCAGCCAAAATCCCGGCACAGATGTTGCGGATGGGTAACGAACCACGCCCGACGGCCGCCGTCAAGGCGGGCTTGTTCGGACGTTTTTGTGCCACCGCGGCCCGTTGCGGGGGCTGAACCAGTTGCACACTTGCAGCATGTCGGCGGACCCGGCAATCTCACATCAAAACCAACATCGCTACCACCGAGGAGTTCCTATGAAGCACCCAGCTTGGCTGCACACGCCCCCCACCGCTGTGGCGCTGGCCGTGGCCACCTTGATCGGCCTGGCAACCCTGCCGGTACTGGCCCAAAACACCACCTCGGGCATCACTGGCATCGTGACCGGCGCCGACGGCAAGCCGGTGGCCGGTGCCACCGTGACCATCGTGCACGCCGAGTCGGGCTCCACCAGCACCAGCACCACCGATGCCGCGGGCCGCTATTCGGCGCGCGGTCTGCGCCCGGGCGTGCCCTACACATTGACCATCAGCAAAGGCGGTCAATCGGAGAAAAAAGAAGGCCTGGTTCTGTCGCTGGCAGAAACGTTTTCTTATGACGCCCAGTTGGGCGCCGCCGCGCAGGTGGTGACCGTCACGGGCCGCGCCGGTTCGGACCAGTTCAACAAGGGCAACATGGGCGCAGGCACCAACATTGGTGCGCGCGAGCTGGCCACCTTTGCTTCCATCCAGCGCAACCTGCAGGACTACGCCCGCACCGACCCCCGCCTGGCCCAGACCGACAAAGAGCGCGGCGAGATCAGCGCCGCCGGCCAGAACACACGCTTCAACAGCCTGACCATCGACGGCGTGACCATCAGCGACACCTTCGGCCTGGAAAGCAACAACCTGCCCACGGCCAAGCAGCCGATCAGCATTGACGCCATCCAGGCGGTGCAGGTCAACCTGAGCAACTACGACGTCACGCAAAAGGGCTACACCGGCGCCAACATCAACGCGGTGACCAAGAGCGGCACCAACAAGTTCAGCGGCAGCCTGTACTACGTCTTCCGCGATGACCAACTGGTGGGCCAACGTTACGACCGCCAGACCGACACCTACTTTGACGCACCCACCTTCAAGGAAAGCACCAAGGGCTTCACGCTGGGCGGCCCCATCATCAAGGACCGCCTGTTCTTCTTTGCCAGCTACGAAGAATTCAACAGCTCGCGCACCCGGCCCGACTTCGTGCCTGTGGGCGGCAGCGGCCCCAACGTGGGCATCACCACCACGGCCATCGACAGCGCCGTCAACATCGCCCGCACCACCTACAACGCCGACATCGGCACCGTGACCGTGCCGGCTGGCGTGGCGCTGAAGGTGAAAGACACGCTGCTCAAGCTGGACTGGAACATCAGCGACGACCACCGCGCCAACCTGCGCTACACCAAGACCACCCAGACCGAGCCCTTCCTGGCTGGCACCAGCTTCTTCACCGCCACCCGCTTGTCGCTCAGCTCCTTTTGGTACAACCAGGAAAAAGAGGTGGAAAGCCTCGTGGGCCAGTGGTTTGCCGACTGGACACCCAACTTCAGCACCGAGCTCAAGGCTTCCAAGCGCAACTACGACAGCCAGCCCTTTGCGGTGAACGGCACCCGCTTGCCCCAAGTGAGCCTGCAGTTTGCGGGCGCCCTGCCACTCAACGCCCCTGCCGGCACCAGCGCCAACACCCGTGACCTGCTGTTTGGCACCGAACGCAGCCGGCACTTCAATGTGCTGGGCACCAAGACCGACGACATCTACGCCGGCGCCACCCTGACCCTGGGCTCGCATGAGTTGAAGTTTGGCGCGGACTACGCCAACAACGACGTCTACAACGCCTTTTTGCAGGACACCAACGGTCAGTACCGGTTTCAATGCGAAAACAGCTCAGCCAACCTGACCTACAGCTTTGGGGCCATCACCTGCGCCACCGCCACGGCGGCCCAGGTCGAGGCCGCAGTGCTGGAAAATTTCAGGTTGGGTCGTCCATCGTTCTACCAGGTACAGACCCCGCAAGTGGGTCGCAAGCTGACAGACGCGGTGGCCATCTGGAGCTACGCCAACACCGGGCTCTTTCTGCAAGACACCTGGAAGGTCAACAGCAAATTCAACCTGAGCCTTGGCGTACGGGTTGACCAGCAAAGCGTGCCCGACAAGCCTTTGGCCAACGCAGCGGTGGCCGCCCCAGGCGTAGCTGGCTTTGTGGCTGGCAATACGGTCACGCGCAACACCGGCGGTTTTGGCCTGGACAACACCACCACGCTGGATGGCAGCAACCTGGTGCAGCCGCGAATCGGCTTCAATTGGGACCTTGGCAGCCCAGACAGCCGCAAACAGCTGCGCGGCGGCTTTGGTCTGTTCCAAGGTACAGCCGCCAACGTTTGGTTGTCCAACCCCTTCAGCAACACCGGCAGGGCAGTTGCGACGCTCAGCTGCACCACCTTCGGCGCTTGCAACCCAGGGACACTGGGGCCGACCAGCACGGGCATCTTCAGCGCCAACCCGGACGCCCAGCCTGGCCTGACCGGCGCGGTGCCTGCCGCCAACGTTGACATCCTCTCGCCCACGCTGAAGCAACCCGCGGTCTGGAAAGCCAACCTGGGCTTCGAAGCGCAGCTTCCCGTGGTACCCGGCCTGGGTGCCCTGGTGGCAGGCGTTGAGTGGCTGCACACCAAGACCCAGAGCGGCATTTATTACCAGCACCTGAACCTGGGTGGGGCCACCAAGACTGGCGCCGATGGCCGTCAGCTGTTCTGGACACCCCAGGGCTACCTGGGCGCCTGTTGGAACGCCAACGGCAGCAACATCACCGGGGGGGCCACCTGCACCGGCAACCGCAACCGCGCGCTCAGCAACGCGTCTTTTGCCAACGTGCTGTTGGCCACCGACACCAAGTTGGGTGGCGGTGATGCGGTGACCCTGTCTTTGAGCCGCCCCTTGAGCGCTGGATTTGGCTGGAGCGTGGCCTACACCAAGACCGCGGCCACCGAAGTCAGCCCGCTGACGTCCTCCACATCCAACTCCAACTGGAACGGCCGCAACATCTTCAACCCGAACGAAGAAGTGCTGCAGAACTCCAACTACCTGATCAAGGACCGCATCAACGCCAGCATCAGCTGGTCGGCAGCCTTTGTCTCCAGCTACCGCACCAGCGTGGGGGTGTTTTATGAAGGCCGTCGTGGCAAGCCCTACAGCTGGACTTACCTGAACGACCTGAACGGCGACGGCATTGGCGGCAACGACCTGATGTACATCCCCAGTGCGCCAGGCTCTGGTGAAGTGACCTTCCGCGGTGGAGCTGCCGAAGAAGCAGCCTTCTGGGCCATCGTCGACGCCAACCCAGGCCTGTCTTCAGCCCGGGGCCGCGTGGTGGGCCGCAACAACAACTACGCGCCTTGGGTCAACAACATCGACGTGCGCCTGAGCCAGGAGCTGCCTGGCTTCATGAAGGAACACAAGGTCACCTTCAGCTTCGACATCCTGAACTTTGGCAACCTGCTGAACAAGAAGTGGGGCCGCATCAACGAGATCGGCTTTCCGTCCAACCGCAGCTTTGTCAACTACAACGGCATTGACGCCAACGGCAAGTACATCTACAGCCTGGGCACCACTGAAGACTTCGTGACCCGCCAAACCGCCGGCGAAAGCCAGTGGGCGGTGCAAGCCACGCTGCGCTATTCCTTCTGAGCGCCAGCTTTCGGTCAGCGTCACGCCCATGAAAAAGGCGGCTCTTGTGAGCCGCCTTTTTTGTTGGTGCTGCCTTCAGTCAGCCTGGGCCAAGCATCGCATCAGGCCGCGGCCTAGAGCTTGCCACCTACCCAAGCCGCCACCGAAGCCAGCGCCGCTGGCAGGGCCGCGGCGTCCGTGCCACCCGCCATCGCCAAATCGGGCTTGCCGCCGCCCTTGCCGCCCACCTGCTGGGCAACAAAGTTCACCAACTCGCCGGCCTTGACCTTGCCCATCTGATCGGCCGTGACACCGGCGGCCAGTTGCACCTTGCCGCCGTCCACCGCTGCGAGAACGATGGCGGCGCTCTTGAGCTTGTCCTTGAGCTTGTCCATGGTCTCGCGCAAGGCCTTGGCGTCGGCGCCTTGCAGCACCGCGGCCACCACCTTCACGCCCTTGACGTCGACCGCCTGTGACAGCAGCTCGTCGCCTTGCGACGAGGCCAACTTGCTCTTCAGCGACTCCACTTCCTTTTCCAAAGCGCGAACGTGTTCCAGCACCGAGGCCACCCGGCCCGGCACTTCGGCTGGCGTGGCTTTCAGCGTGGCGGCCAGGCCGTTGACACTGCCTTCCAACTGCTGCAGATAAGCCAGCGCGTTGTCGCCGGTGACAGCCTCGACGCGGCGAATGCCCGCGGCCACGCCACCTTCGGCGACGATCTTGAACAGGCCGATGTCACCGGTGCGCTGCACGTGGGTGCCACCACACAGTTCGCGGCTGCTGCCGATGTCCAACACCCGAACTTCATCACCATATTTTTCGCCAAACAGCATCATCGCGCCCAGCTTTTGTGCCTGTTCGATGGGCAGCACTTGGGCCTGCGTGGCCGCGTTGGCCAGGATCTCGGCGTTGACGATGGCTTCGATCTGCACCACCTGGGCGTCGGTGACCGGTGCGTTGTGGGCAAAGTCAAAGCGTGTGCGCTCTGCCGTGACCAGGCTGCCTTTTTGCTGCACGTGGCCGCCCAGCACCTCGCGCAGCGCCTTGTGCATCAAGTGGGTGGCGCTGTGGTTGCGCACGGTGCGGGCGCGGAGCTCAGCGTCGACCCGCGCCACCAGGGTGTCGCCAACGCTGATTTGGCCCTCAACGATGCGGCCCTGGTGCCCATGCACCGCTGCCGTCACCTTGACCGTGTCTTCGACGATCACGCGGCTGGTGGCGTTGCGCAGTTCACCGGTGTCACCCGCCTGACCGCCGCTTTCGGCATAGAACGGTGTGTGGTCCAGCACGATGACCGCGTCGTCGCCGGCCTTGGCCGTCTTCACCGCAGTGCCGTCGACATAGATCGCAGTGACCTGGCTGCGTTCGCACACCAGGTGCTCGTAGCCGTGGAAGGCGGTGTCTGCTCCGTTGTATTCCAGACCCGCCGCCACCTTGAATTTGGCGGCTGAACGGGCCTGCTCTTTCTGACGGTTCATCGCGGCGTTGAAGCCAGCTTCGTCCACCCGCACACCACGCTCGCGGCAGACGTCTGCGGTCAGGTCCAGCGGAAAGCCGAAGGTGTCATGCAACTTGAAGGCCAGGTCACCATTCAGCACTGCAAGTCGCAATGTGTTGTCCGTGCCCATGACCTTGCTTGCAGAGTCCACAATCCTCTGCGTCGCCGATGGCAAAGCGACAATAGTGTTCTGCAGCGCCCTCAGTTCTTGTTCCAGCATCTCCATGCCATTGGCAATGGTCTGGAAGAAGCGCTCTTCTTCAACCTTCAGCACTTCTGTCACGCGGGCCATGTCACGCTTCAGCTCGGGATAGGCCTCGCCCATCTCCACCGCCAGCGGTGCCACCAGCGTGTAGAAAAAGGGCTTGCGCGCACCCAGCTTGTAGCCATGGCGGATGCCGCGCCGGGCAATGCGGCGCAGCACATAGCCACGGCCTTCGTTGCCAGGAATCACACCGTCGGTGATGGTGAAGGTGCAGGCGCGGATGTGGTCGGCAATGACCTTCAGCGAAGGCGAATCGCCGTCAACGTCAGTACCCCCCGCGGAAAACTGCACCGCGTTCTTGGCCGCGGCCAGCAGGCGCACAAAGGTGTCGATCTCGTAGTTGCTGTGCACGTGCTGCAGCACTGCGGCCAGCCGCTCCAGGCCCATGCCGGTGTCCACGCTGGGCTTGGGCAGCTTGTGCATCACACCGTCCTCGGTGCGGTTGAACTGCATGAAGACGTTGTTCCAGATCTCGATGTAGCGGTCGCCGTCCTCCTCGGGCGATCCCGGCGGGCCGCCGGCAATCTCGGGGCCATGGTCGAAAAAGATCTCGGTGCAGGGGCCGCAGGGACCGGTGTCACCCATCATCCAGAAGTTGTCGGACAGAAAACGGCCGCCTTTGTTGTCACCGATGCGGACGATGCGCTCGGCCGGCACGCCGATCTGCTGGTGCCAGATGTCATAGGCCTCGTCGTCCTCGGCGTAGACCGTGACCCAGAGCTTGTCGGCCGGCAGTTTGAAGTGCTCGGTCAGCAACTCCCAGGCAAATGCAATCGCCTCTTTCTTGAAGTAGTCGCCAAAGCTGAAATTGCCCAGCATCTCGAAAAACGTGTGGTGATAGGCCGTGCGGCCCACGTTCTCGATGTCGCCGGTTCGTAGGCACTTTTGGCAGGTCGTGGCCCGG
>JAYTVT010000090.1:0-11622 GCA_043743835.1 Betaproteobacteria bacterium
ATCCGCGAGATCAGCCACTCGGAGTTTGCCGCCGCCGAGGGCGAGATGGCCACGACGATGCCGATGGCGCAGCCGTAGCCGGGGCTGACGAGGCCCTCAGCCCTCACGCGTGAAATCGCGTTCGGGCCTTCGCCAGCCGCGCAAGTCCTTCCGGACTTGTGCGCGCGGGCTCAGCCCAGGTAGCGCGCCTCCAGGTGCGCCTTGAAGTGCGCCGGGTTCAGCGGCTCACCGCTGGCGCGGATGGCCAGCTCGTCGGTGGTCCAGCGGCTGGCCTGGGTCCAGATGTTGCTCCGCAGCCAGTCGAAGACCGCACTCAGTTCACCGGCCGCGATGCGCGCATCCAGGTCCGGCAGGGCGCGGCGCATCGCGGCAAACCACTGCGCCGCGTACATCGCGCCCAGCGAATAGCAGGGGAAGTAGCCGAACAGTGCTTCCGGCCAGTGCACGTCCTGCAGCGGGCCGTTGCTGAAGTTGCCGCGTGTGTCCAAGCCCAGCAGTTCCATCATCTTGGCGTCCCACAGCGCGGGCACGTCTTCGGGTTCGATCTCGCCCTCGATCAGCGGGCGTTCAATCTCGTAGCGCAGGATCACGTGGGCCGGGTAGGTCACCTCGTCGGCGTCCACACGGATGAAGCCAGCCTTGACGCGTGTCATCAGCTTTTGCAGGTTGGCCGACTCCAACGCGGGCTGATGGCCAAACGCTTGCCGAATCTGGGGTGCCAGCAACTGCACAAACCCGGGGTGGCCGCCCAACTGCATTTCAAAGCTCAGGCTCTGGCTTTCGTGCACGGCTGCTGACCTGGCCTGTGCCACAGGCTGGCCCAGCCAGTCGCGTGGCAGATTTTGCTCGTAGCGGCCATGGCCGGTTTCGTGCACAGTGCCCATCAGGCTGCCCAGAAAGTCGTCTTCGCGAAAGCGGGTGGTCATGCGCACGTCTTCGGGCACACCGCCGCAAAACGGGTGGGCGCTGACATCGAGCCGGCCGGCCTCGAAATCAAAGCCCAGCAGGCGCATGACCTGTTCACACAGCGCCCGTTGCGCGGGCAAGGGAAAGGGGCCTACCAACTCCACCACCGGTTCTTGGGCCTGGCGAGCCGTCACCTGCTGAATCAGGCCCGGCAACCACTGACGGACGTCGCCAAACACGCGGTCAAGTTGTGCGCAGCTCATGCCGGGCTCGAAGCGGTCCATCATGGCGTCGTAGCGGCGCATGCCATACAGCTGCGAGAGCAGATCCGCTTCCTCACGCGCCACGGCCAGCACGTCGCGGAAGTTGGCCACAAAGCCTTTCCAGTCGTTGGCCGGGCGCTGCTGGCGCCAGGCGTGCTCGCAGCGGGCGGTGGCCATTTTCTGGCGCTGCACCAAGGACTCGGGCAGCGCGCTGGCCGCGCGCCACTGGCGGTGAATCTCGCGCAGGTTGGCGCGTTCCATGTCGGACAGGGGCTCCTGTTCGGCGCGGGCCAGCAAGTCGGGCAAGCGGCTGTCGGTGCTCATGCGGTGCAACAGCGCCGCCATCTCCGACATCGCGGCAGCGCGCGCTTCATTGCCTTTGGCGGGCATGTTGGCGGCCTGGTCCCACCCGGCCATGGACTGCAAATGACCCAGACGGTGCATGCGGGTCCAGTTCTGGGCCAGATCCTGATAGCTCGGCTTGAGGGTGCTCATGGCAAGTTCCTGGTTCGGCGCGTGACGAGACGGCGATTTTGCCGCTTGGGAGCGGGTGTGCAGCTGCTGCCCGTGCTCAGTGCTGCGCCCGCCGCTGCGCCGCTGGTTCTTCAGGGAATGAGCTGGCCCGGAAAGACCCACATCAGCGCAGCGGTCATGATCACGTAGCGCAAGAGCTTGCCAACGGCCATGTAGGCCACGCAAGGCCAGAACGGCATCTTCAGCAGCCCGGCAATGGCGCAAAGTGGGTCGCCCACGCCTGGCAACCAACTCAACAGGCAGGCCTTGGGCCCGAAGCGGCGCAACCAGTTCAGGGCCTTGGTTTCCAGTTGCTTGTGTTTGATGCGCTCGTACAGCGCCTCGGCGCCATAGCCCATCCACCAACTGATGGCGCCGCCGATGGTGTTGCCCACGGTCGCCACCGCCACGGCGGGCCAGAAGAGTTCTGGATTGAGTTTGACCAGTCCGATGACCGCAAACTCACTGCCCAAGGGCAGCAAGGTCGCCGACAGAATCGAAATGATGAAGAGCGTGGAGAGGCCGAATTGCGGCAGCGCCAGCGAGGTCAGGAGAGATTGGATCCAGGCTTCCATTGATGCGTACCATTATGGGCACGTCTGAAGGCCCTCAAGATTGGCCATGTCAGCTTCTTGCGCCGCTATACTCGCGCCTCATTTTTCAGCACCTCGGCCCCGCTTTCACCCGCATGCGCATCGGCGCCCTTGAACTCCCCAACAACCTGTTTGTGGCGCCCATGGCTGGCGTCACCGACCGGCCTTTTCGCATGCTGTGCAAGAGCCTGGGAGCGGGCTATGCAGTCAGCGAAATGGTGACGTCCAAGCGTGAACTGTGGGACTCGCTGAAGACCAGTCGCCGCGCCGACCACACCGGCGAAACAGCGCCCATTGCGGTGCAGATCGCGGGCGTCGACCCGACGGAGATGGCCGATGCGGCGCGTTACAACGTCGACCGTGGCGCGCAAATCATCGACATCAACATGGGCTGCCCAGCCAAGAAGGTGTGCAATGTGTGGGCCGGTTCGGCGCTGATGCAAAACGAGCCCCTGGCCTTGGCCATCGTCACTGCGGTGGTGGCGGCCTGTGAACCGCGTGGTGTGCCAGTGACGCTGAAGATGCGCAGCGGCTGGTGCGCCACGGAGCGCAACGCGCTGGCACTGGCGCGGGCTGCCGAAGACGCGGGCGTGGCCATGGTCAGTGTGCACGGCCGCACGCGCGAGCAGGGTTATGGCGGCCATGCCGAACACGACACCGTGGCGGCCGTGAAAGCGGCTCTGCGGATTCCGGTGGTGGCCAACGGCGACATCACCTCACCTCAGATGGCGAAACAGGTCTTGGAGCGCACGGGAGCGGACGCCATCATGATCGGCCGTGCGGCGCAAGGCCGACCCTGGATCTTTCGCGAAGTGGCGCATTACCTGGCCCATGGCAGGCTGATGGCGCCGCCCACCGTGCGTGAAGTGCAGCGCTGGCTGACGGCCCATCTGCACGACCACTACGCGCTTTACGGCGAACGCACAGGCGTGCGCAGCGCCCGCAAGCACATTGGGTGGGCCGTGAAGTTGCTGCCCGGCGGCGACGCTTTTCGCGCCCGCATGAACCTCATCGAAGACTGCCGTGCACAGGTGGCGGCGGTGGGCGATTTTTTTGACAACCTGGCCGACCGACACCACCTCTTGCCCGGCGTGGATGCAGTGGCCATGGACGAAACACAGGATCTGGCCGCATGAGCAAAAGAGCCATCGACGATTGCGTTCGACTCAGCGTAGAGCAGTACTTCAAGGACCTGCGCGGTGCTGAACCGACGGCGCTGCACGACCTTTTTCTGGGTGCCGCTGAACGGCCCTTGTTGGACGTGGTGCTGCGCCAAGCACAGGGCAACCAAAGCAAGGCTGCCCAATGGTTGGGCATCAACCGAAACACCTTGCGGCGCAAGCTGCTTGACCACAAACTCATCAAATGAAGACTGCACTGATCTCGGTTTCTGACAAAACCGGTATTGTTGAATTCGCCCGCGAGTTGGTGGCGCTGGATGTGCGCCTGCTGTCCACCGGCGGCACCGCGCGCCTGCTGGCCGATGCCGGTCTGACGGTCACCGAAGTGGCTGACATCACGGGCTTTCCGGAAATGCTGGATGGTCGCGTCAAGACGCTGCACCCGCGCATCCACGGTGGCCTGTTGGCGCGGCGTGATTCCACCGTGCACATGGCGGCGCTGAAGGCGCATGGCATCGACACCATCGACCTGTTGATCGTCAACCTCTACCCCTTTGCCAAGGCCACCGCGCGAGCCGACTGCACGCTGGACGACGCCATCGAGAACATCGACATCGGTGGCCCGGCCATGCTGCGCGCTGCGGCCAAGAACTGGGCCGACGTGGCGGTGGTCATCGAGCCGGCCGACTACGCCATCGTGTTGGATGAGTTGCGCACCGTGGGGCTGCAGCGCAGCACCAAGTTCATGCTGGCCAAGAAGGTGTTTGCCCACACGGCCGCCTACGACGGCATGATCAGCAACTACCTCAGCTCTTTGGGTGCTGGTGCCGAGGAGGCTTGTGCTGCGGTGCCGCTGCGTGAGCCCTTTCCGGCCGTTTACAGCCTGCAACTGCACAAGACCCAAGGCATGCGCTATGGCGAGAACCCGCACCAGAGTGCCGCTTTCTACAGCGAGGCTTCGCCGCCCGCCGGCAGCCTGGCCGGCTGGGTCCAGTTGCAGGGCAAGGAGCTCAGCTACAACAGCATCGCAGATGCCGATGCGGCCTGGGAGTGCGTGAAGACCTTCGACGCGCCCGCCTGCGTGATCGTCAAGCACGCCAACCCTTGCGGCGTGGCTGTGGGTGCCGACCTGGTGGAGGCCTATGGCAAGGCCTGGACCACAGATCCTACCTCGGCCTTTGGCGGCATCCTGGCCTTCAACCGCCCTTTGGATGAAGCCACCGCCCGGCGCATTGCTGACAACAAGCAGTTTGTTGAAGTTCTGATCGCGCCCCAAGTCTTGCCCGAAGCGCGGGCCCTGCTGGCGGCCAAGCAAAACGTGCGCGTGTTGGAAGTGCCTCTGGGTGCGGCGGCCAATGTCTTTGACTACAAGCGGGTCGGCGGTGGCCTGCTGCTGCAGTCGCCCGACACCAAGAACGTCAGCGCCGCCGAACTGCGCGTGGTGACGCGCTTGGCGCCTTCCGCCCAGCAGCTGCAAGACCTTTTGTTTGCGTGGAAGGTGGCCAAGTTCGTCAAGAGCAACGCCATCGTCTTTTGCGCCAACGGTATGACGCTGGGTGTGGGCGCCGGGCAAATGAGCCGGGTGGACAGCGCTCGCATAGCCCGCATCAAGGCTGGCAATGCGGGCTTGGCCTTGGCCGGGTCGGCGGTGGCCAGCGACGCGTTCTTTCCGTTTCGAGACGGTTTGGACGTGGTCATCGACGAAGGCGCCAGCTGCGTCATTCAGCCGGGCGGCAGCATGCGCGACGACGAGGTCATAACGGCGGCTGACGAGCGCGGCGTGGTGATGGTGTTCACCGGCACGCGGCACTTCAGGCACTGAGCCCTGCGCAGCCGCGGGCGGCTGGGTCGGGTTCATGGCAGTGCCGGCAACGGCGATCCTCAAGCGACACCGGCGCGGGCCGATAACCCGGTCATGCGCGGCCCGACTTGTTGTCGACACCGTGTGCACGGTGTTCCAACCCAGCCGCCCATGTCCTTCCTCAACACCGATCCGGCCGCCATTGACCGCCTTGACTTTGGTGGCGCATGGCGAAAGTTTCGCGTGGGTGACCCGCGACGCCGGCTGGCCACGCTTCACGAGATCCTCCGTGTTGATGCGCCGCTGACCATCGGGGCCGTGTCCGGACTCTCACTGACGGCGTCGCTGTGGGCGGTGGACGACTTGCAGGGCAAGCTGACCTTCAATGTGGACCCCCAGACACACGGCCTGACACGCTTGCTGGCCCAGTCAGAGCTGTGGGCCGCAGCCTACCTGGACGACGCCAAGGTTCAGTTTTCGCTGCACCGTGTGCTGGCTGAACGGGCCCACCACCGACTGACCTTGCACAGCGACGCCACCACCGACATGTACCACCTGCCGCGCCGGCGCTCGGTGCGGGTGCGGCGCATGGACAGCGCCATTCCCAGGCTTCGCCTGCAGCACATTGCAGCGGGCGCTGGTCCCTTGGAGTTGGCGGTGGCCGATGTCAGCTTGACCGGTTGTGCCTTGCGCATGAACGAAAGCCAGCCTCGCCTGGGCCCGGGCCTGGAGATCCGCCGCGTGCAGCTGGTGCTGGATGCAAACCTCACCCTGTGCACCGACCTGCGTGTGCAACACGTGACCCGCGACACCCACCGCGCTCAAGGCCTGCTGGTGGGCTGTGCCTGGCAGAACATGCCAACAGCAGAACAGGAATTGCTGCAAGGCTGGATACGGGGCGGTTGGCGTCGGCGCGAGCTGATCACGCTTTCCCTCGACTGAATCGAACTGCCAGCCGCCAGCGGCGTGCCGGGTGATGGCCGAAGTCAGTGCGGCGGCGGGTAGCATCGCGCTCCATGACACGAGCCGACTTGATGGGGGCCCTGCTGGCCTTCATTGCCCGCCTGATCACAGGCGCCCAAGGCCACTGGAAAGGCTGCCCGCCCAAGGCCGAGCAGCGCATCTACTTTGCCAACCACCAGAGCCACCTGGACTGGGTGTTGATCTGGGCGGCGCTGCCTTTGGAACTGCGCGCCCACACGCGCCCCATTGCCGCGCGCGACTACTGGACTTCATCGCCCTTCAAGCAATGGCTGACCACCGCGGTGTTCCATGCCGTTTACGTCAGTCGCACCCGCGTCGACGATCAAGATCCGCTGGAGCCCTTGGTGGAGGCGCTGAAAAATGGCGACTCGCTGGTCATCTTCCCTGAGGGGACGCGCAGCAACAAAGATGAGCCGCAGGCCTTCAAGAGTGGCCTGTACCACCTGGCCGAGCAGTTTCCCCATGTGAATCTGGTGCCGGCCTGGATCGACAACGTCCAGCGCGTCATGCCCAAGGGCGAGGTGGTACCGGTGCCGATCTTGTGCACCGTGACCTTTGGCGAGCCTATGAAGCTGGCTGCCGACGAAGACAAGCGCGCCTTTCTGGACCGCGCCCGACAAGCGGTGCTGGCCGTGCGACCGGGGCGCGCATGAACATCGACTTGCACGCCCTGCGCGACCTCTCAAACAACCAACAGGTGGCCCTGCTGTTTGTGGCCTTGTTTGGACTGCTGAGCTTGGTTTCGGTGGCGGTGTTGTTCTACACCCTGCAAGAGGGCAGTGAGACCCGCAGGGAGCGCAACCAGCAGATGCTGCGTGACTTGCGCGCGGTGTGGATTGGTTGCACCGTGTTCTGGCTGGCCTGGATGTCGGGGCCGGTCGGCGCCACGCTGGCCTTTGGCGCCTTCTCGTTCCTGGCCCTGCGCGAGTTCATCACCCTGGTGCGCACCCGACGTGGTGACCACCGCAGCCTCTTGCTGGCCTTCTTTGCTGCACTGCCCTTGCAGTACCTGCTGGTGGGCATGCGTGCTTTTGACCTGTTCACGGTGTTTGTGCCGGTCTATGTGTTCCTGGCGATCCCGGTGGTCAGTGCCTTGGCTGGAGACCCTGAACGTTTTTTGGAACGCAATGCCAAAATTCAGTGGGGCATCATGGTCTGCGTCTACGGACTGAGCCACGCACCCGCGCTGTTGTTGCTGGATCTGCCTCAGTTTGCAGGCCGCGGCGCCTTCTTGTTGTTCTTTCTGGTGCTGGTGACCGGTGCGGCGCAAATCACCCAAGAGTTGGCCAGCCGCAAGTTGCGCCGCCGCCCCACCGTGCGCCAGATCGATCGCAGCTTTTCCTGGCGCGCCTGGATGCTGGGTGTGCTTGCCGCCGCGCTGATGGGCGCGGCTCTGTTCTGGATCACGCCCGTGGACCCTTGGCGTGCGATGGCCACCGCGGCGGTGGCGGGTGGTTGTGGCAACTTGGGTGAACTGGTGATGCGCGCGCTGAAGCGCGATGCCGGTGTGCGCTACTGGGGCAACCGCAGTTCGGTGACGGGTGCCGTGGGCTTGCTCGACCGGGTGGCACCGTTGTGCTTTGCGGCGCCGGTGTTCTTTCACTCGCTGCGCTGGTACTTCGTCTGATGCTGGCACTGCCATGCTGATCCTGGGCATCGACCCCGGCCTTCAGCGCACCGGCTTTGGCGTGGTAGACGCGCAGGGCCAGCGCTTGGCCTATGTGGCCAGCGGCACCATCAGCACGCTGGAAGTGCCGCGCGGTGACCTGCCGGGCCGCTTGAAGATCATCTTTGAAGGCGTGCAGGAAGTGGTGCAGCGCTACCGCCCAGACTGCGCCTGCGCCGAGATCGTGTTTGTCAACGTCAACCCACAAAGCACCTTGTTGCTGGGCCAGGCGCGCGGTGCGGCGCTGGCGGCCTTGGTCAGTGGCGGCTTGCCGGTAGCCGAGTACACGGCGCTGCAAATGAAAAAGGCCATCGTCGGCCATGGTCTGGCCACCAAAGCGCAGGTGCAGGAAATGGTCAAGCGGCTGCTGAAGCTGCCCAGCCTGCCCGGCAAGGACGCGGCCGATGCGCTGGGCCTGGCCATTTCGCATGCGCACGCCGGTGCCTCCTTTGCCGCACTGGCCAAGTCCGGCACCCTGGAACGCCGGCAGCATGCGCAATACCGCAAGGGCCGTACCTACTGATCAACGCGCGCCCGCACAGTGATACCCTGAGAATTCAGCCACGGAGGGTGAGCGCCAGCCGCCTCACGGACGATGCCAACTGCTGCGCAGCCAGATCCGGAATCGCCACTCATCCTCGAGTGGAATCCACTGCTCGAACGGCACCCTTTGGCGCACTTTGTCTATGACGTGCAATCGCTGGAGTTGTTGGCTTGCAATGCCGCTGCTCTGTTGCGTTATGACTGCACCCGGGAAGAGTTCTTGTTGAGTCGCCGAAGCGACTTCCTGATGCCGGGTGAGCAAGAAAGGCTGCGCGCCTTTTTGGATGGTCTTCCCGACACCGCCCGATCCACGCAGCAAACGGTTTGGTTGGAGAGAAACCGCGCGGGGCAGGTGATGTATGCAGACGTGCGCGGTTTGGCTGGGCTATGGCAAGGGCGCCAAGCCCGCCTGGCTTCGGTGGTGGATGCTGGCCAGCGCGAGTTGTTGCGCACCTTCGTTGGGCAGGCTCAGGCGACATCCGAAGGTGCCGCGTCGGCAAAGGCCGACGAGATGAGCTGGGCCGAGGGGCTGCGGGTTGCCACGCCGGATTTGTGGCTGGTTTTTGATGCCGAGCAGCGTTACGCCGAGGTCAGCGACCCCAGTCACGCTGCGCTGTCTGCGCCTTGGGCCGAAAAGGCAGGCCAGCGGCTGGTCGACGTTGTGGACCCCGAAACGGCTCAAGACGTGCTGGCCCACATCGGCCAGGCCCACGCCACGCGGCAGACCCAGATTCACACCTACGATCGACGAGTGGCCAGCGGCCAATTGCGTTCATTCGAGACCCGCTACGTGGCGCTTCAGGGTGGGCGAACGTTGGCGTTGATACGCGATGTCACGCAGACACGGTTGCTCGAACACCGGTTTCAGACCCTGGCCGATGCTGCGCCGATTGGCATCTACTTGACCGACCCCAGCGGCGCCTGCACCTACACCAACGCGGCCTGGCAGGCTTTGTATGGGCTGGACGCCACGCAGAGCCTGGGTCACGGGTGGTCCACCACCGTGCATCCCCAGGACCTGGGCAAGGTGATCCGGGCCTGGCAGCACCATGCCGAGCGCAAGCTGCCCTTTGACATGGAGTTTCGAGTGCTGCCACCCGGGCAGCAGCCGCGCATAGTCTGGGCGCGCGCCAGCCCCATCTTGGACAGCGACGGCACGGTGGTGGCCCATGTTGGAGCGGTCGTGGACATCACCGTGAAACAAGAGTTGCAAGACGAGCGACAAGCCCGCGCCGTGGCCGAAGAGGCTGGGCGTCAGCAAACGGCCTTCATGTCACGAGCCAGCCATGAATTGCGTACGCCCCTCAACGCCATCCTGGGTTTTGGTGAGTTGTTGCAGCGAGATGCGGCCTTGGTGAATGCGCCGGGCGCTGCCTATGTGGGGCACGTGCTCAAGGCGGGACGTCACATGCTGGCGTTGGTGGACGACCTGCTGGAACTGCAGCGCTTGCAGCAGGATCAACGCGGCCCTGCCAAAGAAGCGGTCCAGGTGGATGAGCTGCTGCGCGCCACCCAGCAAATGCTGCAACCCATGGCCCACTCGGCTGGTGTGCTGATCGAGCTGACCTGCCCTGAGCCCATCCTCTGGCAAACCGACGAACGGCTGCTGCGGCAAATGGTTCTCAACCTGGCTTCCAACGCGATCAAGTACGGTGGCCGGGGCAGCACCTTGCGTTTGTCTGCGCAGCAGCTGCCCGCGGGCCTGGAGATCACCCTTGACGACAACGGCCCCGGCATGACACCAGAGCAACTGGGTCGCCTGTTCAAGCCATTCGATCGTTTGGGGCAGGATCGCAACGGCGTGCCAGGCACGGGCCTGGGCTTGGTCATCACCCGGCAATTGGCCGACGCGCTAGACGCTGAACTGGTGTTGCGCAGCCAGGCGGGAACCGGGACCCAGGCCGCGATCCGGTTTCAAAACCCGTCAAGCTGAAGAGCGAGCATGGGCGGCTCGCGAGCTGGACCGACCTCAGCAGGCCTGGCTTGAGACCTTTCAACCCATGGGTCAGGCGGCGCGTCTGCGAACGGCCCGAGCCCCAACTTTGCCGCCAGCGGACTTGGCTGATGTGGACGCCACCAGGTTCAGCGCCACCTTGGCTTTGCGTGCGGAGGGCTTGGGCCGGGCTGGCGCCGGTGTTGGCGCGGCGGCCGCGGGCAACGCCGCTGGCGCCACCGGTTGCACCGCTGCCAACAGCTTGCGATGCTCGGCCAGCAGCGCGTCGGCCAGTTCCATGATGTCGGGCAGTGCACGGCGGCAGGCGGTCAGGCCGTAGTCCAGGCGCCCGTTGTAGCTTTGCACGGTGACGTTCAGCGCCATGCCGTGCGCAGGGATGCTCACCGGGTAGTAGCTGATGATCTTGGCGCCGGCGAAGTAGAGCTGCATCTGAATGCCCGGCACATTCGAGATGGCCACATTGGCCAGCGGTGGCAGCACATTGGCCAGCCGCGAGCGGCCGTACAGCGACGCCAGGCCCGACATCAGCCAGGGTGCAGCCAGCATGGGGAAGTCGGTGGGGATGGCGGCCTTCATCTGGCCCATCATGGCCTTGGTGTTGCTTGAAGCTTCGGCGATCTTCTTCAGCCGTTGCAAGGGGTCGGCCACGTCGGTGGCCAGGGTCATCAGCACCATGCTGACCTGGTTGTTGGCCGACTCATCACCCGCCGCGCGCAGGCTCACCGGCACGGCCGCCTTCAGCGACTTGGTGGGCAGTTCGCGGTGGCCCAGGTAGTAGTCGCGCAGCGCCCCGGCCACGGTGCCCAGCACCACGTCGTTCAGCGACACCCCGGCCAGCTTGGCAATCAACTTCACTTCAGCCAGCGGCACCGTGCGCGCGGCAAAGCGGCGCTGGTTGGTGATGGCCACGTTGAGTGACGTGCGCGGCGCCAGGAAGTCCAGGTTCTTGGGCAGGTTCCAGTGGCGCTGGCCGTTTTGATCCTTGGGCGGCAGCAGCACGGTCTTGGCCGCGCCAGCGATGGCAGGCAGGGTCTTGACCAGCTTGAGCACCTGCTGCGCGGTGTTGCTCAGCGCTGCGCCCAGCAGCTCGGCCACACCCAGCTGGTAATCATTGCGACGCAACTTGGCGCGTGGTGGCTTGATGCGCCGGCCCCCAGGTTCGGTGTCCAGGATGGCGCGCCCCAGGGCCACGCCGGCCTGGCCGTCCAGCCGCGCGTGGTGGACCTTGATGTACAGCGCCACCTCGCCGCTGCGCAGGCCGTCGATGACAAAAAACTC
>JAYTVT010000091.1:0-43900 GCA_043743835.1 Betaproteobacteria bacterium
TCACCGGCAACATCAACTACTCGCTGCGCTACCTGGACGCCGTGGGCAACATCTTGAACCCGGTGGTCAACACCAGCTTTGGCAACCTGATCAACGCCAACACCTGGACCCGCATCACGCTGACCGGCCCGGCCCTGCCGGCCAACACCTCGGCCATCTTCCTGGAGATGACGCTGGCGGTAGGCCCCACGGGCGTGCAGCCACCCGGAAACTGCGGCGTGGACCCCATCACCGGTGTGCCCAACCCCTGCAACAACGGGCAAGCTCTGGTGCTGATCGACGATGTCTCGGTGACCGTGGTACCTTGAGGCCAGGCAGACGCTGCCGCACCTTTGGGGGCTTGGCTTTGACCTTTGACCGCTGCGTAACCCAAGGTCCGGCCTTGGCCTCGGGCCCCCGCAGGCGCCCAGGGTGAGCAGCTTTGCGGGGCCCGCCCAGGTCGGCACTGCGCCGACAAACCGCCGTGTTCTGGTGGTGGGCAGCACGGGCTTCATCGGCCGTGCCTTGATCCAACGGTTGCGGGCTGCCGGTGATTCAACACGGGCACTGACCCGGCGACTGCCAGATCCCGGGTTGGTGCAAGCTTGGCCAGGTGTCGAGTGGGTTCGGGGCGACCTGAGCGACCCCGCCAGCATCGAAGCGGCGCTCGAAGGCGTTGAGCACGTCTTTCACCTGGCCCGCTCCAACGCCAGCACCTGGCAGGACCACCTGCAGCGCGATGTCGAACCTACGCGCCATCTGGCCCGGCTCTGTGCCCAGCGGGGGATATCGTTGAGCTACACCTCGTCGATCGCGATCTACGACGGTGGCCGCGCGTCTGAACGCATCACTGAGACCACGCCACCCAGCCAGGCCTCGATCCGCCTGAACCTCTATGCCCGTGCGAAGTGGGCCGCGGAGTGCGACTTGCTGCAGCAGCACCGGGAACAGGGTTTGAAGGTCGTGATCTTTCGGCCCGGCATCGTGCTGGGTGTTGGCGGCACCCTGCAGCACCCGGGGGTAGGAGCCTGGCGCAGCCCGGCCCTTTGCAGGCCCTGGGGGGGCGGGCACCACCCTTTACCCTTTGTGCTGGCCAGCGACTGCGCCGATGCGCTGGCCCGCTCGCTGCGCCGACCAGAGTTGGCCGGTCAGTCATTCAACCTGGTGGGCGACGCGCAGTTGTCTGGCCAGGCTTATCTGGATGCGCTGGAGGTCGCGACCGGCTCCCCCATTCGGCGGCAGCCGCTGTCAGCCGGTCGGCTGTTTGTGCAGAGCTTGGTGAAGTGGCCGGTCAAGATGCTGCTGCGGCATCCTGACGGTGCTTGGCCCAGCTACCGCTATGTGGATGGCTTGAGCTGCCGCGCCACCTATGCCGCGGACCGCGCCAAGCAGCACTTGGGCTGGGCACCAACGGCCGACCTGGAGCTGCTGCTGCAAGAGGGCGTCCACCGCCCCGCGCGTCTAGCCCTGGCCGGCAGCGGGGCAGTCCTTTGAGCCCCTGGGTGGTTGACCACCTTGTCATCGGCGCAGGCACCGCAGGTTGCGCAGTGGCCGGTGGCTTGGCAGCGGCCGGCAACGCATCGGTGCTGGTGCTGGAAGCCGGGCGGGCTGACAACGCACTTCGCACGCGCGTGCCCGTGGCCACCAAGTGGATGTATGGACGGCCAGCCTACGACTGGCAGCACCTGAGCCAAGCCGATCCAAGCCTGCAGGGTCGGGCCGACCGCTGGGCGGCCGGACGGGTGGTGGGTGGCACCAGCACCATCAATGGAGGCATCTACGTGCGGGGGTCGGCGCAGGACTACGACGCCTGGCGCGACGCGGGCAACCCCGGCTGGGGCCATGCCGAGCTGCTGCCGATTTTTCGGCAACTCGAGCGCACGCAGATCGGTGATGAGGCCACGCGCGGGCGCTCGGGGCCACTGCCTGTGGACTACACCCGCACCCGCCACCCGCTGGCCTGGGCCAGCGCCCAGGCCATGCAAGCTGCGCAGTGGCCCTGGACCGACGACATCAATGGCCAGCACTTTGAAGGTGCAGGCTGGGCCCAAGTCACACAACAGGACGGTCTTCGCGTCAACGCCGCGCGCGCCTTCTTGCACCCGGCCCTTCGCGAGGGTCCGCACCCGGTGCGGCTGATGAGCAACGCCCTGTGCCTGGGCCTGGACTTTCAAGGCAGCCGCTGCACCGGTGCGCGCTTCCTGCATCAAGGGCAGGTGCACACCGTCAAGGCCCTGCGCGGCGTGGTCTTGAGTGCTGGCGCCGTCAAGTCGCCGCAGCTCTTGATGCTGTCGGGCCTGGGGCCCCAAGCGGCCCTGTCTGCGCTGGGCGTTGCGGTGGTGGCTGACCTGCCCGGTGTTGGGCAAGGCCTGATGGAACACCCGGTGGTCAAGCTGTGCGCGCGCGTGCATGGCAGCACCTACAACGTTGAAGCAAGTCCACTGGCGGGGCTGCGGCACCTGTGGAACTATGCCCGGTGGCGTGAAGGCCCGGTGGCCTCGCCGCACGCGCAGGTGTTGGCCCACGTGCGCAGCACCCCCCAGGCCAGCAGGCCTGACGTGCAGATCGCGTTTTACCCCTATGCCTTCGAACGCTGGGCAGGTGGTGTGCGGCGCGCGCGCACGCCAGCGGTGATGTTCACCGTGATGGCTTGTCAAGGACGCGGGCGCGGCGACGTGACGCTGGCCAGCGCAGACCCCCACGCGCCCCCCATCATCCGCCACGCCCTGCTGGCCGATGAGGGCGACCGCCGCACGCTCGTGCAGGGGTGCAAGCTGGTACACCGCATGGCGCAGATGGCGCCCCTGGCGGCCAGCATCCGGTCGTGGATGGACATCGATCCCGCGCAGGCCACGGAGTCCGACTGGGACCGCTACCTGGACAAGGAAGCATCGCTGGCCTACCACCCGGCCGGCAGCTGCCGCATGGGCCGCGACGCGCAGGCGGTGGTCGACGCCCAACTCCGGGTGCATGGCGTGCAAGGTTTGCGCGTGGCCGACAATTCGGTCATGCCTTCACCCGTCAGTGGTAACACCCAGGCAGCAGCCTATGTCATTGGGGCCAAGGCCGCGACGATGATCCTCGCCGAAGCGGTTTGATGGACGCCCCTCTGAACCCGGCGCCTTTGCCACCGCTGCTGAGCTCTACCGAGCCAGCTTTTGAAGGGTCCGCGGCCGAGCACAGCCCGTCGCCCCGCGCACGTCATGGCTGAACCAACGTTTCTTCTTGAGAAGCTGAAGCGTTTGATGACCCGCGCCGTTTCACCGGCTTGGCGAGACCTGATTTTGCGCAGCGGCACGGTCTTGCTGGTGCGTGTGGCTGGCGCCGGTCTGGGCTTTGCGTTCAATGTGGTGCTGGCGCGCCTGCTGGGTGCCGACGGGTTGGGCATCTACCACCTGTCCTTGACCTTTGCGCTGATCGCCAGTGTGGTGGGACGCATGGGCATGGACGCGGCGATGCTGAAGTTCGGCGCCACCAGCCAGGCACGGCAGGACCGCTCTGGCTTGATCGTCGTGCATCGCTTGGGTATGGGCATCGCCACGTTGGGCTGTGGTGCGGTGGCGGCTGGAACCTATTTGGCGGCTGACTGGTTGGCCTCCGCTGTTTATGGCGACACCGCCATAGCTCAGCCCCTGCGGCTGATGAGCTTGGCCCTGGTGCCCTTTGCCTTGCTCAACCTCTATGGCGAGTTGTTGAAGGCCGGCCATCACCAAGCCTGGTCTTCCCTCGTACAGGGTGCCGCGCTGCCGCTGCTCAGCTTGTTGATGCTGTTTCTGTTTGCGGCGCGGATTCAGGATGCCAGTTCTGCCGCCGCGGTCTACCTCGCGGCGAACCTCGTGGTGTTTGCTTTCAGCCATGTTCTGTGGCGGCGCAACCTTCCGAAACAGGGCCTGGCAGAAGCCCAGCCCTTGGGTTGGCGTCGCTTGATGGCCACGGCCATGCCCATGTACGGTTCGGCCATGGCCGACGTGGTGATGACGTTTTCGGACGTGCTCATCCTGGGCCTGTTTGTCAGCGCCGGCGAGGTCGGCATCTACACCGCAGCGGCCCGCACCGCACTGCTGACGCGGTTCTTGTTGCTGGCCAACAGCGCAGTGGCGGCACCGCGGTTTGCTGCGCTGCATGCCGCCCAGGACCACGTGGGTCTGGCCAAGCTGGCCAGGCGATCAACGCTGTTGACCACGGTGGCCAGCGTGCCGCTGTTGCTGATGTTCCTGGTCTTTCCGGAAAAGATCCTGTCGCTGTTTGGGCCGCAGTTCGAGGCCGGTGCCCAGGTGCTGATGGTCTTGACCATGGGCCAGTTTGTCAACGCAGCCACCGGTCCAGTGGGCTACCTTCTGAACATGAGCGGGTACCACCGAATCGAGGGGCGCATTGCGGTGGTGGGCGCGCTGATGACCGTGGGGCTTTGCCTGGTGTTGATTCCGCTGTGGGGCATCGTCGGCGCTGCCGCCGCCAACGCCATGGCCACCGCCAGCTGCAACCTGTTGCGGGTCTACTTTGCCCATTCGCGCCTGGGCATATTGATGCTGCCCATTCCCGGCCGGTTCCGCGCCCCGCGGTCCTGATCGCCTGCGCAGCTCTGACTTCAGGTCCGCCACTTTGAAAGTTCTTTTCTACGACGACGCGCCCGACTTTGGCGGCCATGAGCTGCAGACCATGGCTGCCGTTCGCCACCTGCTGGCACAGGCTGACACCGAGGTGGGTTTCATCTACTTTCCTGGCAATGCGCGCCTGGCCAAACACATCCTAGCCCTGGCGGCGCGGTACCCGCGCTTCAGCCCTTTGCCGCAGGACTATGCGTCCGGCGGATTTCAGTTTCTGCGCACCTTGCTTTCGGTGCGCGCCACGGGGCGCATTGCGCGGGCCATGGCCGCTTACCGGCCCGACATCGTGGTGCTCGCGCAAGGAGCGATTGCCTTTGGCAGCGTGGGCTTGCTGGCCGCCAAGAGGGCCGGGTTGCCCATCATCAGCTACATCCCCATGACCCACCCGGAGCGACTGTTTTCTGCGTCGCGTCTGAAGGCGGCGTTGCGCGAACCGGTGAACCGCTTTTATTACCGTCTACCCGACGAGTACATCACCATCAGCCCGCGCATGGAGGGCTACCTCAGAAGCAAGGGCTTGCAACAGCCAGTGACGGTGGTGCCAGTGGCCATTGATCCTGCAGCCAACCAGGTGATGGACAAAGGGGCCGCACGCACCTTGCTGGGCCTGGCCGCTGGCGATTGGGTCGTGGCGCTGATCGGCCGCGTGCAGTTCTGGCAGAAGCGCCAGGACCTGGCCGTCAAGGCCTTGGCTCTGGCCCGCCAACACATCCCCCATCTGAAGCTGCTGGTGGTGGGGGATGGCCCAGATCTCGCCGTGCTGAAGGCCCTGGTGCGCGCCGAAGGGATAGAAGAGGCGGTGGTGTTTGCGGGTTGGACCGATGGCATGGGGCCGGTCTATTCGGCGATTGACGCCTTGGTGATTCCGTCGCGCTATGAGGGGGTACCGCTGGTCATGCTCGAAGCCATGCTCTTCAAGCGCCCTGTGATCGCGTCCGCTGTCGACGGCATGGCGGACATCCTGCCGCCGCAATGGCTCTTTACCAGCGGCGACGCAAAGGCCTTTGCGGCGCGCCTGGTTCAAGCCGCGCAGTCCAGCAGCCCTGAGCTGCTGGAGGCACACCACCGCACGGTGGTCGATTCGTTCTCTCTGCCCGTGTTCGAGCGTGCTTTCACGGCGGCCATCGCGTCGGCTTTGCAGCGTGTCAGACGTGCGCCCCCCTCGTCGTCTTGAGACCCGCCTGCTGGGCCGCGGCTCCCTGCTGATCGCTGCGTGGCTGGCGTTGTGCTGGCTGCCGGCCAGCGCAGCGCCGCCATCCCTGCTGGAACAGCGCATGCAGCTGTTTCGCGACGGCAGTCTGCGTGGTTTCGGGCTGGTCGAGTTACCCGACAACGGCCGCGAGGTCTATACCGAAGCCGACTTCAAGGACCTGGCTGCCACCGGGGCCAATGTCGTCAGGGTGGCGATTCAGCTGCGCAAGTGCAAAGGCTGTGACCGCTATGAAGAGCCCGAAGCCGATCTTCGTTACGCCCAGGCCATCTTGAAACGAGGCGAGCGCCACGGCTTTCGGGTGGTGCTGGTGTTGGTGGCCACGCCCTGGGGCAATCAGTCCGACTACTGGGACCAAGCCACACTGAAGGCCGATATCGTCAGACACTGGGGTCAGCTGGCGCGGCGGCTCAAGGACTACCCCGCCTTGCTGGCCTATGACCTGATCAACGAACCCGTGGTGCCGCCGTCTCTGAGCCTGCGCAGCGCGCAACTGCAGTGGCACGAACTGGCCGAGGCCATTGCGCGTGAACTTCGCGCGGCCGACCCGGACACACCCTTGATGGTGGAACCCACGCCCTGGGGTTTGCCCAGCTCGTTTTGGCGCACCGAGCCACTGAACCTGCCTGGTGTGGTCTACAGCTTCCACTTCTACGAGCCGCATGCCTTCACGCACCAGGGCTTGCCAGGCCAGCCCAACGCCATGGCCTACCCCAGTCCCGGTTGGGATCAGGCGCGTCTGTCACAGGCCCTGAAAGAAGCGCGGCGCTTTTCGGCCCAGCACCGCGTACCCCTGTTTGTGGGTGAGTTCTCCTGCGCGCGCTGGGCACCTTCGGGCAGCTGCCCTCGTTATCTGGCCGATGTGACTGCCTTGTTCGAGCAGGAGGGTTGGGGTTGGGCCTACCACTGCTGGCGTTGTTACCAAGGCTGGGACGCCGAGGTGCCTGAACACGTGGCCCAGGCGCAGCAGTCGGGCTACCTGCCTGAGCACCGCCGCGCCGACAGCCCCTCGCTGCTGGTGTTGAAAAAGGCCATGGCGAAGCTGCGCATCGGCACCCGACCCTGAGCGAGTCAGGGCAGCTTGATCACGTTGGCACCGCTGCGCCGCCAGACGGTGAAGGCCGGCAGCTCTTGCTGCACGGTGTAGGCACCGGCCTTCAGGAAGGCGCCCAGTTCGCCACGGGTGTCAAAGGTCTCGGGCTTGGACAAGAACACCAGGTCTGGCCAGGACATGGCCGCCAGACACGCCGACGAGGCGTTGATCACCACCTGCACGCCAGGCCGGTCGCTGCATGGCAGAGGGCTGTGCTGGCTGGTCAGCTCACCCATCACGTCCCATTCGCCTGGCAGCTGGTAGTAGTGGGCGCCGATCACACCGGCCGCCCACCACACCCGTTGCCCTTGCGCCAGCGCGGCCTGAGCCAGTGCGGCCGCGCCGCGGTAGTCGTCCTTGCGGTGCTCGGGTGCAAAGCGTTGATTGATTGACGAGTAGGCCAGCGCCAACAGTCCCAGCACCACCAATGCCCGCGCCAAGCCCCGCTGTGTTCGGCGCTGCCACAACACCGTCATGCCCAACGCCAGCAACAAATTCAGCAGCGGCAGCGCAGCGATCAAGTGGCGCCCCAACACGCGCCAATGCATGGCAAAGCCACTGCCCACCACCACCAGCACCGGGAACAAGCCCAGCGCCAGCAGCCACAGCAGTGGCCCGTTGCCAAGTTGCTTGCGCGCCGCGTGCAAGCCGCAGGCCAGCAGCGCCAGCAAGACGCCGCTGGCAACGGCCAGGGCCGGAAGATACGGGGCAAGCGCTGCCACGCCCTGGCTGCGCAGCGCCAAGCGGCTGGGCCCGATGCCGCCCAGGCCGAGCAGTTCATAGGCGGCGAACAAGACGGTAGACATCGACGACGAAGAAAGCCGGGAACCACCCGCGCCTTGCAGCAGGCTGCTCAGGTAGTAGGCCGTCAACACGCCAACCGCAAGCAGCAGCAGACCCAGCTGCAGCAGATTCAACCCACCAAGCAGTTCACGCCAAGTCGACCGCCGCAGGTGGTGCACCAGAACATGCACACTGGCCGCGAAGACCCAGAATGCGCCAAGCAGGCTGGCACCAAAGAGCAGGATGCCGCCAACGACAAAGAGCATCATGAACAAGGGCTCAACAGGGCGCCCATGAACCCCAGCTGCGTGCAGGCGCAGCAAGTAGGCCAGGACCATTTGCGAGCCCGCAAACAACATGATGTAAGGCCTGGCCTCGTTGGCGTATTGCCAGACCATGGGGTGCAGGGCGCTCAGGGCCAGAAACAAGGCGCTGAACACTCGGGGATAGTCGCGCAGGGCCCAGAAGACGGCCATCTGGCCGACCAGGAACAAGGGCAGGTTGGCCAAGCGAAACAAAAACTCGCCTGTCAGACCGAGCTGGCCCCACAGGTAAAAGTGCAAAAAATGCAGCGGCGTCTGCGAACCGCTGGGCACGATCAGTAACTCGTAGAAGTCCTTGATCGACTTCATGGCCCCAAAGTGAGCGGTCCAGAACTCGTCGATCCACAGGCTCTCGGGGCTGATGGCCACCAGCATGACTGCGACCTGCAGCAATGCAAAGACGCCCAGTTGCACGCGGTCAGTCCGGCCTTGGGCTGAGGGTTTGTTCATCGGTTCATGATCGCCCGGAGGGCGGTTCCGAGGCGGGCGCGAAGACCAGGAACTTACTGGCCAGGTAAGTGGTCAAAGTGTAGGGAGGTATGCCCAGCGCTTGCGCCAGGTAGCTGTTGAGCCCCGCATGGTGAATCAAGGCCAATACGGTTGCCAGGTTCATGGCGTAGGCCACAGCCGCCACCAGCAGAAATTTCAGCAGTGCGGGCCACTGCGGGCCGCGGTAGGCAAAGGTCCAGCGGCTGTTAAGCGTAAAGCTGCTGATCAAGCCGGCACCGTAGCCGATGGCATTGGCAGCCGCGTCACCGGCATGGAAGAGCCATTTGCAGGCGTAGATCACCAGCAAGCCGCCCACCAGGTTGAGCACGCCCACGCTCAAAAACTTGCCCAGCTGCGGCCACTGCCCGATGTTCATTTGATCGCGCGTGTGTAGTACTGGCCGCCCAGGGGCAGCCAGCCCAGCACTGCCTCGAGCGGTCGCAAGGCGCGCAGAAGGTGCGGAAAGAACACGCGGTAGCGCGTCTTCACCAAGGAAAAACCGGCGCCGAGTTGGCGCTGCTTCATCTCGCGAGCTCGAATCAAGTGGGCGTTTTCGTCGAAGGGGCAGGTGTTGACCACCCGAACCGTCAATGGGTTGAACGGGTTGTGCTCAAAGACAAACAGACTGCCGCCAGGCTTGATGACGCGGCGCAATTCCTGCAGCAGCGCGCCATGGTCGGCGTGGTTGATGTGGTGGAAGACGCACATGGCATAGGCGATGTCAAAGTGATCCGCAGGAAACGGAATGCTGGCGCCGTCAAAGCGAACAAACTCGGCCTGGCCGGCAAATCTTTTCTCGGCCACTTCCAGACTTCGTTGCGAGAGGTCCAGGCAGGTCAGCTGGGCGCTGGCAAAGTGCTTGCGCACATAGGGCACCGAATTCCCGATGCCCGCACCAAAGTCCAGAACACGGATGCTGCTGTCTTTTGAGAGGGCCTGTTGCGGGCACTCCAGAGCGATGTCAGAGATCTTGTATTCCGAAAAATACTCAGGCCCTTCACCAGACATGGCGATGCCGGCCGCGTGCGAGGCGTGGTATTCGTCGGCGAACTTGTCAAACTCGGCTTCGTTCATGTTCTGACTCCGGCAACGCACACGATCATTTCAACGCCGAGGGGCGAGCGGCTGGCCGGGTTGGCTTGGGGCTGACCACATACAGGGGCTTGCCCATGACGATCCCCATCGTCACCGCGAGGTACTCTGCGATGACGCCCAGAGAAGCCAAGATGCTCCCCGAAAAGAAGGCCACGACGATGAGCAATGAAGTCCAGCCGCGAACAGGCGTTTGGTCATAGAACTTGGCGTAAAGCGCAAAGCCAGCCAGCAGCACGGCCAGAATCATCGACAAAAAACCCGTGACCGTGATCAGTCTCAACGGGCGTGTGCCGGTGGTCAGGACCAGGCGCCAGAAGTGACCGATCAGTTTGAGGTAGGAATAGCCAGAAGGTCGACCCAGGTCATTGCGGACTTGAACCGGGCAATGCCCAACACGCCCGGTGATCCAGAACAAGCCGACGTCGAGGAAGATGCCGTTGGCGCAGAACGCGGCCAGGGCCCTGGAGATGTCACCATCGACCATGCGATAGCTGTGGAAACGCCCCATCGTGCTTTGCCCCAACAGTTTGCTGCTGATCAACTTGGCGGTTCGACTCAAAACGTTGCGCAACCAGCCGTAGGCCGGCGTATTGGTGGGCTGCGCATAGACGACTTGCAGCGACGCCCGCACAGCGGCGTCCAACATCATCGGGATGTACTTCGGGTCTTGCTGCCGGTCTTCGTCGATGGTCACGACCCAGTCGCCCGCGGCGCCGGCCATGCCAGCCAGGGTTGCGGCGTGCTGGCCGTAGTTCCGCGACAACCACACCGGCCGGACAAAGGGGTACTGGGCGGCGAGTGCTTCCAGCGTCTGGTCCGATCGATCGGGACCGCAGTCATGCACCAGCAGAACTTCACTGACGAAAAACCGGTTGCCGTCCGGTGTTGACTGCTCTGGCGTCAACGCGGCGATCTCGGCGATCAAGTCTGGCAGGGTCTGCTCGCCCGCGTAGACGGGAATGACAATGGAAACGCGGCATGCATCGAGCTTGTTCATGGGCAGTGATCCAGATTCAGTTTGAGCACGGTGCTGCTCGGGTGACGCGCATACCTTGCCGCAGGTGGTGCCAGGAGCGGGGTACGCCGATCGCACCTGGTGGTGTGGAGCAAACGCCGCATGTCACCGGCCGGCGCCTTGCGGCGTGATCGTTGATGCCCACTGCGCGATGTTTCGGGCGACGACCCTGGGCAGCCGCGATTGGGTCTTGCTGCCGTCAAACACCGTGCTGCCGGACTCGATGCGCAGGTCAAATGACGGCCACGGTGTGAAGCCGATTGCTGCGCCCAAGCGCGCGCCGATGAGTTCGGCGGCCTCGAGCAAGCTCAAGTCGTCGCCCGGAATATTGAAGGTGCCGTTTTGGAAGTCGGCACTGGCTGAGCCCTGAACCATGAAGTTGCAAACATCGTCGACATGCGTGAACGTCCTGCGCTGGCTGCCGTCCCCATAAAGCGAGATACGCCCACTCGCAAGAGCCTGATTCACAAAATTACCGACGGTGCCAAAGGAGTACTCGCTGCCTTGCGAGTTGCCATAGGGCACACAGATTCTGAAGATGGTGTGCGGGATGTCGAAGGCATGAGAAAAGGCGCGCAGATGGAATTCGCAGGCGATCTTGTTCGCTGCGTAGACCGTCTTGGCTTCCAGTTCCGCTGTTTCGCTCAGCGGCACGTCCGAGCCCTTGTAGACCAGGCGCGACGACGGGAACACCAGGCGCGGCCGGTGACCGGACAGACGGATGCTTTCCAATACGTTCAGCAGGCCCATCTCGTTGCCCAAGACATAACCTTCATGGTTCTTGAACGAGGCTGTGGTTCCTGTCACGCCAGCGAAAAGGAAGACCACATCCACCGCCCAGTCCAGTCGGGCCAGGGTCTGGGCATCGGCTATGTCAACACGGGTAGGCGCGGGCCCAGCACGGGATGCTGCTGCCACCACATGATGGCCTTCTGCCCGCAAGGCGGCTGCCAGATGACGGCCGATGTAGCCACCAGCTCCCAAGACCAGACACTTCATTTTCGGCTCGATGGTTATGCGTCTGTCAGCGAACCAGTTCGGCAATCTTCTGCAGCGAACGGCTCTGCACCAAGATCTGTTGATATAGCTCTTCGCGACGATTTGGTTCCATGATGGCCTGACTGAAGGCTTTCAAGGCGGCGACAAAGTGGTTGTCGGGTTCGACCATCAGCTCCCGCCCACCCTCTACGGCTTCAAGCAGCAGCCGCGGTGAAAATGTGGCACCGGCCGTGTAGGCGCGCTCGGCCACCAGCTTGCCGCGTGAGCCCCACAGCTCGTAGCGACACTGATAGAAGTTGTCGAACCCGAACGCGATGGATGCACCCACGCCAGACGGGTTGGCCAGGAAGGCGCTGCCCCAAAGTGCGGTGCCGCGGCCGCGGTGCACGGTCGCACCGCGCACTTCCAGATCGTCGCCCAGCAGTCGGTGGGCAGCGCGCAGAGGATAGCCAGCCGCATCCATCAAAACGCCTCCGCCCAAGGCATCGTCATAGCGGAAGTCGTCCGCTGGCAAGGGCGGGAAGCCAAAGCTGCCGTGGAAGTGGCGCAAGTCGCCGATGAGACCCTGCTGCAACCAGTCGGCCACGACGGCTTGCTGGCGGTGGTACTGAAACATATAGCCTTCCATCACCGCGACTCTGGCGTGGCGGGCTGACGCCATGAGCACTTCAGTTTGCGCCAGCGTGGGAGCAAACGATTTCTCCACATAGACGTGCTTGCCTGCGGCGATGGCTTTACCTACCCACTCGCTGTGCAATCCCGTTGGCAGTGGCACGTAGAGCGCATCGAGGTCCTGGCGTGCGAGCAGCGCGGCATAACCGGTCACTGCCTCGCAGGCGAACTCACGCGCGAAGTCGCTGGCTTTTTCAGCGTCGCGGCTGGCCACGGCACGCAAGTCGAAGCGATCCTTCAGCTGCAACATGGCAGGTGCCATCGACCGCCGGGCGATCTTGGCGCAGCCGAGAATTCCGATCCGAATCTTGTTCATGCCAGGTTCTGTCAGTCAAACGTGATGGCCGAAATGAGGCTGCGCGCGGCGATGTTCAGGTAGTTGTTGAACTCAATCAATCGCAAGATCTGGTTCAGCGTCATCCAACAGTAGTTTTCGCCTACCTCCAATGGAAACTCTTCGCCGACCTCCACGATCAAGTTTCGGTTTTGTTCGTTGAAAAACCTGCCGCCCTCTTCGCTTTGCATCGAGTCGAAGAGAATCATCTCCGGCGGCGCGTTGAGTACATCGTTGATGTACTTGACCGAGTACTCGTTGCTGCCGACGCGGTAGTTGCCGGTCAGGCACTGCACCGTCGGTGCGAGCTCGACGATATCGAAGTTGCCGGCCTCCAGCTTGGCCTGCACCAGGAAGTGGTAGCTGCCGTTGATGGGCCTGACGATGAAGGCAATCAGGCCCTCTTGCGCCGGCTTGATCATCGGTTGGTCCCAGTTCACAACTTCCCGGTTGGCAATCGTCACGCTCACGCCAATCACCGAAAAGTACTTGCCATCGGTGCGGCTGATGACGCCGTCGACATCGTTCCACCCTGCAACGCGGTTCAGCGGGATGCGCTGGACCACCAGATCGTGGCGCGACTTCAATCCGGTGAGCCAGGAGATGATCTTGCGAAAGTCATTCTGCGAGTGTTTGGCGCCCAAGGCCGAATTCATCATCAGCCGCTGATTTGGACGGGTCGGGGCGAGGGTGTACAAGCCCTCCAGCGTTTCGGCAGCGTAGGTCCCGTAGCTGATGCCGGAAAGGACCGTACGGGTATCCATGTTGACCACGTTGTCCTGCCGCATCAGCCGCTTGATCTGGCCGATCGACATCCAGATGAAGTCTGGATGCGCGTCGACATCCTCGCCAGGCGGCAGCTCGACGATCATGTTCCGGTTGCGTTTGCGCAAGAAGCGTGCCCCCTGCTCAGACTGCAATTGGTCCAGCAGCAACGTAGCTTTCCTCTCGCCATTGAAGTACTCAAGGTAGCGCGGGCGCTTGCCTTGATGCACTTGCGAGTAATTGCTCTTGGTAGCCTGAAGGGTTGGCGATACCTGCACGACATTGATGTTCCCGGGCTCGATCTTGGCCTGCACCAGCACATGCAGCACGCCGTCGATCTTTTTCGCCAGCAACCCCAGGTAGCCGATTTCGGCCTGGTTGATGATCGGCTGCTCCCAGTGCGGTACGGCACCCCAGTCGGTGTCGACGCTGATGCCCTCTATCGAGAAGAAACGTCCACTGTCGTGCAGCAAATTGCCGGTCGCCGGGTCCCGCCTCCATTTGCGCATGCCGTCCAGAGAAGTCTGGGTGATAACCGCGCCGACGGCAGCCCGGCGTTCGTGCACCCAGGCCAGCACGGCCGAGTTGGGCAGTGACGTCGAGTCCGGCGCGGTCACCGAGCGCATGAATTCGAGTTCAGGGTTGGTCGTCATGGAAGGTGCGTTCATATGGGATTGCCCTTGCTGCCTGTCGCAAGATGACGCAGGGGGCAGCTTTGGGATGTCGCCAGCCCATGTCAGTCATTTGATGCCAAGAGGCGTCTGTCAGAGGCCATGGGCAGAAATCGCTCCAGCAGGCGCTCGTACTGTTCCAGGATGCCGGGCCAAGTGAACGCCGACTGAAAGCGGAGCAGACCCATGCGGCGCAGATCTTGAAGTCGGGTGCCTTCATTGAGCAGCTCATCCAAGTGCGCTGAGACGCTGGCTGCACCGTCAAAATAGACCGCGCCTTCGCCAGCAACCCAACGATTGAATGGGTTGTCGTGCGCCATGACTGGGTTGCCGGCGCCCAGTGCTTCGACCAGCGAAGGGTTGGTGCCTCCAACTTGGTGCCCATGGATGTAAGCGGCGCTGTGAAAGCGCAGCGCCTGCACCACTTGGGCGTCATAGATGGCGCCGACAAACTTCACTTCCGAACTGGCCGCGGCCTTGACGGCCTGGTGGTAGGCATTGTTGTTGTCATAGTGGCCCAGCACCACCAGCTGGTGGCCGCGTGGCTGGGCGGAGAAACCTTGCACCACCTCCAGCAGTGAGTTCTCGGGTTCGGCGCGCGCGATCACGGTCAGGAAGCGGCCGCTTTGCAGGCCCAGTGCCTGCAGCGGCTCCAGGGGTGCGTCGACCACAGCGGGTGCGCCGTAAGCGATGGTGGTGATCTTGTCGGCCGAGACCCGCGTCTGCAAATGGGCTTTGATCTGCGGGTGGTCAGCGATCAAATGGTTGCCCAGCCAGCAGCCCGCACGCTCGTTGGCCCAAAACCAGGCCTTGGCCAGCGGCCCCCACTTGGCACGCGACCATTCAATGCCGTCCATGTTGATCAGGTTGGGGATGCCCTTCCAGCGCAAACGGGCGCAAAAGACCGCCGTGTTGTAGCCCAGCGTCAAGCACAGGTCACGGTGCTCAGCCGCATGCGCGGTGGCCAGCCAGTCAAATGCGATGGTGCCTTTGGGGCCCGCGGCCGCGATGGGAATGCGCACACGTTCGACGCCTTGCCATTGGTCTTCGACGATGCCGCCAGTACCGTCGTCCTGGCAGTACACCACCACCCGCCAACCTTTGCTGACGAGGTCCAAGGCCAGCTTTTCGGCAAAGGTCTCAAAACCGCCATGCGCAGCAGGCACGCCTCGGGTGCCCAGTATGCGAAGGGTTCTTTTCATGACCGCGTCTGCACCAGTCGCTGGGCGACGTGACGGTGGTCAGGACAGCGGTTGAGCAACATCAGGTGCCGCCTTGGGCTTGCAATGCGCGCTGGTAGCAGGCCACGGTCTGCACGCCGAGCAGACTCCAGTCGTTGCGCAGTTTCACTCGGCGCAAGCCAGCCAGCCCCACCTGAGCGGCGCGGCCCGGCGTGTTGAAGATCTGCAGCAGACGCTGCGCCAAGTGCTCGTGCTCCGTTGAGCGAAAGACAAAACCTGTGTCCTCGTCGTTCACCGCTTCGAGCATGCCGTCGATGTTGGACACCAGCACGGGCTTGCCGTAGCTCATGGCCAGCAGAACCACGCCACTTTGGTAGATGCGCCGGTAAGGCAGAACCACGAGGTCTGCAGCGCGGTAAAAGAAGGGCAGCTCGGCGTCGGTGATGTAGCGGATGTGCAGCGAGCAAAACGGGCTCAGCTGCAGCTGCTGGATGAGTTCTTGATAGCGCCCAAAGTCGGTCTTCCAGACGCGGCCGGCGATCACCAGGTGAAGACGAGGGTCGGCCTGGCGGGCCAGCGCAAAGCCCCTGAGCAACACGTCCAGGCCCTTGACGTCCTTGATCTGGCCAAAAAAAAGCAGCACCCTCATGTCGGCCGTCAGACCCAGATGTGCTCGGGCCACCTCAGGCGCGACTTCGGCCGGCACGCTGGCCACGTAGTTGCCGTGCAGGATCACCTCGACCTTGTCGGGTGGCAGCTGCAGGTCCTGCGTCAATTCTCGTTTGGCGATCTGGCTGTGGGCGATCACGCGGTGTGCTGCGCCATAGGCCCAGCGCAGGAACCTGGGCACCGACAGGCCTTCCTTGAAGGCCTCGACGTCGTGCGCGGTGACCACCACACACAAGCCCAGGCAACGCGCCCAGCAAACACTGAAGAGTTCCAGCGGCCCGACATGAAAAAAGTGAAAGTGAGCCAGCCGGTGGCCGCTGCGTTTGGCCTGCAGCAGGCCCAAAACGCTGCCCTTGAGAAAACGCAGACCGCGTCGCCAGGCCGGGCTGGACCCGTAGATGCGGCGGTAGGGTTTCTGCACCGCAAAACCCTCGTCGCCTGTGACCGTGGTCTTGTCGCAGGTGTAGAGCGTGGCCTGTGCGCCGGCCTGCACCAGGCCCTGGCAAAGCGACAGGTCGTAGAAATTCATGCCACCGTGCCCGCCCACTGGCTCGATGACAGCGATGCGCAACCCCTTGGCCCTGCCGGGCAGCTGGCTGGTCAGGGGGCCTTGTGGGTTCATGGCGCCTGTTGCTGGGTCGCCGAGTGGGCCTGTGGCGGCGGCGGGCGCTTCAACGCTGAAGCGCCATGGGCCGGGGCCAAGGCTGCTGGCACCGTGTGGGCGGGAAGTCGCGCACTGAGGATGACCAGGGCGGCCGCCACCGAGATGCAGACCACGCCGTAGTCCTGCATCAGGTGTGGCTCGGTGATGGAGGCGAGCAGGAAACGAATCATCATGGCCGCGCTGGCAGCCCCCACCACCCGTGTCCATGGCAGGCCATGCCCCAACGCCGAGCGCCGGCCGATGGCAAAGATCGAAGCCATGAACAACAAGAAGAACAACAACGCAGGCAGCCCCATCTTGCCACCCATGTAGAGGTAGGCGTTGTGTACATAACGGTTCAGGTCGGGGTGCAAGGTCGAACCGCGGGCGCCCTTGTAGTCGGCACCCAGGCCAACGCCCATGAAGGGCTGGGCCTGAATTTGCGGGATCATGGCCTCGGCTTCCCAGAAGCGCCATTGCGCTGAATAGCCGTGGTTGATTTCGTCGCCGATGGAAGTCATGCGAAAGACCACGGCGGCAAAGGAGTCGGGCTTGAAAAAGGCCGCGCCTGCCGAGCCCAGCGCCACGGCCAGCACCAACAGCGCGATCAGCTGGGGCATCTTCTTGGCGTCGAGCCACCAGACCACCAGCAGCGAGCACAGCAGCACAGCGGCAAATGTGGTGCGACCAAAGGTCAGCACGATGCCCACCAGCAGCAGGCCGCCCACGCCCAGAAACAGCGGCCGACGGATGGTGCCCGCCACATAGGCGCCCAGCGTCAACAGCAAGGCATAGATGATGATGTTCAAGCCCAGCGTGTTGGCGCGTGTGGTCGCGCCCTCTGTCTGCCCCAGGGTCTCCAGTACGCTGATGCCTTGTTCACCAAACACCGGTATCTTGAAGACGCCTTGCAGCACCTGGCCAACCGAAAACAGGCAGCCCAACACCACCAGCCCCACCACAAATCGCCGGAGCCGCGCTGTGGGTCGCAGGACGATCAGCGCCACCGGCATCAGCAGCACGTAAAGCAGATCGCGTGCTTCGCCCAACACATGGCTGTGGTTGATGTCCCTGACCAGCAGCGACGTGGCAATGGCCAGAACCAGGCATGCGCCGAACAGGCCCAGCGTCACCGACATCCAGCGTGCGCCGACCACTGCGGCATGCTGGGGGCTGGGTGCCTGCGTCGCCAGCGACCACAGGGCATACAGCACCAGCATCAGCAGGGCCGCGTCGGCTGCGGCCAAGGCACCACCAAAGGCCGGTATGCGTGGCACCAGGGCCGGGTGGATGAGGCCGCAGACCAAAGCCATGCAGGCCAGCAGCGCGTACTCCGGGCGCACCAGCAGTACACCGGCCAGGACCGGCACCACCAGCGCCGCAAAGATGAACCATCCCGGCAGCAGCACGGAAACCAGCCCGAGAAAAACGGCCAGGAAACCCAGCAAGGCCACCATCGCCAGCGGGCGTGCGCTGGTTGGCTGCGCTGCAGCGGCCCTGCGGTTCAGCGTTATTCCCATGGCTCAGGGCAGCGGGTCGCCAAACACGCGGCTGCGGCCGGGTTCGGGGATCGCGTTGGCCAGATCGGCGATGAAGGCCGCTTGCAGCCCCAGGCCCTTTTCGCGGTCGGTTTCGATGCTGGACACGCGCACCAGCATGCCGTCGGCAATGACGCCGCGCACGCCGTAGCGCATCTGCGCCAGCTTTTGCTCGATGCCGGTGGTGGCGATCTGCCCGCCCACCACCACCCAATAGGTGATGGGTTCGTTGCGCCCACCCAGCTTGGCCACCAGGGTGCGCACGCCCAGCTGGCCCTGGGTGATGCGCTGCACCCGCTTTTGGTTGAAGGTGATGTCAAAGCCTTGCGCCGGGTAGCAGACCTCGGGGCGGTGAGCGCTGGTGCCGTCGTACTGGTCACCGCCATAGGCCACCGACAGCATGATGCGCTGCCCTGATGGGTTGACATAGGTGCGCGTCAGCACCTGGTTGTAGATGGCGTTGAGTTGGGCCTGTACATCGGGCGCGGGCAACACCACGGCTTGGTTGGCATCCACGCGCCAAGAACCAAACTGCGCAGGGAAGAGCGCCGCCAGTTCGGGCTTGCCGAGTTGGTCGCTCAGGTAGGCCGTGGGGCGGCCCCATTGGGTGAGCGCCGCGCCTGCCACCATCAAAGCGGCGGCCAGTGCGGCGCGCCGGCGCAGGCCGGAGCCTGCAGCGGTGCTCATGGGCGTGCGCCTTCGGCTCGGAAGGCCATGCGCAGCAGTTTGTCGGTGGCCAGGATCAGGGTCAGGCCGACGATGAACAGCACCATGCCCGCGAAGCTGTGCACAAAGCCTTGGCCAGCTTCGTCACCAAAGTGATAGGTGACCAGCACCAGGATCATCACCCGCACGATGTTGGCGGCAAAGGAGATCGGGATGATCAACACCGCCAGCAGCACGTTGCGCGCCACCGAGGTGTAGCGCATCAGGTTCATGTAGAGCAGGCCCAGGGCTTCCAGCGTGAACATCGAATTCAAACCGGCGCAGGCGTCGGCCACCAAGAGCTGGTACTGGCCCACGCTGAGCATCACGCCGGCCCGCGCCACCGGGTAGCCCAGGCTGTACAGCAGCTGGGCGGCCACGGCCGAGACGGCGGTTTTCAGGGGCGCGGTGATGGTTGCCACCAACGAGCCCGGCAGCGGCACCATGAAGAGCAGGAAGAACAGCGGGAACCACACCAGGCGCAGTGCGCGGCGGCCCAGAAACAGCAGGATCAGACCGATCACCACCAGGTGCTGGGACAGCATTTCGAGCACCAGCATGGCCTGGGTGCGGCCCAGCACGTACATGACCACGCCGGCCACCAGACTGGCGCTGCCCCAGCCGATGTCGGCTTGCCGTGGCAAGGCCGCCACTGCATGGCGCAAGCCAAACAGCAGCCACAGCCCCAGCGCCAGGATGATGGGGCCGTGGCCTTGCTCGTCGGTGGGCCAGACTTGTCTGGCCAGGTCGACGTAGGTCGGGCCGTACAGCGCGGCAAAGCCCAGCAGCAGCAGCACGCAGACCACCGGGTCCAGGCCGGCAGGCAAGAGGGCGGGCCGGGGCTGGGCCGTGGCGTTGGCAGACATGCTCAGGCTTTGTAGCTGTTCATCACCACGCCTGTGAGCTGCGGTGTTTCACCAGCCACCTGGATGGCCATTTCTTGAACGGCAGCGATGCTGGAGACGCCCTGGCGCGCCAGCATCAGCGAAGCACCACAGCGATCGGCGATGACGGCCGCGTCGCTGCCGTACTGCGCCGCCGGGGTGTCCACCACCACGTAGTCGAACTTGAGTGTCAACGCGCGCAGCAGCAGGCCAAACGCGGGCCGCTCGACCAGCTCCAAAGGGTTGGGCGGTGTGTTGCCCACCGGCAGCACAAACAGGCCCGGCACACCGGCCACGGCCTGCACCACCGGGCTGCCGGGCGAACGGCCCGACAAGATGCCGGCCAGGCCCGCGGCGTTGTTCAGGTTGAACACTTCATGCTGACGCGGGCCGCGCAGGTCGGCGTCGATCAGCAGCGTGCGCCCGCCCAGCTGGGCCAGGCTGATGGCCAGGTTGGCGGCAAAGAAGGTCTTGCCGTCGCCGGCGTTGGGGCTGATCACCGCCAAGGCCTTGCGTGGCCCGCTGCGGTCGTTGAAGACGCGCTTCATGACCTGGCTGCGCACCGCGCGGAACGATTCGGCCAGCGGCGAAAACGGCTCGTTCAGCGAGACCAGTTCGGGGTTGAGCTTGCGCTGCCCTTGGTGGGCGTAGGGGTAGTGGTACTGCTGCGCCAAGGCCACCAGCACGTCGTCCGTGGTGGCCAGCCCGAGTTCAATGGCCGCTTCGCCAAAACGCACGCCCGTCTGGCGTTGCAGGGCCAGGATCTTTTCAACCTGCTCGGGCTTGAGCTTGCAAGACTCGGCAATCAGCTCGCCGATGGAGCGGTCCAGCACCGGGCTGCCAAGCGGTGGGGCGTCCAGTGTTTCGACGGTTTCGCTGGCCTGCGTCTCACCCGTGTCGCTGCGTGTGCCAGGCGTTTTCCGGGACGTGGGCTGGGGCAGCCCCACCAGCTTTTGTTCCAGCAGGCTGGGCCCCTTGGACTGGCCCAGTCCACGCGAACGCGTTTTTGCCAAGGCGCCCAGCAGCGGCAGCCCCAACGTGCCGGAGATGTCTTCGGCGCTGCGCACGCGCCGGTTCAGCAGTTCCAGCAGCAGCACGCCACCCAGCGCCAATAACGCCCCCAGCAGCACGGCCACAAGGGTGTTCAGCACCACCTTGGGTGACGACGGCTCCAGCGGCGGCTCGGCCGCGGTGAGCAGGCTGACGTTGCTCTGCGTGGTCTGGCTTTCCAGCGTCGACTGGTTGAAACGCGCCACCACGGCTTCAAAGGTGCGCTGCGCGCTTTCGACCTCGCGCACCAGCACCAGGCCTTCGTCGCGCACCGCCTTCATGCGCAGCACCTGGGCCCGCTGGGCCTCAAGTGCGGCGCGCACGTCGGCACCGCGTTTGCGGGTGATGTTGTCGCTGACGCCAACACCGCCCGTGACACGCTGGGTTTCGGCTTCGATGCGCGACTGCAGCGAAGCGATGTTGGCCTTGGCTTCCACCAGTTGCGGGTGGTCGCTGCCCAGTCGGGCATTGAGTTCCTGCAGGCGCGCTTCGCTGCGCGACAGGTCGGCCTTCAGGGCGCCAATCAGCGGGTTGTTCAGGACCTCTTGCATGCGGTCGCTGGAGCTGCCCTTGGCCTGGGCTTGCCGACTGCCGGACTCTGAAGCCAAGGCCTGCAGCATCACGGTCTGCGATGACAGTTCGTTGAGCCGCGCGGTCTCAATGTCAAAGCGTTCGTCGGTGGCGATGATGCCGTTGGTCTTTTGATAGGCCGAGAGCTTGGCCTGGGCTTTTTCCAGGGTGTCGCGGGCGTCCTTGGCCTGCCTGTCAAAAAACGCCGAATACTGTTTGGCCGGGTCGACCCGCAAGGCCAGGCTGGTTTCCAGATAGGCCTGAACGTAGGCGTTGGCCACAGCTGCAGCAAAGTCGGGATTGGGGGCCTTGTAGGTGACACTGATGACGCCGGCTTCGCGCGAGGGCCTGACTTCCAAACGCCGCTGAAAGGCGTCCAGCAGCCAGGTCTCGATGCTGCCCACGCCGCCCGTGGCCTCTTGCCACTGGGCTCGAACCTGGGCGTTGTCGGCCAGCTTCAGGTTGCGCAAGACGCGCCGCGCCACGCGTTCACTTTGCAGAATCTCAACCTGGGTGCCCATCAGCGCTGGTGGGGGGGCGCCGCTGTAGATCATGGCCGTGACCGGGTCGGGCTTGAAGTCGACCACCACCGAGGCGCTGGCGTGGTACTGCTTGGGCAACATCAAGCTGACCGTGATGCTGACCGCCACCGTGGTCAGGAAGACCAGCAGGGCGCCCAGCCAACGGGCTTTGAGGATGGCAATGCACTGTCCAAGACTCATGGTTGGATGGGCTCGAGCGTGGGTGGGGGTTGGGTCTGGACTGCGCGCAAGGTGCTCAGAACAGGCTCTCTCGGACGTAGACGACGTCGCCGTCGCGCAGGGCTTCGTCCATGGTGGGTTCGAGCACCTGCAACTTTCCGTCGGCCGATTTGCGGTGCAAACGCAAGCCCTTTTGGGTGCCGCGCTGGGTCAGGCCACCGCCCGTGGCCAGTGCCTGCAAGACCGTCAAGCCGCGCTCCAGGCGCATCGCTCCGGGTCGCTGCACTTCGCCGTAGATGTAGGCCACAGGCGCACGTTCGACAAACATCACGTCGCCGTTGAGCACCAGCATGTCAGCGTCGGAATCGGCACTGCCAAACAGCTTGGACAGGTCAACTTCTTGGCGAAAGCGCTGGCCGTTGCGGCTGCCCACCACGATCACGCTGTCGGCGCCCGAGATGGCAATGCCGCCAGCCATGGCCAGCAAGTCTGACAGGCGCAAATCGGGGGCTTCCAGCGGGAAGCGTCCTGGGCGGTTGACTTGGCCCAGCACCGAAGCCTGGTTGCCACGAACCTGTGAGACGAATACGCTGACCTGCGGCGCACGGACGAAGTTGCCGTTTTTCAAGCCGTCGGCAATGAGCCTTTCAGCCGCCGCCACGGTCAGGCCGCCAAGCTTGATGCTGCCCAGCAGTGGGTAACTCAGCTGGCCCGACTCGCCGATGCGCGCGTCCACCGTGAGGTCGGGGCTTTGGTAGACGCTGATGCGGACGGTGTCACCAGCACCCAGCCGGTACTCGGCTGCTGCAGGGCTGGTCGCAGGCGCTGTGGCTGGCTTGGCCTGGGCTTGGCTGGGCCCGCTGCCAAACAACAGGCACAACAGCGAAAAGACGCCCAGCACGGCCAACAGGGTGGCACGTTGCGACAGATGGCGATGGGGGCTCATTTCTTGATCCCCAAGCCTTGGCTGATGCTGTCGGAAGACAGGCCGCTGGCCGCGGCGGCCGGGGCTGATGCCGCGGTGGGAACCGCAGCCGCCGACGCAATTCCAGAGGCACCGGCCGCCGAGGCGGCTTGCGCAAACTTGCCCACGTATTCGATGCGGGCCGCGGCACGCAGCGCCTTGACGTCAGCGTCCAAGCGCTTGCGCTTGGCTTCGTTGAGCAGGTAGGTCTCGATGGCAGCCTGGGCACGCGTTTCGTCGATGGGGTCCAGCCTTGAACTGGCCACCATGATGACCACGGCACCCACGGGCGAAGGCAGCAGCACCATCTGGCCGTCCTTGGTCTTGGACAGCGCGGCCAACACCTGCAGTGGCAACTGTTCTGCGCCGCGCACACCCTGGTCGCCGGTGAAGCGCAAACCTGAGGACCTGAGGTACTGCACCACGTCAGCCATGGACTTGGCCTGCGCCAGCGCTTCTCTCAGGCCGGCCACTTGCGCCGCATTCGCTTCAACGGTGAGTTCTTGCAGGCTGTAGACCCGGCGTTCCTTGAACAGGGCAGGCTGTTCGTCGTAGTACTTCTTGACTTCTTCAGCGCTGGGCTTGACCACCGACTCGCTGACCTTTTCGGCATAGGCACGCGCCAACACCTCGCGCTTGGCGGCCTCCAGTTGCAGCAAGACGCGTCCGTCCTGGTCCAGTTTGAGTTCCTTGGTGCGCTGCACCGCCAACTCCTGGTCGATCAGGAATTCAACGACGCGCCGACTGGCGCTGTCGACCTGCTCGGGCTTGAGGCCGCGTTGCTGCTGCAGCAGCAGGTTGATTTGGTGAACCGTGAGCTCTTCCTTGTTGACACGCACGGCAGTTTGCGAAGCGGCTTTTTCTTTTTTGCTGTCGCCACAGGCCGACAGGGCCAGGGCCGCGGCCACCAGCAGCGCAAGCTTGCCGGTCTGGCGGCACCGTGCCGGGCCGCATGGGGCGGGTGCTTCAAGGGGCAAGGTAGGCATGGACGGTCTCCGGTGAATGGGCGCTTGCCAGTTGGGGAAAAGGTTCAGGGGCACGCGGCCTTGCTCGGGTGTGCTGCGGTGCGCCCGAGCTGGTTTCAAGCCCGGAAAATCATGATCTGTGGCGTTGTTGAAAGCGTTTTCAGCAATCGCTTTCAAGACCTCTTGATGATAGGCTCTTGCATGTCATGTGAACAAGCCCCTCACTGCGAGGGTTCCTACCAACACTGCTTTCTGCTCTGCCTGTGCTGATGAGAGCCAACTGCCGTCCTGTGTTGTCAGTCTCAAACCGCGGTTTGCGCGCCGGCCTTTGGGTCGGCGTTGGGCTGGTGTGCTTGGTGACGCTGGTGCCAGCGCAGGCGCAGCAGGCGGAGCGCCCGTGGTCCTTGAGCTTGGCCCAAAACGTCACCCACGAGTCCAATGTGCTGGGCAGCGCGCGAGGCGCAGAGCGCTCGGACACCGTCGCGACCAGCACGCTGGCCGCTGGCCTGGATCTGATGCTGGGACGCCAGCGGGCCTATGCCAACGCATCGTTCAACCACCAGCGCTTCCAGTCCCTGAAAGAGCGTGACAACAACGGCTATGCCTTGGCCTCGGGGCTGGACCTGTCCAGCGCGGAGCAACTGGCCGCCAGCGTCAAGTTCAACGCCAACCAGCGCCAGGCCGACTTCAATGTGGGCGGGGTCACACCGGTGTCGGTGTCCAACATCGAACGCAGCGAAGAACTCACCGCCAGCGTGTCGCTGGGTGGGCGTGGCCTGCTCGGTCTGGACCTGGGCGGTGGCCAGCGCCAGGTGTCGTTCACCGCGCCGGAATACGCCTCGCGCGAATACAGCCAGGACAGCGCGCGCTTTGGGCTGGTGCTGCGCCCCAGCGCGCTGTTGGCGCTGAGCCTGGGCCTGGGCGGTGACCATACCCGGTTTGCGGCCGCTGCCCCCGGGCAGACGGCGGCTGAACGCAGCCGGCGCCGCGACGTCTATGGCGCTGCGCAGTGGGTGCCCAGTGGCCTGAGCACGGTGAATCTGCGCCTGGCGACCAGCCGCGTGCGGTATGAACGCGCCACGGCGGGCGACTTCGACGGCCTGACGGGCTCCTTGGCCTGGACCTGGAGACCGTTGGGCAAACTGGCCTTGACGTCCACCTTGACCCGCGACTCGGGCCAGGAAAGCGGATTTCTGCGCCTGAGCAGCGCCAACCCGGTTTCGGCCACCGACTTCAGCCAACTCAGCCAGTCACAGGGCCTGCGAATCAACCACGAGTGGACCGGCAAGGTCTCGATGAACGCCGGTCTGGTCTGGACACAACGCCGGTTTGTGGATGGCAGCACAGGGGTCAACAGCAGCGACAAGACACAGTCAGCCAGCTGGGGCCTGCGCTGGGCCGCGACCCGAACCTTCAGCATGACCTGCAGTGTGCTGCACGAGGCGCGCAAGTCCAGCAGCAACAACCTGCCCAGCTACAGCAACGACCGCTTCGGCTGCTCGGGGCAGCTGGGACTGGACTGACCGCTTGGGTCAAGCCGACCGGGTGCTTGGCAGTCGGACAGCCCCCGTCATCGGCAGCCCATGCAACCACCTGACCAACTCTGGATCCGTTGATCCCTGAAAGGCCAAGCCAAAAGAGGCAACTGAAGAAGCCTTTGTTCATCAGTGAGAAACTGAGCCAGAGGCGAAAGTGTCGTCAAAAAAAAGCGCCCCGCAGGGCGCTTTTTTTGTGGGCATGCGAAAGCGCTTGCCAGGGGTGCTCAGCGCCCGGTGAGACGTGCCACCCAAGGCAGCCACAGATCGCGTCGAAGCCAGAGCAAGAAGGCACAAGCCAGCCAGACGCCGCAAGCCAGCATGAACAGCTCGCCGCCGTCGCTGCTGCCGTCGGTGTTGACCACCGCCACGCCCAGCGGCGTGAACAGATGAAAAAAGATGGCCCCGCTGATTACCCCCAGGCCCAGCGCCGCCCCCAACACCTGCAGTTGGCGCCGACCTGCCAGACAGGCCCCCGCCAGCAATAACACCGAAGCGATGAGCTCGAAACTGCCCACCACTTTGGCCGAGAAGATTCCGCCGGGTGCGAACACACCGGGGAAACCCAGAGTGGCGGCCCACGGGTCGAGCTTGCCCTGAAAAATGTAGACCGTCTCCGGCGAGCCGGTGAATTTGAAGAACAGGGACTGGATGAACACAAAGGCCACATACAGCGTCAGCAGCCAGTGTGCGTTTTTCTTGAGCCAGGTCATGGGCGTTTCCTTTTCTCTTGGGGCCAGGCCTTACTTCTTGAGCAGGCCGGCAAACTTGGCATCGGCCGATTTGATGTAACCCGCAGGATCCTTCAGCCACAGGGCCTGGATCGAGGCGTCGTAATTGAGGTAGAGCTTGCCATCGCGCACCGTGAACTGGTCAGGCTCGACCTTGACCAGGTTGTTCTGCGTCACGCCATAGGCGCAGTAGCCGCCGTACTGTGGCGCGTACTTCTCCGGGCTGCCCTTGAACAGGTCCAGGTTGGCTTGGCTGCTGAACTTCCACTTGGCGCCCATCCATTCCGTGACCAGGCTGTCGACGCCTTTGATCGGCTTGCCCACGGTGAAGTAAGCCACCGTGTCGTAGCCGTTGATGGCCGTGTCGGTACGCCCGCCAAAGACGCCGGTCTTGAGGGTGTTGATAGGCGGCTCCGCGGCCACGGCCGCAGCGCTGAACAGCGAGCAGGCGGCGCCAAGCGCGATGGCGGACAACAGTGCCAGGCGGCGGCTCAGGTGGAGAGAAGGGGCATGGGACATGAAAACTCCTTGAAGGCGTGGGTGTTGGGCAAGTTGATCAACCCACGAGCGTTGACGGGGCTGACCAGCGCGCTGTGCGCTGTTGGATGGGTGCGTGGGAGCGGCTCGGCGCGTTCGCTGGGATGGCTTTTTGCGGCGCAGCCCGGTACGCTTTGCTGGGGCGGCCCGGCGTTTTCATGCGCCACGGTTGAAGGGGCCTTGCCAAAGTGGGTGGGCGTGGAGATGAAGTGCTGTTGGCAGTAGTCCAGCAGCAGTGCAAAGTGATGCACGGTGTGGCTGGCCACGAAGGCCAGCTCACGACCCAGGCTGGACATCACGCTGAATTCAAACTCGCCGCCCGTGCCGCCCTGGCCCTTGACACACACAGCGGTGTCCAGGCAGCCGGCGGGCCAGGTTTGCAGCGCTTGCTGCAAGGCCAGGAGCAGTGCGGTGGCCGACGCGGGATTGACTTCCAAATCGCGTTCACGTTTGCGCTGGTCGTAGTCGACCACGCCTTTAACGCTGGGGAACACCAGGGCACGGTAATGCTCAATGACATGCCGCAAGTGCGACCCCGCCAGGCCCTCGTAGCGTGGCCGGCCAAGGCCGCCGTGCGCAGCGACCAGTTTCAGCGCCTGGCCCAGCATCTGCTGGTTGAAGTGCAGCAACTGCTCGTTGGTGTGGGCGTGGGGCGAGGACATGGGGGCGCAGATGGAGGCGGGGTTGCAAGTGAGTCGCAGCAGGGAGCCGCAAATTACGCAGTGGCGATGCTCAGTGTCCATCGGGTCTTGAATTTCAGATCGTGAGTCGACAGGCCCCACAGGGCCGCAGCATGGGTCAAAAAGGTCTTGGTTTGCATGGTCAAGATCCTGGTGTCGCTTCCAGCTGGACGGGCCTGGGCGGCGCGCGTAACACCGCTCATCCAACAGGTGGCGCACGGCAGCCAGGCCGAGGGCGTTGCGTTTGTGCCATCCAGTCGAACCCCGCTGGCCGCTCATGCGCCGGTCAGCGGTCAGTCGGTGGCTGGGTACTGCGGCGTCAGCAGTTTTTCACGGCGATAGGCACGCACAAAGTCTGCCCAGCGCATGGGTTTGAAGCCGCGCGCGCGGTTGGCAGCGCCGATCTCAAACAGCCACCGGTACTGGCGCATCAGGTCGCGCCAAGCCCGCAGCAAGCCGGTGCGGCGGTCCCAGATGTGGGTGCTTTCGGCGCCTGCCCCGTTGGCCTCCAGGATGGTGAAGCCGCGGCCTGCCTGCACTTGCGCAAACTGCTCGAAGCGAATGTCAAAACGACCGAAGTGAAACTCGGGCAGCCGGCTGGCGATGTCGTCAAAACGCGCTTCCATCTCGGCTGTGACCAGGTGGGTGCCGTTGCGGAAGATGGCGCCGCGGCTGTGGCTGCCGGCAAAGGCCAAGCGGATCGATTCGCCAGCCGCGGGCACGTCGTCCAGCCGGGCGGTGTGGCGCTTCAGATACAGGTGCGACAACTGGCCCGCACGGGGGTCAGCCATGATCAGTTCGCGCAAGCTGCGTTGCCCGTCGCCTTGCACATGCGGAAAGTATTTCAGCGTGATGGAGATGATGCGGCCGCGCGCCTGGCCTGGCCGGCGACAGTAGAAGATGCCGGCTTCGCCTTCAAACGGCACCAGACGTTGCAACAGAAACGTCGCCCCGCGCGGGAAGGCCTTGATGTAGGCCTGCAGCGCTTGCGGCGTGCGCACCAGCTTCACGCCAGCGCCACGGCAACCCAGGTCGGGCTTGGCCACCACCGGCAGGTCCAGCCCGGCGTCGCGCGACAGGGCCAGTGCTGCATCGGCTTCAAGTGAGGGGTCCAGCCACATCGCCTCGGACCGTTCAACACGAACAAAAGGCGCGGTCCACTCGGGCACGTGTTGCATCGCCAGGGCCAGGATGTCGGCCTTGCTCTCGCCGTAAAAGCCACCGCCCGGGAAGGACGGGTTGGCCACCGTGGGCAGCAACACGCCGCGGTGGCGCAGCATCAGCCAGGCTGCGTAGGCCATCACGGGCGGGTAGAAGGCCCACATGGGCCAGAACTCGAAGAAGCTCAGCGGCGGCCCGTCTTGGTCCAAGGGCGGCATGCCTTGATGGGGGTGCACGGCGGGCGAGCCGGTTTGCGCGGCACCGAGGTGTGCTGGGGGGGTGTGGCTGGACAAGTGCAGGGCGTTCATTTTTCGGCGTCGGACGGTCTCGATGTAGGTTCAGCGGGCAGACTGGGAGCTGCGCTGCGCGCGTTGGCGCCAGTGGCGCACCAAGGGCACGGCCAGGGCCAACAGCACGACGGGCAGGGCCACGGCCACCGCCGGGGGCAGGCCAAGGTGTTGTGCCAGGGCCTGGCCGATGGCGGCGCTCAGGCCGTACAGGCCCAGGGTCCACAGGCTCACCGCCACCAGCACCCACCCGGTGAAGGGCAGCAAGGGCACGCCGACAAAACCGCTGGTGGTGTAGGTGACCAGGCGCAGACCCGGGATCACCCGGGCCAGCAGCACTGCGCTGGGCAAGCGGCGCACCAGTTGCTCGCATGCCCAGAGGCTTTTGTCGCCCATGTAGCGACGACGCAGCCAAGGCAGGCGCGTGGCGCTATGACCCATGGCGTACAAACCCAAATCGCCCAGCGCGATGCCGCCGCCCACGGCCAACAAGGACAGTTCCCAGCTGATGAGCCCCTGCGTCGCCAAGGCCACACCGGCGGCTATGGCCAGATCTTCCAGCAGCAGCGTTGTCAAGGCCAGCACCAGGGCTATCACGGCCGGCGAGGCCATGCCCGCCAGTGCGGCTTCAAACCAGGCTGGCACGGAGTGCCAACTGCTCAGCATGCAAGGTCTCGGGCCAGTTCCACGGCCTGGCGCACTTCGGCCTCGGAATTCCAGGGAAGGAAGTGGTTGCGGCCTTCAAGCAAGACCGTCTTCAGACAAGACGCACCGGTCAGTCGGGCCTGCATGAAGTGCACATTGGCCACCGGTACCAGGTCGTCCAGTGAACCGTGCACGATGACCACCCGTGCGGTGATGAACGGCAAGCTGGTGGCCAAGGCTTCCAGTTCGGGCTTGAGGGCCAGCAGTTCGTGGTTGGCATTGCGCAGCACGCGCGGCAACAGCCCGCGTACCAGGGCCCAGTTGCCGACATGCTGCATGGGGTGGATTTCTTCCAGCGCCGGGTCCATGGAAGCCGCCAACAGCACCACGGCGCTGACCCGTTCGGGGTGATCGGCCGCCACACGTGCCACCACCGGGCCGCCCAAGGAATGACCCAGCAGGATCACCGGGCGGCCATCGTTGGGCATCAAGGCCAGCACCGCGGCGGCTTGTTCGGCCAGGCCGGGCATCGCGCCTTCAGGGCCGCTTTGGCCAAAGCCGGGCCGGTCCACCGCCACCACCTCCATGCCGGCGGGCGGGTTCATCAGGTAGTCGGCCCAGCCGCTGGCAGAGCCCGGCGTGCCATGCACCAGGATCAGGCGCGGTCCTTGTGCGTTGCCGGCACGCAAGTAGCTAACCTCTGTGGTCAGAGGCGGACCCACCACCACCCGGTGACGCAGATGCTCCAGCGCATCTTCCGGGGCACGGGGCCCAGGCGGCGCGCACCCTACGGCGGCCAAAGCAACGCCCAGCGCACTCCACAAGCGACCGCGGCGCCCAACGCGGGCGTGGTTGCGCCAGGACGCTTTGGTGGTGTGGGAAGCGGATGGTTCGGGCATGCGGGTATCGGGTGGGGGTGATGGAAAGTGCTGCTGCTTCATCTTGCTGTCATGGCAGCCCATCACAGTCGAGATGCACCAGGGTTCATTACAGAGCTTTGTTGTAAGCCCCACCCGCCCATGGCGACTGAGTGGCAGAGCGTCGCCAGCCGACTTTGTTTGAGGGCCTTGACATGAGCACCACCCAGCTGACCCCCGGCGCCCTGACGCCGACGTCCCGAGCGAACCCAGCCTATCGGGCGCGACTGGCCATGTCTGCAGCCGATCGCCAAGCCGCGCAAGCCCTGCGTTTCGAGGTCTTCAACCTGGAGTTGGACGAGGGCTTGGTGCAGTCTTACGACACCGGTCTGGACGCGGACCCCTTCGACGACATTTGTGATCACCTCTTGGTTGAAGACCTGAACGATGGTTCGGTGGTGGGCACTTACCGCCTGCAAACGGGCCTGCGCGCCAAACAGGGCCTGGGTTACTACAGTGAGCGCGAGTTCGACTTTGCTCCCTTCGAGTCTTTTCGCGCCCAAATGGTGGAACTGGGCAGAGCCTGCATCCACGTCCAGCACCGCAACTTTGCGGTGCTTAACATGCTGTGGAAAGGCATCGGCACCTATGCACAAGAGCACAGCGCGCGTTACCTGGTGGGCTGCAGTTCGCTGACATCGCAAGATGCGGCATTGGGCGCGGCTGTCTTTGCGCGTTTGTCGAGCCACCTGTCCCCGCTGGCCTGGCGCACCCTGCCGCAGCCCAGCTTTGCCTGCCCCTTGGACCAGGTGGCTGAAAACGCACCGCGCATCCCGAGGCTTTTGTCGGCCTATCTGGCCATGGGTGCCGCCATTTGCGGCGCACCCGCTATCGACCGTGAATTCCGCACCATCGACTTCTTGACCTGGGTTGATGTGCAGGCGCCCGCCGTGCAGGCCATGCAGGCGCGTGGGCGCTTTGTCGTCTAGCTGGCGTCCAGGCTCAGTCGCAGGTCGATCTCCCGGTCCACAAATGCCCATTCAGGCGAGCTGCGCAAGGCCAGCAGCAGCGCGTCAAAGGCCGCTTCCTGGTCGGGGGCGTATTCAAACCAGGTGATGAAGTCAAACGGCTGTTCGCTGCCCAGGTCGCGGCAGTGGTGCAGCCGTCTGGCGATCGCCGGCAGGTACTTCAGCCCAATGCCGATGTGGTGTGACTGGGCTTCAAAGACATCGCGCCGCTCTTCCTGGGTCAAAGCCCACCAGGCAGCCGTCTTCCGAATCGGGATCAGCGCTGCGCGCGTGCTGCCCGCGCGGCCCAGGCCTTGCTGCTTGGCCTGCAGGGCAGACTTTTCCGGTCGTTCCACGTAGCGGTCGTTGCTGGTCACGCCGTGCAGAACCCAACTGCGGTCAGCATTCGGGGTCAGTGGTGAGCCCGCCTGCACATCCACACGCGTAGGGGTGGGCAGCGCTTGTCCGGCCAAGGCTGCGTTGCTTTGCACGCGCCAGTTGCCGGCGTTGCCACCCACAAAGCGGTACAGGCGGGGTTGCGGCAAGGTTGTTGTTGACATCATGGGTCCTCCAGCTTCCACGCGCCATGGCAGCAAGTTCAGTGCCGCGGCGCCATCAGGGCTGTTTGTGGCACTTGTAGCGTTTGTGCCGCTAAACGGTGATGAGCTGGCGGCCTTCTTCCAGCAGCGCACGCAGGCTGGCATGACCGCGGTCGGCGCCCAGCGGGGGCAAACCTGCGGCTTCCACCGCGTCCAGCACGCCGTAGGACTTGGCGCAAAAGCGGCAGACGCCCCGAACCTGGGCGCGCACGTCCTGAAACAGGGCATGAAATTGATGATCGGGCTGCGACAGCTCGGCGGCGGCCACACTGCCTGCGCCATCAAAAACCAGGCAGACGTCGTCGCCTGCGCGTTGCAGCTCCTGGGCAAACATCAGGCTGCGGTAGATGGCCGAGTTGCCTGAACCTTCGAGCTTGCTGTAGATGACGAGGGCGACTTTGTGCATGGTGCTGGCGTTTTGGGAAGGTCCTCCTGTGTCGTGCCACCCCGACGGTCGTTACGGTTTTTTGCGGCCGCCGCCGCCTAGGGCCAACAATCGGCTGTAATGCGGACAGGGTCGCCCCGACCGAAACATCACCACCACCGCCACCATGTCGCTTGAAAGTGAACTGGCCCAGCTGCACAAACCACTCCTGCGTTTTGCTCAAGCGCAACTGCGCAACGACAGCATGGCCGAAGACGTGGTCTCCGAGACCCTGTTGGCGGTGCTGGAAAAGCCCGAGAGTTTCGAGGGCCGCAGTTCGCTGCGCACCTACGCCACCGGCATCCTCAAGTTCAAGATCATCGACGTCATCCGCAAGCGCGGGCGCGAGGTGCACATCGAGCCACAGGATGACCAGAGCATGGACGACGCGCTGGACGCGTTGTTTGCCAAAGATGGCCACTGGCGCGAAGCGCCGCCGGCTTGGCACCAGCCCGATAAATCGCTGGAACAGCAACAGTTCTTCGAGCGGCTGCAAACCTGCGTGGACCGGTTGCCGGCCAAAACCGGGCGCGTCTTCATGATGCGTGAGTGGCTGGACAAAGAGGTGGAAGACATCTGCGCCGAGTTGGACATCACCGCCAACAACTGCGGCGTGATGCTCTACCGCGCGCGCATGCAACTGCGCGACTGCCTGGACCGCAACTGGTTTGCGGGGCAACGATGAAGATCGCACTCGACTGCAAGCAGGTCTCGCGGCTGATGAGCGACGGCCAGGACCAGACCTTGCCCAGCGCCGACCGCGCCCGCATGCGGCTGCACTTTGTGATCTGCGAAACCTGCCGCCATGTGGACGAGCAGATGCAGTTCATCCGCCGCGCGATGCGCAAGCTGGGCGACGAAGAGCCGCCCAAACCCTGAAGCCGCCCAGGCCCGGCGGTCAGGCCAGCGCGGGCCTTGGTGTTGACTCGCCCACACGTGGCTGCGGCGCGCGCAGTGCCCGGCCGCGTTGGGGTCAGCCCACCCATGGGGATTCGTGCGCCGCGCCGTGACGCAGCCCGGGGCCTACACTGCTGGCAATGCCTCCTGCCACGCCGAACGCCATGCCCAGCGTCAAGCAACATGCCACGGCCGCCGACCTGCGGGGCGCGGCCCGCTTGGCGGTTGACGCCACACGGGGTCTGACTGCCCTGGTCGAAGCCATGCACGCGCGCATCAAAACCCCGCCTGGCCTGCGGGGTGGCGAAAAGACCACCGGCATCACCGGCCTCGTCTATCGCACGGTGCATGGTGTCACCCGGCTGGTGGGTGGCAGCGTGGACGCCTTGCTCGGCCTGCTGGCGCCGTTGCTGACGCCCACGGCCCCTGGCACACCCACCAGCAGCTGGGAACGCGAAGCGGTGCTGGCGGCTTTGAACGGAATCTTGGGCGACCACCTGGAGGCCAGCGCCAACCCGCTGGCCACGACCATGGGGTTTCGCAGTGGCGGCCAGGCGCTGACCTTGCAAGGGCCAGCCCTGCGCCAGGCCCTGCCCCAGGGCACAGGACGCCTGCTGGTGTTGATGCATGGCCTGTGCATGAACGACCTGCAGTGGTTGCGTGATGGCCATGACCATGGCGCCGCCTTGGCCCGTGAGGCCAACTACACACCGGTCTACCTGCGCTACAACACCGGCCGCGCGGTGCACGTCAATGGTGCGGAGTTTGCAGGGCTGATGGAGCAACTGCTGGCCGCCTGGCCCCATCCGCTGCAGCGCGTGGTGTTGCTCTGCCACAGCATGGGTGGCCTGGTGGCGCGCAGCGCGCTGCACCAGGGCGCGCTGGCAGGCCAGGCCTGGGTGCGGCGGGTGGACGACGCCGTCTTTCTGGGCACGCCGCACCATGGTGCGCCACTGGAGCGTGCAGGCCATGGGCTGGACATCGTGCTGGGCGGCGCGCCCTACGCCGCACCTTTGGCCCGCTTGGGCCGCGTACGCAGTGCTGGCATCAACAACCTGCGCCACGGTCAGCTGCTGGCCGGCCCCAACGGTGCCAAACCTGAGCCGGTGCCTTTGCCCGAGCAACTGCGCTGCTTTGCGGTGGCCGCCAGCACCGACCTGCAGGCCCAGGGGCTGAAGGGCCGGCTGCTGGGTGACGGCCTGGTGCAGGTGGACAGCGCGCTGGGGCGCCACCGCGAGCCGGCGCGCCGGTTGCATTTTGCGGCCGACCGACAGCTGCGGCTGCAGGGTGTCAACCACATGCAGCTGCTCAGCAACCCCGAGGTTTGCCAGGCCTTGCTGCGCTGGTTGCGCTGACCTTCGGCTCGTGCTTGCCAGCGCGCCTGCAGTGGCGCGCCACAATCCGGGTGCTGTCCGATGTCCACCTTAGCTGCTCAACCCGTTCGTGTGCTGTCCGTCATCCCACCGATGACGCAGCTCAACACGCCTTATCCGTCCACCGCTTACCTGACTGGTTTTTTGCGTTCGCGCGGTGTACTGGCGGTGCAGGAAGACCTGGCGTTGGCGCTGATCCTGGAGCTGCTGTCGGCCAACGGCTTGAAGGCCATTCATGACCGCGTGAGCCAGAAGCCAGCCCAGCCACGCAGCGCCCGCGTTGACCATTTCGTGCAGGCCTTCGAGGCCTACCGCAGCACCATAGCCCCCACCATCGCCTTCTTGCAGGGGCGCGACAGCACCTTGGCGCACCGCATCGCCAGCCGCAACTACCTGCCCGAGGGCCCGCGCTTTCAGTCGCTGGACGTCTTTGAAGCCGACGCTGACGGCGGTGACGCCATGGCCTGGGCCTTTGGCACGCTGGGCGTGCAAGACCGTGCACGCCACCTGGCCACGCTCTATCTGAACGACCTGGCCGACGTCATTAAGGACGGTGTCGATCCGCGTTTTGAGTTTGTGCGCTATGGCGAAAGCCTGGCCGCCAGCCAAGCCACGTTCGAGCCCCTGGCTACCGCACTGGCCGCTGCGCCTAACCTGGTTGATGAGCTGCTTCAACAGCTGACACTGGCGGCCGTGGCGCGCCACCAGCCCACGGTGGTGCTGGTCAGCGTGCCCTTTCCTGGCGCGGTGTTAGGTGCCTTCCGGATCGCGCAGGCCATCAAGGCGGCGCACCCGCAAGTCACCACCGTTTTGGGCGGCGGTTTTGTCAACACCGAGCTGCGCGAACTGAGCGACGCACGGGTCTTCGACTTCTTTGACTTCGTCACCTTGGACGCTGGCGAGCGCCCCTTGCTGGCGCTGCTGGACCACCTGCAAGGCCAGCGCTCGGCGCAGCGCCTGGTGCGCACGTTTTTGCGCGAGCAGGGTGCTGTGCGCTACGTCAACTTTGTCGAACCCGATGTGCCCTTTGAAGATGTGGGCACGCCCACTTGGGACGGCCTGCCGCTGCAGCGCTACTTGTCGCTGCTGGACATGCTCAACCCCATGCACCGGCTGTGGAGCGACGGCCGCTGGAACAAGCTGACCGTGGCCCACGGCTGCTACTGGAAAAAGTGCAGCTTTTGCGACGTCAGCCTGGACTACATCAGCCGCTACGACGCGGCCAGCGCCACCACGCTGGTGGACCGTGTGCAGACCATCGTGGCCGAGACCGGTCAAACAGGCTTTCACCTGGTGGACGAAGCGGCGCCGCCCAAGTCGCTGAAGGCTTTTGCCGCAGAACTGCAGCGCCGCCAGGTGGGCATCAGCTGGTGGGGCAACATCCGCTTTGAAAAAACCTTCACGCCGCAGCTTTGCCAGCAGCTGGCAGACAGCGGCTGCATCGCCATCAGTGGCGGCCTGGAGGTGGCATCAGACCGCTTGCTCACGCTGATGAAAAAGGGCGTCTCAGTCGACCAGGTGGCGCGCGTGACCAAAGGCTTTGCCGACGCCGGCGTGCTGGTGCACGCTTACCTGATGTACGGCTTCCCAACTCAAACCGTGCAGGACACCGTGGACGCGCTGGAGCTGGTGCGCCAGCTGTTTGTCAACGGCTGCATCCACAGCGGCTTCTGGCACCGCTTTGCCTGCACCGTGCACTCCCCGGTGGGCCAGGCGCCGCAGGCATTTGGCGTCAGCCTGGTGCCCCTGCCGCCGGTGAGTTTTGCCAAGAACGACATCGGTTTCATCGACCCCACGGGTGTTGACCATGACGCCCTGGGGGTTGGTTTGAAGAAAGGCATCTACAACTTCATGCACGGCGTGGGTCTGGAAGAAGATGTGCGCATGTGGTGGGACATTCCAGTGCCCAAGACCCAGGTGGCGCGCCGGCGCATCGAGCGGGCGCTGCAGGTGACAGCCTAGGCCTGTGGGCGGCAGATAGAAGCCGTCTGCAACGCGCTAATCACCATCGATCTGCGCTGGGTCAAAGTGGGCCACGGGAGCAGGCCTACACTGGTCCTCGTGAGCAAACGCCCCCATGCGCAAGACATCGCCGCCCAGTTTTTGGGGACGGGTTACGACAGCTTGGATGAACGCGCCCAAAAGGTGGCGCGACATGTGGCCGCGCGGACCCACATTGCCCGCAATCTGGCCCATGAGGCCGAGCCCGCCACCACCGCAGGTCAGCGCGCTGCAGACGCTGTTGCGTCCTTTGGCGGCTCGTGGGTTTTTGTCGGCCTCTTTGCCCTGACGATGTTGTGTTGGGTGGGCTTGAATGCCGCTTTGCTGATCTGGCGTGGGCACACCTTTGACCCCTATCCCTACATCCTGCTCAACCTGTTCTTGTCCATGTTGGCGGCCATCCAGGCGCCCATCATTTTGATGTCGCAGAACCGGCAGGCGCAGAAAGACCGGCTCAGTGTCGAGCATGACTACGAGGTCAACCTCAAGGCCGAACTGGAAATCATGCTGCTGCACCAGAAGATCGACGCGCTGCGCGAAACGCAATGGCAGGAGTTGATGGCGGTGCAGCGCGACCAGCTTCGCCTGCTGGCCGAGTTGACGGGGCCACGGGCGGCTGAGCCTTGAGAGCAGGCTGGGCTCGACCCACTGCGGACCCAACCCCAAGCCAACCCTGATTCATGACTCCCACCTTGTCGCGACGCCTGCTTTTGCCCTTGTTGCTGTGCGGCCTGGTGCTCGTCGCTGCCGCAACGTGGTGGTTCACCCGCACCCCTTCGGCGTCGGCGCTGGTGGTGCAGCCCATGCCGCTGGTGCGCACCTTGCAGTTCTCGGCGCGGGTGGCCACCGCTTCTCGCGTGGACCTGGGGGCCACGCAGACGGGCCGGGTGGTGCAGGTGCTGGTGGCCCAGGGTGCTGCGGTGCGCGCTGGCGAGGTGCTGGTGCGGCTGGAAACTGCAGAACTGCAGGCGGCCCTGAACCAGGCCCTGGCCAGCGAACAGCAAGCGCTGGCCCGCCTGGCCGGGCTGCGCAGCAGCGGCCGCAGCGGGGCGCGGGCCGGCGCGGCGCAGGCGCAAGCGGTGCTGGTGGCCGCGCAGGCTGAGCTCAAGCGCACCCAAGACCTGGTGGCCCGCGGTTTCCTCAGCCCGGCCCGGCTCGACGAATCGCAGCGGGCGCTGCAGGTGGCGCAAGCCCAACAAGACGCTGCCATGGCCGTCAGTGCCGCCAACGCCGAACAAGGCGTCGATGTGGCCCAGGCGCAGGCTCAACAGGTGTTGGCTGCTGCAGCCACCCAGGCCGCGCGGGCTCGTCTGGCTCAGGCCGAACTGAGGGCACCCACCGATGGCAAGGTGCTCAGCCGTGCTGTCGAGCCGGGCCAGATCGTTCAGGCCGGGCGGGCCCTGCTGACCTTGGCGCTGGCCGGGCCGGTGCAACTGGTGGCACCGGTGGATGAACGCTATCTGCAGCAATTGCAACTGGGGCAGAAGGCTTGGGTGCGTGCCGATGCCTTCCCAGAGCAGCGCTTCAATGCCCAGGTTCTGAGCATCGCGCCGCTGGTCGATGCCCAGCGGGGCTCGGTGGAAGTGAAGTTCTCGGTCGAACAGCCGCCGCCCTTTTTGCGTGAAGACATGAGTTTGTCGGTAGAGGTGGAAACCGCCCGCCGCGAGTCGGCCTTGGTGGTGCCGGTATCGGCCTTGCGCGGATCTGGAAGCGACGGCGCTGCGGTTTCTGAGCCGACCACGGGAACACTCTGGTTGGAGCGGTCCGGTCGGGTTGAAGCCCGCGCCGTGCGGCTGGGCCTGCGCACGCTGGAAGCCGTGGAGGTGGTGCAAGGCCTGATGCCGGGAGACACGGTGCTGTTGGGGGCATCGCCCTCGCCGGGCCAGCGTGTCAAGGCCGATCGGTCGGTGCCCTCGCCGACGGGTGGCAAAGCCAAGTCCGATGACGCGGGCTCGGCCCTCAGCAACGCCATGGGTCGCTGAGCACATGCACGCCTGGCTCGGTTTTGAGCGCAGCGTCGCCATTCGCTTCTTGCGCGAAGGCCGCATGCAGACCTTGCTGATCATCGTGGGCGTGGCCGCGGGTGTGGCGGTGGTGACCTACATCTCGGCGCTGATCAGCGGCTTGCAGGCCAACACCCTGAACAAGACGCTGGGCGCGCAGGCGCACTTGAGCATCCGGGCGCTGGACGACGTGGTGCTGCCGGCCCGTGACGACGGCCTGAGCACGGGCGCGGTGCTGGACCAAACCCAGCCGCGCGCGCAACGCCCACGCTCGTTGGCCAACTGGCAGGCCTTGGTGCCGTTGCTCGAAGCCTTGCCTGAAGTCGCAGCGGTGTCGCCCATGGTGGCTGGTGCCGGTCTGGCGCTGCGCGGTGAAGCACAGAAGTCGATCGCCCTCCTCGGCGTGGATCTGGACCGTTATGACCGCATCGTCAGCCTGCGTACCAAGGTGGTGGCGGGCGTGGCGCGCCTGGGGCCAGGTGAGGCGGTGATTGGCGTGGAGCTGGCCCAGGACCTGGGCCTGCGTGTGGGTGACCGCTTCAGCATCAACACCGGTGGGGTCACCGACTCGGCCCGGGTCACCGCGCTGGTGGATCTGGGTGTGCGCGAGCTCAACCGCCGCACGGTGGTGGTGCCCTTGCGCGCGGCGCAAAGCCTGGTGGGCCTGCCGGGTGGCGCCACCAACCTGGACATGGCACTGGTGGACGTGTGGACCGCGCCACAACTGGCCCAGCGCCTGGGCCAGCGCTGGCCCTTCAAGGTGGAGAGTTGGCAGGACACCAACGCCGGTTTGGTGTCGGCGCTCAATGCGCAGAGTGTCAGCACCGCGCTGATCCGCGGCGTGGTGATGGTGGTGGTGGTGCTGGGTATTGCCAGCGTGCTGGTGGTGTCGGTGGTGCAAAAGCGGCGCGAGATTGGCATCCTGCGCGCCATGGGCGCCACACAGGGGCAGGTGCTGCGGGTGTTCTTGCTGCAAGGGGCCATCGTTGGCGCGCTGGGGTCGGCCCTGGGTGTGCTGTTGGCATTGGGCTTGATCTGGGTCTTTACCAGTTTTGTGCGTGGCAGCGACGGTCTGCCGCTGTTTGCCATCACGCTGGCGCCGGGCCTGGCCTTGCGCATCGCCGCCATCGCCACCGTTTGCGGTGTGCTGGCAGCGGTGGCGCCGGCGCGGCGGGCGGCCAGGCTGGACCCGGCGCAGGCCATTCGAATGTGATGGTGCAAAGCAGCGAAGTTCCGGCCTCACGCCCGGGGCCTGCCGGCCCGGACGGCGCTTCCAATGCGGCCAGCGGCCCCAGCGGGCCCGCGCTGATGGAACTGTTGGACATCCGCAAGCGATACAACGTGGGTCTGCCCAACGAGGCCGAGGTGCTGCACGGCGTGTCGCTGCGCATGGGCCGCGGCGAGTTTGTGGCGCTGATCGGCCCTTCCGGGTCGGGCAAGAGCACGCTGCTCAACATCATCGGTCTGCTCGAGCGCCCCACGGCGGGCAGTTACCGCATCTTGGGTCAAGAGACCACTGGGCTGGATGACGCAGCCCTGACCCAGAGCCGCAGCACGTCGCTGGGCTTTGTCTTTCAGTTTCACCACCTGTTGCCGGCCTTCACCGCGCTGGAAAACGTCACCTTGCCGGCCCTGATGCGCGAAGGCCATGTCAGCGCCAGCCAACTCGAGCGCGCGCGCCAGGTGCTGCGCGCCGTGGGCCTGGAGCAGGCTTTGGGCAAGCGTCCTGCCGAGCTGTCGGGTGGCATGCAGCAACGCGTGGCCATCGCCCGCGCGCTGGTGCTGCAGCCGCCGCTGGTGCTGGCCGACGAACCCACCGGCAACCTGGATACCGCGTCCAGCGACGAGGTCTTCGGCCTGATGCGGCGCATGCACGCCGAGCTGGGCACCAGCTTTCTGATCGTTACCCACGACCCCCGCCTGGCCCAGCGCTGCGACCGCGTGATCGAACTGGTGGATGGCCGGATCGAACGCGATGAGGCCACGGTTGCTGCAGCGTAAAGTGGTTTGTCTCTCCTGAGCCCAACACAACAGCATGAATCGACTGCACTCAGAACTGCAACGCCTGTTCGGCCCGCGGTCGAACGTGCTCGCCGCTGCAGATGAACGGGGTGCCGTCGCTTTCGCCCCAGCGCAACCGGTGTGCGCCATGGTGATGGCGCTGACGAGTTCGCCGACTTGGAAAGAACTCGGGCAGGTTTGGCGTGGTGTGCAGAGTGAATTGGGTCTGCCCGCGCCGGCCATCGCCGTGGCTGGCGCCGGTGGATTGCAGCTTTGGTTCTCGCTGGCAGAACCGGTCGCGGCACCGCGGGCACTGGCGTTCTTGGACGCCTTGCGCGTTCGTTTTTTGCCCGATGTCGAAGCCGGGCGGGTTCGCTGTCGGCCCTATTGGGGGCCACTGCTTCCATCGACGCCCAAGGCCGTACCCGATGTCGTGCCTGGCAATTTGCAGACCATCCCGGCGCTGCTGGATGAAACTGGCCGCTGGTCTGCCTTTGTAGCCTCTGATCTGGTGGCCGTCTTCGAGGACACACCGTGGCTTGACGGGGAGCCCAGTGAAGAAGGCCAGTCCGCGTTGTTGCGTGGCCTGGCGGTGATGGAGCGCTCGGCGTTCGAGCGGGCTTGCCTTCAGCTGGGCTTGCCTCCCGAGTTCCAGGGTACTGGCACCGAAGTGGTCGACCCCATCACCGCTGTGGCGCGGGGCTTGGACTCGACGCTTCTGCCATCGCCTACCGCGGCTGCTGCGGCTGCAGAAGCGGATCCTCGGCGCTTCTTGCTTCAGGTCATGAACGACAGCACGGTGGCACTGGCCCTTCGTGTCGAGGCGGCTAAGGCGCTGCTGCAACACCCTGCCCAGCACCCATCAGCAGTGCCGGACTGAGCGACGGCGCGGACGCATGCCGGGTCAGGTGATGACGGGGGCGGGCAGCGGCAACCGCGCCGACAGCGTCTGCAGGCGCTGGTTAACTTCGCTGCCCCAGGTCACGGGCAGCTGGTTTTTGGAGCGCAGGTAGTGGTGCGTGAACACGTCCAGGTAGGCCGTCAGCACATGCTCGGCCATCTGCTCACCAACGCCCCCCAGGCACAGCGCAGCGACCTCGCTGGTGCAGAAGTGGTCATCGCGTCGCGAGCGGCGCAGCTGGTATTGAGACAGCCTGTCGGCTGGCAGGCTGAGCACGGGCAGATGGTCCAGGTAAGGGCTGCGAGCAAACATCTTGCGGGCCTCGGACCAGGTGCCGTCCAAGAGGATGAACAGCGGCCTGCGGGCCTGGCCATCTGTCGCGGTTGATGGCACGGCGTGCACCACGCGACCGGGGGCCGCGTATTCGCCCGGAAAGACGACAAACGGTTGCCACTGCGGGTCTTTCAGCAAAAGCAGCAGGGCGGGGTCGGTCTGGGTGCGCGCCCAGATGAAGGCGAAGGTGTCGGCCACCACGTCGGCCACCAGCCATCCGGTGTTGCTGGGTTTGAGCGCTTCGATGTCGGCCATCAGAAGGCAGATGCCGGCGCGGGTTTGCATCTGCGGGCGCAGTGCACAAAGGCAGTGGCTGTGAACCAGCCGGCAGCCTGCGCAGTGTTCGCGCTGGCTGCCACCGCGGGCCAGGAAGGGCTTGGCGCTGCGGGCCAAGCGCGCCGCGCGCAGCACAGAGACGCTGTGGAGCATGCCCCCATTGTCGGCGGCGACAGAGGCGACCGGTCCGCCCTTGATCCAGGCGCGGTCTGGCGTGGGGCGTGGCGCTACAGTGCGCACCATGATCGAACACCACCTGGACATTTCCACCGCCGCCGGCACGATGAACACCTTCGTCGTGCATCCCGAAGAAAACGGCCCCTTCCCGGTGGTGCTGTTCTACATGGACGCCCCCGGCAAACGCGAAGAGCTGCACGAGATGGCGCGGCGCATCGCCGCGGTGGGCTACTGCGTGGTGCTGCCCAATCTGTATTACCGCCGCAGCCGCGACTTTTGGCTGCAAGAGCGCACCGAGGCTGGCCTGGCCCACATGTTCGGTCTGATGGCCACGCTGGACCGCGCCAGCACGGTTTGCGACACCCAGGCGATGCTGGATTTTGTTGACGGTTTTGCGCAGGCCGATGCCAGCCGGGTGGGCGCCGTGGGCTACTGCATGAGCGGGCCGTTTGTGGTCTGGGCGGCCACGGCCTTCCCGCAGCGCCTGAAGTGCATTGCCAGCATCCACGGCGCCAACATGGCCACCGATGCGCCCGACTCACCGCATGTCGAAGCCGCGCGCCTGCAGTGCGAAAGCTACTTTGCCTGCGCTGAAATCGACAAGTGGGCACCACCGCCTGACATCGCCAAGCTGCAACAAGGCCTAGGCGCCGCTACTGCGCCACACCGGGTGGAGTGGTATCCGGCGGTGGAGCATGGCTTTGTCTTTCCGCTGCGCGCGGGCATCTACAACCGGCCTGCGGCCGAGCGGCATTGGGAACGGCTGTTTTCGCTGTTTGGGCGTGCGCTGAAGGCGTGACCTGAAGCCGGCTAGGCCAGCGACGAGAATCGCTGCATGAACGCAGCATCCGATACCCCCGAGACCCCCGCCATCGGCGACCCCGAGACCATCAAGGAGCCGCGCCTGTGGCGCGACAACGGCTGGACGGCGCGCGTCATCAAGAACAACGACGACGAAGGCTGGGCAGTGGAAATGCTGCTCGACGGCCAGGCCGAGCCGGCCTTGGTGGGCCCATGGACCATGGGCCGCGACAAGAAAAATCCCAAGCCGCTGGACACCAACGCCTTCAACACGCTGGTCAAGACCGCCTCTGAGGTGGTGCGCCGGCACGAGCAGCACCTGCAGGCCTTGCACCACAAGACCGAGTGGATCGAAACCGCGCAGGGCCGTGTACTGGTGAAGCTGGACGTGGTGCCCGACGAAGACGACCCGCACGCGGTGCTGTCGGCGCAGGACGCCGATGGTCAAGAGCTGGCCCGTTGGCGTGTGGTGGCGTCCTACAAGCTCAATGCGCGCAGCGCGTTGGCCTGGGCTGAGCGGGGTTTTGCTCGGCCGGCCTGACAGCACTGGTTTGACAGAACGGAACTGGGCGAGCGAGCCTGATACCGACTTGCCTTCCGCTGCGTCTATCCGGCTTGGCACTGCGTGTCGGCTTGCGGCGCATTGCGGTCGTTCGACGAACCTGCATCAACGCGTCGCGGCAGGCGGTACCCTGTGTGGGCTCATGCTGTGTCGGTCGGCTTCGCCGACTGCCCTGTGGTGCTCGCGCGATGGGCGTGCCGCAGAACT
>JAYTVT010000092.1:0-43336 GCA_043743835.1 Betaproteobacteria bacterium
GTCTTCGTACGGCGCGGCGTCGGTGGCGTCCAGCGGAATGTCGGCTTCCGCCTTGGCGCCCGCCTTGCCCTTGATGCGGTCCAGAAAGCTCATGGCGTCCTCTTCATTGATTGTTCTGTCACCCACGGCGGTCCGCGGTGCAGGCTAGCTCTGCTGCCATCATGCGGCGTCATGCGGAAATGGCCAGGTACTGGTCGTGGCGCGACAAGGCCGCCAGGTCGATCTCCTGCCAGCGCCGGCCTTCCGCGTCACGCCACATGGTGGTGGCGAACGCGGGGCGGGTCAGGCCGTCCGCCGCGATTTCGGTCATCTGGTTGCGGCTGCGCAAACCAGCCAGGCGGTCCACCAGCACGGCACTGTGCGCACCCAGTTGGGCGTTGAAGGCCAGCAGGCGCGCCTGCTCCCGCACGGCGTCGCGCGCCAGCGGCGCGCGCAAGCCCAGGAAGGCCGCCAGGTCCACCACGCCATGCAGGCCGCCGCGCAGGTTGGCCACGCCCAGGAACCAGGGCCTGGTGTGCGGCACGGGCAACAAGACACCGGCCGGAAAAATTTCACCCGCCGTGGCCAAGGGCACCAGCAGCCCGTGGCTGGAACATTCCACGGCCAGCCAGGTGACCGACGAGGTTTCGGTGCGCGCGGCCTTCAGCCGTTGAGCCAGGCGGCTTTGAAGTTGTCGAAGGGCTTCGCGGTTGGCCATCTAGGTGTACTTGACGCGGTGAAGCACAACCACGCGACCAAGCTTCCCGCCGCGGAACCGGCTCTGCCGGGCCGCTGGCGGACGGCCCCCTCGGGGGGTACCGAGCGTTAGCGAGGTCGGGGGCATCATCTCAGTCAAACGCCTTGATCTTGGCGATCAATTCGTCGGCGTTGACCGGCTTGACGATGTAGTCCCTTGCGCCCTGCCGCATGCCCCAGACCTTGTCGGTTTCCTGGTTCTTGCTGGTGCACATGATCACCGGCACGTCCGAAAAACGGGGATCGCGGGTGATGGCGCGGGTAAGCTGGAAGCCGTTTTGTCCCGGCATCACCACGTCCATCAGGATCAGTTGCGGCTTTTCTTCTTCAAGCCGACGCATGGCCTCTTCGCCGTTTTCGGCGGTGCGCACACTGAAGCCCCGCTTGCCCAGAATGTCGGACAGGTGGTGAAGTTCAGTCTTCGAGTCGTCGACGACCAAGATCTTCTGGATCGGCATCTGAGGGTCCTTGGAGAGTCAGCCAGCGCTGCGACGATAAGCGTCAACGGTGCGCAGCAACTGTTCTTTGGTGAACGGTTTGGTGAGGTAGTCCTCAGAGCCGACCATTCGACCACGCGCCTTGTCGAACAGCCCGTCCTTGGACGACAGCATGATCACGGGGACATGAGCAAAGCGGGGGTTGCGCTTGATGATGGCGCAGGTCTGGTAGCCGTCCAGCCGCGGCATCAAGATGTCGCAGAAGATCAATTCGGGTGCATGGTCGTTGACTTTGGCCAGCGCATCAAAGCCGTCTTCTGCCAGCACCACCTCGTGCCCGCCTTGGCGCAAGAAAATCTCGGCGCTGCGCCGAATGGTGTTGCTGTCATCGATGACAAGCACTTTGGCGCCAACCATGCCCGATGTGCCTGTGTCAGGCCCCTGAATGTCCAAGCGACGTTCTCCTCGAAGCCCCTGGGGCTGCAGCTCGCTGCAGCGGTGGGGTCAGATCCTGACCATTTCGAAGTCGTCCTTGCGGGCGCCGCATTCCGGGCATGTCCAGTTCATGGAAACATCGGCCCACGCGGTTCCCGGAGCGATGCCGTGTTCTGGGTCACCTGAAACTTCGTCATAAATCCAGCCGCAGATCAGGCACATCCAGGTACTTGCTTCGCTCACGGTATGACTGCCACCTCACTACAATAGACCAGCATTGTAGCCACGCAAATCCAGTGAATATTGAGGAATTGTGAGGACCTACACACCAATGCTCACAATCCGCTAGAGGTTTGTCCGACCCCTTTCGGTCCTGGCAAACATCCATCTTCAGAGCGCCCCTGGCGCCAAGGCTCCCAACATGATCCCCGAACCCACACCGGCCGCGGACCTCGAAGGCCCGGCTGCCGAGCAGACGCCGCCGGCATGCGTGATGTGTTTCAACGCCAGCGATCCCAGCGGTGCTGGTGGGCTGGCGGGCGACATCGCCACCATCTCGGCCATGGGCGCGCATGCGCTGCCCATCGTCACCTCCATCGTGATGCGCGACACCGCCGATGTCTTTGACCAGCACGAAATCGATGCCGAGGTGGTCGCCGAACAGGCCCGCACCATTTTGGAAGACATCACCATCTCAGGCTGGAAGGTCGGGTTCCTGGGCAACGCTGACAACGTCAGCGCGGTGGCCGAGGTGCTGAGTGACTACACCGAGATTCCGCTGGTCAGCTACCTGCCCAACCTGTCTTGGCTGGAAGAAGACCAGTCTCAACTCTACCTGGACGCCTTTCGCGAATTGATCCTGCCAGCCACCGAAGTGCTGGTGGGCGGGCACAAGACCTTGCAGGATTTCTTGCTGCCCGATTGGGACAACGAGCGCCCACCATCGGCCCGCGAGCTGGCCGTCGCCGCCGGCGAACACGGCACCCGCTACGTGCTGGTCACCGGTGTCATCCTGCCCAGCAAGGGCACTGAACAGTTCATTGACAACGTGCTGGCTTCTCCGCAGGGCGCCATTGCGGGTGAGAAGTTCGAGCGCTTTGAAACCTCGTTCGTGGGCGCCGGCGACACCTTGGCGGCCGCGCTGGCCTCGCTGCTGGCTGCGGGCGGCGAACTGCAGGCCGCCGTCGGCGAGGCGCTGTCCTTCCTGGACCAAACGCTGGACGCGGGCTTTCGCCCCGGCATGGGCCACATCGTGCCCGACCGCTTTTTCTGGGCCCTGCCCCCGCCCGAAGAAGGCGAAGAAGGCGCGGGTGGCATGCCCGAGCCCGAACCCGACGACCCCAGCGGCAAAGGCACGCCGCGCCGGGTGCACTAAGACTTCGACCGATGAAAACCAATACTGGCTTGTTTGAACGCGCCCAGCGCGTCATCCCTGGAGGCGTGAACTCGCCCGTGCGTGCATTTCGCGCTGTGGGTGGGACGCCCCGTTTCATCGCCCGAGCCCAGGGCGCCTACATGTGGGATGCCGAAGGCCAACGCTACATCGACTACATCGGCAGCTGGGGCCCGATGATCTTGGGCCATGGCCACCCGGCTGTGCTCGAGGCGGTGCAAAAAGCCGCCATGGACGGCTTCAGTTTTGGTGCGCCCACCGAGCGCGAGATTGAACTGGCCGAGGCGATCATCGAGCTGGTCCCCAGCGTTGACCAGGTGCGCTTGGTCAGCAGCGGCACCGAAGCCGGCATGAGCGCCATCCGCCTGGCCCGCGGCGCCACCGGACGCAACAAGATCATCAAGTTTGAAGGCTGCTACCACGGCCACGCCGATGCGCTGCTGGTCAAGGCCGGCTCGGGGCTGGCCACCTTTGGCTTTCCCACCAGTGCCGGCGTGCCGGCCGACGTGGTCAAGCACACGCTGGTGCTCGAGTACAACAACCTGGCGCAGCTGCAAGAGGCCTTTGAAACCCAAGGTGCGGAAATCGCCTGCGTGATGATCGAGCCGATTGCCGGCAACATGAATTTTGTGCGCGCGTCGGTGCCCTTCATGACCCTCCTGCGCCAGCTGTGCAGCCAGCACGGTGCCCTGCTGATCTTTGACGAGGTGATGACCGGTTTTCGGGTTGCACTGGGCGGCGCCCAGAGTGTCTACGCCGACCTCATCCCGGGCTTCAAACCCGACATGAGCGTCTTCGGCAAGGTCATTGGCGGCGGCATGCCACTGGCGGCCTTTGGCGGTACGCGTGACGTGATGAGCCAGCTGGCGCCCCTGGGCCCGGTCTACCAGGCCGGCACGCTCAGCGGCAACCCCGTGGCCACGGCCTGTGGCCTGGCCACGCTGCAGCAGATTCGCCAGCCCGGGTTTTATGACCGGCTGGGTGCCAGCACCCAAAGCTTGGTATCGGGTCTGGTGGGTGCAGCTCGCGACGCTGGCATTCCTTTGTGCGGTGACAGCCAAGGGGGCATGTTCGGCTTTTTCTTTGCCGACCAACTGCCGCAGAACTACGGCGTCGTGATGGCCACCGACAAAGAGCGCTTCAACCGCTTTTTCCACGGCATGCTCGACCGCGGTGTCTACCTGGCCCCTGCGCTCTACGAGGCTGGCTTTGTCAGTGCTGCCCATTCGGCCCAGGACCTGGCCGACACCATCGGCGCGGCTGGCCAGGCGATGCGGACGCTCTGAAGTCAGGCGGGCGACGACCTCAAACCATAGGTCTTGCCGCCCACAAACAGGTACTCCGCGCGCAACACGGGATCACCCTTTTCGCCCGTGAAGGTAAAGCCCAACAGGGCCAGCGTGTCGCCCACCTTGATTTCCGGCACCACCCAGGCCTGCAACCGCGGCAGCGGGGCCAGTTCAATTTCCCAGCGGCGGTCCTTGCGCGATGGCAATTGCGCCGCCTTCAGCAAAGCCGGGCCGTCAACAGGGGCGGTCTGCGCTGGCAGGCTGCGGCCGGCCAGATCCGGTGGCAATTTCAAGCCGCTCGCGGGCAGCTCCAGCAGCAGTTCGGCATGCGGGTTGCGCCAAGCCACCCGAACCGCCTGGCCTTCCAGGTAGATGGGGCGCGACTGATCAAAGCTGCTCCAGCCATGGTGGGCCCAGGCGGGCAGCGCCAGGCCCAGGGGCGCGGTGATCAAGGTGCGTCGTTGCATGATGATTTCTCCAACAAATAGGTAACCCAGCGCAATGGGGGCAGAGCACTAAACAACCCCTTAGCCAGTGGCCATTGGCCAATCGCTAGGCATACGCGATCCACCGCCCGCAGATGATGGCTGCCAACCAAATCCCCGCTGACAACACGGTCTGGACCCGCGCCAAGCCGTCACAACGGTCAAGGCTGCCCCGACCATGAAACCAGGCCGCGTTCAAGCCCGCCAGGTGCACCAAGCCCAGTTTGATCAAGAAGGCTCGGTTGGACAGCATCTCGGCCGGATGCGCCGCCACCATCAAAAGCCCGCTGGCCACCACCAGCGCAAAGCCGCACAAGGTGACCCGCAGCGCCAAGCGCGCCAGCGGCTGCAGCGGCAGTTCGGGCGCCACCCCCCACACCCGCAGGTCCAGCAGCACCAGGCTGCCCAGCAACAGGGCAATGCCGGTGATGTGCAGCACCTCCAACGCTGGGTAGGCGATGGGGTGCGATGCAATCCAAGGCCACCCCTGCAGACCCCAAGCAGCGACTTTGTCCATCACCTCACGCTAGCAGATGGCGGGCACTGGCACGGATCGCACCGGCTCCTAGAATGAAACGCATGCACATTCACATCCTCGGCATCTGCGGCACCTTCATGGGCGGCCTGGCCGCTTTGGCACGCGAGGCCGGGCACCAGGTGACGGGCTGCGACACCGGCGTCTATCCGCCCATGAGCGATCAGCTGCGCAGCCTGGGCATCGAGTTGGTCGAAGGCTTTGGTGCAGAACAGATGGCCATCCAGCCCGACATGTTTGTGGTGGGCAACGTCGTCAAGCGCGGCATGCCATTGATGGAAGCCATCCTGGACACCGGTGCCCGCTGCACCAGCGGCCCGCAGTGGCTGGCCGAGCACGTTTTGCACGGCCGGCATGTGCTGGCGGTGGCAGGCACGCACGGCAAGACCAGCACGTCGTCGATGTTGGCCTGGATGCTGGACCAGGCCGGGCTGCAGCCCGGGTTCTTGATCGGCGGGGTGCCCTTGAACTTTGGCGTCTCGGCGCGCCTGGGCCAAGGCAAGACCTTTGTCATCGAAGCCGACGAATACGACACCGCGCTGTTCGACAAACGCAGCAAGTTCGTGCACTACCGACCTCACACCGTGGTTCTCAACAACCTGGAGCACGACCACGCCGACATCTTCCCCGACTTGGCCGCGATCGAGACCCAGTTTCACCACCTGGTGCGCACCGTGCCGTCTAGCGGCCGCCTGATCGTCAACGCCCGTGACCAAGCCCTGGCCCGCGTGCTGGCGCGTGGCTGCTGGAGCGAGGTGCAGCGTTTTGGCACCAAACGCGAAGAGCCCGGCGGCCTGTGCGCGCGCGGCGAACCTGCTTCGTTTGACGTCTTGCGTGGCAGCCTGAAGCTGGGCCACGTGAGCTGGCCACTGCTGGGCGAGCACAACCAGATGAACGCCCTGGCCGCCATCGCCGCCGCCGAGCACGTGGGTGTGGCACCCGACGCGGCTTGCGCGGCGCTGGCCCGATTTGAAAACGTGCGGCGGCGCCTGGAGATCCGCGGCCAAGTGGCCGGGGTGACGGTCTACGACGACTTTGCCCACCACCCCACCGCCATGCGCACCACCATCGACGGCCTGCGTCGCAAAGTCGGGCTGAACGCGCGCATCCTGGCCGCCTTTGAGCCGCGGTCCAACACCATGAAGCTGGGCACCATGAAAGCCCAGTTGCCCTGGAGCCTGGAAGAAGCCGACCTGAGCTTTTGCTTGCAAGGCGACTACGGCTGGAGCACGCAAGAGGCACTGGCGCCGATGGGCCGCAAAGCCGTCGTCGCCACGTCGGTTGAAGGCCTGGTGTCGTTGATATCGGCCGCCGCTCGGCCCGGTGACCATGTGCTGTGCATGAGCAACGGGGGCTTTGGGGGCATACACGATCAGCTGCTCAAGGCCCTGGCGCCGGGCTGACGATTCAGCAGCCCGCCCGCCGCATCGCGCCAGCCGACCCAGGCCCATCCCGTTTCCCTGACATCCGCATCCAGAAGCGTCACCCAACAGCATGAACACCCTGCCAATTTTCAAGCGCGCCGAACCGTCAACGCTGGGGACCAGCGCGGCCATGTTGTTGCTGTTGGCCGGATGCGCTACGCCGCCATCACACCCCCCCGTGACGGCGGCCAGCACTCAGCCTGCGCTGGCGCAGCCCGCAAGCTCCGGTCCTGCAAGCGGCGCACGCCCAAGTGCCGGCGCTTCAGCCCCAGCCGCAGCAAATGCCGCATCGTCAGCGCCGCCTCGCCCACCTGCTGCGCCAGGGGCACTGCCGCCCTTTGCGGACGTGACGCGCGACGCCAAGCGCGCTGCAGGCTACCTTCCGATCTGGACACGCGACGACAAAACCTGGCTCGAGCTGCCCGCCGCGCTGCTGGACACCCCGCTGTTCCTGGCGTCGTCCTTGTCGGGTGGCTTGGGCGAGCGCGCGTTCTTCCCCGGCCTGATGCCACGCCCCCACATCGTGGTGCTGCGGCGCGTGGGCAACACCCTGCAATTGCTGGCGCGCAACGAACATGCGCGCGCACCGGCTGGCACACCGCTGGCCCAGGCGGTCAGCGAAAGCTATTCCGACAGCCTGCTGGCCGCGGCCCCACTGGCCGCGGCGCCGCACGCCACCAGCAAGGCCCTGCTGGTGGACACCCAAGCACTGCTGGGTGGCGATCTGGTGGGCTACCAAGCCACCCTGGAGTCTGCGTACCGCATTCCCTACAGCCTGGACCGTGCCAACACCAGTTTCGAACGCGTTCGCGCGCTGCCCCAGGGACTGCACTTCACGGTGCGCCAGCACTACACGGTGCCACGCTTGCCAACCGCCCCCATCGCTTCGCCGGGCAGCACTGCGGCGCCCGCGCCAAGTCCACCCACCGTACCCGACGCCCGCAGCCTGTTCCTGAGCCTGAACTACACGCTGCAGCCGCTTCCCGCCACACCCATGGCCACCCGGGCCGCAGACCCACGCGTGGGCTACTTCGTTCAGTCTTACCTGAACTTTGGCGACGACACGCAAGAGGGCAGCCGCACGCACCTGATCCGCCGCTGGCGCCTGGAAAAACTGGACCCCGCCGCCGAAGTGTCTGAACCCAAGGAACCAATCCGCGTGGTGCTGGACCGCAACATTCCCGAGCGCTGGCGCGAACCCTTGCGCGCAGCCGCGCTGGAGTGGAACACCGCGTTTGAACGCGCCGGCTTTCGCAACGCCATTCGCGTAGAACAGCAGCCTGCCCAGGCCGACTGGACCACCACCGAGGGCACGCGCCTGCTGGCCGTGCGCTGGTTTGCCCAAGAAGGCCCGGGCTCCACCGCGGTGGGGCCCAGCCAGTCCGACCCACGCACAGGTGAAATCTTGCGTGGCGCGGCCATCATCGACGAAAACCGGGTACGCGTGTTTCGCGCCCGCGCCGCCGAGGGTGTACCCCGTTGGGCCGACCAACAACTGGCCGCCACCCCGCTGTCCTTCGCTCAACCACTGTACGAATGCACGTATGGCGAAGACGCCTTTTCAGACGCGCAGTTCGGGTTTGAACTGCTGGTGGAGCGTGGGTTGCTCGACCCGCAAAGCCCCGAGGCCGACGCCTACATCGCCGAGGCCTTGAAGAATGTGACCATGCACGAGATTGGCCACACCCTGGGCCTGCGCCACAACTTCCGCGCTTCCACGGCAGTAACGCCCGCGCAACTGCGCGACCCCAACTACACGCGGGTGCATGGTCTGTCGGCCTCGGTGATGGAGTACAACGCCCAGAACCTGCCGCTGCAGGGTGAGCCGGTGGCCGACTACAACATGTTGGTCCTGGGCGCCTACGACCACTGGGCCATTGAATACGGCTACCGGCAGTACGCCACCGCCGAAGCCGAAAAAAAGGGCCTGCAGGCGTTGCTGGCGCGGTCCGAACGCGAACCGGCCCTGGCCTACAGCACCGACGAGGACCTGGGCAACAACGACCCCCTGGTCAACCAGCGCGACATGGGCAACGACCCGCTGGCCTTTGCCCAGCGCCAGATCAAACTGGCGCGCGAGCTGTGGCAGCGCACCACCACCCGGCCCCTGGCGGCGGGCGAGGACTACACGGTGTACCGCCGCGCGCTGACCCGGGTGCTGGGCAGCTTGGGTACTTCATTGCCTTTTGCCGCCAAGTATGTGGGCGGCGTTTATACGTCGCGTGCGCGTGCGGGTGCGGGGCAAGCCCTGCTGACGCCCGTTCCGGCGGCGCAACAACGGGCGGCCCTGGACGTGGTGGTGGCCGAGCTGTTTGACAGCCAAGCCTTCAAATTCGATCCGCAGGTCATGAGCCGCCTGGGTGTGGACCACCACGAGCGGCTGGGCGCGCTGCGCGGTGCAGGCGTCGACTTCAGCCTGCCCACGGCGGTTTTGGCCTTGCAGCGCGGCGCGCTGGACACCTTGATGTCCGACACCTTGGCCGTCAGGCTGGCCGATGCCGAGAGCAAGGTCAGCGATGCACGCCAGCTGCTCAGCTACGCCCAGGTTCAAGAACGCCTGAACGATGCCGTGTGGTCCGAGCTCTCCACCAAGTCGGCGCCTGGTGGCGACATCGACAGCCTTCGCCGCAACCTGCAGCGCGAGCACCTGCGCCGCCTGGTCACTGGGCTGCTGCGACCGGCGTCAGCCGCCGCAGCCGATGTTCGTGCGGTGCACCGCCAGGTGGCGTTGCAGCTGCAAACTCGCTTGAGTGCCGCGGTGGCCAGCAAACGCGGGTCGAACTTGACCCGCGCGCACTTGGACGACAGCCTGGCCACGGTGGCCGAGGCGCTCAAGGCCCCGCTGACCAAACAGGGCTACTGAGCGATTTTTCGCGCCGCTCGGGCCCGACCGGCCAGGCAGAGACGACGTCAACCGCGTTGCAAAGTAGCGCGCAGTGCTTCGGTCAACAAAGCCAGCGACTCCTGCAGGTGGGCTCGGCTTTCCACCGACTGCCCCGATTTGGCCGCCGCCGTGCGCAACTGGGCTTGCAGTTCCACCGCGTGCATGCGAGCCAGGCTGACCGCGTCGGCCGGCAGCGCCGGTGAAGGGCGGGTCAACAAAGCCTGCAGGCGTTTGAGGTGTTCACGCTGCAGGCTGCGGCGCAGCGCTTCGATGTCCTGGCCCGTCTTCAATTCGCTCCACACCGCGCTTTGCAGCGTGCTGTAGACCTCGTTCAGCGAGATGCTGCCTTTGCGCTGCGCCGGCGCCAGGTAGTTGGGCAATTCCAGCAGGCGCCGGGCGGTGCCGGCGTCGAGCAAGCGGTCCAGCGTCTGGGTCTGCAGGGCAGCACAGCTGACGACACCGACAGCGGGCCCGATCGTGCGAACTCGATGTAGTCGGGTGTCAAGGTGGCCAGGAATTCCGGCTTGAAGCGGAAGCTGTCGTTGCTGAAGATCTCGGCCGTCAAGAAACGCAGGGCCTGGCGTTGCTGAGCTGGGTCCACCGGCCGGTAGGTGGCGCGGCCGCTGCCAGGCTGGGCGCGGTCGCCGTGCATGCCGCCCACGTACTTGGCGGCGATGGCCGGCAGCGCATAAACCTGGCGGAACCCGGCCAACACGCTGCGGCGCAAGCGCTCGGGGTCGTCGCCGAGCTGCGGCTTGCGCTGCTGAACCCGGGCCCACAGTTCCTTGGACAGCTGCAGGCGCAGTTGAACATAAGCCAGCGGATCATCACCCAGGTCAAACACGTTGGCCATGGGGTCCACGGCCTCGCCAAAGTTGTCGCCGTCGTCACCAAACACCAGTGACGGGTCGTTCAAGCTGCGTTCGGCGATGGCACGCAAAGCTGCGGTTTCGCCGCTGGCGTCCAAGGGTTTGTAGCCGTACTCAATGGCCCAGTAGTCATAAGCGCCCAGCGTGACCATGTTGCGCTCGCCCTGCGGCTCGCCGGCAGGCGCCAGGTTGAAGGCGTTGTAGTCCATCACCGAGCCCGAGATGCCGCGGGTGCTGGCAAAGGCCTTGTCCTTCAACTGCGCACGGCTGATGCTGGTGCTGGCCTTGAAGTTGTGGCGCAGGCCCAGCGTGTGGCCCACCTCGTGGGTGATCACGGCTTTGATGTAGGCCTGCACGAAGGCTTCGGTTTCAGGGCTGTCGGGGTCGAGCTCTCCGCGGGCCTCCAGCAGGTCCAGCGCAAAGGCCATTTCGTGCGCGCCGTCGGCGGCGTAGCTGCAAGCGTGGCCGGCGCCGCCGTGACCCATCGCGTCCAGCCCCGCGCGCCATGTTGGCATCTGGCTGCTACCCAGAGGCATCGACAGGTCGTCTCTGGCCTGACGGCGAGAGCCACGGCCAAAAACATCGCTCATGCCGATGTCGGCGTCCAGGATTTCACCGGTACGCGGGTCAGAGTGGCGGGGCCCGATCGCAAAGCCCACGTCGGCACCCACAAACCAGCGAATCGACGCATGGCCCGCGTCCATGTTGTCGAAGTTGGCGTCGTCAGCCTGCTGACGCGCCACGATGGCGTCCTTGAAACCGATGCGCTCAAAGGCCTTGTTCCATTCCAGGATGCCGGCCTGGATGCTGGCGCGGTAACGCTGCGGGATGTTGCGGTCCATCCAGTAGGTGATGGGCTTGACCGGCTCGGACATCGCTGCCTGCGGGTCCTTTTTCTCCAGGCGCCAGCGCTGCAGGTTGTGCACCTTGGGATTGGCCTTGAGGTCGTTCGACAGGTCGGTGTAGCTGTCGGTGAAAAAGCCCAACCGCGGGTCAGCCGGGCGCGCGGCCATCGGCTGGCTGGGCAGCTCGCGCAGGTTGTAGGTGAAGCCGATGAAGAGGCTGCGTGCGTCAGGCGTGGTGGAAGGCGGCGGCGGGCTGGGCGGTGCGCCCGGGGGTGGCGGTGTCAGCGGCGGTGCCGACAGCCGGGGCACCGAAAAGTGAACCTTGGTGGCCAGCGTGGTCAGGCCGGCCTCGGCGCGCACCGACTCAAAATAGGAATTGGCGCGGTCCACCGCAAAGGGCATCCGGTAAGCCCCCTCCAGCCGCGTGCTGTAGCCCATCACATCGGCCAGCAAGAAGCTGGCGTCCACCAGCACCGACTTGCGCTCGGGATGCTCGGCACTGACCACTGGGGTCGACGCGATCAGGCTGTCGCTGAAGCCTTCGCCCACCGCGCGGCCTGACGCAGCGTCGCGTGGCGCCCGAAAGGCCTGCTGGCGGGCCACCATCTGCATCTGGTTGCCAATGCGGCGGAACTCCACCATCCAGCGCGGGCCCATCTGGCTGCCATACAAGTCGCGCTCGCCCACCGACTGCGCAATGTTGATGCTGAACAGCATGGGCTTGCCCAGGCGATCGGGGCCAATCTCCAACCAGACCTTTTCGTCCTTGCGCCACAGCGGCACGAAGCCGTCTTGCTGTTTGGCGTCTTTGCTGACTTCGGCAAAGGGGCGTGGGGCCGAAGGGTCGGGTCGCGCAGCGGCGGCCGAGGGGGTTGCGGTGGCAGAAGGCGGCGACACAGCAGCAACCGTTGAAGCCGCGGCCGGTGCCGTGCCCGCTGCGGGCAAAGCTGCTGGCGCAGACCCTGCCGCGCGGCCTGGCGCAGCCACCGCTGCGCCCGTGGCCTGTGGCGGCGTGCTGGCAGCGGCCGCAGCGGGACCAGCGGTTGGCGCAACGGGAGTCGCACAACCGGCGGCCAGCACGGCCGCGGCGATGAGCGTCAACAATAGCTTGGGCTGCACAGGCGGCAGGGCTGAAGGGAAACCGGATGCGTACATGAGGTGCTGTGGCCCTGGGCGGCCAGAATCGAGAAGGCCTGGATTCTGGCCGCCCAGGGACCGGCACGCAGGAGGGAATCCCCCCGCTCCGGAGCTTGATGCGACGAAGCGGCCAAAAAGAGGCATGAGTGGCAGCCACCGGCCCGTCTTTGCCAGGAAACTTGCCGTCGGGCTGCAAAGGCTGACCCATCCATGCCAACACCCACCATCAGCCACCTGCTTTACCTGCACGGCTTTCGCTCGTCGCCGCAATCGTTCAAAGCTCAACGAATGCAGGCCTGGTTGCGCCAGCATCAAAGCTCGGTGCAGTGGTGGTGTCCGCAACTGCCAGCCTCGCCCGTCCAGGCCATGGCGCTTGTGCAGCAAGGTATCGCCTCCTGGCCGGCACACACCTCCGCCGTGGTGGGCAGCTCACTGGGCGGCTTCTATGCCACGGTGGTGGCCGAGGCCCTGGGCCGCCAAGCCTGGCGGGCGGTGCTGATCAACCCAGCCGTGTACCCTGCCCGCGACCTGGTGGCCCACATCGGCGAGTCGACCGCGTTTCACAACCCGACGGAGCGCTTTGATTTCCGGCCCGAATACGTTCAAGAGCTTCAAGCGCTGGCACCCGCCACCATCAGCCACCGGAAACGATACCTGCCCATCATCGCCAAGGGCGACGAGCTGCTGAGCTGGCAGGAGATGTGCGCCCGCTACCCCGGGCAGCCGCGGCGGCTGATCGAGGGCAGCGACCACGCCTTGTCGGACTTCGAACTGCATCTGCCGACCCTGTTGCAATTTCTCAAGCTGTAGCGCGGGCCTGACGTTCTGGCCAGGCCGCTGGACGGGCCGATGGCCTGTTACCGCTGCGGGCATGAGCACCCATGACGGACTGGCCACAGCGGCGACAATCCCCCCATGTATGCACTCTTTGACGACGCCGGCAAATTCCACGCCGGCCGCGTGATGTCCGAAGCCGAAAGCTCCGTGCAGGTGGAGCTCGACTCGGGCAAGCGGGTCAAGGTCAAGTCGGCCAACGTGATGCTGCGCTTTGAAAAGCCCGCACCGGCCGAACTGATGGCGCAGGCACAAACGCTGGCGGCCGATATCGACCTGAACCTGGCCTGGGAATTTGCACCCGAAGCCGAGTTTGGTTTTGCCGACCTGGCCCGCGAGTACTTTGACGCCAAAGCCGGCCCGGAAAAACAGGCCGCTGCCTTGCTGTGCCTGTTTGAGGCGCCACACTACTTTCGCCGACTGGGCAAAGGCCAGTTCAAGAAAGCGCCTGAAGAAACCGTGAAAGCCGCGCTGCTGGGCATCGAGCGCAAGAAGCAAGTTGCGGCGCAAATCGAAACCTGGGCCCAAGAACTGGTGCAAGGCCAGTGCCCGGCGCCGGTGCGCGAGCAGCTGTTTCGCATCCTCTTCAAGCCCGACAAAAACGGGCCCGAGTACAAGGCCGTGGTGGAGGCCAGCAAGCGGGCCCAGCGCGCGCCGCTGGACCTGCTGACCGCCGCGGGTGCCATCGCCAGCCCCTACCAGTTCCACTGGCGGCGCTTCTTGTTTGACCAGTTTCCCAAGGGCCATGCCTTTCCTTCACTGGCCGCGCCAGCCATCAAGGAAGACCTGCCCACCGCCACCGGCGTGCAGGCTTTTTCCATCGATGACTCGGCCACCACCGAGATCGACGACGCACTCTCCGTGCAAGGCCTGGGCAGTGGCACCGTGGTCTTTGGCGTGCACATCGCAGCACCGGGCCTGGCCATCACGCCCGATTCGGCGCTGGACAAGGTGGCGCGCGAGCGCTTGTCCACGGTTTACATGCCGGGCTGGAAGATCACCATGCTGCCCGACGACGTGGTGCAGGCCTACACACTGGCCGAAGGCCGCGCCTGCCCAGCAGTCAGCTTGTACGTGACGCTGGACGAAGCCACGCTGGAAGTGCGCAGCTTTGAGACCAAGCTGGAACGGGTGCCCATCGTGGCCAACCTGCGCCACGACAAGCTCGACGCCACCGTCACCGAAGCCACGCTCACCGGGCAAGAGACGCCCAGCTACGCCTTTGCGCCCGAGCTGGCCTTTGCCTTTCGGCTGGCGCGCGAACTCAAGGCGCGGCGCGAGGTGGTGCGGGGCAAGCCCGAAACCTTCAACCGGCCCGACTACAACTTCCGCCTGGAAGGCAACACTGGCGAGCCGCAGGGCGACGAGCCGGTGCAGATCAGCACCCGCCAACGCGGCGCGCCGCTGGACCTGATCGTGGCCGAGGCCATGATCCTGGCCAACAGCACCTGGGGCGGCTGGTTGGCCGAGCACGGCGTGCCCGCCATCTACCGCAGCCAGGCCAGCATGCTGCCGGGCATCAAGGTCAAGATGGGCACCAAGCCCGCACCGCACGCCGGCATGGGCGTGGCGCAATACGCCTGGAGCACATCGCCGCTGCGCCGCTATGTCGACCTGGCCAACCAGTGGCAGATCATCGCCTGCGCCCGCCACGGCCGCACCGCAGCACTGGCTGCGCCCTTCAAGCCCAAAGATGCAGCGCTGTTTTCGGTCATCTCGGCATTTGACGCGGCCTACAGCGCCTACAACGGCTTCCAACAAGGCATCGAACGCTTCTGGACGCTGCGCTGGCTGGCCCAGAACGAGGTGACTGAACTGGAAGCCACCGTGATGAAGGAAGGCCTGGTTCGTGCGGATACCTTGCCGCTGGTGTTCAAGGTGGCCGGTACCGAACAGTTGCCGCGCAACAGCCGCGTGAGCGCGCGCATCACCGGCATGGACCTGCTGACGCTGGACCTGCACGCTTCGCTGTTGGCGCGCCTGGACGTGGCGCCACCCAGTGCGGACGAGCCCGTTGACGAAGAAGACGCTGAACCTGTCGGCGCCTTGCAGATAGCCATCGACGTCACCGACACCGAGGCCAGCACAGCACCTGCACCGGTAGCCCAGGTCGACTGAAGTCAGAGCCGATGCGCTGGCGTGAACTGTCCACCTTGCAATGGGCCCTGCTGGTTTCAGCGGCGGCGCATGCGGTGCTGCTGACGGTGCGTTTTGTCGATCCGGCCGCGATTCAACGGGTGTTCAAGGACACGCCGCTGGACGTGATTCTGGTCAACGCACGCAGCAGCGAGGCACCGCTGCAGGCCCAGGCCATCGCACAGGCCAACCTGGCCGGTGGCGGCGAAGCCGCCAAGGGGCGCGCCACCTCGCCTTTGCCCAATGCGCCGACCATGCAACTGGGCGACTCGCCCGACGACGCGCGCCGCCGCATCGAGCAGATGCAGCAAGAGCAACAGCAACTGCTGGCGCAGATTCGCCGCGAAGTGGCCACCCTGCCACCGCCCGACCCCCGACGCGACAACGGCACGCCGCAAGAGCGCGAACAAGACGAGCGCCGCCGCCAGCTGCTGCGCCTGCTGGCCGAGATTGAAAAGCGGGTCAACGAAGAAAACGCCCGGCCCAAAAAGCGCTACATCAGCCCGGCCACGCGCGAAGAGGTTTATGCGCTGTACTACGACGCGTTGCGCCGGCGCATCGAAGACCGCGGCACGCGCGACTTCCCGTCGCACAACGGCCGCAAGCTGTATGGCGAGCTGACGATGAACGTCACCGTCGACGCTGCGGGCCGGGTGGTGGACACCGAAATCGTCCGTCCATCCAAATCACCCCGCTTGGACCAACAGGCCGTGGCCATCGTGCGCGCGTCTTCACCTTTTGGCCCATTTTCGGTTGCCATGCGCAACCAGGCCGATCAGATCGTGGTCACCTCGCGTTTTCGCTTCACGCGCGAAGACGGGCTGGAAACCACCTTGAGTGCGCGCTGAGATGGGCCTGAACGGAACCGACCACTACGCGGTGCTGGGCAACCCGGTGGCCCACAGCCGCAGCCCCTTCATCCACACGCTCTTTGCGCAGCAGACTGGGCAAGCGCTGGTCTACAGCCGGGTGCTGTGCCCACTGGACGGCTTTGTGCAGGCCGTGCGCGACTTCGCGGCCCAGGGCGGCAAGGGTTGCAACGTGACCGTGCCCTTCAAGTTCGAGGCCCCTGCCTTGGCCGCCCATTGCACACCACGCGCCCAGCTGGCCGGCGCCGCCAACGTGTTGAAACTGGACGATCAAGGGTGGTGGGCCGACAACAGTGATGGAGTGGGTCTGGTGCGCGACATCGAACAAGGTGCTGGCCGGCCCTTGCGTGGACTGCGCGTGCTGCTGGTGGGCGCGGGGGGCGCCGGGGCCGGGGTTCTGGGGCCGCTTCTGAGCGCACGCCCAGCCCAGGTGGTGGTGGCCAACCGGTCGGTCGACAAGGCCAGGCAACTGGTGCAACGCCACGCAGCCTGGGCGCTGCAGCATGGCGTTCAACTCTCAGCCACCAACCTGGAGGCACCGGGCCAGGGCTTTGATGTGGTGCTCAACGCCAGCTCCGCCAGCTTGCAGGGCGCGCCGTCACCCGTGGGGCCTGCAGCCATCCGAGCAGGCACGCTGGCGGTAGACCTGATGTACGGGCCGGCGGCGCAGCCTTTTCTGGCCTGGGCGCAGTCGCACGGAGCTGAATCGCGTGACGGCCTGGGCATGTTGGTGGAGCAGGCCGCTGAAGCCTTTCACTTCTGGCGCGGCGTTCGGCCACAAACCGCGCCCGTGCTGGCGGCCTTGCGCGCGGAAATCGCAGCCGGTCGATGAAACAGCGGCCCGCCTGGTTGACTCATGGCCTGCGCATGGTCGCCTTGCTGGCCCTGTGCCTGCTTTGCCTGCAGCTGGTTTTTGTGGCGCGCATCGCACTGATGGCCGTGGTCGACCCTCAATCGACCACCTTTCAGCGCAGCGAGGCCTGGCGATTGCTGGTGGAAAAACACCAACTGGCCTGGAGCCAAGACTGGGTCGACGCTGAGCAGATTGCTGTTCACCTCAAACGAGCGGTGATAGCCAGCGAGGACGCCAGCTTTGCCGAACACACGGGCGTCGATTGGTCGGCACTGGAAAAGGCCTGGAGCCGCAACCAGCAGGCCGAGGCCCGCGCCGAGAAGCAGGCTCAACGCAACCCCGGCCGCACCGTCGTGGCCAAAGTGGTGGGCGGCTCCACCATCACCCAGCAGCTGGCCAAGAACCTGTTCCTGTCTGGCGAGCGCACGGTGCTGCGCAAGGCGCAGGAACTGTTGATCACCCTGATGCTGGAAGCCCTGCTCAGCAAAGAACGCGTGCTCGAGATCTACCTCAACAACGTGGAATGGGGCGAAGGTGTGTTTGGCGCTCAAGCCGCCGCTCGGCACTACTTCAGGCTGGACGCCGCGCGGCTGGGGCCCGCCCAGGCCGCCCGGCTGGCGGTGATGCTGCCGGCGCCCAAGCGGTTTGAAAAACGCCCTTCTTCTGAATATGTGCTGAACCGCGCCGCCACCATCGAAGCCCGCATGGGTGGGGTGCAGTTGCCATGAGCGTGAGCCAGGAAATCGCTGCCGCAGCAGCCCAGCTGGTGGTGGACGAAGGCATGGAGTACGCGGCCGCCAAACGCAAGGCGGCACGCCACTTTGGCCACTTTGGCAACCGGGTGGCCCTGCCCAGCAACGAAGAGCTGGAAGCCGCGGTTCGCGAGCACATTGAGCTGTTCTGTGCCGACACCCAGCCCGGCGAGCTGCAGGCCCTGCGTGAAGTGGCCCTGATCTGGATGGAAAGGCTGGCCGAGTTTCGCCCCCACCTGTCAGGCGCCGCCTGGCGCGGCACGGCCACGCGGCTGTCGGCCGTGCACCTGGACCTGTACTGCGATGACCCCAAGGCTGCTGAGATCATGCTCATCAACGCCGGGCAGGACTACGATGTTGGCAGCCTGGACCGCCCCGGAAAGAAGGAACCCTTGAACGTGCTGACCGTCAGTTCCAACAGCCCTGCGCTGGGCGAAACCGTCACCGTGCACCTGTTGCTGCACGACGCCGACGACCAGCGCGGCGCACTCAAACCCGACACGCACGGGCGCAGCTGGCGCGGCGACCGTACGGCGCTGCAGCGCTTGATGACCCGCGCGGCCGGCGCCGCTGACCAAGCATGAAGCGCAGACTTTGGCTGATGGGCGGGGCCGGCACGGTCGGGGCGCTGGCCGGTGCCCTGTGGCAGCAACGGCGCGCGATGCAGAGCGTTCGGCAAAGCGATCTGCAGCAAGCGCAGGCACCCAACGCCGACCCGACCCTGGCTTTCTGGCAGATGAAGTTTGAGAAACCCGACGGCGGCGTGTTGGACGTGAGCAAGCTCCAGGGCAAACCGCTCTTGCTCAACTTCTGGGGCACCTGGTGTCCACCATGCGTGAAAGAAATGCCCGAGTTGGACCGCTTCGCCCGGCAACTGGGCCCGCAGGGCTGGCAGGTGGTGGGGCTGGCGGTGGACAAAGCGCAAGCGGTGCGGGACTTCTTGGCGCGCTCCCCTGTCAGCTATACCATCGGCTTGGCGGGTTTTGAGGGCACGGAACTCAGCCGCCAATTGGGCAACAGCCAAGCCGGTCTGCCGTTCACAGTGGCGTTTGACTCCCAAGGGCGGGTCAGCCACCGCAAAGCGGGTGCCACCACCTTGGATGAGTTGCTGACTTGGGCCAAATCCAGCTGACTCGGGGTTTTCCTGTCATCCAGCAGTCAGCGGCTTCTAAAGGCTTGCAAAAAGCGTAAAGTCGCGCCTCCGGCAATCCCGGAGTATGGTTTTCATGAGCATCCTCGTTCTCAACGGCCCCAACCTCAACCTGCTCGGCACGCGCGAGCCTCACATCTATGGGGCCGACACTTTGCCGCAGATCGAGGCTGAATTGGCCAAGATCGCCGCCGATGCCGGTGCAAAGCTGGTTGCGCTGCAAAGCAACCACGAAGGCGTGTTGATCGACCGCATTCACGCCGCGCGCACCGATGGCACCCGCTTCATCATCATCAACCCGGGCGGCTTGACCCATACCAGCGTGGCGTTGCGCGACGCACTGGCTGGGGTGGCCCTGCCCTTCATCGAAGTGCACATCAGCAACGTGCACCGGCGCGAGGCTTTTCGTCATCACTCCTACCTGTCCGAGATCGCCGCCGGCGTCATCGTCGGCTTGGGCGTCAATGGCTACCGCCTAGCCTTGAGCCACGCCTTGAAAGCCCTGTCCCCGGCCTGAACCGCTTCATTTTTCTGGCGCCGCCCTTTGGGCGCCCCACCAAGACCAGCACAGCTGGCCATAGAACTCGAGGACCCTTCCAAGATGGACCTGCGCAAACTCAAGACCCTGATCGATCTCGTCTCCGAGTCCAACATCTCCGAGTTGGAGATCACCGAAGCCGAAGGCAAGGTCCGCATCGTCAAGGCTGGCGTGGCCGCTGTGGCCGCACCACCTCTGATGGTGGCCGCCCCCGCCGCCATGCCCGCGCCTGCCGCACCCGCCGTCGCCAGCAGCGCAGCGGCCGAAGCCCCGCCCGCGGCTGAAGGCAAGGTCATCAAGTCACCCATGGTGGGTACGTTCTACCGGTCGGCCAGCCCGGGTTCCAAGCCCTTTGTGGAGCTGGGCGACAACATCAAGGTCGGTCAGGCGGCTTGCATCATTGAGGCCATGAAGATCATGAACGAGATCGAAGCCGATTGCGAAGGCAAGGTGCTTCGCATCCTGTGCGAAAACGGCCAGGCGGTGGAATTCGGCCAGCCCTTGTTCATCGTTGACTGAACGCGGGCTGAGTTGTGTTCAAGAAAATTCTGATTGCGAATCGGGGCGAAATCGCCCTTCGGATACAGCGGGCCTGTCGCGAGATGGGCATCAAGTCGGTGGTGGTCTACTCCGAAGCCGACCGAGAAGCCAAGTACGTCAAGCTGGCCGACGAAGCGGTGTGCATCGGCCCAGCCGCCAGTTCGCTGAGCTACCTCAACATGCCGGCCATCATTGCCACGGCCGAGGTCACCGACGCCGAGGCCATCCACCCCGGCTATGGCTTCCTGAGCGAAAACGCCGACTTTGCCGAGCGTGTCGAGCGCAGCGGCTTTGTGTTCATCGGGCCCACGTCCGAGAGCATCCGCATCATGGGCGACAAGGTCAGCGCCAAACAGGCCATGATCAAGAGCGGCGTGCCCTGCGTGCCCGGCAGCGAAGGTGCGTTGCCCGAAGACCCCAAGGAAATCATCCGCCAGGCGCGCGCCATCGGCTACCCGGTGATCATCAAGGCCGCTGGTGGCGGTGGTGGTCGCGGTATGCGGGTGGTGCACACCGAAGCCGCCGTCATCCACGCCGTGCAGACCACCCGGGCTGAAGCGGGTGCCGCCTTTGGCAACCCGGCGGTGTACATGGAAAAGTTCCTGGAGCACCCGCGCCACATCGAAATCCAGATCATGGCCGACAACTTCAAGAACGCCGTCTGGCTGGGTGAGCGCGACTGCAGCATGCAGCGCCGGCACCAGAAGATCATTGAAGAGGCTCCTGCGCCGGGCATTCCGCGCCGGGTGATCGAGAAAATCGGCGAGCGTTGCGCCGCTGCCTGCAAGAAGATCGGCTACCGCGGTGCCGGCACCTTTGAGTTCTTGTTTGAAAACGGTGAGTTCTTCTTCATCGAGATGAACACCCGGGTGCAGGTTGAACACACCGTGACCGAGATGGTCACCGGCATCGATATCGTGCAGATGCAGATCCGCGTTGCGGCGGGCGAAAAACTGCCCTTCACGCAGCGCAACATCGAACTGCGTGGGCACGCCATCGAGTGCCGCGTCAACGCCGAGGATCCCTACAAGTTTGTGCCCTCGCCGGGCCGGATTTCACTCTGGCATGCCCCGGGCGGCCCGGGTGTGCGGGTCGACTCGCACGTCTACACCAACTACTTCGTGCCGCCCAACTACGACTCGATGATCGGCAAGATCATCTGCCATGGTGACACCCGCGACCAGGCGCTGGCGCGCATGCGCACGGCGCTGTCGGAAACCGTGGTGGAAGGCATCCAGACCAACATCCCGCTGCACCGCGAACTGATGGCCGACGCCAAATTCATTGAAGGTGGCACGACCATTCACTACCTGGAAGGCTGGCTCAGTCAGCATCGCAGGTAAGCTCGCGCGATGTTTGAACTGGTACTGCGCGCGCCACAGGCTTTGGTTGAGCCCGTGTCCGATGTGTTGATGGACGAACTGGACGCCTTGTCGGTCTCGGTTGAAGACGCCGACGCAGGCACCGACGGTGAACGAGCCTTGTTTGGCGAGCCCGGCATGCCCGCGCCAGCCGCTGGTTGGGACCGCTCCACCATCAAGGCGCTTTTCGAAACCGAAACCGCCGCCGAGCAAGCGGCCACGCTCTTGCTGGCCCAAGACTGGGGCACGGGCTTGAGTGTGCAAGCCCTGTCGGAAATGGCCGACCAGGACTGGGTTCGCATCACGCAAAGCCAGTTCGCGCCGGTGCCCATCACGCCCACCTTCTGGATCGTGCCCAGTTGGCATGAACCGCCAGCAGCCGCCCAAAAGGTCATGCGCCTGGACCCAGGCCTGGCCTTTGGCACCGGCACCCATCCCACCACCCGCATGTGTTTGCGCTGGCTGGCCAGCGACGGCCTGAGCGCCGACCTGACACGCGTGCTGGACTACGGCTGTGGATCTGGCATCTTGGCCATTGGCGCGGCGCTCATGGGCGCCCAAAGCATCGACGCCGTGGACATCGACCCGGCAGCGGTGCAATCCACCCGCGACAACGCGGCCCACAACGGTGTGGCGCTGATGAGCGGTTTGCCGGACCGGGCACAAGGTGTCTACGGTGTGGTGTTGGCCAACATTCTGGCCACCCCGCTCAAGATCCTGGCGCCACTGCTGTGCGGTCATCTGAAGCCCGGCGGCCGGTTGGTCTTGGCAGGCATTCTGGAACGCCAGGCCCAAGAGGTCGCGCTGGCCTACCAACCGTGGCTGACCCTGTCGGTGGCGGCCCAGGAAGAGGGTTGGATCCTGATGTGCGGCCAGCGCCCACTCGCCGCCTGAGGACCTGGCACTGATGGCCACCGGACTGGCCACCCGTTGCAGCGCATGCGGCACGGTCTTTCGGGTGGTGCCCGACCAATTGAGGGTCTCCGAAGGCTGGGTGCGATGCGGCCGCTGTTCCCAAGTCTTCAACGCCTTGGAAGGCCTGGTGGACCTGGAAACAGGCCTGCCCAAGCCCGCCGCCGGCAACCCCGGCCGCAGCGACGCTGAAGCCGCATCTGAAGCCGACTTCGAGATTGCGCATCCTGCAGCGCGCCCTGGATTCCCGCCTCTGGCGCCCGCCGTGGTGCAGTCAGTTGCTGCCAAGACCAGCAAAACAACGGGGTCGGGGTTCGCTGAGCCCCGGGCCCCGACGGGAGCTTCCCCCATCGAGGACTTGGCGGGCACGCCATCATCCAGTGCTCATGAGGGCGTGGTTGGAACTGCAGCAGATTTCAGCGCCGACCGTCGGACGGACTACCCGCTCAACGACAGTGAAGCCAGCGGTGAGACCGACAAGCCGTCATTCGTTCGCAACGCTGAACGCGCGCAGCGCTGGCGCTCGCCCAAGGTGCGCGCTCTGCTGGCCGTGACGGCGGCGCTGGCGACGCTGACCTTGCTCGCCCAAGCCAGCCTTGAGTTCCGCAGCGTCTTGGCCGCTCACTACCCTGAGACCCGGCCTTGGCTGGACCAGGCCTGTGTCCAGTTGGGCTGCAAGGTCGAGGCCGCACGCAGCATTGAAAACCTGGCCGTGGACAGCAGCGGCCTCGTGCGGGTCGAGAAATCCAACCTCTACAAATTGCAGGTCACCCTGCGCAACCGCGGCACCATGGAAGTGGCCGTACCCGCGCTGGATGTCACGCTCACCGACAGCCAGGGCCGCCTGATGGCGCGCAAGGTGCTGCGCCTGTCCGAACTGGGGGCGCCCCAGGCGACAATGGCTCCCGGACGTGAACTCGCCGTGCAGGCCACCGTCCAGGCTGCTTCAACCGGTGAGGCGGCCTTGCAGCCGATTGTCGGTTACACCATCGAGCTGTTCTACCCCTGATACCCGGCGCCACCGTGCGCCAAACCAAACCCAACGGAGCTGCCATGCCCGCGCTGATCTGCGGATCCCTTGCCTACGACACCATCACCACGTTCCCGGGCCGCTTTGGCGACCAGATCATGGCCGACCAGGTCCACATCCTGAACGTCAGCTTCCTGGTGCCCACCCTGCGCCGTGAGTTTGGCGGTTGTGCCGGCAACATCGCCTACACCTTGAAGTTGCTGGGCGGTGAGCCGGTGGTCATGGCGGCCCTGGGCAGTGACGGCAGCGACTACCTGGCGCGCTTCAAGGCCATGGGCCTGGACGTGTCCAACGTGCGCTTTGATGAAGATCTGCACACCGCGCAGGCCATCATCATCACCGACCGCGACAACAACCAGATCACCGCCTTCCACCCGGGTGCCATGAGCAACGCCCACTTGATCGCGGCGCCTCAGCGCAAGGATCTGGCCATCGGCATCATCGCGCCCGATGGCCGTGAGGCCATGCAGACCCGCGCACGGCAGATGCACGCTGCGGGCATTCCTTTTGTCTTTGACCCCGGCCAGCAGCTGCCGCAGTTTGACGGCCCGGAGTTGCAGGAGTTTGTGCGCCTGGCCACCTGGGTGGCCGTCAACGACTACGAAGGCCGCATGCTGTGCGACCGCACCGGGCAGTCTCTGGAGTCGCTGTCACGCTCGCACCTGAAAGGCGTGGTGGTGACCTTGGCCGCTGAAGGTTGCGAGCTGTGGGTGCAGGGCCAACGCACCCACGTGCCTGGGCAGAAGGCCGACGGCGTGGTGGACCCCACCGGCTGCGGCGACGCCTTCCGCGGCGCCCTGCTCTACGGCCTGGAAAAGGGCTGGAGCCTGGAGCGCAGCGTGGCCCTGGGCAACCGCTTGGGTGCGCTCAAGATCGCCCAGCGCGGGCCCCAGCACCACGCGCTGGACGACGGCGTGCGCGCTGAACTGGCACGCTGAAAACAAAGGGCCGGCTGGTGCCGGCCCTACATTTGTCAGACGACAGCCTTCAGCTGCTGGGTGATGTGAAGAGTGACGCGTTTCACTGCACCACTTGCGCCAGCTTGCCGCTGGCGTACAGGCCCGCCACGTCGGTCAGGGTCAGCGGCTTGATCTTGGCCGCCTGGCCTTCGCAACCAAACTCCAAGTAGCGCTGCTTGCAAATCTGGTAGGCCGCCTCGCGGGCCGGCTTGAGCCATTCGCGGGCGTCAAACTTGTCCGGGTTCTGGGCCAGGAACTTGCGCACCGCGCCGGTCATGGCCAAGCGGATGTCGGTGTCGATGTTGATCTTGCGCACGCCATGTTTGATGGCTTCCTGGATCTCGCTCACCGGCACGCCGTAGGTCTCTTTCATGCTGCCACCGTACTGGTTGATGATGGCCAGCAACTCGGGCGGCACGCTGGAAGACCCGTGCATCACCAGGTGCGTGTTGGGAATGCGCTTGTGGATTTCCTTGACGCGGCCAATGGCCAGGATGTCGCCCGTGGGCTTGCGGCTGAACTTGTAGGCGCCATGGCTGGTGCCAATCGCGATGGCCAGCGCATCGAGCTGGGTGGCTTTCACAAACACGGCCGCTTCTTCGGGGTCGGTCAGCATCTGGCTGTGGTCCAGCTTGCCAACCGCGCCGATGCCGTCTTCTTCGCCGGCGTCGCCGGTTTCCAGGTTGCCCAGGCAACCCAGTTCACCTTCTACCGTCACGCCCACCGCGTGCGCCATGTCCACCACCTTGCGGGTGACCTCGACGTTGTACTCAAAACTGGCCGGGGTCTTGCCGTCTTCGCGCAAGGAGCCGTCCATCATCACCGAGCCAAAGCCCAGGTTGATGGCGCCTTGGCAGATGGCCGGCGTCTGGCCGTGGTCCTGGTGCATGACCAGCGGCACCTGCGGATAGGCCTCGACTGCGGCTTGAATCAGGTGCTTGATGAAAGCCTCGCCGGCGTACTTGCGAGCACCCGCACTGGCTTGCAGGATCACCGGCGCACCGACCTCGGCTGCGGCCTGCATCACGGCCTGCACCTGCTCCAGGTTGTTGACGTTGAAAGCCGGGATGCCGTAGAGGTGCTCGGCGGCGTGGTCCAGCAGCTGGCGCATGGAAACGAGTGGCATGAAGAACTCCGGGGATGGTGGAAGAAGCAAACAAGCGCCGGTAGACCGGCTCGCGGCTTGGTAACCCAGCCGTAACCCGTTGGATTTTAGGCCCGTGCGCCTCACGGGCAGGCAGGATCAGCGCCCAGCCATCGATGCAGATCAGGGGGCAAAACGTGCCGCTTTTCGCGTTCAAGCTGCATGCCGTTACACCCGACACTGGCCAGCAAGGCCCGATGCGCATCCTGTGCTTTGGTTGGGCGGAAAGAGACCTTTCATGGCACGCATCGACATTGCACCCTTGACCGCATGGATCACCGAGGCCGCGCTGGACCACGGTGATGCCCTGCCCGCCCTCTTGATGGAGCGCCTTCAAATCAGCCGGCGGCGGGCCGGCCACCTGCTGCGCAAACTGGTGGCAGCGCAGTGGCTGACGTCCTTGGGCACGCCCAGAAAACCACGCTATCAGCCCGGCTCGCTGCGCCAGGTGGTGCGCCGGTACAGCCTGAACGGTCTGCATGAAGACCTGCCCTGGCGGCGCGACTTTGCGCCCCGCTTTGCACTGCCCATTCAGGTGGCCCGCATGGCCGAGCACGCCTTCACGGAGTTGCTCAACAACGCCATTGATCACAGTGGTGGCAGCAGCGTCACGGTGTCCATGCGGCAGACACCCCTGCAGATGCAGCTGCTGGTCTCGGACGATGGCTGCGGCCTGTTCGAGCGCGTGGCGCAGAGCTTTGACATCCAAGATCCCCAGCTGGCCATGCTGGAGCTGAGCAAAGGCAAACTCACCAGCGCACCGGACCGCCACTGCGGCCACGGTTTGTTCTTCACTTCGCGGTTGGCCGATATCTTTGACCTGCACGCCAACGCTGCGGCCTTCCAGTGTTGCTCTTGGGGAAAGCGGGCTTGGAAATCACGCCGCCCTGCGGCCCGCGTGGGAACGTCTGTCTACGTGGCCATCACGCTGGACACCTTGCGCACGCTGGACGACGTGCTGCGCGAACACAGCAGCACCGGCAGTGGCTACGCTTTTGAGCGCACCTCGGTGCCCTTGCACCTGCTCACCGGCAACCAAAGCGGCGCCATGCTGGCCTCGCGCGCCGACGCCAAACGCGCCGTGCACCGCCTGCAGGCCTTTCGCCACGCCGAAGTCGACTTCACGGGCATAGCCCATGTGGGACACGGCTTTGCGGACGAGATGTTCCGCGTCTTTGCCATGCAACAACCCGGCCTTGAACTGCAACCCATTGGTATGGCCACCCAAGTGGCCGCCATGGTGGGCAGCGTGCGCGAGTCGGTGGCGCTCAGCGCACTTGGCAGACCTTGAGCATGTTGGTGCCACCGGGGTAGCCCATGGGTTCGCCGCAGGTGATGGCATAGGTGTCGCCGGGCTGCAGCACACCGCGTTCCACCAACAGCGCTTCGGCCTTGGCCAGTGCCGCGTCGCGGTCGCTCATCTTGGGCATCAGCAAAGGGCGCACGTTGCGGTACAGCGTCATGCGGCGCTCGGAGCCCTGCTGTGAGGTCAGGCCGTAGATCGGCACCTTGATGTTGTGGCGGCTCATCCACAGCGCGGTGGAGCCGCTTTCGGTCAGCGCGATGATGGCCTTGCAGCCCAGGTGGTGCGCGGTGAACAACGCGCCCATCGCGATGCTCTGGTCGATGCGGCCAAAGCGCTTGTTGGTGAAGTCGGTCTCGATCGACACGTCTTCGGCGCGCTCGGCTTCCAGCGCGATCTGCGCCATCTGCTCCACCGTTTCCACGGGGTACTTGCCGGCTGCGGTTTCGGCGCTGAGCATCACCGCGTCAGTGCCGTCCAGCACCGCGTTGGCCACGTCGCTGACCTCGGCGCGGGTGGGCACCGGGGCCAGGATCATGCTCTCCATCATTTGCGTGGCGGTGATGACCACTTTGTCCAACTCACGGGCCATGCGGATCATGCGTTTTTGCAGGGCCGGCACGGCGGCGTTGCCCACCTCCACCGCCAGGTCACCACGCGCCACCATGATGCCGTCGCTGGCGCGCAGGATGGCTTCGAGCTGCGGAATGGCTTCGCTGCGTTCGATCTTGGCGATCAATGCCGGCTTGTGGCGAAACGGCTCACCCGCCACGTTGGCCAGCTGACGCGCCATTTCCATGTCGGTGGCGTTCTTGGGGAAGCTCACCGCCAGGTATTCGCACTGGAAGGCCACCGCGGTCTTGATGTCCTCCATGTCCTTGGCCGTCAAGGCCGGCGCGGTCAGGCCACCGCCAGCCTTGTTGATGCCCTTGTTGTTGGACAGCACGCCGCCCAGGACCACCCGCGTGTGCACCTCTTCGCCGCGCACCGCTTCCACGGTGAGCTTGATGATGCCGTCGTTGAGCAACAGCGTGTCACCCGGGCGCACGTCACGCGGCAGCTCCTTGTAGTCCAGGCCCACGCCTTGCAAGTCACCGGGCTCGGTGCGTGCAGCGTCCAGCACAAAAGCTGCGCCGGCTTCAAGGGTGACCTTGCCGTCGACAAACTTGCCCACGCGAATCTTGGGGCCTTGCAGGTCGGCCATCAGCGCCACCGGCTTGCCCACCTTGAGCGCCACGCTGCGCACCAGCGCGGCCAGGTCAGTGTGGTCCTGCGCCTTGCCGTGGCTGAAGTTCAGGCGCACCACATCGACCCCAGCGCGCAGCAGGCGCTCCAGCACCTCGGGGTCGCTCGAAGCGGGGCCGAGGGTGGCAACGATCTTGGTGGCACGGGTCATGGGTAGGGCTCCGGGGAAGACAGCAGGCGGGCGGATTATGGGCGCGCAACACCCAGGGCGGTTACCACCGCGTTACGGCGCGCCAGCATCACGCTGGCGTCGGGCGCGCAGCGCACCGGCACCCGAGTCGTACCGCTCAGCCCTGAGCGCGCCGAGCCAGGATTTCAAAGGCTGGCAGGGTCTTGCCCTCCAGGACCTCCAGGAAGGCACCACCACCGGTGCTGATGTAGCCCACGTCCTTTTCAATGCCGTACTTGGCGATGGCTGCCAAGGTGTCTCCACCACCGGCAATGCTGAACGCGCTGCTGGCCGCAATGGCCCGGGCAATGCCCTCGGTGCCGCGGCTGAAGGCGTCAAACTCAAACACGCCCACCGGCCCGTTCCAGACCACCGTGCCAGCCGCCATGATCTGCTGCGCCAGCAGCGCGGTGGTCTGCGGCCCGATGTCCAGGATCAGGTCATCGGGGGCCACATCTTGGGCCGCCTTGACCGTGGCCGGCGCGTCGGCGCTGAAGGTCTTGGCCACCACCACGTCTTGCGGAATGGGCACGGCCGCGCCTCGGGCCTGCATCGACGCGATGACCGCCTTGGCCTGGTCCAGCAAGTCCGGCTCAGCCAAGCTCTTGCCGATGGGCAAGCCTGCTGCCAGCATGAAGGTGTTGGCAATGCCGCCGCCCACGATCAAGCCGTCGACCTTGTTCGCCAAAGCCTGCAGGATGGTCAGCTTGGTGCTGACCTTGCTGCCCGCCACGATGGCCAGCAAGGGCCGCTTGGGCGACGCCAACGCGCGTGTCACGGCGTCGATCTCGGCCGCCAGCAAAGGGCCTGCACAGGCGACCTTGGCAAACTGCGCAATGCCGTAGGTGCTGGCTTCGGCGCGGTGCGCGGTGCCAAAGGCGTCGTGCACAAAGATGTCGCACAGAGCGGCCATCTTGCGGCTCAAGTCTTCGCTGTTCTTCTTTTCACCTTTGTTGACGCGGCAGTTCTCCAGCAGCACCACCTGTCCGGGTGCCACCTCAACGCCGTCCACCCAGTTGGCGCGCAAGGGCACGTCCCGGCCCAGCAGTTCAGACAAACGGGCGGCCACGGGCGCCAGTGAATCGGCCGGTTTGAATTCACCCTCGGTGGGTCGACCCAGGTGCGAGGTGACCATGACGGCCGCGCCAGCGTCCAGTGCCATGCGAATGCAAGGCACGCTGGCCCGGATGCGGGTGTCTTCGGTGATGCGCCCGCTGTCGTCCTGCGGTACGTTGAGGTCGGCGCGAATGAAGACCCGTTGGCCAGCAACCCGGCCTTGGGCAATCAGGTCACTGAGGCGAAGCACGTTCATGGGTGGGGTCCTTCATATCGTTCGGCTGAACTCAGAATTCTAAAGAGGCACCTACCAGCCCAAGCTCAGCTTCAAGGGCAAGAGCACTGCCATGCCGCACAAGATGGTGCCCAGGATGCCCCTGCGCCAGGCAAAGTAAAGGCCACCCGCCAAAGCGGCAAACAGCCGCGGGTCTTTCCAGGTGGTGATCAGCTGGCCCTGCAGCAACACCACCTCGGGCACCACCACCGCCGCCAAAGCGGCCAGCGGTGCGTAGCGCAGGCCCTGGCTGAGCCAGCTTGGAAACGGGATTTCCCGTTTGCTCAAGAAGAAGAAACCCCGGGTCGCGACCGTCAGCACGGTCAAGCCCAGCACGGCCAGCAGGCCTTCGCCTGTGCTCATCAGGCTCATGTCTTGTCGTCCAGCGGCGCGGCAGCTGGCGCTGGCAGGCGGTGGTCCATCAATAAGCCCATGGCCACCGCTGCGGCGATGGCAACCACGATGTTGAGCTTGAAGGGCATGGCGTAGGCTGCCACCGCGGCACAGCCGGCGACGATCCCGGCCACGGCGGTGGCCTTGTCGTTGAGCAAGGACAGCGCGATGCCCAACAGAGCCAAGGTACCCGCAAAGCCGATGCCCCAGTGCACGGGCACGGCATCGGCCAGGAAGATACCGGTCAGTGAAGGCAGCTGCCAGGCCATCCAGTTCAACGCCACCCCGCCCCAAAAGTAGGGCAGTTGCTCGGGCGCAGGGCGCGGCTCGGGAAAGCGGCGCATGAACAGCACATAGTTCAGGTCTGCCGTGAAGTAGGCCAGTCGAAGCCGGGTCCACAAGGGGTAAACGATGAAATAGGGCCGCCAGCCCGCACTGAAGATGACAAAACGCAGGTTCACACACAGCGCCGTGGCCAAGACCACCCAAACCGGTGCACCGCTGGCCATCAGCGGCAGAACCGCCAGTTGTGCGCTGCCCGCAAAGACCAACAGCGACATCAAGGCCATCAGCGGCAAGGGCAAGCCGCTCTTGCCCATGGCCACGCCGGTGATCAAGCCCCAGGCCGCGATGCCGATGGCGGTGCCCAGCATTTCGCGGGCGCCGCGGGCGAATTCGGGGTGGCGCCAGATCGGCGCGGGAGCAACTTCTATGTCCACCGGCGTCATTGTCACCGGTGCTGGTACAGATCCTGGCCGGCGGCTTGAGTGCCGATGCGGAAGTGGCCGCGCCAGACAACCAGCGCCGTCTGGCACCTCAGCTCAGCAGAAGATCCAGCGTGAATTCAGCGTTTGTTCACACTGCCGCTGCCCGCGACACTGCTCTTGACGGTGGCGTTGCCGGAGTAAGTCACATCGCCGCTGCCAGCAATGCTGACGGCCAGCGTCTTTTGGGCTTGCACCACCGCGTCGCCGCTGCCTGCGATAGACACCGTCACGTCATCGGATTTCATGTCACCCAAGCGCACATCGCCGCTGCCAGCGATGCTGATCTTTAGCTTGGCGGCGGTGCCCGAGCCGGCCACGTCACCGCTGCCGGAGATCCTGATGCCCAGATCATCGGTGTTCAGGCCGGCCAGCTTGACGTCGCCCGAGCCTGAAATGGCCAACTTGAAAACCGGCGTGCTGAAGGCCTCAACGCGCATGTCGCCCGAGCCTGAAGCCACCAGCGCTGTCAGCTTGGGCACCACCACAGTGACCAGCACTTTGGAGCGCGTGTAGAAGCTCTGACCTTTTTTCCAGCGCACCTTCAGGGCCGGCCCTTCTGAACCGGTCTCGACCACGGTTTCCAGCAAGGGCAGCAGGTTGTCGTCGGCCTGGACTTGAACCGACTGCACATCGCCCTGGCGCACCACCAAGTCCATGGAGCCGCTGAGGCTGATGGCTTGGAATTCAGGCAAGGCGCGGGTCTCGGTGGCTGACTTGCCCGAACCGCTGAGGCTGGCGGCGTGGCTGGCCAACGGCAGCAGCGCCAGGCACAACAGCGCCGGGGCGATCAAGCTGGCCAGGGTTTGGCGAACGGAGGTATTCATGGGCGCTGTCCTTGCGGTGCTGGATTGCCGCAACTGTGACGCGGCTTTGAAATGGCCACCAGCCCGGCGCGACAGCCTGCAGCGTCGCGCGACAGAACGCCGATCAGTGCTTCTTGGCCGCTGCCTTGGGCGCCTTTTTGTCGTCGGGCTCGGCCTCGTCGGCGCTGGCAAGTGCCGTGGCCGCCGGCTCCGGCGGCGCGGGTACCGCTTCGATCTTGTTCTCGGTCATGTACTCGTTCATCTCTTTCCAGCCGATGAACACCGCCGCCTTGTCGGCCTTCCTGTTCTGGGTGTAACACTGCTCGACCGAACGCGCGGCGTGCCGGCAGCCCGCACCGATGGCCTTGCCTTCAGCTTCCTTGCGCGCTGCAACCACAGTGGCTGACTCAATACCCAACAGGTCGCAGCCACCCAGCCATAGGGGCGCCAAGGAGGCAGCGATCAGCCAGCAGCGCGCGGGCCGCAAGCGGCGCGGTGTCGACTGAGTGCTTGGGATGGTGGCAGGATCGCGCAAGGGCAAAACCCAAAAAGGTGCTGCCGGTCTTATCGGCCGCCCAGGCCTTGCACTTGAACTTTTCTGATCGAAGCCAGCGTCAGCCCGCCGCCAAGGCGTGCTTTTGCAGGAATTCGCGCGCGCCAATTCGTTTGCCCCCAGGCAACTGCATCTCGCGCACCGCCAAAGCCGCTTCGCCGCAGGCCACCACCAGGCGGTCGCCTTGGGCCTCCAACACCTGCCCTGGGCGGCCCAGTCCTGGCACCACGCTGGCTCGCCACAGCTTCACGGTTTGCCCGCCCCATTCGGCGCTACAGCCGGGAAACGGGTCAAAAGCGCGCAGCCGGCGCTCGAGCACGGTGGCAGGTTCTGTCCACTGCAACAGCCCTTCGGACTTGTCGATCTTGTGGGCGTAGGTCACACCTTCGGCCGGTTGCGGCTGGGCTCTCAGGGTGCCCGTTTGCGCTTGCTGCACCGCGGTTTGGATGAGCTCGCCGCCCAAGGCCGCCAATCGGTCGTGCAGCGTGGCCGTGGTGTCGTCGGTGCGGATCGGTTCGGCTTGTTTCAGCAGCATGTCGCCCGTGTCCAGCCCCGCATCCATCTGCATGATGGTGATGCCGGTGCAGGTATCCCCCGCCTCGATGGCCCGGTGAATGGGCGCAGCACCTCGCCAGCGCGGCAGCAGCGAGCCATGGATGTTCAAGCAGCCCAAGAGGGGCAGGGCCAGCGCCCAGGGCGGCAGGATCAAGCCATAAGCAGCCACCACCATCAGTTCCGGCGCGGCGCGTTGCAAGGCCGCCTGCGCTTCGGCGGCGTCCAAAGCGTACTTGCCGTCCAGGCGCAGGCTGCGCGGTTGGGCCAACGGCAGCCCTGATTGCACGGCCTGCTGCTTGACAGCCGACGCCTGCAACTTCAGGCCACGCCCTGCCGGCCGATCGGGTTGGGTCAAGACCAAGACGATCTCGTGCCCAGCGGCCTGCAAGGCCGCCAAGGCCACGCGGGCGAACCCGGGCGTACCGGCAAAGGCCAGTTTCATGCCTGCCCGATCAGCGCTCGCGCTCGGTGTCGCGGGCCTTTTTCAGCATCTTGGTTCGGATGCGGTCGCGCTTGAGTGGGCTCAGGTATTCGACAAACACCTTGCCCAGCAGGTGATCCATCTCGTGCTGCACGCAAACGGCGGTCAGCCCTTCAACGTCCAACTTGAAGACGGCACCGTCACGGCCCAACGCCTCGACCTGCACCCGCGCATGTCGCTCCACGCGGTCAAACACCAGTGGCACCGACAAACAACCCTCTTCCGCAACGGCGAACTCCTCACTCTGCCAGGTGAGCTTGGGGTTGATCAGCACCACAGGCTGGTCGTGCTGCTCTGAGGTGTCCATGACGATGACACGCTCGTGCACGTCCACCTGGGTGGCGGCCAGGCCCACGCCATCGGCGGCGTACATGGTTTCCAGCATGTCGTCCACCAACTGGCGGATGCGCTCGTCAACCGCCGCAACGGGTTTGGCCACGGTGTGCAGGCGTGGATCGGGGTAGCGCAGGATGGTCAATCGGGCCATGACGAAAGGGGTTCAGTGGGCAAGGGTTGAGAAACAGCTGGCAACAGCTGTGGACCCTACACAACGCGCGGGCCCGTGAAGGGGCTCACGGGCGCGGGTTGCGGGGCTTACTTTGTTTGCGGCATCAAGGGTTTACGGGCAGAATCTGTGAAACCATATGAGCATTGTCGCCGCAGTGTCGATGGTGTTCTTGGCCGAATGGGCAACACCACTCGGTCCGTCGCCCCATCAGCCCATCGGGTTGACTTGGGCAAGGAATCAGTAGTCGGCATTTTGGCATTGACCACCCCGCCGTCCGGAGAACCACAAGCGTGATGAGCTTCAACGAACTCCAACGCCGCCGAGCCCTGCTTCGTTTTGGCGCCTTGACCGGTGCCGGTGCGAGCCTACTCACCGGGCTGCCTCAAGCCCTGGCGCAAACCAGCCGCTTGCCCGTCACGCCCGAATGGCGCGACACCGCCCAGCGGGTAGCCCAAGCCGGGGTCGCTCTGTCTGACCTGGCGCCGAATGCACCGGACTCTCACACCGTGCAACCCGGCGACACGCTCTGGGGCATTTCGGGCCTGTTCCTGAAGAGCGCCTGGCGCTGGCCCGAGCTGTGGGGCATGAACCTGCAGCAGATTCGCAACCCGCACCTGATCTATCCAGGCCAGATGTTGGTGCTGGACAAGTCCAACGGCCGCGCCACGCTGCGCCTGGCTGGTGGCAGCACCGGCCAAGCGCCCACCAACACCGTGCGACTGTCGCCGCGGGTGCGCAGCGAATTGCTGGAAAACGGGGCCATCGCCAGCATCCCGCTGCACCTGATCGGCCCCTTCCTGAACGAGGCTGTCGTTTTCAATGGCAACGAACTCGATCAGGCACCCCGCATCGTGGCCACCCAAGAAGGCCGGGTGATGGTCTCCCGTGGCGAAACCGCCTATGTGCGCGGAGACTTGTCCGGAGCACGCGACTTCCGCCTGTTCCGCGAGCTCAAGCCTTTGCGCGACCCCAGCACGTCCGAAGTCCTGGGCTTTGAGGGCCGCTACGTCGGCACCGCAGAAGTCACGCGTCCGTCAGAGACCTCCACCGTGGCCGGCAAACCAGTGCTGGTTCCAGCCACCTTCAAGGTCACCAGCACCCGGCTCGAGGCCGTGGTGGGCGACCGGCTGTCTCCCGTGCCGCAACAGGAGCTGGTGGCCTACGTGCCACGCCCACCATCGTCTCCGGTTGAAGGCCAAGTTGTGTCCATCTATGGCGACGGGCTGCAGGGCGGGCAAAACCAGGTGGTGGTGATCAACCGGGGTCAGCGCGACAACATGGAACGGGGCCATGTGCTGGCCTTGATGCGCGCGGGTGTTCCGGCAGTGGACAAAACCTCTGCCGACAAAGCGGCCATGCGATTGCCCGACGAACGCCACGGTTTGCTGTTTGTCTTCCGCGTCTTTGAGCGCGTGTCCTACGCCTTGATCCTGAACGTTCAAGGCCCGGTGAAGGCCGGCGACCGGTTCATGCAGCCCTGAGCCGCTGCGGTGCTGACCGCGGAAGAGTTTGCGGCCTGGTTTCGCCTGCTGGAAACCCCAGGCGTTGGCCGTGGCACAGCCCGGCGCTTGCTGGCAGCCTGCGGGTCCCCCAGTGGCGTTTTTGCCTGCGCACCCGCCACCTGGCGTGGCTTGGTCGACAGCCCGACCGCGCTGGCCCTGAGCGAAGTCCCCGCAGAATTTGAGCCTCGGCTGGCAGCCGCTCAAGAATGGTTGAGCGGCGGGCCCGATCGCGTCGCCTTGGCGCTGGGCGATGCGGCATACCCACCGCTGCTTTTGCAGACCGCGGATCCACCGCTGCTGCTCTACGTGCAGGGTGACCTGAGCAAGCTGAACCAACAGGGGGTTGCCATCGTGGGCAGCCGGCGTGCCAGCCCGCAAGGTGTCGCCAACGCCAAAGCCTTCGCCCGGGCCCTCAGCGAGCAGGGCTGGGTCATTTTTTCGGGTCTGGCGCAGGGTATCGACGCTGCCGCGCATGAAGGCGCACTGGCAGGCGCCGCAGGCACTGTGGCGGTGGTGGGCACTGGGCTCGACCGCGTTTATCCCGCCAGCCATCGAGCCTTGGCTCACCGCATTGCCGGCCACGGAGCCCTGGTCAGCGAGTTTGCCCCCGGCACCCCGCCGCTGGCCGAACACTTTCCCATGCGCAACCGGCTCATTGCCGGCATGAGCCTGGGCACGGTGGTGGTGGAGGCCGCCCTGCAGTCGGGCTCGCTGATCACAGCGCGGCTGGCCACCGAGGCCGGCCGTGAGGTGTTCGCCGTGCCTGGTTCCATCCATGCCCCGCAAGCCAAGGGCTGTCATTGGTTGCTGAAACAGGGCGCCAAGCTGGTGGAGAGTGCGCAGGACATCCTGGAAGAGTTGCAACCCAGCCAGGGCTTGCCCGTGCAGCTGCCCCTGACTGACCTTGACGAGCAAGCACAGCCCGTCCCCGACCCTCTGCTGGCCGCACTGGGCTACGACCCGGTAACGTTGGACGCTTTGATGGCGCGAACGGGGCTGGCGGGCCACCTGCTGTCGGCCCAGTTGATGACGCTGGAGCTCAACGGCCAGGTGGCCCGCCTGCCGGGTGGCCTCTACCAAAGGCTCCATCACGGATGACCTTTCGCCACCACTTTCCTGTCTCTAGCTGATGGCCGCACCGCTGCATGCCGAAGGTGCAGTCAAGGCACGCAAGTGCTCGGGTATAGTGGGTTGATGTTCGAGGTCTTGGTCTATCTCTACGAGAACTACTGGCGCCCCGACGCCTGCCCTGAGCCCAAGCAGCTCAAGCGCAAGCTCAGTGCCGTGGGCTTCGAGCCTGAAGAGATTCAGGACGCGCTGCGCTGGCTGGACGGCCTGGCCACCAGCGCCGAAGCCTGCACAGGCAGTCCGGTGCAAGGCAGCATCCGCATCTACGTGGATCAGGAGCGCGAGATCCTGGGCGACGAGTCACTGGGGTTCATCACCTTCCTGGAATCGTCGGGTGTGTTGACGCCGCCCATGCGCGAAATGGTCATCGACCGCGCGCTGGCAGTGGGCAACGGCCCGATGGACCTGGAAGACCTGAAGATCATCGTGCTGATGGTCTTCTGGAGCCTGGGCGAAGAGCCTGACGCGCTGATTCTGGACGAGCTCTTCGTCGACTCGGAAGACCGCTCCATTCACTGAGCCATTTACTGGCGGCCTGGCCCTCAGGGGCCGCCGCAGCTCAGCTCAGCTCAGCAGCCGAGAAGCATCCACGTCCAACTTGGCCAGCGCACTGCGTGTGGCGCGCACCGTAAGGGCTTCGTCCTGCGCCGGCACGATGAGCCCAGCCTGCAGGAAGGACGCCAGCCGGTGCTGCTGAAACAGCACGCAACGGCCTTGCGGCGTGACAAACAAAGACAGCTGCTTGCGCAGACCGTGCCAGGTCAGCTGCACCGGTTCGGTGTGGCCGCCCCGGTCCAGCATGTACCAGCTGCCCACTTGCAGCTCGCGGGCCCAGGCCACCATGGCCGGGGTGGGCATGGAGCCACCTTCCAGCACCACTTCCAGCTCGCTGCTTTGGTGGCCTGACAGGTCGAGCACCATCGACTCGTCAATCTCAACATCGGCCGCGTCAGGCAGCAGTTCTTCCAGGGTTTCCAGCTGCTCCATCAGCTCGCGCAGGCGCTCGTCGGGAATCACCGCGGCCTTGGCGGTGAAGGCTGCGGCCAGCGAGTTGTTCAGCTGCTGGATGTGTTCGTCCTGCTTGGCCGCGTCCATGCCGGCCGCCAGCATGCCTTCGCGCAGGCTCTTCAGCAGCAGCGGCAGGCGGCGTATGACTTCGGCTCGCTCTTCGCGGGTGACCTTGGCGCTGGCGCTCCAGATGAGATCGGCGGCGGCGCGTTTCATGGCCTTGGTCTGCTCGCCCTGGGCGGTGTAGCGCACCGCGGTGGTGGCCAACACGTCGGCCCAGACATGGAACAAGAACTGGCGCACGCCCTCTTGCACCGGCACTTCATTGAGCATGCGGCGCAGCTCGATGGTGTACTGAATGGCCAGCGTTTCGCGCTGCTCGACCTGCTGGGCCAGCGAGACCCCGCGCTTGGTCATCTCGTTTTCGTTCTTGAAGTAGTGCTCCAAGAATTTTTCAAACTCAATCAGCACGGTCTGGAACACCCGACGGCCGGTGTCGGGGTAGGCCTCGACCACCTGCACGATGCGCTTGACTTCTTTTTCCAGCGCCGCGCCCACGCCACTGGCGGCGCTGTCAAAACCCATCACACAGGCGCCCATGCGGTCGATCAGGCGCCGGGCCGGGTGGTCGATGGTGGCAAAAAAGTCAGGCTCGGTGACTGCCACGCGCAAGACCGGCATTTGCAATCGGGCAAACCAGACGCGCACGGCGGCCGGAATGCGGTCTTCGGTCAGGATGCTCTGGAACAGCAAGGCCACGATCTCGATGGTGGCGCGCTCTTCCGGTGAAGCAGCCGCCTTTTTCAACACCTGCTTGCGCTGGTGCAGTTCTTCCAGCAGCACGGGCGTGGTCACCGCCTGCTCACTGCGTTGAGACGAAGCGGTCAAGCGTTGGCGTATGCCCTGCTCCGCCGAATCAATGGCTCGGGCCAAGCCGGCCGAGAGCACGGGCGCGGGGCGCTCCAGCTGCTGCGACCGGGTTGAAGCCGCAAACTGCGGCACGTGGCGGCCGATCAAGCGGTTCAGACGGCCCAACACGGCCTCGGCGTGCTCGCGGCTGCGCGCCAAAGGCGCGGCCCGGGTCATCATGCGGGTTTCTTCACCCACACTGCCGCGGCCACCCGAGTGCGCACCCGAGTGGCTGCCCGACCAGCCGGGCCCGCGCCCCGGCGCCGCAAAGCCGGCCGAGCTGGGATATTCCGACGGTGCACCCAGAGCCATGGCTGCCGACGACGGGTTGTCACCCGCAAAACTGCCACCCTGCCCACCCCATCCCAGGTTGGCGTTGGGGTGCGTGCGCGAGCGTTTGATGAAAGGCCGCAGGTCCACCTCGGGCAAGACCTTCTGCTCCATCAACCAGCGGTTGGTCTCGTGGTACGACTCTTCCACCAGAACTGCCACTTCGTCATGCAAGGTGGGCTGCATTTCGCGCCAACCTTCCAGGTTCAAGCCCGCTGCGCGCCAAGCATCAAAAATGATGCGCGACAGCACGTGGGCGCGCAGCATGTCGTGCGGGTCCAGTTCGCCGCGGCCTTCCAGGTGAGCCACCCGAGAGCGCAGGTCTGCAAACTCCCACGAGGCCTTGTCCATCACCGCCAGCGCCAGGCGCGAGGTGACGATTTCCAGTTCGATGGTGTCGTCGGGCACCAGGGTCAGGGCGTCGCGGTTGCTGCCCGGGGGCGGCAGATCCCCAGGGCGCGACGCCGACACGCCGTTTTGCAGCACCTTGCGCAAACCCGTGACCATGCCCCGGTGCCAGCCTTGGGCACCCTTCTTCAGGCCTTGAACCAGATCACGGCGGCGTTGAAACACGCTGTGCTCTGAGGGCTTGTCCAGCAAATTGCTGGAGGCTTCCATGACGGCCTGAACCAGCCCCGTGAGGCCCTTGACCAGCTCTTCGGTGTAGAGCCGCCGCGCCTGGCCGGCAATGGAGTCGGGCGAGGCGCTGGTGGCCATGTCAGGTGCTGCGGACAACCGAAGTGAGGATCCGTCTCACTCTACACCACCGCCCCGGCGTTGGGGTCGTTGGGATCGGCTTCCTTGGCCCCTACCTTGATCAGGTCCTCGCGCTTGACACCCAGCCACATCGCGATACCGGCGGCGACAAAGATCGACGAGTAGATACCAAACAAGATGCCGATGGTCAGCGCCACGGCAAAGTAGTGCAGCGTGGGGCCGCCAAAGATCAACATGCTCAGCACCATCATCTGGGTGCTGCCGTGGGTGATGACGGTGCGGCTGGTGGTGCTGGTGATGGCGTGGTCGATCACCTGCGGGGTGGTCAGCTTGCGAAAGCGGCGGAAGGTTTCGCGCACGCGGTCAAAGATCACCACCGATTCGTTGACCGAATAACCCAGCACCGCCAGGATCGCCGCCAGCACCGCCAGTGAAAACTCCCACTGGAAGAAGGCAAAGAAGCCCAGGATGATGACCACGTCGTGCAGGTTGGCGATGATGCCGGCCACCGCAAACTTCCACTCAAAGCGCACCGCCAAGTAAGCCATGATGCCCAGCACGGTGACGGCCAGCGCCAGGGCGCCGTTTTCGTAGAGCTCGGCGCCCACGCTGGCACCCACTGCCTCAGTGCGGGCCAGGGTCAGCGGCTCTTTGCCGTCGGCTGTGGTGCAACTGGGGCGGCTGACCTGCTCACCCTGCGGGGTGGTGTACTGCTTGGTGCCTACGGTGCCCGTCTCGGCCTTGCACAGCTGTGCAAACACCCGATCGGCAACCTCGGTTTGCTTGACGTCGCGCCGAACCGGCAGGCGGATGAGCACGTCGTGCGAGGTGCCAAAGTTCTGCACCTGCACTTCGCCAAAACCCATGGCGTCTACCGTGATGCGGGTCTTGTTGATGTCGGCCGTCTGGACGTAGTTCACTTCCAGCAAGGTGCCGCCAGTGAATTCGATCGACGGATTCAAACCGCGGGTGGCCAGGAAAAACACCGCCAGCGCAAAGGTGATGAAGGAAATGACATTCAGCACCAGCGCATGGCGCATGAACGGGATGTCTTTTTTGAAGCGGAAAAATTCCATGTTCTTGTCTCCCGTTCAGCTTTGGGCTTCGTCGGCAATGGCCTTGTTGGCCGTGCCGCCATCCGGGCGCCAGACCTGCCCAATGGAAACCGACTTCAAGCGCTTTTGGCGGCCGTACCAGAGGTTGACCAAGCCGCGCGAGAACATCACGGCCGAGAACATGCTGGTCAAAATGCCCAGGCAATGCACCACCGCAAAGCCGCGCACCGGGCCCGAACCAAAGGCCAGCAGCGCCACCCCCGCGATCAGCGTGGTGACGTTGGAGTCCAGGATGGTGCCCCAGGCTTTTTCGTAGCCAGTTTCGATGGCGATTTGTGGCGAAGCGCCGCCGCGCAACTCTTCGCGCACCCGCTCGTTGATCAGCACGTTGGCGTCAATCGCCATACCCAGCGTCAAGGCAATGGCGGCAATGCCCGGCAGTGTCAGTGTGGCCTGCAGCATGCTCAGTACCGCCACCAGGCACAACAGGTTGAAGGCCAGCGCCACCGTGCTGAACACACCAAACAGCAGGTAGTAGGCGCACATGAACACGGCGATGGCGGCAAAGCCATACATCACGCTGTCAAAGCCCTTGGCGATGTTGTCGGCGCCCAGGCTGGGGCCGATGGTGCGTTCTTCGATGATGTCCATCGGCGCGGCCAGCGCACCGGCGCGGGTGAGCAGCGCCATGTCGGCCGTTTCCTGCGGCGTGAAGTTGCCGGTGATCTGGAAGTCAGTACCAAACTCACCTTGGATGGTGGCCACCGAGATGGCCTCGCCCTTGCCTTTTTCGTAAAGCACGATGGCCATGGGCTTGCCCAGGTTTTCGCGCGTGGTGTTGCGCATGCTGCGCCCGGCCACGTCGTCCAGCCGCACGCTGACCATGGGGCGCTGGTCCTTGTCGATGCCGGCGCTGGCCTGTTTGAGCTGCTCGCCAGTGGCAATCACATCGCGCTTCAAACCCACGGTGCGCGCCACGGTCTCGCCCACCGCCAGACGCTGCGGCACGGTTTCGGCCGCGGCGGCGCTGTCGGTTTCCACCAGGCGGAACTGCAGCGTGGCCGTGCGGCCGATGATGTCTTTGGCCCGCGCGGTGTCTTGCACACCCGGCAGCTGCACCACCACGCGGTCCGGCCCTTGCTGCTGGATCACCGGCTCGGCCACGCCGAGTTCGTTGACACGCTTGTGCAAGGTTTCGATGTTTTGCGTCACCGCCTGCTTGCCAATCTCGGTGATGGCCTTGGCCGACAACTTGCCCACCAGCTTGGCGCCGTCTACGCCGGGTTCCACCGTCCATTGCATCGAGGGCAGGCGGTCCAGCAGCAGGTCGCGCGCAGCGTTGGCCACGGTCGGATCGGGCAGGTTCACCGTCAGGCCGTCGCTCTCGCGCGTGATGCCGGCAAAGCGGATGCGCTTTTCACGCAGCGCGTTGCGGGCGTCGCTGCCATAGGTGTCCACCTGCTGCTTGAGCGCGGCGCGCATGTCTACCTGCATCAAGAAGTGAACCCCCCCGCGCAGGTCCAGCCCCAGGTACATGGGCAGGGCTCGCACCTTGGCCATCCACTCGGGCGAGCGCGACACCAGGTTCAGCGCCACGATGTAGCGCGGGTCGGCCGGGTCGGGGTTGAGCGCCTTGACCAGCGTGTCCTTGGCCCGGATCTGGGTGTCGGTGTCGGGCAGACGGGCCCGCACCGAGTTGCCGTCGAACTGCACAAAGTCGGCCGAGATCTTGGCGTCCGTCAGCAGTTGCTGAACCCGCGCCACCATGGCCGAATCGACCTTGACGGTGGACTTGCCGCCCGAGACCTGCACGGCCGGTGCTTCACCATAAAAGTTGGGCACCGTGTACAGCAGGCCGACCAGCAGCGCGACGCCAAGAATGGCGTACTTCCACAAAGGGTAGCGGTTCATCAAAAATTCCTTGGCCAACCCCAGGCGCGCGGCAGCGCCGCGGCAAGGCCCGGGGCCTGCGGATTACTTGAACGTGCCCTTGGGCAGCACCTGGACCACGGCAGCGCGCTGCACCTGAACCTCGACGTTGTTGGCCACTTCGATGTGCAAGTAGCTGTCGCCCATCTTGGCCACGCGACCCATGATGCCGCCGGCGATGATGACTTCGTCACCCTTGGCAATGGCGTCGATCATGGCCTTGTGCTCTTTCTGCTTCTTCATCTGTGGGCGGATCATGATGAAGTACAGCACCACAAACATCAGCACCAGCGGCAGCATGCTGAAGAGGGTCGACTGGGTATCGCCGCCGGCAGCGGCGGCCGGGGCGGTCTGGGCATGGGCGGTGGAGATGAACACGGGGTCTGTCCTTGGGTGCTGCGGTGGGAAGGTGCGGCCCGGCGAAACTCGGGCCAACCGCACATTTTAGGGGTTCGCCGCTGGCCCGACCGCGCGGGGTGATTTGCGTCGCGATTTGAGGGCCGGCGCGGGGCACGCCGGCCACAGGCTTCGACTACGATGGCCGCAGCCCAACTGCGCCCGCACCATGTCAACTCCACAAGCCTCCGCGCCGCGCGTGGGCGAAATCGACGCCCTGCGCGGTGTCGCCGCCGTGGCGGTCTTGCTCTTCCACTACACCTGGCGCATTGACGAGTTGTACCCCATGGGAGTGGCGCCGTTCTTCGACGCCCGCCACGGCCATTACGGCGTGAACCTGTTCTTCATCATCAGCGGTTACGTCATCTTCATGACGCTGCAGCGCACCAGGCGCCCGCTGGACTTCGTGGTTTCCCGCTTCTCGCGCCTGTTCCCGGCCTACTGGGCCGCCGTGCCGCTGACATTCGCCATCACGCAGGCGCTGGGCCTGCCGGGCAAGCTGGTGTCGGCCAACGACGCGGTGGGCAACCTGATGATGATCCATGGCCTGTTCGGCATCCCGCATGTCGATGGCGTGTACTGGACGCTCGAAGTCGAGTTGCTGTTCTATGCCGGTATGTTCGCGCTCTACCGCAGCGGCCGCCTGGGGCGCGTGCACACTGTGCTGTGGCTGCTGCTGGCGGCGCGCCTGGCCTACCACCTGGCCGCC
>JAYTVT010000093.1:0-42561 GCA_043743835.1 Betaproteobacteria bacterium
GGCTCAAAGACAAAAGCAAGATCTTCAACACTGCGCGCATCGAAGCGCTGGAGGTTGAAAACCTGATCGAGTCGGCCTTGGCCACCATCGTGTCGGCCGCCGCACGCAAAGAAAGCCGCGGCGCCCACACCGTGGACGATTACTCCGACACGCCCGAACACCCAGCCGGCCGCAACGACGAGGTGTGGATGAAACACACCCTGTGGTTCAGCGAGGGCAACCGCCTGGACTACAAGCCGGTGCAGCTCAAGCCGCTGACGGTGGAATCCGTGCCGCCCAAAGTGCGGACTTTCTGACCAGGTAGAACCGACATGACACTGCGCACCTTCCAGATCTACCGCTACGACCCTGACAACGACGAAAAGCCGCGCATGCAGACGCTGCAGGTTGAGCTCGACGGCAACGAGCGCATGCTGCTCGACGCACTGAACAAGCTCAAGGCGGTGGACCCCACGCTCAGCTTCCGGCGCAGCTGCCGCGAAGGCGTGTGCGGGTCTGATGCCATGAACATCAACGGCAAGAACGGCCTGGCCTGCCTGACCAACATGCGCACGCTGCCGGGCACCATCGTGCTCAAGCCGTTGCCAGGGCTGCCGGTCATCCGCGACCTCATCGTCGACATGACGCTGTTCTTCAAGCAGTACAACAGCATCAAGCCTTACCTGGTCAACGACACCCAGCCGCCCGAAAAAGAGCGCCTGCAATCGCCCGAGGAACGCGACGAGCTCAATGGCTTGTACGAGTGCATTCTGTGCGCCAGCTGTTCCACCAGCTGCCCCAGCTTCTGGTGGAACCCCGACAAGTTCGTGGGCCCCGCCGGCTTGCTGCAGGCCTACCGCTTCATTGCCGACAGCCGCGACCACGACACCGCGGGCCGCCTGGACAACCTGGAGGACCCCTACCGGCTCTTCCGTTGCCACACCATCATGAACTGCGTGGACGTGTGCCCCAAGGGCCTGAACCCCACCAAGGCGATTGGCAAGATCAAAGAGTTGATGGTTCGGCGCGCCATCTAGTCCACATGCAAGACAGGCTGAACGAGAGGGGTTTGAGCAAGCTGCGTTGGCGTTGCCGGCGCGGCTTGCTTGAAAACGACCTGTTCATCGAGCGCTTTTTCCGCCAGCACGAGGAGACGATCACGAACAGGCAGGCCGCCGGGCTTACAGCCCTGATGGACCTGGCCGATAACGACCTGTTGGACCTGTTGCTGTCCCGAAAGGAGCTGCAGGGCGAGGTCGACACACCCGAAGTTCGCGAGGTGTTGGCCCTGATGAGGAGCGCCCCAGTGGGCGTTCAGGCGCCAGCATCCTGTGCCTCACACAACCAGAAAGGCCTAGTGACATGACTCCCTCCGACGTGAAAGCCACGCTGTCGTTCAGTGACGGCAGCCCCAGCATGGACCTGCCCATCTACAAGGGCAGCATCGGCCCCGATGTCATCGACATCCGCAAGCTGTACGCGCAAAGCGGCAAGTTCACTTACGACCCAGGGTTTCTGAGCACGGCCTCGTGCAACAGCACCATCACCTACATTGACGGCGACAAAGGCGAGCTGCTCTACCGCGGCTACCCCATTGAGCAGCTGGCCCAGAACTGCGACTTCCTGGAAACCTGCTACTTGCTGCTCAAGGGCGACCTGCCCAACGCCACGCAGAAGACCGACTTCACCAAGCTCGTGACCAACCACACCATGGTCAACGAGCAGATGCAGTTTTTCTTGCGCGGTTTTCGCCGCGACGCGCACCCGATGGCAGTGATGACGGGCCTGGTGGGTGCCCTGTCGGCGTTCTATCACGACAGCACCGACATCCATAACCCACAGCACCGCGACATCAGCGCCATTCGCCTGATTGCCAAGATGCCCACGCTGGTGGCCATGGCCTACAAGTACGGCATCGGTCAGCCCTTCGTCTATCCCAAGAACGACCTCAGCTACAGCGCCAACTTCATGCGCATGATGTTTGCGACGCCGTGTGAAGAGTACGAGCCCAACCCGGTGCTGGTGCGGGCCATCGACCGCATCTTCATCCTGCACGCCGACCACGAACAAAACGCCAGCACGTCCACCGTGCGCCTGTGCGGCAGCTCGGGCACCAACCCGTTTGCGGCCATTGCAGCGGGCGTGGCCTGCCTGTGGGGACCGGCGCATGGTGGCGCCAACGAAGCGGCGCTGAACATGCTGGGCGACATCCAGCGCAACGGCGGCGTGGAAAAGATCGGTGAGTTCATCAAGCAGGTCAAAGACAAAAACTCCAACGTCAAGCTGATGGGTTTTGGCCACCGCGTCTACAAGAATTACGACCCGCGCGCCAAGCTGATGCGCGAGACCTGCCACGAAGTGCTGGAAGCCACCGGCCTGCACGACGACCCGCTGTTCAAGTTGGCCATGGCGCTGGAAAAGATCGCGCTGGAAGACGACTACTTCGTCAGCCGCAAGCTCTACCCCAACGTCGACTTCTACAGCGGCATCGTGCAGCGCGCACTCGGCATCCCGGTGAGCCTGTTCACCGCCATCTTTGCGTTGGCGCGCACGGTGGGTTGGATTGCGCAGCTCAATGAAATGATCGGCGACCCCGAGTACAAGATCGGTCGTCCGCGCCAGTTGTTTGTGGGTTCGCCGGCACGGCAGGTGCTGCCCATTGGCCAGCGCTGATGGGCGCGCGGCCCGCCTTCGCAGGCGGGCGGCTCGGTTCACCAAGGCCACCTGCGGGTGGCCTTTTGTTTGGGCCCGTTGAACCGGGCAGCTGACGGCGTTTAGAGTGCCGCCATTGCCATCATGGGACCTGCGGATGAGCTTGAAGACTTTGCCCCCAACGCCCACCGTGGCCGAATTTGACGCGCTCCACGACGAGCCCACTGCATGGTGCCAAGTGATGTCCTCGATCGCCGCTCGGTACAGCGCAGAGCCGGCGCGGCAGGTCAGCGAAGGCACGGTGCTGGTTGCTTTGCTGGGCAAGGAATTGGTCATCAAGCTCTATCCGCCGTTTCTGCGTGACCACTACAACTTCGAATGTGCGGCGCTGCAAGTGCTGGCGGGACGGCTGTCGATTCCCACGCCTGAGCTGCGCAGCACAGGCGAGCGCGAAGGCTGGCCCTATCTGGTGATGAGCCAGTTGGAAGGCGGCGGCATGACCGAGGCATGGCCCAAGCTGGACGAGGCGCAGAAATGCGCGCTCTTGTTCCAGCTGGGAACGCTGGCGGCGGAGGTTCATGCCTTGCCTGTCGACGCGATGAGGCCGCTGGCACCAAGCTGGCCCGATTTCATCGAAACCCAACGGCAGCGCGTACACGCCCGTCAGCTGCGCACGGGCTTGCCCAGCCACCTCTTGCCCCAGCTGGACGCCTTCTTGCAGGGTCCCTTGCCCAACGGAGCGGACGTGATCTTGACCGGCGAGTACACCCCCATGAACCTGTTGGTTCAGGGCCCTGATCTGGTTGGCATGTATGACTTTGGCGACGGCCTGGTGGGCCCGCGCGAATACGACTGGCTGGGCCCGTTGGCTTTTCTGGCTGCTGGCAGTGCGGCCCGCTGCCGAGCCTTTTTTGACGGCTATGGCGTGGTGCCCAACGCGCATCAGCGCCAGGCCCTGCTGCGCCTGCTGCTGTTGCACCGCTACAGCAACCTGCCAGCCCAGTTGGCTTGCCCAGCTTGGCAAGAGGCGCAGAGCTTTGAGGAACTGAGCGCCTTGCTCTGGCCTTGAGGTTCCCGACAAGGGGCGGGCAACTTGAGCGAGCCGCTCAGGCCGCGGCTTCCAGGCCGCTCTCAAAATGCGCCCGCATCAAGCGGGCGGCGGCGGGGCCGTCGCCCGCTTGCAGTGCCTGCATCAGTGCGCGGTGTTCGGCCAGCGAGTCCGCCAGCCGCCCTTGTTTGAAGAGCGAGTGGTGGCGGTTGAGCTTCATCACCTTGCGCAGGTCACTCACCATCTGCTCGGCCCAGCGGTTGCCGGCCATCTGCAGCAGGCGCATGTGGAAGTGTTCGTTGGCGGCGAAGAAGGCGTCGCGCTGGCGCACCTGCTTTTCAAGCTGCGTGTGCAAGTCAACCAGTTCGCTGAGCTGCTGGGTGCTGGCCTGTGCTGCCACGCGCGCGGCGGCGTCGCTTTCCAGCAGCGCCAGCAGGTGGTAGACCTGCACCACGTCGTCGCGCGACATCTCGGTGACGTACGCGCCGCGGCGCAGCTTCATCGTCACCAGGCCCTCCACCGCCAGCACCTTCAGCGCCTCCCGCAAGGGTGTGCGGCTGATGCCGTAGTCGGCGCTGAGCTTCATCTCGTCGATCCAGCTGCCGGGTTCCAGCTCGCGGGCAAAGATCTGCTGGCGCAAGCGCTCGGCCACGTCCTGGTAAAGGGCGCGGCGGTTCAGGCTGGGCGGGGCGGGTGCTGCAGCGGTGGCCAAGGGTGGGGTACGGTCCAGTGGGCAAGCCGGGAGTGAAGCTTGAAACCGCACCGCGTGGAGCGCAGCGATGTCAGTTTGAAGCGGGTTTTTGAATTCATAATTATGCATAATGCAGGCGCCGCGGCAAGTCAGCATTGGCGTCATCAACGCCGCATGCTCAAGTTCAGCCCATGGCCGCATAGGCACCGTTCCACCGTTTCCACTGCATCAGAGATCGCCATGAGCCAGCCCAAACCCGCTGCTGAATTCAACCCCGCCAGCCTGGAGCATTGGGCCAAGGCCGCGGCCAAGTCGGCACCGGGTGGCGACGTGGCGGCCCTGAACTGGACCACGCCAGAAGGCATCGTCGTCAAGCCGCTCTACACCGCGGCCGACACCGCTGGCCTGCCGCACACCAACACCTTGCCTGGCTTTGAGCCCTTTGTGCGCGGCCCTCAGGCCACCATGTATGCGGTGCGGCCGTGGACCATTCGCCAGTACGCTGGCTTTTCCACCGCTGAGGACAGCAACGCCTTCTACCGCCAGGCGCTGGCCGCCGGCGGGCAAGGTGTCAGCGTGGCCTTCGACCTGGCCACTCACCGCGGCTATGACAGCGACCACCCACGTGTGACCGGCGACGTGGGCAAGGCCGGCGTGGCCATCGACAGTGTCGAGGACATGAAGATCCTGTTCGACGGCATCCCGCTGGACAAGGTCAGCGTCAGCATGACCATGAACGGCGCGGTGCTGCCGGTGCTGGCGGGTTATGTGGTGGCGGCCGAAGAACAGGGCGTTTCGCAAGCGCAGTTGAGCGGCACCATCCAGAACGACATCCTCAAGGAGTTCATGGTCCGCAACACCTACATCTACCCGCCGGAACCTTCGATGCGCATCGTGGCGGACATCATCGAGTACACGGCGCAGCAGATGCCCAAGTTCAACTCGATCAGCATCAGCGGCTATCACATGCAAGAAGCCGGCGCCAACCAGGCGCTGGAACTGGCCTTCACGCTGGCCGACGGCAAGGAGTACGTCAAGACCGCGATGGCCAAAGGCCTGGACGTGGACGAGTTTGCCGGCCGCCTGAGCTTCTTCTGGGCCATCGGCATGAACTTCTATCTGGAAGTGGCCAAGATGCGAGCGGCGCGCCTGCTGTGGACGCGCATCATGAAAGGCTTCAACGCCAAAGCGCCCAAGAGCCTGATGCTGCGCACCCACTGCCAGACCAGCGGCTGGAGCCTGACCGAGCAGGACCCCTACAACAACGTGGTGCGCACCACCATCGAAGCCATGGCCGCCGTGTTTGGTGGCACGCAAAGCCTGCACACCAACAGCTTTGACGAGGCCATCGCACTGCCCACCGAATTCAGCGCCCGCATCGCCCGCAACACGCAGCTGATCGTGCAGGAAGAGACCCACATCACCAGCGTGGTCGACCCCTGGGCCGGCAGCTACATGATGGAGAGCCTGACGCAAGAGATGGCCGACAAGGCCTGGGCCATCATCGAAGAGGTCGAAACCCTGGGTGGCATGACGCGCTGTGTGGACAGCGGCTGGGCCAAGTTGAAGATCGAAGCCAGTGCGGCTGAGAAGCAGGCGCGCATCGACAGTGGCAAGGACGTCATCGTGGGCGTCAACAAGTACAAGTTGGCCAAGGCCGACGCCATCGAGATCCGCGACGTGGACAACGTCAAGGTGCGTGACGGCCAGATCGCCCGCCTGCAAAAGATCCGGGCCGCCCGCAACAGCGCCCGAGTGCAGGCCGCGCTGGACGCACTCACCGCCGCAGCGGCCGACGGCAGCGGTAATCTGCTGGCTCTGAGTATTGCCGCCATGCGCGAGCGCGCCACCGTGGGTGAAGTCAGTGATGCTCTGGAAAAAGTCTACGGGCGCCACCGCGCCGACATTCAAAAGGTGACCGGTGTGTATGCAGCCGCCTACGACAGCGCCGAGGGCTGGGACAAGCTCAAGGCCGAGATAGCAGCCTTTGGCACCGACCATGGCCGCCGCCCGCGTGTGATGATCGCCAAGCTGGGCCAGGACGGCCACGACCGGGGCGCCAAGGTGGTGGCTACCGCCTTTGCCGACCTGGGTTTCGATGTGGACATCGGCCCGCTGTTTCAAACCGCCGAAGAGTGCGCGCGCCAGGCCATTGAAAACGACGTGCATGCGGTGGGTGTCAGCACCTTGGCCGCGGGCCACAAGACTTTGGTGCCGGCCATCATTGCCGCGCTGAAGGCGCAGGGCGCGGACGACATCATCGTGTTTGTCGGCGGTGTCATTCCGCAGCAGGACTACAGCTTCTTGTACGACGCAGGTGTGAAAGGCATCTACGGCCCGGGCACGCCCATTCCGGTGAGTGCCAAGGACGTGCTCGAGCAGATCAAGGCGGCGCAGGCTTGATCATGGCTGCGGCCCCTGGCCACCAGGTCCAAGAGCTTGGCACGATGGTCTTGCAGCCCGCGGTGGCGGCCGACTTCGAAGCCCTGTTGGCCTTGCGGGTGCGTGCCATGCAGCCCAGCCTGCAAGCCTTGGGTCGCTTCGATCCCGAGCGTGCGCGCGAGCGCTTTGCCAGCACTTTTTTGCCAGAGCACATGCAGCACATCGTGGTGGATGGTCAACGGGTGGGTTGTGTATCGCTGCGACCCAAGCCCGCTGCATTGCGCATGGATCACCTGTACATCGAACCGACCGCGCAAGGCCGCGGTTTGGGCGCGCAGGTGATGGACTGGGCCTGTGCGCAAGCCGACTGGCGCCAGTTGCCGCTGGAGCTCGCTGCGCTGCAGGGCAGCGATGCCAATCGCTTCTATCTGCGCCAGGGGTTTGTGGAAGTCAGCCGCAGCGACTTTGACATCGAGTACCGCCGTGCGCCGTGCACCAACCCAGGTCAAGTGGTGAGGCAGCTTTGGGCCCGCTTTCAAGCCCGCGACTGGGCCGGTGCGCGGCAACTGGTGCATGACGAAGCCGTGATCGATTGGCCGGCCAGCAGCGAACGACTGACGGGAGCCGACTGCTTCATCGCCGTCAACGCCGAGTACCCCGAAGGCTGGACCATCCACCTGCTCAGCGTGGGTGCGTTGCAAGACGGCCGGGTGCTGTCCATGGCGCGCGTGGACCACCCGCCCATGCGCTTTCTGGTGCAGTCCAGCGTGCGGGTGCGAGACGGCCTGATCACCAGCGGCCAAGAACTCTGGGCCACCTGCGAAGTGCCGCCAGCCTGGCGCACGCCTCAGCGTTTTGCGGGCTTGAGCCGACTGCACCATGAGGCCATCGTGTGAGCGCCCCGCTGCAACCCAGCGACCAGGCTCTGGTCGATCACATCCGTTCAGCGCCCGGCCCCGCACAGCGCCGGGCCATGGCCAAGGCCATCACGCTGCTGGAGTCGACCCGCGCCGACCACCGACAACGCGCCGACGCCTTGCTGAATGCGGTTCTGCCCCACACCGGCCAGTCGTTTCGCCTGGGGCTGAGCGGCGTGCCGGGCGTGGGCAAAAGCACCTTCATCGAGGCGCTGGGCCTCTACCTGATGGAGCAAGGCCACCGTGTGGCCGTGCTGGCCATCGACCCCAGCAGCAGCCTCAGCGGCGGCAGCATCCTGGGCGACAAAACGCGGATGGAGCGCCTGTCGGTGCAAGAGCGCGCCTACATCCGCCCCAGCCCGGCCAGCGGCACCTTGGGTGGTGTGGCTGAGAAGACGCGTGAGTCGATGCTGGTCTGTGAAGCCGCGGGCTACGACGTTGTGATCGTTGAAACCGTGGGCGTGGGCCAAAGCGAAACCGCGGTGGCCGGCATGACCGACATGTTTGTGCTGCTGCAATTGCCCAACGCCGGTGACGACCTGCAGGCCATCAAGAAAGGCGTGATGGAGCTGGCCGACTTGGTGGTGATCAACAAGGCCGACCTGGACGAAGCCGCCGCCACCCGGGCGCGCGCGCAGATCACCAGCGCCATGCGCTTTCTGGGGCCGCACACCCACACCCAGACATCGGTGATGCAGCTCAGCGCTTTGAAAGGCACCGGGCTGCCCGAGTTCTGGGCCATGGTGGCGCAGTTTCGCCAACGGCAGCAAGACGCTGGCCTCTATGAGCAGCGCCGCCACCAGCAAGACCAAGCTTGGATGTGGGAACGCATCGAAGCCGGTTTGCGCCAACGTTTTGCGCAGCACGCGCTGGTGGCGGCTGCCTTGCCAGAATTCACCGCGCAGGTGCGGCTGGGGCAGCTGGCCGCTTCGGTCGCCGCCCGTCGACTTTTGGATTTGATGGATTGAACGAGGAGACAAACCCATGCACGACATCATCGAACAGCTCGAACAAAAACGCAGCGCCGCGCGCCAAGGCGGGGGCGCCAAACGCATAACGTCGCAGCACGCCAAGGGCAAGCTCACCGCACGTGAGCGGCTGGAACTGCTGCTGGACGAAGGCACCTTTGAAGAATGGGACATGTTTGTCGAGCACCGCTGCACCGACTTCGGCATGCAGGACAACAAGATACCGGGTGACGGTGTGGTCACCGGCTACGGCATGATCAACGGCCGCCTGGTTTTTGTGTACAGCCAGGACTTCACCGTTTTTGGCGGCGCGCTGAGCGAATCGCACGCCGAAAAAATCTGCAAGGTGATGGACCAGGCCATGAAGGTGGGTGCGCCGGTCATCGGCCTGAACGACAGTGGCGGCGCACGCATTCAGGAAGGTGTGGCTTCACTCGGTGGTTATGCCGAAGTGTTCCAGCGCAACGTGATGGCCAGCGGCGTCATTCCGCAGATCAGCCTGATCATGGGCCCGAGTGCGGGCGGGGCGGTGTATTCACCGGCCATCACCGACTTCATCTTCATGGTCAAGGACAGCAGCTACATGTTTGTCACCGGGCCTGAGGTGGTCAAGACGGTGACGCACGAAGAAGTCACTGCCGAAGAACTGGGTGGTGCGGCCACCCACACCAGCAAAAGCGGCGTGGCCGACCTGGCCTTTGAAAACGATGTGGAAGCGCTGATGATGTTGCGCCGCTTCTTCAACTACCTGCCCCTGAACAACCGCGACGGTGTGCCCGTGCGCCCCAGTGGCGACCCCGCCGAGCGGCTGGACATGAGCCTGGACACCTTGGTGCCTGAAAACGCCAACAAGCCCTACGACATCAAGGAGCTCATCCTCAAGACCGTGGACGATGGTGACTTCTTCGAGCTGCAGCCCGACTACGCCAAGAACATCGTCATCGGCATGGCCCGCATGGCCGGGCGCACGGTGGGCATCGTGGCCAACAACCCGCAGGTGCTGGCCGGCTGCCTGGACATCAAGAGCAGCATCAAGGCTGCGCGCTTCGTGCGCTTTTGCGACGCCTTTGGCATCCCGGTGATCACCTTTGTCGATGTGCCCGGTTTCATGCCCGGCACGTCCCAAGAATACGGCGGCATCATCAAACATGGCGCCAAGTTGCTCTACGCCTACGCCGAATGCACGGTCCCTAAGGTCACCGTGATCACGCGCAAGGCCTATGGCGGCGCTTATGACGTGATGGCGTCCAAGCACCTGCGTGGCGATGTCAACTTTGCCTGGCCCAACGCCGAGATTGCGGTGATGGGCGCCAAGGGCGCGGTGGAAATCATCTTCCGCGAAGACAAGGGCGACCCTGCCAAGCTGGCCGCCAAGGAAGCCGAATACAAGGCCCGCTTTGCCAACCCCTTTGTGGCTGGCGCGCGGGGCTTCATCGACGATGTGATCCAGCCGCACGAAACGCGCAAGCGCATCTGCCGTTCGCTGGCCATGCTCAAAGACAAGATGCTGGAAAACCCGTGGCGCAAGCACGGCAACATTCCGCTGTGATGGTGGGGGAGACCAACATGTTCAAGAAGATCCTCATTGCGAACCGTGGCGAGATCGCCTGCCGCGTGATCAAGACCGCCAAGAAAATGGGCATCGCCACCGTGGCGGTCTATTCCGAAGCCGACAAAGACGCACGCCATGTGGGCTTGGCCGACGAAGCCGTGCTGCTGGGGCCGGCACCGTCGCGCGAAAGCTATCTGGTGGCCGACAAGATCATTGCGGCCTGCCAGCAAACCGGCGCCCAGGCCGTGCATCCGGGCTACGGTTTCCTCAGCGAAAACGAAGACTTTGCACGCCGCGTGGAAGAAGCCGGCATCGTCTTCATCGGCCCCAAGCACTACAGCATTGCGGCCATGGGCGACAAGATCGCTTCGAAGAAGCTGGCCAATGAGGCCAAAGTCAACACCATTCCTGGTTGGAACGAAGCCATCCATTCGCCCGAGCAGGCGGTGCAGATCGCCAAAGACATCGGCTACCCGGTGATGATCAAGGCCAGTGCTGGTGGCGGTGGCAAGGGCTTGCGTGTGGCCTTCAACGACAAAGAAGCGTTCGAAGGCTTCAGCAGTTGCCGCAATGAAGCCAAGAACAGCTTTGGCGACGACCGCGTGTTCATCGAAAAGTTTGTTGAAAGCCCGCGCCACATCGAGATCCAGGTGGTGGGCGACTCGCAGGGCAATGTCATCTTCCTGAACGAACGCGAGTGCAGCATCCAGCGCCGCCACCAAAAGGTGATTGAAGAAGCGCCGTCACCTTTCATCAGCGACGCCACCCGCCAGGCCATGGGCGAGCAGGCCGTGCAGCTGGCCAAGGCGGTCAGGTACCAAAGCGCCGGCACGGTGGAATTTGTGGTCGGCAAGGACCAGAGCTTCTACTTCCTGGAGATGAACACACGGCTGCAGGTGGAACACCCGGTCACCGAGTGCATCACCGGGCTGGACCTGGTGGAGCTGATGATCCGTGTGGCTGCTGGCGAGCCCTTGCCGCTGACACAAGCCGAAGTCAAGCGCGAAGGCTGGGCCATCGAGTGCCGCATCAACGCTGAAGATCCGTTCCGAAACTTCCTGCCGTCCACCGGCCGCTTGGTGCGTTATGCGCCACCCGCCACCAGCATGGAGGCCGCCCAGCCCATGCCCGAAGGCGGCGGTGTGCGCGTGGACACCGGGGTTTATGAAGGCGGCGAGATCCCGATGTTTTACGACTCGATGATCGCCAAGCTCATCGTGCACGGACGCGACCGGGCCGAGGCGATTGCCAAGATGCGCGAGGCGCTGAATGGCTTTGTGATCCGCGGCATCAGCAGCAACATCCCCTTCCAGGCAGCGCTGTTGGCCCACCCGCGTTTTGCCACTGGCGACTTCAACACCGGCTTCATCGCCGAGAACTATGGCAAGGGCTTCAGCGCCCAAGACGTGCCGCACGACGACCCGCTGTTCCTGGTGGCGCTGGCCGCTTTTGTGCGGCGCAAGGCGCGCGAGCGCTCGGCCGGTATCAGCGGGCAGCTGCCGGGGCATGGCGTGGTGTCTTTGCCTGACCTGGTGGTGGTGGTGTTGGGCGCCGACGGCCAGCATCAACACCACCCGGTCACCATCGACGCCTTCGAGCCGGTCTCGGGCAAGGCCGACGTGGTGATTGCCGAACGCCACTTTGCCATCCAGAGCACCACCAAACTGGGTGAGCTGCTGATGAGCGGCACCTGCAACGGCAAGGCCTTCACCGCTCAGGTGGAACGCAGCGGCGTCAAGAACCCCTTGGGCATTCGCGTGTCGCACAACGGCACGCAGATTGAAACCTTGGTGCTGTTGCCGCGCGCGGCCGAACTGTTCAAGCTGATGCCGCACAAGGCCCCGCCCGACCTGAGCAAGTTCTTGCTGTCGCCGATGCCGGGCTTGTTGGCCGATGTCAGCGTGCAGCCAGGTCAAAAGGTGGTGGCCGGCGAGCGCCTGGCCGTCATCGAAGCCATGAAGATGGAAAACATCCTGGTCGCCACCCAAGACGGCACGGTGGGCGAGGTGATGGCCAAGAAGGGCGAGAGCCTGTCGGTGGACCAACCCATCTTGAGTTTTGCCTGATGAGCAGCAAACCGTTTCGCATCCTGGGCATCCAGCAGATCGCCATTGGCGGGCCCGACAAGCAGCGCCTGAAGGCGCTGTGGGTGGACATGCTGGGCCTCACCGTCAAGAGTACCTTTGTCAGCGAGCGCGAAAACGTGGACGAAGACATTTGTGCCCTGGGGCAGGGCCCCACTGCCGTAGAAGTGGACCTGATGCAACCGCTGGATCCCGACAAGAAGCCGGCTGTTCACACCACGCCACTCAACCACGTGGGGCTGTGGGTGGACGATCTGAAGCAAGCCGTTGCCTGGATGAGCGCACACGGCGTGCGCTTTGCGCCGGGCGGCATCCGCAAGGGTGCTGCGGGTCACGACATCTGCTTCATCCACCCCAAGGGCAATGAAGAGTTCCCGCTGGGTGGGGAAGGGGTGTTGATTGAACTGGTGCAAGCGCCGCCTGACGTGGTGCTGGCGCTGGGCTGAGATCTGCAGCTGCAGCAGGTGATCCATAGGGCAGCCCACTTGGCCATTCGGCCCCAGCCTTTTGGCTTGTGGCTTTCCCGGCCGGCAGGTTTGCAGCAGCAGCACGCTTGATTCCTAGCATGGAGGAGGTGCGCTACGGAGCGCCTTTCACCCTCTCACGGAGTCAACATGACTGCATTTTCTTTTGTTCGCAACACATCCCTGGTGCTGGCCGCCATCACGTCGACCGCAGCTTGGGCTCAGACCAAGGCTGACGGCGAGTGGCGCGGTGTGGGTGGTGCCGCGATGGCGCTGACCTCGGGCAACACCAGCAGCAGCGCGCTGTCGCTCAACGCCGACATGGCCCGCGCCACCACGGCCGACAAGCTCAGCTTTGGTGCCAACGCCAACTACGCGCGCAGCAAAGCCAATGGCGTCAACAGCACCACGGCCAACAAGTGGGCCGGGTTTGGGCAGTACGACTACAACCTGTCGCCGCAGCTGTTTGTGTTTGGCAAGCTGGGCTTGGAAGGCGACGACCTGATCAAGCTGTCGCTGCGCAGCACGCTGGCAACGGGCTTGGGCTACAAGTTGGTGGACACCAAAGAAATGTCGTTCAGCGTTTTTGGTGGCGCCGCGTACTCGACGGACGAGTACGACACCACTCAGGTCATTGCAGGCAAGACGGGCAAGTCGTTCTCGCGCGCCAGCCTGTTCTTGGGCGAAGAGTCTTCGCACACGCTGTCGGCCAGCACGTCGTTCAAACAACGTCTGGAAATCTACCCAGGTGTTTCGGGTGACAAGGCCGTGATGGCCAAGTTCACGGCTGGGTTGGCAGTGGCTATCAGCAGCACCTTGAACCTGTCGGTTGGCTTGGTGGACAACTACAACAGCAAGCCAGCCAACGGTGCCAAGAAAAACGACCTCGGTGTGTTCACCGGCATCAACGTCAAATTTGGCGCAATGTGATCGACCCAGCCCCAGCCCCTGCCGCTGCGCCCAGGCGCAGTGGTAGCGGTGCAAAGTGCAGTCCGTCGGTGTGCGCGGGGTTCTGGTCCCATCTGCGTCTAAGGCCCGAGCTGGGGTGAGGACACCAGCCCGGCGCTAGAGTGCCGGGGTCATCACCGCTTTGGAGCTTCACCATGAGTGCGCAGTCCTTGCTTGACCAGTTGCTCAAGACTGGCCTTTCCGCCGTTAACGAAGCGCGAGGTTCCGTTCAACAGGCGCGCGAGCGCGGCGACCTGGACAAGTACGCCAAGGGCGCCGCCGCTGGCGGAGTGCTGGCGCTGTTGCTGGGCACGCGGGGTGGCCGCCGCATCGGCGGTTCAGCGCTCAAGCTGGGCAGCGTGGCCGCGCTGGGCATGCTGGCCTGGAAGACCTACAACGACTGGCAGGCGCAGCAACAGGCTGCTGCGCCGGCTGGCGCCGCAGGCGCACCGGCCGGCAGCGGTGCTGCGTCAGCGCTGCCCCTGGCCTTGCCACCGCCGCAGGCCGAAGCCCACGGCCGCGTGTTGCTCAAGGCCATGATTGCCGCCGCGAAGTCCGACGGTCATCTGGATGACCGCGAGCGGCAATTGGTGGAAGCCGAACTCACCCGTTCTGAAGCCGACCCTGCTGTGCGTGCCTGGGTTGAATCCGAACTGCGCCGGCCGGTTGAACCCGCTGATGTGGCCGCTGGCGCAACCAGCCCTGAATTGGCCGCCGAGGTCTACCTGGCCAGTGTGCTGGTGGTGGATGAAACCAGCACCATGGAGCGTGCATACCTGGACGCCTTGGCCCGCGAGCTGCGTTTGGACGACGGGCTCAGGCGGCAGTTGGAAGCCCGCGTCACGCAAGCCTGAGCGTTGAAGGGCGGCGCCCTGGCCGCCACCCGTGCTGATCGCAACCAGGTTGGACCGGGCTTTGTCTTTTGCAAATGCCCGGGCGGTCTACCGGTCTGCGCGTCAACGAAACTTCCAGCCCAGCACCTTGTTGTGCAGATTCTGGAAGTAAAGCCGATCGGTCGTTTCAGTCACGCCCGTGCTTTGTGGGTACATGCCTTTGGGGTCTTGCATGTCCACATGCACTTGCCCGTCATCGGTGAAGGCAATGACATGGCCATAGGGCTTGGGCAGTGGCCACAACTTGCGCGGCAGGCGATAGGTCAACGCGCGCAAAAAGGGCTGATCGGCCATGCGGTCGACCAGGGGGCTGCGCGGGCCTGACAGGCCCACCCAGATCAGGCCGACCTGCCCGCGCATCAGGTTGTCGGGGTAACCAGGCAGGTTATCCAAGAGCACGCTGGCCAGCTTGGATGGCTGGCGCACGTCCAAGGAACGCGCGTCCACAGCCACTTTCCAAATGCGATAGCGGCCCGTTTCGGCCACCAACAGCGTTTTTTCGTCATCGCTCAGCGCAACGCCGTTGGCAAAGCTCAACCCATGGGCCACCACGCGTGTGCGCCGATTGCTGGGGTTGTATTCCAGCACGCGGCCCGTGGCCTGCTGTTCCAGGATGTCGAGCACCGCGGCCTCAAACGTGCCGCCCCAATCACGCGGCGCAAAACGCCTGGAGGCGTCGCTGAAGTAGATCTTGCCGCTTTTGGCCACCACCACGGCGTTGGCGTAGCGGATGGGGTCGCCCGCGACTTGGTTGCTCAGCAGCGTGACCTGGCCGGCCTTGTCAATGGCCAGCAGGCCCAGCATGGCATCAGCGGCGATCAGCTGGCCACTGGCATCGAAGTCAAAACCCAGCACACGCCCGCCCGTGCGGGCAAACACGGTTTGTTCGGAGCCGTCCGGATTCATGCGCAGGATGTTGCCGCTGGCCACGGCGGCATAGAGCTTGCCGTCAGGCCCCAGCGCCACGTGTTCTGGCCCCGACTCCTGGCCCAATGGGATCAGTGTCAGGTTGCCCAGCCAGCTGTTGACGGCGTGCGCGCCGACATAGCCTGGGGCTGCGGGCGCTTGCCAAGTCACGGGCTGTACGGGTACCGGCCACGCGCAGAGGTAGGCAGCCAAGCCCAGCCCTGAAAGCAGAAGGCCGATGAGGACTTTTTTCATCTCTTCAGCAGCGTAATGCAGGTAGTGCGGAGCCAAGGCCACAAATAGGGCAACAGTCCGTGTCCTGCTTCATCGAACAAAGACTTCGCGCTAGGCGAAGACAGAATTCATAATTGACGCAACACAACGCCAAAGGCGAAGGCTATGGTTCAGCTTGCGAGGTGCTTTCAGGCGCTGGCTTACCGGCTCGCTGTCCACCAGGGTTGTTTCCACGCTCACCAGTGTGAGGGACGGCAACTGGCTTCAGCACCTCGCACCCTTGCCGGCCCGGCTACGCAGTTGGCAGGGAATCCATGCGCTTTGACTTGACCACTCTCAACCTCGTGCTGGCCATCGCCGACACCCACAGCATCACGCGCGGCGCCGAGCGTGAACACCTGGCCCTGGCCGCCGCCAGCAAGCGCCTGTCGGACCTGGAGGCGCGCCTGGGCGTGCCGCTCTTTGTGCGGCGCGCGCGCGGTGTCGAGCCCACCGAGGCCGGCCGTGCGTTGGTGCGCCATGTGCGCGGCCTGCACGCCAGCCTGCACGCGCTGGAAAGCGAAGTGGTGGAGTTTTCGCGCGGCATCAAAGGCCACCTGCGGGTGGCGGCCAGCGCCGGTGCCATCAGCGAATGTCTGCCGCCGGACCTGGCTGCCTTTTCGCAAGCCCACCCGCACATCCGCATCAGCCTGGAAGATCTGACCAGTGCCGAAGTCCAGTCTGCCGTGGCCGAAGGCCGCGCCGACGTGGGCATCTGCGTGCCGCCCCTGCTGGACAACCGCCTCACCACCTGGCGTTACCGCCATGGCGCGCTGGCCGTCATCGTGCCCGTGCTTCACCCCTTGGCCAAGCGCAAGAAGGTGCGCTTTGACGCGCTGCTGGAGCACGACATCGTTGGCCTGCACCAGGGTGCAGCCGTGCATGAACTGATGCGTGCCGAGGCCGAAGGCCGGGGCTTGGTGCTCAAGGCGCGGCTGCAGGTGCGCGGCTTTGATGCCATCGCGCAGTTGGTCGAAGCCGGTCTGGGCGTGGCGGTGATGCCAGCCGCCGTGGCACAGCGTTTTGCGCAGCTCTTTCGCATCCAGGTGCTCACGCTGGACGAGCCCTGGGCCGAACGCGACTACCTGCTGGCGGTGCGCACCCAGGCGGTGTTGCCCACCGTGGTGCAGCGCTTTGTCGACGCCTTGTGCCCGCAGCCTGGGTCAGCCCACGGCCAGCCCGATCCCGGACAATAGCCTTCAGGAGAATTCAAACCATGAACGCCCGAACCCTGTACGACAAGCTGTGGGACGAACACGTTGTCCACACCGAAGAAGACGGCACCGCCACGCTCTACATCGACCGCCATCTGGTGCACGAAGTCACCAGCCCGCAGGCCTTTGAAGGGCTGCGCCTGGCCGGCCGCAAGGTGTGGCGGGTGAGCAGCATCGTGGCCACTGCCGACCACAACACGCCCACCACCGGCTGGGCTGACGGTTATGACGGCATTGCCGACCCGATCAGCAAGCTGCAGATCACCACGCTGGACGACAACATCAAGGCCAGCGGCGCGGCGGCCTACTTTCCCTTTCTGGACAAGCGCCAGGGCATCGTGCACGTGATCGGGCCTGAAAACGGCGCCACGCTGCCCGGCATGACCGTGGTCTGCGGTGACAGCCACACCAGCACCCACGGTGCGTTTGGTGCGCTGGCCCACGGCATTGGCACCAGCGAGGTTGAACACGTGATGGCCACACAAACGCTGCTGGCCAAGAAGGCCAAGAACCTGCTGGTCAAGGTCGAAGGCGCGATTGGCCGGGGCGTCACCGCCAAGGACATCGTGCTGGCCATCATCGGCAAGATCGGCACCGCGGGCGGCACCGGCTACACCATTGAATTTGCCGGTTCGGCCATCCGCGCGCTGAGCATGGAAGGCCGCATGACGGTGTGCAACATGGCCATCGAAGCCGGCGCGCGAGCGGGCTTGGTGGCGGTGGATGACAAGACCTTGGCCTACTGCAAAGGTCGCCTCTTCGCCCCCAAGGGCGTGGAATGGGACCAGGCGGTGAAGTACTGGTCCACGTTGCAAAGCGACCCCGGCGCCCACTTTGATGCCGTGGTGGAGCTGGACGCCACACAGATTCAACCCCAGGTGACCTGGGGCACCAGCCCCGAGATGGTGGTGGGCGTGGACGGCCGCGTGCCCGACCCCGAAAAAGAGAAAGACGCCATCAAGCGCGACGCTATTGAGCGGGCCCTGGTCTACATGGGCCTGCAGCCCAACAAGGCCATCACCGACATTCGCATCGACAAAGTCTTCATCGGCAGCTGCACCAACAGCCGCATCGAAGACCTGCGTGAAGCGGCTGCGGTGGTCAAGCGCGCCGGCCAACGTGTGGCCAGCAACGTGCGGGTGGCCATGGTGGTGCCGGGCTCGGGGCAGGTCAAAGCGCAGGCCGAATCCGAGGGCCTGCACGAGATTTTCAAAGCCGCCGGCTTTGAGTGGCGCGAACCGGGATGCAGCATGTGCCTGGCCATGAACGCCGACCGCCTGGAACCCGGCGAGCGCTGCGCCAGCACCAGCAACCGCAACTTCGAAGGCCGCCAGGGCGCGGGTGGTCGCACACACCTGGTCAGCCCAGCCATGGCCGCCGCGGCCGCGCTGAACGGCCACTTTGTTGACGTGCGCCGCATCGGCTGAAAGAGAGAAACAGCATGCAAGCCTTCACCACCCACCAGGGCCTGGTCGCGCCGATGGACCGCGACAACGTCGACACCGACGCCATCATCCCCAAGCAGTTTCTGAAGTCGATCGCCCGTTCGGGCTTTGGCCCCAATCTGTTTGACGCCTGGCGCTACCTGGACCCGGGCGAACCCGGTCAGGACCCGGCCAGCCGCAAGCCCAACCCCGACTTCGTCTTGAATCAGCCGCGCTACCAAGGTGCCAGCGTGCTGCTGGCGCGCAGCAACTTCGGTTGTGGGTCCAGCCGCGAGCACGCACCGTGGGCGCTGGGGCAATACGGCTTTCGCGCCTTGATCGCACCCAGCTACGCCGACATCTTCTTCAACAACTGCTTCAAGAACGGCATCCTGCCCATCGTCTTGCCAGCCAGCCAGGTGGCGCAGTTGTTTGATGACGTGTTTGCCTTCCCTGGTTATCAGCTCACCATTGATCTGCCGCGCCAGGTGGTGGTCAAGCCCGATGGCAGCGAGCTGCCTTTTGACGTTCAGCCCTTCCGCAAGTACTGCCTGGTCAACGGCTTTGACGACATCGGCTTGACCCTGCGTCACGCCGAAAAGATCAAGGCCTTTGAAGCCGAGCGCTTGGCTCGCATGCCCTGGCTGGCGCAGCGGCAGATGTGACATGGCTGCCATGAACCGCCTGTTTCACCGCTGTGTGCTGACGCGGCCCTGGCTTACCTTTGTGGTGATGTGCAGCAGCTTTGGCCTGTTTGGCGCTGGCACTTTGAACATCTTCAGCATGTTCAGCACCAACTGGGACATGATCACCCAGCAAGGGTTGATGGCGCTGGCCACTGGCTCGGTCCGGCAGTTGATTGAATTGTTGGGCACCCTCGTTCTGGCCATGTTTTTCTACACGATCTTCAAGGCCTGTGAACACAGCCTTGTGCACCGCATCCTTCACCCTAGCGACAAAGAACCCCACCCATGAAGATTGCCATCCTGCCGGGCGACGGCATCGGCACTGAAATCGTCGAGCAAGCCGTTCGCGTGTTGAACGTGCTCGATTTGAAATTTGAAAGCGAAACCGCGCTGGTCGGCGGCGCGGCGTTTGAGGCCCACGGCCACCCCTTGCCGGACAGTACCTTGCAGTTGGCGAAAGACGCCGACGCCATCCTCTTTGGTGCGGTGGGCGACTGGAAGTACGACAAGCTGGACCGCCCCTTGCGCCCTGAGCAGGCCATCCTGGGTCTACGCAAGCACCTGGGCCTTTTTGCCAATTTCCGCCCGGCGCTGTGCTACGAGCAGCTGACCCACGCATCCAGCCTGAAGCCCGAACTGGTGTCGGGGCTGGACATCCTGATCATCCGCGAGCTCACCGGCGACATCTACTTTGGCCAACCCCGTGGTCGTCGCGTGGCCACCGACGGCCACTTCCCAGGTGCCGAAGAAGCCTTCGACACCATGCGCTACAGCAAGCCTGAAATCGAGCGCATCGCCCACGTGGCCTTCCAGGCGGCGCGCAAGCGCAGCAAGAAGGTCACCAGCGTGGACAAGGCCAATGTGCTGGAGACCTTTCAATTCTGGAAAGACGTGGTCACTGAAGTGCATGCGCAGTACCCCGATGTGGAGCTGCAGCACATGTATGTGGACAACGCTGCCATGCAGCTCGTCAAGGCGCCCAAAGCCTTTGACGTGGTGGTCACCGGCAATATGTTTGGCGACATCCTGTCCGACGAGGCCGCCATGCTCACGGGCAGCATCGGCATGCTGCCCAGCGCATCGTTGGACAAGAACAACAAAGGCCTTTACGAGCCCAGCCACGGCAGCGCCCCAGACATTGCCGGTAAGGGAGTTGCAAACCCGCTGGCTACAATACTGTCTGTTGCCATGATGCTCCGTTTCTCCCTCAACCAAGCCCAGGCAGCCGACCGCATTGAGTCGGCCGTCAAGGCCGTGCTGTCCGCGGGTTTGCGCACGCCGGACATCTGGAGCGCGGGCACAGCCAAGGTGGGCACGCGCGAGATGGGCGACGCCGTGGTTGCTGCCATCGTTGGCAAAAGCACCACCACCAAAACGATTACCAAGACCTAGCGTCTCGGACCGTCTCGCCCCCACTTCTGGACCCCGGCGAAACGAGCCGGGAACTCCAGGGGTCCGTAGCAAAGGCGAAACTGAAATGGCTCTTTCATCAAACCCTCGCGTTGGCCTGGTCGGCTGGCGTGGCATGGTCGGCTCGGTGCTGATGGACCGCATGCAGGCCGAAGGCGACTTCGCGCTCATCGAGCCGGTGTTCTTCAGCACCAGCAATGCCGGTGGCACTCTGCCGGCGGCCATCGCAGGCTTGGCCAAGAACGAGCGAACACTGCAAGATGCCAACAGCATTGAGGCGCTAAAGCGTTGCGATGTGGTCATCACCGCCCAAGGCGGCGACTACACCAAGGCTGTCTACCCGCAGCTGCGCGCGGCGGGCTGGAAGGGCTACTGGATTGACGCAGCCAAGACGCTGCGCATGAACGACGACGCGGTGATCATCCTGGACCCGGTCAACCTGCCGGTCATCCAGACCGCGCTGTCCAAGGGCGTGAAGGACTACATCGGTGGCAACTGCACCGTGAGCTGCATGCTGATGGGCCTGGGCGCGCTGTTCAAGGCCGATCTGGTGGAATGGATGACGGCCACCACCTACCAAGCCGCCAGCGGCGGTGGCGCCCAGCACATGCGCGAACTGCTGACGCAGTACGGCACCTTGAATGCGGCTGTGCGCCCGCTGCTGGACAACCCGGCCAGTGCCATCCTGGACATCGACCGCCAGATCGCCGCCACCCAGCGTGGCCTGTCTGCTGAAGAAACCCAGAACTTCATGGTGCCGCTGGGCGGCAGCCTGATCCCCTGGATCGACAGCGACCGTGGCGACGGCACCAGCCTGGAAGAGTGGAAGGGCGGCGCCGAGACCAACAAGATCCTGGGCCGTGGCCCTGGTTTCGGCATCGCGCCCGTACCGATCGACAGCCTGTGTGTGCGGGTGGGTGCCATGCGTTGCCACAGCCAGGCTCTCACCATCAAACTCAAGCGCGACGTACCGTTGGCTGACGTCGAGACCATGATCAAAGGCGACAACCCGTGGGTCAGCTACGTGCCCAACAACCGCATGGACACGGTCAAGGGGCTGACCCCAGTGGCGGTGACCGGCACCATGAACATCGCCGTCGGCCGGGTACGCAAACTGGCTCTGGGTGACCAATATCTGGGGGCGTTCACCATTGGCGACCAGCTGCTGTGGGGGGCGGCCGAGCCGCTGCGCCGCATGCTGCGCATCCTGCTTCAGGCGTGAAAAGGTGCGTTGTCCACGGGCAACAGCGTGGTCAATGCACAGAAACAAACCATTTCACCCCCTGATCATCAGCTTCTGCGTGAGCTTGCGCGCGTATATGCTTGATACTGTTGTGGTTTCCGCCGTTTTCGAGCTTGGCCTTGGGGCCAGGCGAGGGGTGGCTCAGAGAGAAGGCTGACGGCCGCTGGTTCACTGGCGGCCGAGCGCATGGGGGAAGTGCTTTGAAACAACGCTCGTCAAACGCTGCGCAGTTTGCGCTCCAGGGTGTCGCATTCGCGGTCGCCTGTCTGTGGGGTTCGCAAGCCGCTGCGCTGGGCCTGGGCAGGCTCAACGTTCAGTCGGCTCTGGGTGAATCACTCAAGGCAGAGATTGAAGTCACCAGCATGACAGCCGAAGAGGCGTCGTCGCTGAAGCTGCGCATCGCGCCGCCCGAGGCCTACCGCTCGGCGGGCGTTGAATACAACCCCGTGTTGCCTTCAACCCAGGTCCAGCTGGTCTCACGCCCCGGCGGCCGTTCAGTGCTGCGCATCACCAGCGACCGGGCTGTTGTGGAGCCGTTTGTCGACGTGATCGTGGAAGCCACCTGGTCCAGTGGCCGCTTGGTGCGCGAGTACACGATGCTGTTTGACCCGCCCGTGACCCGACTGGGCGCTGCACCGGCGCCCATGGCCTCACCGGTCATATCACCGGCACCCACCGAAGTGGCCGCGGCACCGGCCGCACCGGTTGCGGCACCTGCGCCGGCGCCCAGCGCCCGGCCACAGCCCGTTCGTCCCGCACCTGCTGAAGCCACTTCCCGCGTTGCGCCGGCTGCACCCGCTGGCACCAGTGGCGACGATTACCGGGTTCGTGCCGGGGATTCGCTGTCTCGCATTGCTGGCAAAACGCAACGTCCTGGCGTTTCCTTGGACCAGATGCTGGTGTCTATTTTCCGAGCCAACCCGCAGGCGTTTGTTGGCGACAACATGAACCGGTTGAAAGCCGGGATGGTGCTCAGCGTGCCTTCGGCTGAAGAGGCCGGCAAGCTCTCACCGCAGGCGGCGCGAGAGGTCATTCAAGCCCAGAGCGCCGACTTTGGTGCCTACCGCCAGCGTCTGGCGTCGGGCGTCACCACCACCACCGCCGAAGCCCCGGCCCGCCAGGCCAAGGGCCAGGTGCAAGCTCAGGTGGACGACCGCAAACAGGCCGCCGCGCCCACGCCCGACCGGCTGACCTTGTCGCAAGGGGGAGCCAAGGCTTCGGCACCCGAAGCCAAGGTGTCGCGTGACGCCGAACGCAAAGACAGCGGCACTCGTTTGGCCGAACTGGCTCGCAACGTCGACGACCTGAAGAAGCTGCAAAGTGCAGCGACCAAGCCTGGTGCTGCGCCTGCCGCGCCGGGCGCACCCACACCAGCTGCTGCACCTTCGCCGGCCCCGACCGCAGCGCCCACGGTGGTGGCTGCTGTTCCGACGCCGCCGGTAGCTCCTCCCGCCGCACCTGCTGCCGCACCCGCACCCGCTCCTGCACCAGTAACAGCAGCGGCTCCCGCAGCACCTGCTCCAGTGGCAGCTGCACCGTTGCCCAAGCCCAAGGCCAGCGCGGCACCAGCGCCCGCGCCCGAAGGTTTCCTGGATTCACTCAGCGACAACTCCCTGCTGCTGCCCGCCGCAGGGGTGCTGGTGGCCCTGTTGGGTGGTTTGGGCCTGTACCGGCTGCGCGGCAAGTTGCGCAAACCCGCAGGCGAGACCTCCTTCCTGGAAAGCCGCTTGCAGCCGGACTCGTTCTTCGGTGCCAGTGGCGGTCAGCGCATCGATACACGCGAAGCGGCCTCCAGCACCACGGGCAACAGCTCATCGATGAGCTATTCCTTGTCGCAGTTGGACGCCATTGGCGACGTGGACCCGGTTGCCGAGGCCGACGTGTACCTGGCCTACGGCCGCGATCTGCAAGCCGAAGAAATCCTCAAAGAAGCCATGCGCTCCACGCCAGAGCGCATGGCCATCCGGTCCAAGTTGCTGGAGGTCTACGCCAAGCGCCGCGACGCCAAAGGCTTCGAGCTGCTGGCCAGCCAGATGTTCAACCTGACCCGTGGCGAAGGTGAAGACTGGGCCAAGGCCCAGGAGCTGGGCCGCACGATCGATCCAGACAATGTGCTGTATCAGCCTGGCGGTCAACCCGAAGAGGTTCTGGGCGCCAGCGGTCAGGTGGTTGAGCCTTTGGGTGCTTCGACGGTGCCTTATACGGCGCCCGCGCCGGCACCTCAGTTTGAGCCAGCAGCCGATGCCACCTTGGACGGCATCGACCTGGACTTGGATCTGGTGGGCATGGACGCGCCGACCATGAGCAGCGAGACCACGCAGCCTTTCAGCACCGCTGCGCAGTTCGGCTCCGACGACACCTTGACCATCGAGATCCCCGGCGACGATCCCAAGACCGTGCCCGTGCAGCGACCATCCACGGCCGGCGCCAGTGCCGGCGCGGCGGCCGTGCCGACGACCATCGCCCTGAACAACAAGCCGCCCGCCCACGACGATGGGCTGGACTTCGATTTGGCCTCATTGCCCGACCTGAATCTGCCTGGTGAAGCCCCATCGGCGTCGATGCATTCGGGCGAGACCAGCATGCTGGACCTGGGTGACTTTGGCACCGAGACCCCCGCGCCCGCTCAAGATGGCGGTGGTGGTGGCGACAGCCCGCTGGCCCGCAAGTTGGAACTGGCCGAAGAGTTTCGCCAGATCGGTGACCTGGAAGGTGCGCGCGATCTGCTCGAAGAAGTGGTCTCCAAGGCCGATGGTCAGTTGAAGGCCAAAGCACAGAGCATGCTTGAAAAGCTGGCCTGATACCGATCCAGCGCCAGCCGTGTCTGCCAGCCGCCGGCTGGCTTTGGGCGTGGCCTACCGAGGCCAGGCCTATCTGGGTTGGCAGTCCCAACCCGGTGGAAAGACCGTTCAGGACGCGCTTGAAAAAGCGTTGACCTCTTTCGCGGCTCGTCCGGTCAAGACGGTTTGCGCAGGCCGCACCGACACGGGTGTGCATGCGCTCAACCAGGTGGTTCACCTGGACACCGAGATCGAACGCGACCTGTCGTCCTGGGTGCGCGGCACCAACCGCTACCTGCCCAGCGACGTGGCGGTGCAGTGGGCCCGCAACGTCGACGCTGGCTTTCACGCCCGCAACAGCGCGCGCGGGCGTCGCTACCGCTTTGTGGTGCTGCAGTCGCCGGTGCGCCCAGCCCTGGAGACGGGGCTGGTGGGTTGGACCTTCAAGCCGCTGGACGGAGCGGCCATGCAAGAGGCCGCTGGCCACCTGCTGGGGGAGCACGACTTCAGCTCCTTTCGCTCGTCTGAGTGTCAGTCGCCCACGCCGGTCAAGACGCTTCGGCAGATCGACATCAAACAAAAAGGCGCTTACTGGCATTTCAGCTTTGACGCCAACGCCTACCTGCACCACATGGTGCGCAACCTGATGGGGTGCCTGCTGGCCGTGGGCTGTGGCAAACACGCTCCAGGTTGGACGGCCGAGGTGCTGGCAGCGCGCGACCGCGATGCAGCGGCGCCCACCTTCCCTCCCTACGGACTGTATTTTCTGGGCCCGTACTACGATGCGCAGTGGTGCCTGCCGGAACACGTCAGTGCCTACGATTGGATTTGAACCGGCACTGACATGACCCGAACCCGCATCAAGATTTGCGGCCTCACGCGCGAGGCCGATGTCGACGCCGCTGTCGAAGCCGGTGCCGACGCGCTGGGCTTCGTGCTCTACCCGGCCAGTTCGCGCCACGTGACCTTGGATCGCGCCGCGGCCTTGATTGCTCGCTTGCCGCCTTTTGTCACGCCCGTGCTGCTGCTGGTCAACGCCAGCCCGCAGGAGGTGCGCCAAGCGGTTGACCGTGTGCCGCAGGCGCTGCTGCAGTTTCACGGTGACGAGAGCCCGGCTGACTGCCAGGCCGCGCAGCGCCCCTACATCCGGGCCGCCCGCATGAGCCCAGGTTTTGATTTGATAGACTTCGCCACGCGCCACAAAGGGGCCCAGGCCCTGCTGCTCGACACGCATGTTGACGGCTATGGCGGCAGTGGAAAGGTTTTCGATTGGTCACTGATTCCTCCAAACGTTGCCCTTCCGGTCGTTTTGTCTGGTGGGTTGAATCCTGCCAACGTGACCGATGGGGTGCTCAGCGTCCGGCCTAGTGCCGTAGACGTGAGCTCCGGCGTGGAAGTCAGCAAGGGCGTCAAGAGCGCCGAGCTGATGCGCCGGTTTTGTTTGGCGGTGCGCTCAGCTGATGAACAGCTGGCCCGCCCGTAACGAGTCAGGAAACCCCATGTTGAATTACCAGCAACCCGATGCCCGCGGGCATTTCGGGCCGTATGGCGGCACCTTTGTCGCCGAGACCTTGATCCACGCGCTGCATGAACTGGACGAGGCCTACGCCAAGTACCGCGTCGACCCCGAGTTCATTGCCGAGTTCAAGCACGAGCTCAAACACTTTGTCGGCCGACCCAGCCCGATCTACCACGCGGCCCGCCTGAGCCGCGAACTGGGCGGTGCGCAGATCCACCTGAAGCGCGAAGACTTGAACCACACCGGCGCGCACAAGGTCAACAACACCATCGGCCAAGCGCTGCTGGCGCGGCGCATGGGCAAGCCACGCGTGATCGCCGAGACCGGTGCCGGCCAGCATGGCGTGGCCACCGCCACCATCTGCGCCCGTTATGGGATGGAATGCGTGGTCTACATGGGCAGCGAAGACATCAAACGTCAAAGCCCCAATGTCTACCGCATGCACCTGCTGGGCGCCCGTGTGGTGCCGGTTGAAAGCGGCAGCAAGACGCTGAAGGACGCGCTCAACGAGGCCTTGCGTGACTGGGTCACCAACGTCGAAAACACCTTCTACATCATCGGCACCGTGGCGGGCCCGCACCCCTATCCGATGATGGTGCGCGACTTCCAAAGCGTGATTGGTGACGAGTGCCTGGTGCAGATGCCCGAGCAGATCGGTCGCCAGCCCGACGCCGTGATCGCCTGTGTGGGCGGCGGCAGTAACGCCATGGGTATCTTCTACCCCTACATCACCCATGAAAAGACGCGGCTGATTGGGGTGGAAGCTGCAGGGCAGGGGCTGGCCAGTGGCAAGCATTCGGCTTCGCTGACGGCGGGTTCGCCTGGCGTGCTGCATGGCAACCGCACCTACCTGCTGCAGGACGCCAACGGCCAGATCACCGAGACCCACTCGATTTCGGCCGGCCTGGACTATCCCGGTGTTGGCCCCGAGCACGCTTACCTCAAGGACATCGGTCGCGCCGAATACGTGTCCATCGAGGACGACGAGGCGCTGTCGGCCTTCCATCGCCTGTGCCGCACCGAAGGCATCATTCCTGCGCTGGAGAGCAGCCACGCGGTGGCCTACGCGATGAAGCTGGCCGCCACGATGAAACCGGACCAGCACCTGCTGGTCAACCTCAGTGGGCGCGGCGACAAAGACATCGGGACGGTGGCCGACCTGTCGGGCGCCGACTTCTACTGCCGTCCCTCCTGCCGCGGGCAAAGCGTGAAGGGCGGTGCCCAATGAGCCGCATCCAAGCCACGCTGGCGGCGCTGAAAGCCGCCGGGCGCACCGCGCTGATTCCCTATGTGACCGCAGGCGACCCTTTTGTCGACGCCACACCAGACATCATGCTGGCGCTGGCCGAAGGGGGCGCCGACATCATCGAACTGGGCGTTCCTTTCAGCGACCCCATGGCCGACGGGCCCGTGATCCAGAAGGCCAGCGAGCGGGCCTTGGCGCGCGGCGTGGGCGCCACGCAGGTACTGGACATGGTGCGGGCCTTTCGTCTGCGCAACAGCAGCACGCCGGTGGTGCTGATGGGCTACGCCAACCCGGTGGAGCGCTATGACCAGCGCCACGGCGCAGGCAGCTTCGTGCGCGACGCGGCCGCTGCCGGTGTGGACGGCTTGCTGGTGGTGGACTACCCGCCCGAGGAGTGCGAGGAGTTTGCACAAGCCCTGAATGCGGTGGGTCTGGACCTGATCTTCCTGTTGGCGCCAACCAGCACCGAGCAGCGCATGAAGCAGGTGGGGCGCATTGCCAGCGGCTATGTTTACTACGTGTCGCTCAAGGGCGTGACCGGCGCGGGCCATCTGGACACCGCGGCGGTGGCTGAAATGGTGCCCAAGATTCGGGCCCATGTCAGCGTGCCGGTGGGCGTGGGTTTTGGCATCCGCGACGCCGCAACCGCCCGGGCCGTCGCGCAGGTTGCGGATGCGGTGGTGATCGGTTCCAAACTCATCCAGATTCTGGAAACCGAGACCCGGCACAATGCGGCTCCGGCGGCTTTGGCCTTCATGGCTGAAATCCGCATCGCGCTGGACCGACGTTGACGGTTTGACCACCCAGGCCGGGCTTGACGATCCGTTGAAGCTCAGCCAGCGTAGCGCTGGCCCTCACAGGGGCCAGCTGTTACGCTCCCATCGAAAGGGGTTCACATGAGTTGGCTTGAAAAACTGCTGCCACCCAAGATCCAGCCCACCGACCCGGCCGAACGCCGAGCGGTGCCTGAAGGCCTGTGGATCAAATGCCCCTCGTGCGAGACGGTGCTGTACAAGACCGATCTGGAGCAAAACCTCAACGTCTGCCCCAAGTGCGATCACCACCATCGCATTGGCGCCCGGGCCCGCCTGGATGCCTTCCTGGACCCCGAAGGGCGCTGGGAAATCGGCCAGGAAGTGATGCCGGTTGACGCGCTGAAGTTCAAGGACAGCAAGAAGTACCCACAACGCCTGAAGGCCGCACTGGAAGCCACCGGCGAAACCGACGCCCTGGTGGTGGTGGGTGGCGCGGTCATGAGCGTGCCGGTGGTGGCCGCCTGCTTCGAATTCGAATTCATGGGCGGCAGCATGGGCAGTGTGGTGGGCGAGCGCTTTGTGCGTGGCGTCGAGGCCGCCATCGAACAGAAGGTGCCTTTTGTCAGTTTCACCGCCACCGGCGGCGCGCGCATGCAAGAGGGTTTGCTCAGCCTGCTGCAAATGGCCAAGACCAACGCGGCGCTGACGCGTTTGTCCAAGGCCCGCCTGCCCTTCATCAGCGTGCTCACCGACCCCACCATGGGCGGTGTGTCGGCCAGCTTCGCCTTTGTGGGTGATGTGGTGATTGCCGAACCCAAGGCGCTGATCGGCTTTGCCGGCCCCCGGGTGATTGAAAACACGGTGCGCGAGAAACTGCCCGAAGGCTTCCAGCGCAGTGAGTTTTTGCTGGGCACGGGCGCGCTGGACATGATCTGCGACCGCCGCCAGCTTCGTGCCAACATCGCCCGTCAACTGGCCATGCTGCAGCGTCAGAGCGCTGACGCTGTGGTGTAGGGAAGGCCACGGCTCTGCGGCCGCCACCCACTCCGGTCGAGCGCTGCGCCACCAAGAGCTACCCCTTGGCCGACTGGCATCGTCAGCTTGGCGCGGGTGGCTTGACCTTCGATGACTTCGTCTACCTGTGAACACACTTTCTGAATGGCTTGAGCACTGCTCAGCCATGCATCCCAAGACCATGGACCTGTCGCTGGAGCGCACGCAGGAAGTGGCGCGTCGCCTCGGTATTCAGTTCACCGTGCCGGTGATCGTGGTGGCCGGCACCAATGGCAAGGGATCCACCTGCGCCATGATCGAAAGCATGGCCCGCCACGCCGGCTACCGCGTTGGCCTGTACCAAAAACCTGAGCTGGTGCACTTCACCGAACGCTGCCGTATCCAAGGACAACCGGTGGCCGAAGAAGCGCTGGTGACGCAGTTTGCGGCTGTTGAAGCGGCGCGTGGCGAGCTGACCTTGACCCAGTTCGAGTTCACCACGCTGGCCATCGTCCGTTTGCTGTCAATGGCAGAGCTGGACCTGATCGTCCTGGAAGTGGGCCTGGGCGGCCGTTACGACTCGGTCAACGCCTTTGACGCTGACGTCTCCGTTATCACCAGCATCGACCTGGATCACATGCAGTGGCTGGGGCCGGACCGCGAGTCCATTGGGCTGGAGAAGGCGCAAATCATGCGGCCGGGCCGCCCGGCGATCATCAGCGACCCGGCGCCGCCACAGAGCGTGGTCCAGCACGCACAGGCCATAGGCGCGGACTTGTGGCTGGTGGGGCGCGACTTCAGTTTCGAAGGTGACCGACAGCAGTGGGGCTGGAGCGCGCGCCATGGTGATTTCAAGCGGCGTTACAGCGGCCTGTCCTACCCAGCGCTGCGAGGCGCCAACCAGCTGCTGAATGCCTCGGGCGCCATCGCGGCGCTGTTGGCGCTGAAGGACCGTTTGCCCATCAATGCACAGGCGGTCAGAACGGGCTTGGCCATGGTGGACCTGCCCGGCCGCTTTCAGATCGTGCCCGGCCAGCCCACGCTGGTGCTGGACGTTGCGCACAACCCGCACGCGGTGGCGGCTTTGGCGGTCAACCTGGACGCCATGGGCTATTTCCCGCAGACCCATGCGGTGTTTGGCGCGATGGCCGACAAAGACATCGCTTCGCTGTTGAAGCACGTGGTGCCTTTGGTGGACTTCTGGCACTGCTGTGACCTGCCCAGTGGCCGCGCAGCCAAGGCAGCCGACCTGGCGTTGGCGGTGAGCGTCGCGGCAGCTGGTCGAACCGGTGGGCCACCTCAGGTTCAGACCCATGATGGCCCCACGGTGGCCCTGCGCGCCGCTGCGGCCGCGGCTGACCCCGCCGATAGAATCGTGGTCTTCGGCTCGTTCCTGACTGTGGGCGGCGTCCTCCGAGACGGCCTGCCCCGGTTTGCAGCACCGCACGTAGCGGCGGCTGCACCGGCCCTCACCGTTTTGCCCCGCTGACCGCACCCGCGCATGCGTTTGCCTTTTTTCCGAGTTTCCAAGGCTGACTCCGAGCCCAACCTGCCAAATCGTGGCAAGGCCAAACCGGCTGCTGGCTCGGTGAAGGATGCTCTGGGCATGCCCGGCGACGAGCCCTTGCTGGCCGCACGTACCCGTGCCCGCCGGCGCTTGATCGGTGCCGCAGTCTTGCTGGCGGTGGGCGTGATCGGCTTCCCGGTGCTTTTCGAGACCAAGCCTCGGCCGCTGCCGGTAGACCTGCCCATGCTGCTGCCAGAAGGTGCGGGTCGAAAGGTGGCCGCGGCCTCGGCCCCTGCGGCTTTGCCCAGGCCACCGGCGGACGCTGGTGTGGAATCCAACCCAACCGTGCCCACGGCAGTCACGCCAACGGTGGCGGCAGTGCCGGCTTCGATACCGGTGGCGGCAGCTTCCGGTGTCTCCGCAACGGGCTCGGTGGCTGCGTCCAAACCGGCAGTTTCGACCAGTGCAGCACCGGTACCAGCACCGGCCCCAGCACCGGTTGTGGCGGCCTCGGCTGCTGTCAAGACATCGGCCCCGGCCCTGCGCGTGGCTGAGGCGGGTGTACAGCCAGCAGCGCCAGTGGCCCCAGTTGTCGCCGCCAAGCCAACCCCGGCCGCCGTTGAGGCTGCGCCCGCCAGTACCGGTCGGTTTGTGGTCCAGGTAGGGGCTTACAACGACCCTGAGCGCCTGCGCTCAGCGCGCCAGAAGCTGGAGAAGATGGGCCTCAAGAGCTACACCCAGGATGTGGAAACATCCACCGGCAAGCGCACCCGGGTGAGGGTGGGGCCGTACCCCACGCGAAAAGAAGCCGATGCCGTGGCGGCCAAGGTCAAGGCCAGCGGCATGCAGGCCAACATCCTGGCGCTGTGATCCCCGATCTGTCCTGGCTGGACTGGACGCTGTTGTCCGTGCTGTTGCTGTCCATGCTGGTGGGCCTGGTGCGCGGTTTTGTCTTTGAGTGCTTGTCACTGGCGGGCTGGGTGGTGGCCTGGTTTGCGGCCCAGTGGAGTTCCCCCGCTCTGGCCCCTTACATTCCGCTGGGCACGCCGGGCTCGGCGCTGAACCTGGGCTTGGCCTTCGCGCTGGCCTTCATTGGTGCCTTGATCGTCTGGGTGCTGCTGGCGCGCCTGGTGCGCATGGTGATTCGAGCCACGCCCTTGTCGGTGATTGACCGCCTGCTGGGCGCCGTGTTCGGGCTGCTGCGGGGCTCGGTGCTGCTGTTGGCCGTGGCCACGGTGGTGGCACTCACACCGGCCTCACAATCGAAGGGTTGGCGTTCGTCGGAAGGCGCGCGCTGGCTGGGTCAGGCTTTGGCCACCCTCAAGCCTTTGTTACCCGAACCGGTGGCGCGCCTGGTGCGCACCTGAACCGGCATTCACCAGGACACCCACCCACCATGTGCGGCATCGTCGGCGCCATTTCCACCACGCCCGTCAACCAGCTGATCTATGACGCGTTGCTCTTGCTGCAACACCGGGGGCAGGATGCGGCGGGCATCGTCACCATGCAGGGCACCAAGTGCTACATGCACAAAGCCCGAGGCATGGTGCGCGACGTTTTTCGCACCCGCAACATGCGCACGCTGCTGGGCACGGTGGGCCTGGGTCAGTGCCGCTACCCCACCGCCGGCAACGCCTACAGCGAAGAAGAAGCCCAGCCCTTTTACGTCAATGCGCCGTATGGCATCGTGCTGGTGCACAACGGCAACCTCACCAACGCGCAAGCGCTGAAAGAAGAGCTGTTTGACATTGACCGCCGCCACATCAACACCGAGAGCGACACCGAGGTCTTGATCAACGTGCTGGCCCACGAGCTGGAATTGGTGGCGCGCGATTTGCCGCTGACGCCCGAGCACGTGTTCAAGGCCGTTGGCGCGGTGCACCGGCGCATCAAGGGCTCGTACGCCGTCATCGCACTGATCGCCGGGCATGGTCTGCTGGCCTTTCGCGACCCCTACGGCATCCGACCGCTGTGTTTCGGTGAGTCGCTGACCGAAAGCGGCCGCGAGTTCATGGTGGCCAGCGAGTCGGTGGCCCTGGAAGGCACGGCCCACCGCCTGGTGCGCGACGTGGCGCCCGGTGAAGCCATCTACATCGACCTGCAAGGGCATGTGCACACACGCCAGTGTGCCGAGACGCCGCAGCTCTACCCCTGCATGTTCGAATACGTGTACCTGGCGCGGCCCGACTCGGTGATGGATGGCGTGTCGGTCTATCACGCGCGCCTGAACCTGGGCGAAACGCTGGCTCAGCGTGTCATCAGCACGCTGCCGCCATCGGACATCGACGTGGTCATCCCCATCCCCGAAAGCAGCCGCCCCAGTGCCATGCAGTTGGCGCACCGCCTGGGCAAGCCCTATCGCGAAGGCTTTGTGAAGAACCGCTATGTGGGCCGCACCTTCATCATGCCGGGGCAGGGTGTGCGCAAGAAAAGCGTGCGGCAAAAACTCAATGCCATCGGCATGGAATTCAAAGACCGCAACGTGCTGCTGGTGGACGACAGCATCGTGCGTGGCACCACCAGCAAAGAAATCGTGCAGATGGCCCGCGAAGCCGGAGCACGCAAGGTCTACATGGCCAGCGCTGCGCCGCCGGTGCGTTTTCCCAATGTCTATGGCATCGACATGCCGACCAAGGAAGAGCTGATCGCCCACAACCGCAGCATTGAAGAGATCCGTGTCTTCATTGGCGCTGACCAGCTCATCTATCAGGACGTGGACGCCATGAAGCGTGTGGTGTCAGCGCTCAACCCCAAGATCCGCGGCTTTGAAGCCAGCTGTTTTGACGGCCATTACGTCACCGGCGACGTCAGCACGGAGGACTTTGCGGCGATGAAGGCGCAACGCAAGCTGCAGTTTGAAGACGAAGAAGAAGGGTCACGCTCACGCTTGGCTCTGCAAGGGCCCGAGGACTGAACATGATTCCCAGAGTCAAGCTGCCCGAGGGCACCCGACTGGACACATTGGCCGTGCGCGAAGGCCTGCCGGCAACGCCTTGGGGTGAAAACTCCGAGGCTTTGTTCATCACCAGCTCCTTCAACCACCCCGACGCGGCCACCGCTGCGCGCCGCTTTGCCAACGAAGAAGACGCCTTCGTCTACAGCCGTTTCAGCAACCCCACGGTGACCATGATGGAGCGGCGCTTGGCTGCTTTGGAAGGCACCACGGGCTGCATTGCCACCAGCAGCGGCATGTCGGCCATCACGATGATCATCCTGGGCCTGCTCAAGGCGGGTGACCATGTGGTGTGCTCACAAAGCACCTTCGGCTCCACCATCAAGCTGTTTCAGGACTTCGCCAAGTTTGGTGTGCAGACCAGCTTTGTGTCGCAGACCGACGTCAGTGCCTGGAAGGCTGCCCTGCAGCCCAACACCAAACTGCTGTTTGCCGAAAGCCCCACCAACCCGCTGACCGAAGTCTGCGACATCCGCGCGCTGGCCGATATCGCCCACGAAGCGGGTGCCCTGCTGGCGGTGGACAACTGCTTTTGCAGCCCTGCGCTTCAACGCCCGGTGGAAATGGGGGCCGACCTCATCATGCACAGCGGCACCAAGTACCTGGACGGCCAGGGCCGTGTCATCGCCGGCGCGCTGTGCGGCCCCGAAGAGCTGATCAACACCAAGTTTGTGCCGGTGATGCGCAGCGCCGGTTTGAGCCTGTCGCCCTTCAACGCCTGGGTGGTGCTCAAAGGCATGGAGACGCTGAGCATCCGCATGGAAGCGCAGAGTGCGCGTGCGCTGCAACTGGCCCAGTGGCTGGAAACGCAGCCTGCTGTGGAGCGGGTCTACTACCCCGGTTTGGCCTCCCACCCGCAGCATGAACTGGCCATGAAGCAGCAGCGCGGCCTGGGCGGTGCGGTGCTGTCCTTTGTGGCCAAGGGCGGGCGTGCAGCTGCCTGGGCGGTATCTGACGCTACGCAGATCTGCTCGGTCACGTCCAATCTGGGCGACACCAAAACCACCATCACTCACCCGGCCACCACGTCACACGGCCGCTTGAGCGAGGCCCAGCGCGAAGCCGCTGGCATCACGCAGGGCATGCTGCGCGTGGCGGTGGGGCTGGAAGACATCGAAGACATCAAAGCCGACCTGCAACGCGGGCTGGCCACGCTGACATGAGCCAAAAGGTTCGCACCCGCATCGCCCCTTCGCCCACCGGGTTCTTGCACCTGGGCACGGCCCGCACGGCGCTGTATTCCTGGGCCTACGCACGCCACTTTGGCGGCGAGTTTGTGCTGCGCATTGAAGACACCGATGTGGCGCGGTCAACCCAGGATTCGGTCGAGCAGATCTTGGCGTCGATGGACTGGTTGGGGTTGCAACACGACGAAGGCCCGGTCTACCAAATGCAGCGCTTGCAGCGCTACCACGAGGTGGTGGAGCAGATGATTGCCGCCGGCACGGCCTACCGCTGCTATTGCTCGCCTGCGGAGCTGGATGCCATGCGTGAAGCCCAGCGCGCACGCGGCGAAAAGACTCATTACGACGGCCGCTGGCGCCCGGCTCCAGGCAAGACCTTGCCGACGCCGCCCACCGATGTGCAGCCGGTGGTGCGCTTTGCCAACCCGGCCAGCGGCGTGGTGAGTTGGGACGACCTGGTCAAAGGCCCCATCGGCATCAGCAACCAGGAAATCGACGACCTGATCATCCTGCGCCCCGACGGCGTGCCCACCTACAACTTTGCGGTGGTGGTGGACGACTGGGACATGGCCATCACGCATGTCTTTCGCGGCGACGAGCACATCAACAACACGCCCTGGCAAATCAACATCTTTCGCGCGCTGGGTGCAGCATTGCCGCTGTTTGGGCACTGCCCCATCATCCTGGGTGACGACGGGCAAAAGCTCAGCAAACGGCGTGGTGCGGTCAGCGTCACGGCCTACCGCGACGCCGGTTACCTGCCCGAGGCCATGCTCAACTACCTGGCCCGCCTGGGCTGGAGCCACGGCGACGAAGAGCTGTTCAGCCGTGAACAGATGGTGCAGTGGTTTGACGGCACCCACCTGGCCAAAAGCCCGGCGCAATGGGACCCGGCCAAGCTGGCCTGGGTCAACGCCCACTACATCAAGCAAGCCAGCGACGACAGGCTGGCGGCGCTGGTGCAGGCGCAGCTGAGCAGCCGTGACCTGGCCGCAGCCGATTTGCCGCTGCTGGCCCGCGCCAGTGCGCTGTTCAAGGACCGTTGCAACACGGTGGTGGAGCTGGCCGACTGGGTGACCATGCTTTTTGTAGCGCCAACGCCCGCCGCAGCCGACTTGGAGCAGCACGTGACAGAGGCCCTGAAGCCGGCGCTGCGCAGCCTGCGCGACCGGCTGGCCAGCGTTGAATGGGACAAAACCGCCATCGCTGCAGCGATGAAAGAAACCCTGGCTGAACACCAGGTGAAGATGGGGCAACTGGCGCCAGCGGTGCGGGTGTTGGTGTGCGGCAGGTCACAAACGCCGTCCATCGATGCGCTGCTGGCGCTCTTTGACCGCCAAAAAGTGTTGTCCCGGTTGCAGCACGTTTGAAGTTTCGGTTATAGTCATAGGCTCGCTTGAACAGCGCTGAATCTTTGGATTTCAGGATCTGGCTAAAGACGCCGGGGCTTGATTGAAACGGGGGTATAGCTCAGCTGGGAGAGCGCTTGCATGGCATGCAAGAGGTCAGCGGTTCGATCCCGCTTACCTCCACCATCACCTAGACAGGCGCTGTTCAAGATCAGTGAAAAATTCGAAGGATTCGTCCCCTTCGTCTAGAGGCCTAGGACACGACCCTTTCACGGTGATTACAGGGGTTCGAATCCCCTAGGGGACGCCAAGTCAGACAAGTCAATGCGGCACTTGCGCAGTGGGCAACCACCGCGGAAGCCACAGGGAGTGGTAGTTCAGTTGGTTAGAATACCGGCCTGTCACGCCGGGGGTCGCGGGTTCGAGCCCCGTCCACTCCGCCAACATGCATCAACGGGTTAGCTTCGCAAGGAGCTGGCCCGTTTTTTTTGGTTCGGCCTGCAGTGGCGTTGGTTCGCCGGCTTACTCCGCCTCAGGGTCGGGCAAATCACACAGCAGCCTGATCATCTCGTCCAAAGACGCATAAAAGCGCGCCACGGTTTCCGCGCCAACGTGGGTTTCCAGGTGTTGGTACATGGCCTCAATCTGCGGCGCCATGCGCGCGGCCAGCTGCTTGCTGAGTGGGCTCAAGCTGATCATCACCCGCCGTTGGTCCAAAGCCACGCGCTCGCGTTGCACCAGGCCCAGCTCATGCATGCGCGCTAGCACGCCAGCCAGGCTGGGGCTGGAGATGCGGCACAGCTGCCCGATTTGACGGGGTTCTAGCGGGCCTGTGGATTCCAGCAGGGCGCGGATGATGCGCCACTGCTGCTCGGTCAAGCCGTGCTCGCTCAAAATGGGTCGAAAGCGGGCCAGCACACCTTCGCGCGCCTGCAAGAGCAGCAATGGCAGGTTGCGGTGCTGAAAGCCGGCCGGTGGCGGCTGAGCCGATTTCTTGCGGGCGCTCGACATACTCACATCTTAGCGATGTGCTTCTCCGAGGTACGGGCGTTTGTGTGGGTGCGCGCCATGGGTGTGGTGGCAGATGCTCGATTCCCCGCTGCGCTTGACAGTCAACAGCCTCAAGGTCAACATTGCTAATGTATTAGTGATTTTCCAAAGGCAGTTTTGCCCCAGCACGGATGCCCACTTTCACATTCAACCTGCCGCCCTATCGGTACTCGGGTGCGGTCTATGCAGCCTTACTCAACCACCGGCCGCAGTTGCTGGCCATGGCTGATGCCGTCAACCAGGCGCCCTACAAGGCCGCGCCCCGGGCGCCCGTGTTGGCCATCAAGCCGCGCCACACCTGGGCGCAAGATGGTGACGCGGTGATGGTGCCCGCAGGCCACCCGGGTTTGGAGGTGGGGGCCACGCTGGGCATCGTCATCGGACGCACGGCTTGCCGGGTGCCGGTGGCCAGCGCAATGCAGGTGGTGGCCGGCTACACCGTGGCCAACGAGTTCAGCCTGCCGCTGAGCAGCCACTACCGGCCTTCGGTGCGGCTGAAGCACCGCGACGGCTTTTGTCCGCTGGGCACACAGGTGGTCGCAGCGGCACAAGTGCCCTCGCCTGACGCCTTGTACGTGAGCGTGGATCTGGACGGCCAAACGGTGTGGCAGGGCAGCACCGGCGACCGCCTGCGTGGTGTGGCGCAGTTGATCGCTGACGTGTCCGAGTTCATGACGCTGCAGCCCGGTGACCTGCTTCTCTTGGGTGCTGCCGGGCCCGCACCCCTGGCGCGTGTGGGCCAGCGTGTCACCGTCACCATCCAAGGCCTGGGCACCTTGAGCAACACCTTGATCGCGCAAGCCACATGAAGACTGCACGCGTGGCCTACAGCGGCGCCATCCACAGCGCCACCCCACATGCGGCCGGCCTGCAGCTGGCCGATGGCAGGGTGCTGGCCGAGACCGATGTGGTCTGGCTGCCGCCCTTCGAGGTGGGCACCATCATCGCGCTGGGCCTGAACTACGCCGACCATGTGAAAGAGCTGTCCAAAGAGCTCACCGTCACCACGCAAGACGAACCGCTGGTTTTTTTCAAGGGGCCAGGCTCGTTGCTGGGGCACCGCGGCACCACACGCCGGCCGGCCGACGTGAAGTTCATGCACTATGAATGCGAGCTGGCGGTGGTGATCGGCAAGACCGCCAGTCGTGTGGCCGCTGCGCAGGCCATGGACCACGTGGCCGGCTACACCGTGTGCAACGACTACGCCGTGCGCGACTACCTGGAAAACTGGTACCGACCCAACCTGCGGGTGAAAAACCGTGATGGCGGCACGGTGCTGGGCCCCTGGTTGGTGGACGCTGCCGACGTGCCCGACCCGCACGCGCTGGCCCTGCGCACGCGGGTCAACGGCCAGGTCACGCAGCAGGGCAACACGGCGGACCTGATCAACAACATCCCGGCGCTGATCGAGTACCTCAGCGCTTTCATGACGCTTCAGGCTGGCGATGTCATCCTCACCGGCACGCCCGACGGCGTGGTCAACGTCAACGTGGGCGACGAGGTGGTGTGTGAGATCGACGGCATCGGCAGCCTGGTCAACACCATCGTCGGCGACGCGGCCTTCGGGCTCTAAGGCGCGGTCGCAGCAGCCCATCCCAGGAACAGTTCCATGCACATCCAACACCTGATCAACGGCAAGTCGGTGCCCAGCCGCGACACCTTCCAGACCTTGAACCCCGCCACCCAAGAAGTGCTGGCCGACGTGGCCGCCGGTGGTGAGTTGGAGGTCAACGCCGCAGTGGCTGCGGCCAAGGCAGCCTTTCCCAAATGGGCTGGCTTGGCGGCCACCGAGCGTGCGCGCCTGATGCGCCGGTTGGGTGAACTGATCGCCGCCCACGTGCCCGACATCGCCCGCACCGAAACCATGGACACCGGCCAGGTCATCTCGCAGACCGGCAAGCAACTGGTGCCCCGCGCGGCCGACAACTTCCACTACTTTGCCGAGATGTGCACCCGTGTTGACGGCCACACCTACCCCACACCCACGCACCTGAACTACACGCTTTTTCACCCGGTGGGCGTGTGTGCGCTGATCAGCCCGTGGAACGTGCCCTTCATGACCTCGACCTGGAAAGTGGCGCCGTGTCTGGCCTTTGGCAACACCGCGGTGCTGAAGATGAGCGAGCTGTCGCCCCTGACAGCCGCGCGCCTGGGTGAGCTGGCGCTGGAGGCGGGCATCCCGGCCGGAGTGCTGAACATCGTGCACGGCCTGGGCAAAGACGCGGGCGAGCCGCTGTGCAAGCACCCCGACGTGCGTGCCATTTCTTTCACCGGCAGCACCGTCACCGGCAACCGCATCGTTCAGGCGGCAGGCTTGAAGAAGTTCAGCATGGAGCTCGGTGGCAAAAGCCCCTTTGTGATCTTTGATGATGCCGACCTGGCGCGTGCGCTGGACGCCGCCATCTTCATGATCTTCAGCAACAACGGTGAGCGTTGCACCGCGGGCAGCCGCATCCTGGTACAGAAGAGCATCTACGCCGACTTTGCCGCGAAGTTCACGCAGCGCGCCCAGCGCATCACCGTGGGTGACCCGCTGGATGACAAGACCACCATCGGCCCGATGATCAGCACCGCCCACCTGGCCAAGGTGCGTGGCTACATCGAGCTGGGCACACAAGAAGGCGCGACGCTGCTGTGTGGCGGCTTAGGCCGGCCCGAGCTGCCAGCGCAGGTTGCCAAGGGCAACTTCGTCTTGCCTACTGTGTTTGCCGATGTCGATAACCGCATGCGCATTGCACAAGAAGAGATCTTCGGCCCCGTGGCCTGTTTGATTCCTTTTGACGACGAGGCCGACGCCATCGCCAAGAGCAACGACATCGCCTACGGCCTGAGCAGCTACGTCTGGACCGAGAACCTGGGCCGCGCGCACCGCGTGGCCGCGGCCATTGAAGCGGGCATGTGTTTTGTCAACAGCCAAAACGTGCGTGACCTGCGCCAACCTTTTGGCGGCACCAAGGCCAGCGGCACCGGTCGCGAAGGGGGCACCTGGAGTTACGAAGTCTTCTTGGAACCCAAGAACGTGGCCGTGTCGCTGGGCAACCACCACATTCCGCACTGGGGTGTTTGAGGCCTGTCCGCAGGTCTCATACTGAACTTCCAAAGCAACCGGAGACACCACACCCATGGGCACCCTTGCACTGGCCGCCAAGATCACCCACGTGCCGTCGATGTACCTGAGCGAGATCGACGGCCCCGGCAAGGGCCAACGTCAGGCCGCCATTGACGGCCACCGCGAGATCGACCGCCGCTGCCGTGCGCTGGGTGTGGACACTATCGTGGTGTTTGACACCCACTGGCTGGTCAATGCGGGTTACCACATCAACTGCGCGCCGCACTTCAAGGGTGTCTACACCAGCAACGAGCTGCCGCACTTCATCAGCAACATGGCCTTTGAGTTTGACGGCAACCCGGGCTTGGGCCAGCTGCTGGCCGAAACCGCCAACGCGCACGGTGTGGCCACGCTCGCGCACCCGGCCACCACGTTGGCACCCGAGTACGGCACCCTGGTGCCCATGCGCTACATGAACACCGATCGGCACTATCGGGTGATTTCGGTCTCGGCGCTGTGCCAGGTGCACACGCTGGCCGAGAGCGCCCGCCTGGGCTGGGCTTTCAGGCGCGCCATTGAAGACCACTACGACGGCCGCGTGGCGGTGTTGGCCAGCGGTTCACTCAGCCACCGCTTTGCCCAGAACGGCACCGCCGACCAGTACCGCAACAAGATGTGGAGCCCCTTTCTCGAGCGCCTGGACCACAGCGTGGTGGCCATGTGGCAGCGTGGTGAATGGGCCGACTTTTGCGACATGCTGCCCGAGTACGCAGCCAAGGGCCACGGTGAGGGTTTCATGCACGACACCGCCATGCTGCTGGGTGCCCTGGGCTGGAGCCACTACGACCAAGGCGTTGAGGTGGTGACGCCGTTTTTTCCCAGTTCGGGCACCGGGCAGATCAACGCCATTTTTCCGGTGTCGCCCATGCCGGCCGACTTGAGCGGTATTGGTCAGCCCAGCAGACCGGCTCTGGGCAGTGCGCGCCTTTAGTTGGCCGTCAGCCCGCAACGACTTCCTTGGAACAACACATGCCGCACCTGGTGATCCTGTATTCAGGCAACCTCGAAGCCCACACCGACATGACCCGGCTGTGCCGCCGTTTGGCAGACACGCTGTTGTCGGTGAAGGACGAAGCTGGCCAGCAGGTTTTTCCAACCGGTGGCGTGCGCGTGCTGGCCTACCCCGCGGCTCACCACGCCGTGGCCGACGGCCGGGGCGACTACGGCTTTGTCTACCTCAACCTGCGCATGGCCCGCGGCCGCAGCGCTGCGGTGCACAGCCAAACCGGCCAGGCGCTGGCAGCGGCTGCGCGACAGCATTTCGAGCCCTTGGCCGACCACCGCCCAGTGGGAGTGACCTTGCAGATTGACGAAGGTGTTGAGGTCTTCGACGCCAAGTACAGCACCTTGCATCCCCTGTTTGCCAAACCACAGGCCAACGAGCACACCAACACCGAATCCAAGGCCTGACATGCTGCCCCTTGAAACTCTGCAAGCACTGGCGCTGGAACTGCGCAACGCTCGCCAGACCCGTACACCGCTGCGCCACTTTTCGCAGCGCTTTCCGCAGATGACGGTGGAAGACGGCTACGCCATTCAGCGCGAGTGGGTGAAGCTGGAACTTGCTGCCGGGCGCCGCATCCTGGGTCGCAAGATCGGCCTGACCTCGCGCGCCATGCAACTGTCCAGCCAAATCGACGAACCCGACTACGCGCCGCTGATGGACGACATGTTCTTCGCCAGCGGCGGCGACATCCCCATCGACCGCTTCATCGCCCCGCGCATCGAAGTCGAACTGGCCTTCATCCTGGGCAAGCCGCTTGAAGGGCCTGGTGTCACGCAGTTCGACGTCTTGTCCGCCACCGAGTATGTGAGCCCGGCGCTTGAAATCATCGACGCCCGCATCGAGCAATTCGACCGCGACACCAAGGCCCCGCGCAAGGTTTTCGACACCATCAGCGACTTTGCGGCCAATGCCGGCATTGTGCTGGGCGGCCGTCCCGTCAGGCCCATGGACGTGGACCTGCGCTGGGTTGGCGCGCTGCTGCACAAGAACGGTGTGGTCGAAGAAACCGGTCTGGCCGCCGGGGTGTTGAATCACCCGGCCAACGGCGTGGCCTGGCTGGCCAACAAACTGGCGCCGCATGGCGAGGGGCTGCGGGCGGGTGACGTGGTCCTGGCGGGTTCGTTCACCCGTCCCACCACGGCAGTGCGAGGTGACAGCCTGCACGCGGACTACGGGCCGCTGGGCAGCATCAGTTTTCGCTTTGTTTGAATCCAGATCGGCTCAGTCCCCGTAAGCGTTCCCAGTTGCGGATCAGGCACGGGTGGGCGGACAGATTGGCAGCGTGTGGAGCGTGCAGTTCACGGGTGCACGGATGCCGCCCGGGGTGATCATGCGGCCGTCTCGCTGCTCGATATCACCCCGGCCTCAGCAGCCAG
>JAYTVT010000094.1:0-11093 GCA_043743835.1 Betaproteobacteria bacterium
CGGATCTTCTCGGCCACCTTCTCGCTGTGGTCCACCAGCAAGACTTTCAGGCCCCTTTGGCCAGCCACACCCGCGCAGAACAGCCCTGCGGCGCCGGCACCAACGATCACTGCATCAAAGGATTCCATCCCTTTGAGTGTAGGAGTGGCCATCAGCGCTACGGGTGCGCCGAGGGTCCAGGCCTCCATGGCGCTCCAAGCCACTTCGCCTTCAACGGCATGGCCAGTTGGTGGGCTGAACAAACAATTCTTGGCGCAAAGCGGGTGCACGGACAGCAAGCCCGTGTTTCTACATCGATGGCTGCTAGCGATCCTGACTGGACATGGGCTGACCCGATTTCGCCGCCTCAAGGCTGCCGGTCAGACCCCCTGGAAGTCGCTCGAAGGACAGCACACCTCGATGGGCAGCGATCAAGGTGATGGAGGCACGAAGCACGGTCTCCAGTCGTGTGGTGCGCCTTGCAGTTTCAAATCCGACCAGCTCTGCAAGGTCTGAGTGCCGACAAAACGACCAAACTGGCCCAGCCCTGCAAGCATAGGTACTCGACACGATCGAAGACGGCCTCCGGCTCGGAACGCGAGTTTGGCAGTGGCTTTGGACAGGATGGCGTGGACAGTGGGCATCCGCCCGGCCTGCACCGACGCGTCGATCAGCGTCACGGCGTGTTGTCAGGGCAGCTCGATGGCAGCGCGCTATGAGGTGAAGTGGCCACCAACGCCGGCGATGCAGGGGCGCTGCTGCGACAGAGGTCTGCAGGGTGGTGCTGGCGGAGCTGCTTGGCAGGGTCAACCGGGCGCGTTGGCGTTCTTGTTCAGGGCGATCTGCCAGGCCAAGCGCGATTCGGGCAGGCGCGAGGCGCTCGGCCGTTGGCCGTCGGCCCGCAGGTGCCGAGCCTGGACCCACGGACGGCGCAAAGCCTGTGTTGAAGAAGTGGTTATGAATAGCTTTGCCATATTCACAACCTATTCACTCTTATTCTTTGCTCCCCAAAACCTCAACGGCTCATCCATGGACGTCATCTCCCCGGGGCAATTTGCCCTTGTCTCCAACGCCTTCTCCCTCACGATTGCCGTGATGGGCGCGGCGACGGTGTTCTTCTTCCTGTCGCGCTCTCAGGTCGCACCGCCCTACCGAACGGCCATGACCGTCACCGGCCTGGTGACCTTGATTGCGCTGTACCACTACGTTCGCATCTTCAGCAGCTGGGAAGGCGCCTACACGCTGGTCGACGGCGCGATGAAGCAGACCGGTGCCAAGTTCAACGATGCCTACCGTTACGTGGACTGGTTGTTGACCGTGCCGTTGCTGCTGATCGAGCTGATCCTGGTGATGCGTTTGTCCCGGGGCGAGACCATTTCCAAAGCCACCAAGCTGGGCCTGCTGGCCGCGCTGATGGTGGTCTTGGGCTACCCCGGTGAAATCTCCAACGACCCGGGCACCCGGTGGCTGTGGTGGTCGCTGGCAATGGTGCCGTTTGCGATCATCGTGTACGACCTGTTTGTCGGCCTGAAGGCTTCGATCGCAGCGCAGCCAGTGCAAGCCCGTGGGCTGGTCAGCGCAGCGCGGTGGCTGACCGTGTTGTCGTGGCTGTTCTACCCGTTGGTGTTTGTGTTTCCGATGATCGGTTTCACCGGCAGCGGGGCCACCACCGCGGTGCAGATTGGCTACACCGTGGCTGACATCGTGGCCAAGGCTGTGTTTGGTGTCTTGATCTACATGATCGCCATGCGCAAGTCTGAAGTCGACAGCGCAGCGCACTGAGCGTTGGCGTGACGGTGGCGGCGCTGCCGCCACCGTCTTTTCCAAACACCCATCCAAAGGTCAGACCATGAGCGCCCACGCCGTGCCGGCTCGCATTTCAGGTGGTTTTCAACACCCGCACCGCGCCGAAAACCGCACGCGCTGGGTGGCCTCAGCACCCCACGCGGTGGTGGTGGGGGCCGGCTTTGGCGGCATCGCCGCAGCTTTGCGCCTGCGCGCCAAAGGCTACCGGGTCACGCTGATCGACCGCTGCCGCCGATTGGGCGGCCGGGCGCAGGTGTTCGAACGCGACGGCTTCCGGCATGACGCCGGGCCCACCGTGATCACCGCGCCCTTTCTATTTGAAGAGCTGTTCGCCTTGTTTGGCGAACGCTTTGCCGACCACGTGGAACTGGTCCCCCTCAAACCCTGGTATCGCTTTCGCTTTGCCGATGGCGAACAGTTCGACTACGGCGGCACGCTGGACGAAACCCTGGCCGAGATCGAGCGCATCTCGGCGGTTGACCGCGCCGGCTACCTGCGCCTGCTGGAACACTCCAAACGCATTTTCGACATTGGCTTCACGCAGCTGTCGGGCCAACCTTTTGACCGCTTTCGCGCCATGCTGCGCGTCATCCCCAGCCTGATTCGGCTGCGCTGTGACCGCACCGTCTGGGGCCTGGTCAAGACCTTCCTGAAAAACGACAAGCTGCGCCAGGCCTTTTCGATCCAGCCCTTGCTGGTGGGCGGCAACCCTTTCGACACCACCAGCATCTACGGCCTGATCCACTACCTCGAGCGCGCCTATGGCGTGCACTTCGCGATGGGCGGCACCGGTGCCATCACGCGCGCGCTGGGCGACCTGATGGAGCGGCACGGCGTGGCGGTGCAACTCGGCCGCACGGTAGAAAAAATCCAGGTCGAGGACGGCGTGGCAACGGCCGTCGAGATGGCCGATGGCGGCGTCTTGAAGGCCGATCTGGTGGTGTCAAACGCCGACGCTGCACACCTCTACACGTCGATGGTGGCCAAAAAGGACCAGGCCTGGTCGTCGCGTCTGAAGCTGTCGGCGGCCAGCTACTCGATGGGCCTGTTTGTGCTGTATTTCGGCACCCGCCAGACCTACCCCGACGTGGCCCACCACACCATCTGGCTGGGCGAGCGTTATCGCGAACTGCTCGACGAGATCTTCAATCAGAAGGTGCTCAGCGAAGACTTTTCGCTCTACCTGCACCGGCCCACCGCCACCGACCCGAGCTTTGCACCAACGGGCTGCGACAGTTTTTATGTGCTGTGCCCGGTGCCCAACCTGCAGGCCGACATCGACTGGGACGTCGAGGGCCCACGCCTGCGCGACCGCATCGTGGCCGCGCTGGACCGCAGCATCTTGCCGGGCCTGGCCCAGACCATCACGGCTGAATTCAGCATGACACCGCGCGATTTCCAACACAACTACCTCAGCGTCAACGGGGCGGGTTTTTCAGTCGCGCCGCTGTTTCGGCAGTCGGCCTGGTTCCGTTTTCACAACCGGGCCGAGGGCATCCAAAACCTGTACCTGGTGGGTGCGGGCACGCACCCGGGCGCGGGTCTGCCGGGCGTGCTGTGTTCGGCCAAGGTGGTGGACGCGCTGATCCCGCAAGCCCAGATGGTGGTGCGTCAAGAAAGCCAAACTGCATGAGTGCCGCAGGGGTGGCCTCCGATTCGGTCTACCGCGCCGCCGACGGTCTGCTGGCCCGCCGCGGCCACAGCTTCCACTGGGCGCGTCGCTTGTTGAGCGACCAGCATGCCGAGCGCGCCACCCGCCTGTACGGCTTTTGCAGGCGTGTTGACGACACCGCCGACGAGGCCAGCGACAGCTTCGCGGCCCTTGCCGAGCTGACCCGCATCGCGCAGATCCTACAAAGCGGGCAGTGCCCGGACGATGCCAGCGCCGACATGCTGCAACTGATGCGGGTCTGCCAGATCGACGCGGCCATTCCGGTGGAATTGATCAACGGCGTGGCCAGCGACCTGGGGCTGGTGCGCATGGCCGACGTCGACGCGCTGTTGCACTACTGCTATCAAGTGGCCGGTACCGTGGGCCTGATGATGACGGCCGCGCTGGACGTGCGCACGCCCGAGGCGCTGCCACACGCCATCGACCTGGGCATCGCGATGCAGCTGACCAACATCTGCCGCGACGTGCGCGACGACGCGTTGATGGGCCGGCGCTACCTGCCCGCCAGCCTGGTCGGTGAGCTGGAACCCAGCGCCCTGCTCAACCCCACGCCGGCGGTCAGGGCTCGGGTCATACCCGCGCTGCGCTGCTTGCTCGACAGCGCTGATCGCTACTACGCCAGCGGTGAACAGGGCCTGCGACACCTGCCGCCCGGTGCCCGCACGGGCATCCTGGTGGCCGCGCGCAGCTACCGCGCCATCGGCACCGTGCTGCGTGAACGCGACTGCGACTGCTGGTCCTCACGGGCCCATGTGGGCAGCGCCCGCAAGGCGGCCATCACGGTGCAGGCGCTGGCCGCCACCGCCGGCGCGCAACTGCGCAGATGGGCCGGTGTGGCCAGCCCGCCGGCGCGGCTGCCGCTGCCGCGCCACCCGGTTGCCTTCGGCGCCACGGAGAGCGGGCGTGCGCGTTGACCTGGACCTGGTGGTGTTGGGTGGCGGCTGCGCGGGGCTGAGTCTGGCCGAGCGGCTGGCTGAGCAGGCCGGCCCTTGCCGGCGGGTGGCGGTGATCGAGCCGCGCTCGCGCTACAGCAACGACCGCAGCTGGTGTTTTTGGCGGCTGGGCCCGCACCGCCACGACGCCCTGGTCAGGCACCGCTGGTCTCAGGTTAGCGTGCGTTCGCCGTCCCAGACGGTGCAGATGAATTGCGCCGACACGCCCTACCAGTTGCTTGAGGCCAACGCCTTCTACCGGCAGGCACGACGTGCCATCGCGGCCAGCGACGGTGTGCGTTTGCACACCGGCGTGGTGGTGCTGGGGCAGCCCCAACCGGTGGCGGGCGGCTGGCGCATCGAAACCTCGACCGGCGCCTTGACGGCAGCACAGGTCATCGACACCCGGCCCCGCAATGCGCCCCAGCGCCAGAGCACGGGACTCTGGCAGTCCTTTCTGGGCCAGGAAGTGCTGTGCGACCGGGCCACCTTCGACCACAGCCGGGTTGAACTGATGGATTTCGCGCCCGACGCGCAGGGTGTGCTGGCCTTCACCTACGTCTTGCCGCTGGCGCCCGACCGGGCCCTGATCGAGACCACGCTGTTCGACCCGCAGCCGCACCCAGCCAGCGCACTGGCCAGCCGCCAGCAACAAACGGTGCAGCGTTGGTGCGGCAACGCCCAGATCAGCGTGGTGCGCACCGAGTCGGGCATCCTGCCCATGGGCACCAGCGCTGCAGCGCCCACCCTGGGCCCGGGCCACGCCTGCGCCGGGCTGGTGGGCGGCGCGGCCCGCCCTGCCACCGGCTATGCCTTTCAACGCATCCAGCGCTGGGCCGACCTGTGCAGCGAAGCGCTGCGCCAAGGCCAGTGCGTGGTGGGCCATGCACCCGACCCACTGTTGACGCGGCTGATGGACCGCTTGTTCCTGGACGTGCTGCGCCAGCATCCCGAACGCGGCCCCGAGCTGTTCACGCGCTTGTTCGAGCGTGCCGCACCGGCCCGCGTGGTGCGTTTCTTGAGCGACCGCAGCACGCTGATGGACCGCGTCGCGGTGGCGGCTTGCCTGCCCACCGGCCTGTTCCTGCGGCAGCTGTTGCCACCGCGGCTGCGCCAGGCCGCGCGGCTGCAGCCTTCATGACGCCGATCCTGCGCCTGCAGGGCCGGGTCTTCTGTGGCCTGGCCCTGGCCTTGGTCGTGACCAGCCTGCTGGGGGCCCGGCTGGAGCAGCGTCAAGAACTGTTGGCCAGCGGCGCCTTGCTGCTGCTGTTGGGCATGCCACACGGCGCCTTTGATGTGCTGGCTGCGCGCCAGTTGTTTCGCGCGGCTGACTTCAAGGCCTGGGCCGGATTCTGTGTCGCCTATCTGGGCCTGGCCACCGCCGTGGTGGGCGTCTGGGCCGTGGCGCCGACGTTTTTCCTGGGCGCCTTTCTGCTTTTGTCAGCGCTGCACTTTGGCGGTGATCCAGGCGCCGGCGCTTCTCGCATCGCGCGCTGCTTGTATGGCGGTACGGTGATCGTCGTGCCGGCCTGGCGACACGGCGCCGAACTGCAGCAACTGCTGGCGCTGGTGGCCGGGCCTGACAGCGCCGCGCGGGTCGCACCGGTTCTGCACCAGCTGGCTGCGCCGTGGCTGCTGGCCACACTGCTGGCCGCTCTGCTTCAGCTGCGAACATCGGCCTTGGTCGCGGCAGAGACGCTGGCCCTGGCGGTCTTGTGTGCGGTGGCGCCACCGCTGGTGGCGTTTTGCGCTTACTTCTGCGTCATGCACAGCCCGCGCCACATCCTGCGCACACTGGCCAGGCTGCCGGATGCCGACATTCGGCAGGCGCTGGCGCTGGCGCTCTGGCCCACCCTGGCGGTGCTGTTGATGGCGGGCTTGCTGCTGGGGCTGGCAGACCACCTGCCGCTCGAGGCCCGGGTCGTTCAAGGCGTGTTTGTGGGCCTGGCTGCGCTGACCTTGCCGCACATGCTGCTGATCGCCTGCACCCCCCGCACGCGGGCCTGGGCCGGGCCGACAGCACAGCACCGACAATGCGGGCCTTGATCGCCGCCAAGCGGGCAGCGCGGGCATGAAACCTGCGTGAGCCTGGCCTGCCGCCGGGTCAGCCCGCCGACAAATCAACCCCCTGCCGACCGCGACAACCAGGATCCCCGCCCCATGAAAACCGCCCCGTCCAGCGTCGAGACCTCTGTCGATGGGCTGTATCGCATTGCCACGGTGTCGCAACTGACCGGCATTCCGGTGCCCACCATCCGCATCTGGGAGGCACGCCATGCGGTGGTGCAACCGACACGCAGCGCGGGCAATGTGCGGCTGTACCGGCGCGCCGATATCGAACGCCTGCTGCTGGTCAAGGCCGCCGTCGACGCCGGGCAGGCCATCAGCACGGTGGCCGCGCTGACCGACCGGCAGATCCAGGCCCGCTTCAAGGCCGCGCCCGCGGCCCAAGCGGCCAGGGGCAGCTGTAGGGTGCTGGTCTGTGGGTCGGCGCTGTCGTCGGTGCTCAAGACGGCCTGGAAAACGCGCACCGACGTGCGGGTGCAGGCCAGCCTGGCCACGCTGGCCCATGCCGAGCGGCAGCAGCTGCCCACGGTGGACGCCGTGATCGTCGACGTTCCGGTGCTGCGCAGCGAACTGCCAGCCGCCTTGCGGCAACTGCGCGCAGCCACCCAGGCGCCAGTGATCGTGGTGCTCTATGGCCTGGGCAGCCGGTCCATTCTGGCCCGGCTGGACAGCGCCAACGTGATTGCCTTGGCCGCACCGGCCGACCCGGCGCAGGTCGCCCGTATCTGCCAGCTGGGCCTGGCCATCGACCCCTCGCCACCCGCGGCTTTTGCGCAGACCCTGCTGCACGCCACCGCGGCGCAGCGCTACGACGACGGGTTTCTGCAGCAGCTGAGCCAGATGCCGTCCGCGGTGCAGTGCGAATGCCCCAACCACCTGGCCGATCTGCTGGGCAAGCTCAACGCCTTTGAGCGCTACAGCCTGGACTGCGAAAGCACCAGCAGCAAGGACGCGGCCATGCACGCCATGATGTACAGCGCCAGCGGCCACTGCCGCGCGCTGCTTGAAGAGGTGTTGCAGCGCTTGCTGGCACACGAGGGCATCGCCGAACCCAAGACCTAGCACGGTCGGCCTCGTGGAGGGCCGCGGCACGGCACGGCACGGTGCGGCACGGCACGGCACGGCACGACGATTGCAGACGGAGGGCTGGGGTTGGCGGTCGCCGCCCCATGCCGCAGAAAAACAGCCCGCAAACAAACATTTGCGGGCTGTCTAGAGGCCAGGCCTTCGGCGGCCTGAGCCCGTGGGCTTTACGCTCAGGTCGAGGGCAGCAGCACCGAGTCGATGACGTGGATCACGCCATTGCTGCAGTTGATGTCGGTGCTGATGACGTTGATTTCGCCATTCAGCTTCACGCCACCCACTGTGCTGATCTTCAGCAGGGCGCCGTTGACGGTGGCTGCGGTCTTGTCGTCCATCGTCATCACGTCTGCGGCCATGACCTTGCCGGCCACCACGTGGCAGGTCAGGACGGCCGTCAGCTTGGGGATGTCCTTGAGCAGCGCTTCCACGGTGCCGGCGGCAACGGCAGTGTCAACGATGTCGTTCATGTGAACTTCCTGGGATCGAACTTCCATAAACCCTGCTCGGGACGGAGGCAGGGCGACGGCACGCGCATTTCAGTGCTTGCACATTGAAGGCATGACTCGGGTCGAATCAGGCCCGTGCTGTTCGTCGACCACAGGCCACTCCACGCCGGCATGGGCCAACATGGCTTTTGAAAAGTGTGCTGCACAAAGCGCGGTTTCAGACGCGCTGCGTCCAGGCGCATTTCAATATTGCAGCGCCGTCGCCTTGCCTCGAAACACCAGGTAGCTGAACACCGTGTAGCCCATGATGACCGGCAGCACAACACAGGCACCGACGAAGATGATCCACAACGACTCGGTGCTGCTCGCCGCCTGCCAGATCGTCATCCGCTCGACCACAAGCCAAGGGAAGAGGCTGTAGGCCAGGCCATAGAAGGCCAGCATCACGATGCCCACCGCGCCAGCGAAGGGCACCCAGTCGCCATACGCGTTGCCCAGCGCCAGACGCGTCGGCAGTCGCCGCAAAGAACGCTCGACGATGAAGAACAGCAGCAACGTGGCCAGCGGCAGCGGCGCCAGCAGCACCACGTAGGGCAAGGTGAACCACCGATCGAAGATGGCCGGGCTGACCAGTGGCGTGGCCGCCGAGATCGCCACCACCCCTGCGGCCGTCAACCCCAGCGACACACGCGCCCAACGAACCGCCGCAAGTTGCAATGCGCCCTCGGTTTTCATGACCAACCAAGCGGCACCGAGCAACACGTAGGTGCCCAGCAAACACACGGCGATGAGCGCCGAAAACAGCGTTGCCCAGCCATCGTCGCGAAAGCCGGTCACCCACCGGCCCAGCATGTAGCCCTGCGCCAGGCTGGCCAGCACCGACCCAGCGTTGAACGCCCTGTTCCACAGGGCCTTGCGTTCGGCGCCAACTTTGGTGCGGAAGTCGAAAGCCACGCCGCGCAGTGTCAAGCCCACCAGCATCAGCGCCACCGGTAGGTACAACGCGCCCAGGATCAGCCCATGCGCCGGCGGAAAGGCTACCAGCAGAATGCCCACGCCCAGCACCAGCCAGGTTTCGTTGGCGTCCCAGAACGGGCCGATCGACGCGACCATCGTGTCCTTGTCGTCGTCGGCTGCGGCGCCCAGCAAGGTGCCCACGCCCAGGTCGTAGCCGTCCAGGATGACGTAGGCCAACATCGCAAAACCCATGATGGCGAGAAAGGCCAGGGGCAACCAGCCCCCTGGCGCTTGCAATGCGGCTTCGATCGAGTTCATACAGAGGCCGTACCTGTGCGCCCGGGCATTGACAACGGGCTGCCGCTTGGATGCGGCGCTTCCACGGCAGGGACTTTGCGCGCCAGACGGAAGACCGTCGCGACATAAGCCACCGCCAGTGCCAGGTACATGGTGACGTAGATCGCCAGTGTCAGCGCAATCGAGGGCGCCGGCACTGGCCCAGCCGCTTGCGCGGTGGTGAGCACACCGTAGACCAGCCACGGCTGACGGCCGATTTCAGTGGTGTACCAGCCAGCCAGCACGGCCACCCAGCCTGAAAACGCCATCGCAAGCAGGGCACCGGTCAGCCGCGGCGAAGGCTCGGCGCGGCGGCTGTTGGGGCGCAACTGCCACCAGCCGACCCAACTGACGGCCAGCATCAGCAGACCAACGCCGACCATCAGGCGGAAGCTGTAAAAAACCGGTGCCACTGGCGGGTGCTTGCCGACAAAAGCGTCCAGCCCCTTCACCTCTCCGTCCAGCTTGTGCGTCAACACCAGCGAGGCCAGCTTGGGCACCTCAATCGCAAAGCGGGTTTCGCGGGCAGCTCCGTCCGGCAGGCCGAAGAGGGTCATCGGCGCGCCCTTCTGGGTTTTCCAGATGCCTTCCATGGCGGCGATCTTGGCCGGCTGGTGCTGCAGAGTGTTGAGGCCATGCAGATCCCCAACTACGATCTGCAGCGGGATCAGGAGTGCCGCAACCGTCACGCCTGTGCGCATCGTCAGCTTGACATCTTCACCACGCTCGCCCCGCCGCCAGCGGTAGGCACTGATGCCAGCCACCAGAAACGCCACCGTGAGGCCCGAGGCGATCATCATGTGGGTCAGCCGGTAGGGCATGGAAGGGTTGAAGACGATGGCCCACCACTCGGTGGCATGCGCCACGCCGTCGCGCAGTTCGAACCCGGCTGGCGTGTGCATCCACGAGTTGAGCACGATGATCCAAAACGCCGACAAGGTGGTACCGCCCGCAACCAGCACCGTGGCCAGCGTGTGCAGGCGGTTGCCCACCCGGCTGTGCCCATAAAGCATGATGCCCAGAAAAGTGGCCTCGAGGAAGAAGGCCGTCAGCACTTCATAGGCCAGCAAGGGGCCGGCGATGTTGCCGACCGCCTGCATGAAGCCCGGCCAGTTGGTGCCAAACTGGAAACTCATCGTGATGCCGCTGACCACACCCAGCGCGAACGTCAGAGCGAACACCTTGACCCACAGGTGATAGGCCCGCAACCAGGGCGTGTTGGCGGTGAAGGGCAGCCCCTGACTGCGGGCCCACCGGTTGTGCCGCAGTTTGAAGTACAGCAGTGCCCAGCCGAGTGCAATGCTGATCGTCGGAAACAGGATGTGGAACGAAATGTTGGCAGCAAACTGGATGCGCGCGAGCAGAAGGGGGTCCACGATGGAGGTCCTTGGAGGGTTTACCCCTGTTTTACGCGATGCGGAGGCAAAAGTTGCAAGCGTAGGCTCGTAACCCGGACCCTTTGAGTTTCAGGCGCTGCGCCACGTCTGCGACAGGTAGGGACCTGCCACTTGTTATGCTTTGAATTGCCACCACTGTTCACGGCTAGCTGTGCGTTCAACACCGAACAGCCAGTCGGCACCAAATCGTCGAAGAGACCCGAAGCATGCTGATCCGCCTGATCTACCTGAGCCGACCCGTAGGTCCGCAAACCGCCACGCTCGCCGATTCGATCTTGCGCAAAGCCCACACATGGAACACGCAAAACGACATCACGGGCGTGCTCTGCGAGGGACAAGGTGTGTTCCTGCAGGCACTGGAAGGCGAGCGTGGCAACGTGACGCGCCTGTACGCGCGCATCTTTGCGGACTCGCGCCA
>JAYTVT010000095.1:0-41903 GCA_043743835.1 Betaproteobacteria bacterium
CGGCCGACACGATGGTGGCCAAGGCCGACTCGATCAGGTTTTCAACCTCCAGCGCTTCGATGCGCGCAGTGTTGAAGATCTTGCTTTTGTCTTTGAGCCAGATGTTCTTCACGCGCTCGGCAATGGCGGCAATCTTGACCACGCCTTCATCCAGCGTGGCCTGGGTGCGGAACACGCCGGCGTGCTGTTGCATGGCGTTGCGCAGGTCATTGGCCACATCCTGCGCGTACTCGCCGCTGGTGCTGCTGTCCAAACGGGCCAGGCGCGCCAGCGACCGATCAGCGGCGTCAGCGGGCAGGTCTTGGTGGACCTGCTTCTTCAGCTCACTGGCCACGATGTGGTTGCCCGCAGCGCGGCCGAAAACCAGCAGGTCGAGCAGCGAATTGGTACCCAGGCGATTGGCCCCGTGCACGCTGACACAGGAACATTCGCCGACGGCGTAAAAACCGGGCACCACGGTGTTCGGGTTGCCATTTTTTGGCATCACCACCTGGCCGTGGATGTTGGTGGGAATGCCGCCCATCTGGTAGTGGATGGTCGGCACCACCGGAATCGGCTCTTTGGTGATGTCAACGTTGGCGAAGTTGTGGCCGATCTCAAACACGCTGGGCAGGCGCTTGAGGATGGTGTCAGCACCCAGGTGTGTCATGTCCAGGTTGATGTAGTCCTTGTTGGGGCCACAGCCACGGCCTTCCTTGATTTCCTGGTCCATGCAACGCGAGATGAAGTCGCGTGGCGCCAGGTCTTTCAGGGTGGGCGCATAACGCTCCATGAAACGCTCGCCATTGGCGTTGCGCAGAATCGCGCCCTCACCGCGGCAGCCTTCGGTCAGCAACACACCGGCGTTGTGAACGCCGGTGGGGTGAAACTGCCAGAACTCCATGTCTTCCAGCGGGATGCCGGCCCGTGCCGCCATGCCCAGGCCGTCGCCGGTGTTGATGAAGGCATTGGTACTGGCGGCATAGATGCGGCCCGCACCACCGGTGGCAAACAGCGTGGTCTTCGCTTCCAGGATGTGGACGTCACCGGTTTCCATTTCCAGCGCGGTAACACCCAGCACGTCGCCGTGTTGGTTGCGGATCAGGTCCAACGCCATCCACTCGACAAAGAAGTTGGTGTTGGCCTTGACGTTTTGCTGGTACAGCGTGTGCAGCATGGCGTGGCCAGTGCGGTCGGCCGCGGCGCAGGCGCGCTGCACCGGCTTTTCACCGTAGTTGGCGGTGTGGCCGCCAAACGGGCGCTGGTAGATGGTGCCATCCGGGTTGCGGTCAAACGGCATGCCCATGTGTTCCAGCTCGTAGACCACCTTGGGGCCTTCGCGGCACATGTACTCGATGGCGTCCTGGTCGCCCAGCCAGTCGGAGCCCTTGATGGTGTCGTAGAAGTGGTAGTGCCAGTTGTCTTCGGCCATGTTGCCCAAAGAAGCACCGATGCCGCCTTGCGCCGCCACCGTGTGGCTGCGCGTGGGGAACACTTTGGACAGCACCGCCACATTCAAACCGGCCGCGGCCAGTTGCAGCGAAGCGCGCATGCCGGACCCGCCGGCACCCACGATGACCACGTCAAACTTGCGACGCGGCAAAGACTTTGCAGAGGTGGCGAGCGCCATTTTTTACAGTCTCCAGAGCACTTGAACGGCCCAGCCCATGCAGCCCACCAGCCACACCATCGTGGCCACTTGCAGCACCAGGCGCAGCGCCGCGGGCTTGATGTAGTCCATCAGGATGTCGCGCACACCCACCCAGGCGTGCCAGCCCATGGCGATGAAAACGACAAAGGTCAGCACCTTCATCCACTGCGCCGAAAAAATGACCGCCCAGCGGTCATAGCCCAGCGGGCCGCCGAACAGCACCTGGGCCAGCAGCACCACGGTGAAGAGGGCCATCAGAACCGCGGTGACACGCTGGCTCAGCCAGTCGCGCATGCCGTAGTGCGCGCCAACGACAACGCGCCGGCTTCCGTAATTCACGCTCATGTCTTGTTGCCTCAGCTCAATACAGGCCAAACAGCTTGGCGCCCAGCGCCACGGTCAGCACCAGGCTGGCCACCAGGGTGACCACGGCCGAGTTGCGGCCCTGTTCCTTGGTGACGCTGTGGGTGGCGTCCATCCACAGGTGGCGCACGCCGGCGATGAAGTGGTGCAGGTAAGACCAGATCAGCGCCAGCACGGCCACCTTGATCATCCAGCCCGGCACAAAGCCAATGCCGGCGACAAAAGCGCTCGTAAACGCACCGTAGGAAATCTCGGACGTGACGCTGGTGTCAAACATCCAGATGATCAGCGGCAACAGCACAAACATGATCGTGCCGCTGGCGCGGTGCAGGATGGACACCACGCCCGCCAGCGGAAGGCGGTACTTCACCGCATCCACCAGCCGCATCGTGCCGGGTCTTTGTTTTGTCATCTCAGGCATCGTGTTCCTTGGAAACCACGTGAAACCGAACGAGTTTATTGCAACGCACAAGGCTTACATGGAACTGCTGTTATTGCCGGTTTTCAGCTCAGTTCATTGCGGTAATGGTGGGCCGCGGTGTGGTACAGACCACGCCGCAGTTCCACGGGCCGGTCGCCATAGGTGAACGACAGGCGCTCCACCGACAACACAGGCGCACCAGGCGGCAGGCCCAGCAGTGCTGCTTCTTCGCCACCGGCAGCTACGGCCCGCACTTTTTCTTCGGCGCGGATCATGTGGACGGAAAACTCAGCTTCAAACAGGCGGTACATGGGCCCACGCCAGGCCTCCAGGCGTTCTGCCGTCAGGCCCTTGAACAGCGCGCCGGGCAGCCACAGGTCGTCCAGCACCACCGCCTGGCCTTCGGCCAACAGCAGGCGACGCACCTGAACCGCAGCATCGCCGGCCTTCAGCGCCAGCAGCTGCGCCACCTCGGCCGGCGCGCGCATGCGGCGGCATTCCAGCAGTCGGCGCTGCAAAGGCGCGGCGTGGCCGTCGTCGGGCGTCAGGCGCAGAAAGCGGTATTGGGTGGACTGCTCGGCATGGGTGGCCACAAAGGTGCCCTTGCCTTGGCGACGCACCAACATGTTGTCGGCCGCCAGCTCGTCGATGGCCTTGCGCACGGTGCCTTGGCTAACCTTGAAACGCGCTGCCAAATCCATTTCACTGGGAATGGCCTGGCCGGCTTGCCATTCCCCGGCCTGCAAGCCCTTGACCAAAAGCGCCTTGATCTGCTGGTACAGCGGGCTGAACGAAGGCGTGGTGTCGCCTACAGTGGGTGCGCTGGCGCCGGCGGGCAGAACGGATGACTCGGAGGTGGGCATCGTGTCATTGTCCACCAGGTCTTGCATAAGACATAAGAGTCAAGTCAGGGTACGGTGTCTAGAATCCCGCGTTTTCCCTGGCTTGTGCCCTCAGTCGTTTCCACCTTCCAACCACTTCCCTGGAGTCATCCATGACCAAAAAGCCCGTGCGCGTGGCAGTTACCGGTGCCGCCGGCCAGATCGGCTATGCCCTGCTGTTCCGCATTGCCAGTGGCGAGATGCTGGGCAAAGACCAGCCCGTCATCCTGCAGCTGCTGGAGATTCCTGACGAGAAGGCCCAGAAAGCGCTCAAGGGCGTGATGATGGAACTGGAAGACTGCGCCTTCCCACTGTTGGCCGGCATGGAAGCCCACAGCTCGCCCGAGACCGCCTTCAAGGACACCGACTACGCACTGTTGGTGGGCTCGCGCCCCCGTGGCCCAGGCATGGAGCGTGCCGAACTGCTGGCCATCAACGGCGCCATCTTCACCGCACAGGGCAAGGCGCTGGACAAAGTGGCCAACCGCAACGTCAAGGTGCTGGTGGTGGGCAACCCGGCCAACACCAACGCCTACATCGCGATGAAGAGCGCACCAGGCCTGCCGCGCGAAAACTTCACCGCCATGCTGCGCCTGGACCACAACCGCGCCCTCAGCCAGCTGGCTGCCAAGACCGGCAAGGCCGTGGCTTCGATCAAGAGCATGGCGGTGTGGGGCAACCACAGCCCCACCATGTACGCCGACTACCGCTTCGCCACCATCGACGGCGCCAGCGTGAAAGACATGATCAACGACCACGCCTGGAACAAAGACGTCTTCCTGCCCACCGTGGGCAAGCGCGGCGCGGCCATCATCGAAGCTCGTGGCCTGAGCAGCGCCGCCAGCGCAGCCAATGCCGCCATCGACCACATGCGCGACTGGGCCCTGGGCACCAACGGCGGCTGGGTCACCATGGGCGTGCCCAGCAACGGCGAATACGGCATTCCCAAGGACGTGATGTTTGGCTACCCTGTGACCTGCGCCGGTGGCAAGTACAGCATCGTCAAAGACCTGCCCATCGACACCTTCAGCCAGGAGTGCATCAACAAGACCCTGGCCGAGCTGACGGGCGAGCAGGACGGCGTCAAGCACCTGCTCTGAGCCTGATTCATGCAGGCACCGCGCAGCGTTCTCTTCGGGGCGGGTGAGTTGCCACCGGCGCTGCCGGTGTGCGACCACTATGCCGGCGTGGAGCCGCGCATGAGCAAGAGCCTGCAACTGCAGGCCGAGCTGGGCCCCGTGTTTGACGTGACCCTGGACAACGAAGACGGCGCACCGGTGGGCGGCGAGGTGGAGCACGCCCACCTCATTGCTTCCTTGTTGGCAGGGCCCGACAACCGCTTTGGCCGAGTGGGCGTGCGGCTGCTGCCGGTTGAACACCCTCGGTTTGAAGACGTGGCCCAGGTCGTGCTGGGTGCGGCAAAACGCCCCGCCTATTTGATGCTGCCCAAGCCTGAAGGCCGGGCGGACGTGCAGCGCGCCGCACAGGCCATTGACGCTTTGGGTGGCAACGCCATCCCCTTGCATGCACTCGTCGAGACCCACGGTGCGCTGCGGGACGTGGGGCTGTTGGCGGCACATCCACGCATTGAGTCGCTGTCTTTTGGCTTGATGGACTTTGTTTCGGCCCACCGGGGGGCCATTCCGCAAAGCGCGATGGGGGCCACCGGTCAGTTTGAGCACCCCTTGGTGGTGCGTGCCAAGCTGGAGATATCAGCCGCCTGCCATGCGGCCGGCAAAACACCGTCGCACTGTGTGTTTACCGAGTTCAAGAACACCCGCGCGCTGCAGGACGCCGCCCAAAAGGCCTGCAAGCAGCTGGGCTACACGCGCATGTGGAGCATCCACCCGTCGCAGATCCGACCCATCGTCGACGCTTTCTCGCCCACCGTGGCCGAGCTCGATCAGGCCATCGAGATCATCCTGGCCGCCCAGGCGGCGCACTGGGCACCCATACGCCACGACGACGCGCTGCACGACCGGGCCAGCTACCGCTACTTCTGGCATGTGATCGAGCGTGCCCACCGCACCTCTTTGGGCGCGGGCATCCCTGCCGAACAGCGGTTGGCCTGGTTCGGCGCCTGACGGTCAGCCTCATCCACCGGCCCTGTGCTGCAGCCGCAGCGCGCGGCGGCGGCGGGCGGTCAACCACAGTGTTCGCACAACCTTGTTAGGCTGTCGGCCTTTGCACACTCGTTCGGGCCAATCCATGCTGTTCCAGTTCTTGCGCCCCCACCGTCTGCTGGCTTGCGCCGCGGCCTGCTTCGCATTGGCCCTGACCCCCGGCTGGGCCATGGCGCAGCAGCTCAAGCTGCGCATCATGGGCACCACCGACGTGCACATGCACCTGATGGCCTATGACTACTACCAGGACAAGGCCGTGCCCGAGTACGGCTTGGCCCGCACCGCCACCTTGATCAAGGCCGCCCGCGCCCAGGCACCCAACAACCTGCTCTTTGACACTGGCGACCTGCTGCAGGGCAATCCGCTGGGCGACTACATCGCGCGCATCAAGCCCTTGCCCGTCGGCCAGGTCCACCCGGCCTACAAGGTCATGAACGCCTTGCGCTACGACGCCGCCAACGTGGGCAACCACGAGTTCAACTACGGTTTGCCTTTCCTGCGCCAGGCCCTGGCCACCGCGGCCTTCCCTTATGTCAGCGCCAACGTCGTTGAAGACAGCGGCCCCAAGAAGGGCCAAAACGCCTTTTCGCCCTATGTGATGCTGGACCGACGTTTCACCGACGAAGCCGGTCAGGTGCACACGCTCAAGGTCGGCGTCATCGGCTTTGTGCCCCCGCAGATCATGCAATGGGACCGGCTCAACCTGCTGGGTCAGGTGGCGGCGCGCGACATCCCCGAGACCGCGCGCGCATTGGTGCCGCGCATGCGCGCCGAAGGTGCAGACGTGGTGGTGGTGGTGGCCCACTCCGGCTTTGAATTTGGCACCACCATCTTCTTTGCCGAGAACACGGTGGCCCGCCTGGCCGAAGTGCCTGGCGTGGACGCCATCGTCTTTGGCCATTCGCACGGCCAGTTTCCAGGCCCTTTTTTCACCCGCCACCCCAAAGTCGATTTGGAGCGCGGCACCATCAACGGCGTGCCCGCGGTGATGGCCGGTTCCTGGGGCAGCCACCTGGGTGTGATGGACCTGCTGCTGGACAAAACCGGTGGCCGCTGGAAAGCCACCGACGTGCGCGCCGAACTGCGGCCGGTGTACGACCGCGCCACCCGCCAAAGCCTGGCCGAGCCCGACCCCATGGTGGCCGAATTGATCCAGACCGAGCACGAAGGCACCCTGGCCTATGTTCGCGCCGAGGTCACCCGCACCAAGACGCCCATCCAGACCTACTTTGCGCAGGTTACCGACGACCCGTCGGTGCAACTGGTCTCGCAGGCCCAATTGGCCTACGGTCAGCGTGCACTGGCCGCCACCGAATACGCCAAGTTGCCCTTGCTGTCGGCAGCGGCACCCTTCAAGACCGGCTTTCGCGGCGCCGGCTCGCAATACACCGACATTCCCGCCGGGCCCATTGCGGTGCGCAACGTGGCCGACCTCTACATCTACCCCAACACCGTCAACATCGTGCGCATCACCGGTGCGCAGGTTCGCCAGTGGCTGGAAATGTCGGCCGGTGCCTTCAACCGCATCGACCCCCAGGGTGCGCCCGAGCAAGACCTGGTCAACAGCACCTTCCCCAGCTTTAATTTCGACACCATCGACGGCGTGACCTACCGCATCGACGTGACCCAGCCTGCCCGCTACGACCGCAACGGCAAGCTGGTGGCGCCCGATGCCCAACGCATCCTGGATCTGCGCTATCAGGGCCAGCCCATCGACGAGCAGGCCTGGTTTGCCGTGGTCACCAACAACTACCGGGCTTCAGGCGGTGGCAGCTTCCCCGGCCTGGACGGCAGCAACATCATCCTCAACGCCCCGGACGAAAACCGCGAAGCCCTGATCCAGTACCTGAAGTCGACACCCGAGGTCGACCCGGTGGCCGACGCCAACTGGCGACTGGCCCCCGTGCCCAACGTCAAACTGCGTTTCACATCCAGCCCCGCCGCGCTGAGCCACTTGCCACGCTACCCGCAGATTCGGCACCTGCGCACCAGCCCCGAAGGCGCGGCCCTGTTTGAACTGATTCCCTGATGCAGCGTTGGCTTCGGTTGCAGCGGCCCTTGGGCCGCGAGCGCGGTTTTTTGATCATCGGCACCTTGCTGCTGGCGGTCTTGGCGATTCTGGTGATCGGTGCTCTGGTGATCGCCTTGATGGCCGCTTGGTATTGGGGTGATTTGCCTTCGCTGGAAAAGGCCACTGACTACCGGCCTCGCCAGCACCTGCAGGTGCTCAGCACCGACGGCGTCGAGATCGCCCAGTTTGGCACCGAGCGGCGCATCTTTGTGCCCATCGCCCAGGCGCCGAAGCTGCTGCAACAGGCCGTGCTGTCGGTGGAAGACCACACCTTCTATGAGCACAGCGGCATCAGCTGGCGCGGCATTGCGCGGGCCCTGTGGTCCAACGCCACGGGCGGCATCGGCGGTGGTGCCAGCACCATCACCCAGCAGGTCTCGCGCACCTTCTTTCTCAGTACCCGCCGCACCGCCGAGCGCAAGATCAAGGAAGCCCTGATCGCCAGAAAGCTGGAAGCCGAGCTGAGCAAGGACGAGATCCTGGAGCTCTACCTCAACCAGATCTACCTGGGCCAGCGCGCCTACGGCTACGGGGCTGCGGCACAGGTTTACTTTGGCAAGCCGCTGGCGCAGCTGAACCTGGCCGAAACCGCCATGCTGGCGGGCTTGCAGCAAAACCCCATCAACGCCAACCCCATCGTCAACGAAGCCGCCGCCACGCGGCGTCAGCGCCAAGTCTTGCAACGCATGGTGGCCACGGGCGCCATCACCGTGGACCAACGCGACCAGGCGCTGAAGACACCCCTGCGCTACCGCCAACCCAACTTTGTAGAGGTGCATGCCGAACACGTGGCCGAAATGGCCCGCCGCGCGGTGGTCGAGCGCCTGGGCGAAAAGGCCTACACCGACGGTGTGCGGGTGGTGACTTCGCTGCGCGCCGAAGATCAGCGCGCGGCCCACACTGCCTTGCGTCGCGCCTTGATGGCACACGAAGCCAAACAAGCCTGGCGCGGTCCTGAGGACCAAGTCTCGCTGCCGGACGACCCGACTCAAGCCGACCGCGCGGCCGCCTTGGCGCTGCGCGACGGCCGCGATGACGAAGACCTGCGCCTGGCCATCGTGATGGCCGCCAGCCCCAAAGAGGTGACGCTGAAACTGGCCAGCGGTGAGAGCGCCGTGCTTCGTGGCGACAACTTGCGCTGGGTACAAGCAGCGCTGAAACCCGGGGCAACTGGCGACCTGGCCATCAAACGCGGCTCGCTGGTGCGTTTGGCGCAGGCACCCAGCCCTGCGGGTTCCAGAGCACCCGCCACCGCGGCTGCGGCCAACAAGCCTGCCAATGCGAGCAGCGCGAACTGGACGTTGGCGCAGTGGCCACAGGCTGAAGCCGCCTATGTGGCGCTGGACCCCGGCACCGGCCGCGTGCGCGCCCTGGTGGGTGGCTTTTCCTTCAGCCGCCAGCAGTTCAATCGCGCCACCCAGGCGGCGCGCCAACCGGGCTCGTCCTTCAAGCCGTTCTTGTATTCGGCCGCGATTGAAAACGGCGTGATGCCCGAAACCCTGGTTGAAGACGCGCCCCTGCGCGACGCCGACGGCGGGGTGCCCAGCTGGAACCCGCAAAACTCCGACAACAAGTTCGACGGCGAGATCACCTTGCGCGAAGGCCTGGTGCGCTCAAAAAACCTGGTCAGTGTGCGTGTCTTGCAGCACCTGGGTCTTGACACTGCCCGTGACTGGATCGCCCGCTACGGCTTTGACATGGCGCGCCAGCCCAAGGACCTGACGTTTGCGTTGGGCAGCGGCAGCGCCACGCCCATGCAGATGGCGCTGGCCTACGCGGTGCTGGCCAACGGTGGCCACCGCGTGGCACCGGTGCTGATTGAGCGCATCCTGGGCCCGCAGGGGCAGGTGCTGTTTGAAGCCCCGCCACCCGAGCCCTTGAGCGAAGCCAACCGCGTGGTGCCAGAGCGCAACGTGTTCATGGTCAACACGCTGCTGCGCGACGTCACCTTGCGCGGCACCGCTGCCAAGGCGCAAGCCCAGCTGCAACGCAGCGACCTGTACGGCAAGACCGGCACCACCAACGACGCCTTCGACGCCTGGTTTGGCGGTTGGGCCCCTGGCGTGGTGGCCGTGGGCTGGGTGGGCTACGACGAGCCACGCAGCCTGGGCGAACGCGAAAGTGGCGGCGGCTTGGCGCTGCCGATCTGGATCGACAGCATGCAGCGGGCGCTGCGCGGCGTGCCCGTGCAGGCTTTGTCAGTACCCGAGGGCGTGGTGTCCGTCGGTGGCGACTGGCGCTATGTGGAGTGGAGAGACGGCGGCTTTGTCAGCCGGGTGGGCACTGCCGGTGGGCAGGCCACCGTTGTCGCACCTCGGCCAGAATCCAGCGCCAGCACCGACGCACCGGCCTCGGCAGCCAACCGCTGAGCCCAGGCAGCTGGTGGCGCTCCAGGCAGCTGAATCGACACGCTGCACAGAACCTCGCAAAATCCAGTTGGCCTACACATCACAGAACATGACCGAACTCACCGTCAGGCGCCTGCTGATCGACCTGGAAACCCCATTTGCCCAACGCTGGAACGGTGGTGACGCCTTTCGCAGTGCGTTCTTCAACGCCCTGTCGATGAGCTTTCCGGTGGGCGAGCAGTACTTCATCGACTCCGTGCGCACGGGCTTGAGGTCGCTGCCCGAGGACCAGCAGGCCCGCTTCTCAGCTGAGGTGCAAGGCTTCATCGGCCAAGAGGCCACGCACCGCCGCCTCCATGCGCTGTTCAACGGCCACCTGCAAAAGCAAGGCTTTAGCAATCAGCTGGAGGAACGTGCCCGCAGGCGCATTGAAAAACACGCGCAGCGCAACCTGCGCATGCACTTGGCCGCCACCGCCGCCACCGAACACTTCACCGCGGTGTTTGCCGACTGGATGCTGCGCCACCCCGAAGCCCTGGAGGGTGCAGAGCCACGGCTGAAAATGCTGTGGCTGTGGCACAGCGCCGAAGAGTCGGAGCACCGCAACACGGCCTTCGACATCCACCATGCCGCTGGCGGCAGCCACGCCTGGCGAATTCGAACCTACTACGTTGTCTCCGTCATTTTCTTGTCCGACGTGATGCGCCAGACCGTGCGCAACCTGTGGCATGACGGCAGCCTTTTCAGCTGGAGCACTTGGCGCAGCGCTGCCCGGCTCTTGATGGCCAAAGACGGCCTGTTGCGAAGCAACGTGGGCCTGTGGCGCGACTACCTACAACCCGGCTTTCACCCCAGCCAACACATCAGCACACGTTCGCAAGACTGGTTGCGAGACAACGCGCAGGTGTATGCGGTGGTGGGCGGCGGGCGCTGAAGCGTCGGCATTGGCGCGGGCGCGCTGCTGCGCGGGCTGGCAGTGCTGTTGACTTGTGATGCCGGCGCTGTTTGCAGCCTTCCAAGCCGGGGGCACTAAACGAACCCTTGTTCCTGGTAGCTGGCAAAACTGGCCTTGGTCAGCACTGCCAGTTCTTTCACCAGCTTGGGATCCACCGAAGAAAAGTTGAAGCACGACTTGCCCTGCATCTGAGACTTCAGTTCTGGCGACACCGACGCCAGCAGCTCTGGCTTGAGGTAGACCGGCATGAGGTGAAAGCTCACGTAGGACTTCTTCACTTGCACGGCTCCGAAGAACAGCGGCTTCTTGTTCTTCTGGATGTGGCGCGTGTCCACATAGAGCTCGGTCTCGTCATCTTTCTTGGTGTCGAGCTTGGCAGCGTAAGGTGCCATCACCTTGTGCAGTGCTTCGAATACGGGTGCGAAGTCTGTCATGGGAACTCCTTGGCAGTGCAGGTCCGAATCTGGCGCACCGCGCTACCCATGCTGGCGCCGCATGTGCTCAAGCGTGCAGGGGTGGGAAGCCAGCGCGAAGAAACTGTACACCGTGGCTGCGATGAGCTTGGCTTCAGCGGCAGGGCGCCGCTTCAGGGCACCTCTGGTGCTATGCCTTCAGCGTAGTCCACCAGCGATTCCAGCAGCGCTTGCCCACGTTCGTCGCCGCTGTCCATGGCTTGTTCAGCCAGCTCGTCCACCTTTTCGAAAAAGGCAGCCAGCGTCAGGCCGCCGCCTTCACCGTGGTGGAGTCGGGCCACACAATGCTGGTGCCAACGCTCTTGCTCCGCTTCGTCCAAGGTTGCCGGGAAATTGCGGGCCCGGTAGCGAAACAAGATCTCGTCCAAGCGGGGGTCTGAAAACGCCACCCGCTTGCTGGCCAGCTGATCGGATTTCAGGTCGCGCAGGCGCTGCAGCGTGCGGCGGTCTTCGTTGCCCACAAAGCCACCATAGAGGTCTTCGTCCACATCGGTCTTGCCCGGCGAGTCGGGGCGCACAAAAACCTGCGGCCACAGCGGGTCGAGCTGGCGCCCCAGCGCCTTGGCGTGCTCGGCATGCTGCAGGGCTTGCGCCAGGTTGAGCTGCCAGCGCTCGGCGGCGTCACCCAGCACCTTCAAGTTGCCAATGACGATGGGCGACTTGTTGATGTGGATGGTCTTGATGGGCATGCGCTGCTCACCCTCGGGCAAATCGGCCTGCTTGGTGTAGAGCCGCCGGCGCACGGTCTCGGCGTCCAGGCCCGCCAGTTCACGCGGGTCGTGTGCCAGGTCCCAAACGATGACCTCGTTCTTGTTGCTGGGGTGTTGGGCCAAGGGCCACACCAAAGCCAAACAACCGCGCTCCACCGGGTACATGCCCGACAGGTGGATGAACGGCTTGCCATGGCCCATTTCGTCCAGTACCGCGTCCTTCTTGCGCAGGCGCAGGCAAAAGTCCCACAAGCGCGGTTGGTTCTGCTTGATCAAACGGGCCAGCGCCACCGTGGCGCGCACATCGCTCAGGGCGTCGTGCGCAGCTTCGTGGCTCAAACCGTTGGCGGCGGTAAGGTGCTCCAGCTTGAACGATGGGCGGCCGGCCATGTCACCGGTGGTGTGCTGTGGCCAGGTGATGCCGTCTGGCCGCAGCGCCCAGGTGCAACGCACAACATCCAGCAGGTCCCAACGGCCACAGCCGTTTTGCCATTCGCGGGCATAGGGGTCGATCAGGTTGCGCCAGAACAGGAAGCGGGTGACTTCATCGTCAAAGCGGATGGTGTTGTAGCCCACGCCCACGGTACCGTCGCGGGCCAATTCGGCTTCGATGTTCTTGGCAAAGGCATGTTCAGGCACGCCCAGCTGCAGTGCGTGCTGCGGCAGGATGCCAGTAAGCAGCACACTTTCGGGGTCGGGCAACGTGTCGGGCGCGGGCTGGCAATGCCAGTTTACCGGCTGGCCCACTTCGTTGAGGTTGGCGTCGGTGCGCACACCGGCAAACTGGGCTGGGCGGTCACGCCGCGGCACGCGGCCAAAGGTCTCGTAGTCGTGCCAGAAGAAGGTGGGCTCGCTCATGCGCGCCACGATAGCGCAGAGCGGCCGCGCTTCAACTACAGCTTGCGCACCACCACGCTGCCCACCGAATAGCCGGCACCAAACGAACAGATCACACCCAAGTCGCCCTGTTGCAGATCGCCATGGTGGTGGTGGAAGGCGATGATGCTGCCGGCGCTGGCGGTGTTGGCGTACTCGCTCAGGATGATGGGCGCCAGGTCATCACCCACCTCCTGGCCGACCAGCTTCTTGACGATCAGCTGGTTCATGCCCAGGTTGGCCTGGTGCAACCAGAAGCGGCGCACCTGCGTGGGCTCGAAACCCAGCGTTTGCAGATGGCCTTCGATGTGCGCAGCTGCCATCGGCACCACCTCTTTGAAGACCTTGCGGCCCTCTTGCATGAAGGTCTTGTCGCGGGCGTCGGGGTCGGTGTCTTCGCAGCGGTTCATGAAGCCCGCGTTGTTGCGGATGTTGCTGCTGAACTGCGTCACCAGCTTGGTGCCCAGCACCTCCCAGCGGTCGGCTGAAGTGGCGGTATCTTCCGCCTCAACGATGACGGCCGTGCAAACGTCGCCAAAGATGAAATGGCAATCACGGTCGCGCCATTCCAGGTGGGCCGAGGTGATTTCGGGGTTGACCACCAGCACGCACTTGGCGCTGCCGCTCTTGACGGCGTTGACAGCTTGCTCGATGGCAAAAGTGGCCGACGAACAGGCCACGTTCATGTCAAAACCAAAGCCCCCTGCGCCCAGCGCTTGCTGGATTTCGCAAGCCATGGCGGGATAGGCGCGCTGCATGTTGGCGGCTGCGCACAGCACGCTGTCGACATCGGATGCCTGCTTGCCAGCCGCTGCCAAGGCCTTTTTTGCAGCGTCCACCGCGATCTCGGCCATCAGGCTGATCTGCTCATTGGGCCGCGGCTCAAAGTGCGGCTTCATGCGGGTGGGGTCCAGCACGCCGGCCTTGTCGATGACGTAGCGCTGCTTGATGCCGGATGCTTTTTCGATGAACTCCACGCTGGAGTGCACCAGGGCAAGTACCTCACCGGCGGCGATGCGCAGCGCGTTGCGGTTGTTCTGCAGGTCGGCGTAGGCGTTGTAGGCCTCGACGAGTTCGGCGTTGGTGATGACGTGCGGCGGCTGGTACAGGCCGGTGCCAGAAATCACCACGCGAGGTGTGGAGTGCGTCTTCATGGCGCGGCAGTGTAGGCCCGCGCTGGGCACGGGGCCATCGGCGGCAACCCGTGTCACCAGCGTGCCAGCGGCGGCCTGCGCCGCCCGAAACTCACTTGCGCGTTGGCTTCTTGTCGGCGCTGCCGCTCTGCAGCGCCTCGCTCATGCCGATCAACACGCCGCTGACCATGGCGGTGTAGCTCTCGGCCAGCGCTTGGGCGGCCTTCATCGAGGCTGCGCGACTGCTGCGAATGGCGGTTTGCATCTGGCTTGCCATCTGCTCGGCTGTGAGGCTGGCCTGCGCGCCCGACAAGGTGCCACCAGCCTGCATCTTTTCCAGAATAGGGCCCCAAGCGCTGGCCAAGGGCGCACCGGCACCTTCGGCCGCCTTCTTGACGGCGCCAAACATGCTGTCTTCCATCTTTTCCAGGTCGTCCAAGGCCTTTTGCAGGTGTTTGTCGCGCATGTCAGCGCCTTGCGCCATCAGCGTCGACAAGGCCGTACGGTTGGCCTCCACCGCTTTGAGCATGGCTTCATCCATCCCGGCCACGGCTTTGTCCAGCAGCGCTTCGGGGTCGACACCAGCCACCACGTTTTTGGCGACGCCGGCGCTGGCGGCTTCGGCCACCTGCTTCAGCGCCCCGCGGATGTTTTTCAGCGTCAGCTCCCGGCCCTGCAGCGCAGCCAAGGTGGCCTCGCTGGCGGCTTTCTTGAGCTGCGCGCCCTGGCGGGCGGTGGCGCCCTGGAACATGGAAATCAAGGCATCGGCGTCAAACATGGGCTTGGCCATAGAGGGCTCCTTGGGTGTCAGTGGGTGTCAATGGGTCCATGCTCTCACCATGACACGGCGGCGGCAAGCGACAAGAAAAAGAGCCTGAAGCTCGCGTGCGAGATTCAGGCCCCTGTCAGCCTCACGAGAGGCCTGTGTAAGCAGATTCAGGCAGCAAGTGCCTTGCGACGGCTCGACACGCCCAGCGCCAACAGGGCCACGCCGGCCAGCACCCAGGTGCCCGGCTCCGGCACGCGCATGCCGATGAAGGCACGGGTGTTTTCACCCACGCTGTAGGCACCCACCAGCACCCCGGCGTTGTTGCTGCCTTCAATGTAGGTGGCGTTTGCGCCCAGGAAGTCGATCTGCTCGTAGCCCGTGGTCAGGCCCACAAAGCCGTGTTGCAAGCCGCCCGCATCAATGAACCAGCCGGCCATTTCGCCATCGTCACTGATGGAGCGGATCGCCGTGCGCGGCATGCCGGGAATGGCCAGGTCGGTGCGCAGGTTGCTGGCCACGTCATAGACAAAGCCTGGGCGCGTGGTGGGCGAGCCTGTCAACACGTCGCTGCCGACCATCACACCATGGATGTTGATGCCTTGGGCAATGGTCAGGCGCGAATTGGGCTTGGAAACGTCGGTGCGAATGCCCGTGCTGCGGTCAAAGATGAAGCCCGTGCCGATGCCGGCGGCGTTCAGGTAGTAGCCCGACATGTAGCGCCCGTCCGGCGAAATGGCGCGCAGAATGGTTTCGGTGGCGCCGGGCACATCAAAGGTGGTGTAACTGCCACCGGTGTAAACGAAGCTGCTGGCCGGCCCGGGCACCACATTGCCTTGGGAATCGGTGATGCGGGTGCTGGAGTAACTGCCCACCACCACGCCGCCATCACTGACGCCCGACGCGAAACTCGATATCGCGCCAGCTGGGCCAGCCAAGGTGGTGAAGGCGCTGCCGTCGTACAGAAAGCCCGTGCTCACGTCCAGCGGGCCGGAACCGGAGGTGGTGTAGCCCACCATCAAGCCGGTGTTGTTGACGTCCCACAAGGCTGTGGAGGCGGCGCCAGGGCGAAAGAAGTCGGTCAGCACATAGGCTGCCTGGGCAACGCTGGCGCCGAAGCCAGTAGCGGCGACCAGGAACACGCCAAGGGCTTGGCGGAAACGGGGCTTTTGCATGTGAATGGGCTCTTCGAGGGGTGTGAATTGATCCACACCTGCAGGTTTTGGGCCTAGGCGAAACACTCTTTTGTTGACAGACACTTAGCCCATCTGCAAGTCCCATCCACCAGGGCCGAAAACGCCCTGTGTAAAGAATTCCGAACGCTCCGTTCGGCGCGTGGCGAGTGGCGAACGGGATCGACCTTGCGCAGCCTCAAGAAGCCCAGGCACGCAGATCGTCAGCGTCCAGTTCCAACTTGATGAAGGTCTCGGTGTTGCTGCTGGGTGCCACCCGTCCCTGGCGAGACCGGGTAGCGCCCAGGTACAAGCGTGTGCCGGCACTTTGCCGCCAGCTGTAGGTCAGCGACTCGGTGCGAGACAGGCTTTGCTGCGCCAAGACACCTGGTTCTGCGCGACGGTCCAGCGCGCTGCGCTGGGCGATACCGCGCAGGCTGTGGCGGGCGTCGAAGTGCCACACCGCCAACCACTGTTGAGCCGTTTCGCGGTAAGTGCGCTGGCCGTCACGGTCCAGCCAGGCCAGGTTCAGGCGCGGTTCCAGTTCCAATGACCGCAAGGGCCGCAAGCGAGCGCTGAAGTTGTAGCGACCGCCAGGGCGCACCAACCCTTGGGGCGCGCCACCCACCAGCGCCCCTGCGGAGGTGTCGGCCAGGCGGCCCAGCTCGATCGACGTGTCGACCAAGGGAAACCAGGTGGCTGGCGTCATCACCAGGCCGGTGCTGACATAGCGCTCGGCCAGCAACTCGCCTTGAGCCGAGGTGCGCAGCTTGGAATGCACAAAGGCCTGCACGTACCACTCCAGGTTGCGTGCGGCCGTGGTCCAAAGCCCAGGCCGAATCACCTCTTGCACGACCACGCCACTTTGGCGATCGCGCACTTGGTAGGTGTCGACGTTGAAGTAAAAATCGTTGAAAGGCCCCACGTTTTGCCAACCCACACTCTGAAAGGCCTCCAGGCGCCGGATGCCGGCCTGGTTGACAAAACCGCTGTCGTGGCGAAAGCCGGTGCTGATGTCGTCCAGTCCCAAGGCAGTTTCACCGCCGCCCGTTTGGCGCACCACGCGCAGGCGCACGCGGTCGCCGTCAACCGCCGTTTGCTGCAGCAGCCGGCCCTGGGCATCGGGCAAGGCCGTGGTGCGCGCGTGCAGCCACTGGCCCCGAAGACGCCACTGGTCGTTGAGTTGCCAGCCCACGTCAGGCCCCAGCACGGCGTTGTCACCTGCACCCTGGCCATAGTGGCGCAGCGAAGCGATGCCGCCCCATGCCAACCCACCGGTGTCGCTGCGCGCCCGCAGGGCCAGGCTGTCGGACTTCGGCTGCTCGGCCACGCCCGTGCCAAAGGGCCCGGGCAAGAGCACCAGGCCTTTGCCGCGGTCGCGGATCGCAAAGGCGGTCCCTGCCCACTCCGGCCCGCGCCAGGTGCTGCGCAAGCCGGCCTGAGGTTGTGTGAAGCTGCGCGTGTACAGCGCGTCGGTGGGCGTGCGAAGCAGGTCGGCCGACTCAAAAAAGAAGGGTCGCTTTTCGGGCAGAAACAGCGCAAAGCGTGAGTTGCCTGCCAGTTGCGGAACGTCCAAAGCCACCTGCGAGAAGTCGGGGTTGAGCGTGCCGTCGACCACCAGTTCGGCGCGTGGGCGCCACTTGATGTCCAGGCTGGCGTCGGCGTCGTTCTTGCTCTTGCCAGCCGACTGGGTGCGGCGCGCCGTCAAGCCCGGCCGGATGCTGAGGAATTGATGGCTTTCAGGCAACTGCACGCCAGCCAGCGGCTGCAGCGTCGCGATGAAGCTGGCGGCATCACGCGGAATCAGCACCGACGTGAACAGGTGAAACTGCGACCGGGGCATGCGCCTGGCCACCATGATGCGCCAGTCCTGCTGCCCCGGCGCAAAGCGCAGCGAGGCAAAGGGCAGCTTCATCACCGCGGTCCACCCCTGCGGGTTACGGGCGGCGCTGCCGTCCCAATCAAAGTCGGGGGAGAAGTCTTCGCTGTCGTCTGCCGCGGTGTGCATGCCGTCGGCACGGCTGCCGGCGGCATTGACCCGAAACCATTGCGCCGAGCTGCGTGTGCCTATGGCATCGATGTAGACCACGACAAAGTCCTGGGTGCGGTTGACACCGTCGTTGCGCACCACCAGATCGCGAATCTGATCGGCGGCCGTGTCCAGCGCCGTGACACCCACGTAGATCGCCTGCTGGTCAAACAGCACCTGAACCCGGGTCTCTTGCGAAGGTGCGCTGCCCGTGGCGGGGAACTTCTCCACAAAACGGTTGAACACCGGGGCGCGCTGCCAGGCCGGGTGCGACAGCGTACCGTCCAATTTGATGTGCTCACCGGGCAGGAGCCGGGCGGCACTGATGGTCAGGTCCTGTGGTGTTGCTGGGCCGGCACCTGGAACCTGAGCCCACGTGCCGCTGACCAAGGCTGCGCAGCCCAGAATGGCCGCAGTCCAGAACCGCAAAGTCGAGATCATGTTGTGGAGATGGGGCAGCAAAGCCCGGCATTCTGCCCGCGCCCTGCTGCGCCAGACTCTGTCAAACGACAGATGGCGGATTCGTGGGTACCAACGCCCGTTTGCTGCGCCACAGCAGCCACACGACCACCGCACCGTTCAGCAAATTCCAGGCCACGCCATTGACAAAGGCGGCGTGGTAGCTGCCGGTCAGGTCGAAAACCTTGCCCGACATCCAGCCCCCCAGCGCCATGCCCAAGAGGGTGCACATCAACACCGTGCCCACGCGCGCGCCGGCCTCGGCGGGCGGAAAGTGCTCGCGCACGATGATGGCGTAACTGGGCACGATGCCACCCTGGAACAAGCCAAACAAAGCCGAGATCACATACAGCGAAACCAGCCCGTCAAACGGCAAGAAGAGCAAGAGCGCCGTGCCCTGCAGCACCGAACCCAGCAGCAGCGTGCGCAGCCCACCGATGCGGTCGCAGATCACGCCACTGACAAGACGGCTGACGATGCCACAGGCCAGCATCAGGCTCAGCATTTCAGCGCCGCGGGCCACACCAAAACCCAGGTCGCTGCAGTAAGCGACGATGTGCACCTGGGGCATGGACATGGCCACACAACAGGCCACGCCAGCCACGCACAAGGCACCTTGGGCCTGAGCCAGGCTCAAACCAAACGGTCGCTGCGACGGCACCGCCGCTTGGCGCGAACCGGCCTTGGGTGGGGCCGCCACGGCGGCAGGCGGCCGCGGCCGCATCAACAGGGCCAGGCCGGCCATCACCAAGCCGCTGAAGATTCCCAGCCCGATGCAGGTGGGCCGCCAGCCGTAGGCGGCCACAAAGTGCTGCACCACCGGCGGCCACAGCGCGCCGGCCAGGTAGTTGCCGCTGGCACAAACCGCCACGGCAATGCCGCGCCGTTTCACAAACCACAGCGAGGTGTCGGCCACCAAAGGCGCAAAGCTGGCGCTGCTGCCCAGCAGGCCGATGAAGAGCCCTTGGGCCAGCACAAAGCTGCCAATGCCGGTGGACAAACCGGCCAACACAAAACCCGTGCACAAACTGGCCGCGCCGATCAGCAGCGGCACCATCACACCAAAGCGGTCGGCCAGGCGACCCATCAGGATGCCGCCCAAGCCAAAGCCGATCATCAAGGCGGTGTAGGGCAACGAGGCATCGGCGCGGGCCACACCAAACTCCGCCTGCACCGCAGGCAGCATCACCGACACCACGTACATGCCGGCGCTGCCCACCGTCATCAACGCCAGCGTCACCATCAAGCGCATCGTCGCGTAACGCGAGTCGGCTGCGTGGGCGAAGCCAGCCGCGGGTTCTGACAGGCCCTGTGGGGATGAAGCGATGGAGGGTCTCCTGTGGCAACGCTCGCGGTGGCGCCGTGCGCACAGCATAGCGGGCACCCGGGAAAGCTCGCCTTGCCCGCCCACCGAGCGCTGAGCCAAGATGGCACAAACAACGCAAGGAGACACCTGGATGAATGGCATCAAACGCATCCTGATCGGGCTGACGCTGGCGGGCTCAGCCCTGGTAGCCGTGGTGGCCCACGCCACCAACTACAGCCTGTGGGTCAACGGCCGCGGCGGCGGTGGCCAGGTGGGCAACCATGCCGACTTCACCTACTGGGGCCCTGCCACCACCGCGGCCGGTGTCAACAAGAAGTCGGTCAACTGGGACGGCTACAACCGCATCAGCACCACCAACGGCAACATCCGCGACGCCTTGGACTGCTACTGCACCGGCACCAACTGGTGCTACGTGGCCGCACACTCGGCGGGCAACCTGCAAATTGGCTACGCGCTGTCGCTGTACGGCACCAGCAGCCGCCTGAAGAAAAATGCCACGCCCAATGCCGCCGGCCAATGCGGCAACACCGACGGCAGCTCGCAGACGGGCTGGAACATCAAGTGGGTGGACGTGGCTGGCGGCGCTGGCGGCGGCAGTGAACTGGCCGACGCCGGTGACTGGGCCCTGAGCGAGCCGCTGGTCAGCGACCTCAAGACCAGCAGCGCCCGTGCGCTTTACAACCACAACAGCACTACCGGCAAGTGGTTCTACATGTTTGCCGGGGCCAAGGGCACGCTGTACAGCTTTGTGCTGCCAGGGCAAGACGACGAAGCCATTGCCTACCACTCCAGTGGTGGTGTCTCGGGCAGCAGCGGTGCCAGTTTCTGCAACCCTTCGGACTGGCTGTGCAACGACCTGACCCTGGGTACCGCAGCCAACCAGGGTGGCCGGGCCAAGTGGAGCTACCACTCGGTGCAGTACCGTGACGACAACGAGTCGGTCAACCATTACACCAACGGTGCCTGGGGCGGCATCGTGGGCAAAGCACGCGCCGACATGGCGGCCAACGCGCAATGAAATCTGCGGCCCCGAAAAGGGGCCGCTTGCTAAGGCCAGTGCTGCTGGGTCTGGCGCTGGCCGCAGCCTTGCTCGGCCTGTGGTGGGCCAGCCAGCGTGCCTCGCTGGGTGACCGGGTGACCTTGGCGCCGGATGCCAGCACCTCAGCCAGCGCCGTTGCTGCCACGGCGGCCATGCGTCCCGCCAGCGCGGCAACCCCAGCCGCGCCGCTGAGTGCTCTGGGCGAAGCGCAGCGACGCGAGCAACTTCAGCTGTGGCAAGGCCGCTTGGACCGGGCGCGCAATTCGCTGCAGGCCTACACCGCTGCCGCCCAATACCCGCACGAGTCCCGTCCGGCTGAAGAGCATCCAGATCAGCTGCGCCCCTTCGACCCCATCGAAGAAGACCGCTTGCTGCGCATGCCCGGTGGCACCGCCACCCAGGGCGTGCGGCTGCGCACCACGCAGGAGCGGGTGTTTGCGTCGGGGCAGGAATCCAGCCGCATCACGCTGACCCTGCAAGACCTGCAGGGCCGCAACCTGCCGCTGCGCGTTACCCGCGCAGTGATGAAAGAGGTGACGGCGCCGGGCCGGACCGCCAGCACCGCCGAATTCGGCATGCCGGCCAACGACGCCGGCGTGCAGGGCGACGCCGTGGCCGGCGACGGCATCACCACGGCTGTCATGCGCCCGGCCACCCAGGGCTTTGGCGGGTTTTCTGGCACGCTGCGACTGGAGATGCACCTGGACCACGCGGGCCAGCCTGGTTTCATCTACTTCGACCTGGTCTACAGCCCCGAAACCGCCGCCACCTGGCTGCCTGGCGTGCGTGAAGCCCAATCCAAGAGCAGCCTGGACTTCTTCGTCAAAGCCCAGGTCCTGCTGCCCGGGCGCTACGTGCTCAGCGCGCGGGTGGACGACGCCCAGGGCAAGCCACTGGCGCTGGCGCTGTTCAACGGCGAAGTGGCGGTCGGCACGGTGGAATTTCGCCTGCCGGTGTTTGGCAAGCTGCTGCGCGACAAGAAACCTACCTTTCCGTTGACGCTGCGCGACGTCGAAGCCTTCCTGTTACGCCCCGACGCCTTCCCCGACCGCGTGATGCTGCCGCGCTTGGCCGGCGTTCAGCACACCAGCAAAAGCTACCCGCTGAGCGCGTTTTCCGACGCGGAGTGGTCCAGCGAAGAACGCGACCGTTACCTGACCGAATTGGGCAAGGACGTGGCTGAGGCCGAGCGCAAGGTGCAGCAGCTGGGGCCGTGAGGGCCTCGTACCGCCCAGCCGTGGCGAACAGCGCGTGGCGCGCAGTCGCGGGGTGCGGACTGTCCCCTTCGGTATGCTCCCTGACTTGCACCGGGCCAACATGGCGTGGATGCGCCCCTTTCTTCTCAACCGCCCCACGATCCGGAGCCCCGCCCCATGACCCGCGTTTTCAATTTCAGTGCCGGCCCCGCCGCCCTGCCCCCCAGCGTGCTGCAGCAGGCAGCCGACGAAATGCTGGACTGGCATGGCAGCGGCATGAGCGTGATGGAGATGAGCCACCGCGGCAAAGAATTCATCAGCATCGCCAACGAGGCCGAAGCGTTGCTGCGTGAACTGCTGGCCATCCCAGCCAACTACAAGGTGCTGTTCATGCAAGGCGGTGCCATCGCCGAAAACGCCATCGTGCCAATGAACATGCTGCGTGGCAAAGCCAGCGCCGACTATGTCGACACCGGTGAATGGAGCAAGAAGTCGATCAAGGAGGCCAAGAAGTACGGCGCCGTCAACGTGGTGGCCAGTGCGGCCAGCGGCGGCTACACCAGCATCCCGGCGCCCAGCACCTGGAAGCTGGACCCCGGTGCGGCCTATGTGCACATCTGCTCCAACGAAACCATTGGCGGTGTGGAATACCACTTCACGCCCGACACCGGCGCCGTGCCTTTGGTGGCCGACATGAGCAGCAGCATCCTGTCGCGCCCGGTGGATGTGTCGAAGTACGGCCTGATTTACGGCGGCGCGCAGAAAAACATCGGCCCGGCGGGCTTGACCATCGTGATCGTGCGCGACGACCTGCTGGGCGGCGCACTGCCGGCCACGCCCACCGCTTTTGACTACCAAGTGGTGGCTGAAAACGACAGCATGTACAACACGCCGCCCACCTACGCCATCTACATCGCCGGCCTGGTCTTCAAGTGGTTGAAGGCGCAAGGCGGCCTGACGGCCATGGAAGCCCACAACCGCAAGAAGGCGGCGCTGCTGTATGACTTCTTGGACAGCACCGCGTTTTACAGCGCCCCCGTGGCCAAGGACTGCCGCAGCCTGATGAACGTGCCCTTCAAGCTGAAAGATGAAGCGCTGGATGCCGCCTTCCTGAAGGGCGCGGAAGCGCGCGGCATGGTGCAGCTCAAGGGACACCGCTCGGTGGGCGGCATGCGCGCCTCCATCTACAACGCCATGCCGCTGGAAGGTGTGCAGGCGCTGGTCACTTACATGAAGGAATTCGAGGCCCAACATGGCTGATCGCTTCGGGGTGTTGGTGCTCAACGCCATCTCGGCCAGCGGCCTCTCAAGGCTGCCCGCTGCCAGCTACCGCGTGGGCAAGGAGATCACCGCGCCCGACGCCATCCTGGTGCGCAGTGCCGACCTGCACGGCATGGACATCCCAGCCAGCGTGCGCGCCATTGGCCGCGCCGGCGCTGGCACCAACAACATCCCGGTGGCCAAGCTCAGTGCGCGCGGTGTGCCGGTGTTCAACGCGCCCGGTGCCAATGCCAATGCGGTGAAGGAACTGGTCCTGCTGGGCATGTTGATGGCGGCCCGCCAGATCGGACCGGCGCTGCGCTTTGTGGACACGCTGGAAGTTGCCCACCCTGACCTGGACAAAACCGTCGAAGACGGCAAAAAGGCTTTTGCCGGCTACGAACTGCAGGGCCAAACATTGGGCATCGTGGGCCTGGGCAAGATCGGCTGCCTGGTGGCCGACGCCGCCATCAAGCTGGGCATGAACGTGCTGGGCTACGACCCCGACATCACGGTTGACGCCGCATGGAGCCTGCCCGCCCAGGTCAAGCGCGCCAGCAGCGTCAACGACGTGCTGCGCAGCTCGCAGTTTGTGACCCTGCACGTGCCCCTGGTGGAAGCCACACGCGGCTTGGTCAACGACGCCAACATCGGCCTGATGCGCGCCAGCGCGGTGCTGCTCAACTTCAGCCGCGAAGGCGTGGTCGACAACGAAGCCGTGCTGGGCGCTTTGGGCAGCAACAGCCTGTCGGCCTATGTCTGCGACTTCCCGCACGCCAGCCTGCACCACCACCCCAAGGTGGTGGCCCTGCCCCACTTGGGCGCCAGCACCCGCGAGGCCGAAGAAAACTGCGCGGTGATGGTGGTGGACCAGTTGCGCGACTACCTGGAACACGGCCAGGTCACGAACGCGGTGAACTTCCCCACCGTGCACATGGCACGCGAAAGTGCTTACCGCGTGGCCATTGCCAACGCCAACGTGCCCAACATGCTGGGCCAGATCAGCACCACGATGGCCAACGCCGGCCTGAACATCCACAACATGGTCAACAAGAGCCGGGGTGAAATGGCCTACACGCTGGTGGACGTCGAAAGCCCCGTCGGGCCGGCCGTGCTGCAGGCGTTGCAGGCCATCCATGGCGTACTGGCGGTGCACTACCTGCCAGATCCACGCTAACGCACCGAGTACCCGGCCCCCGCCCATGGCGCATCCAGAAGGCCTGCCCCTGTTGACCCACGACGGGCCAGGCCGCGCCACCATCACGCTGAACCGGCCGCGCCACCTGAACCGCCTGCACCGAGAAGACCTGCTGGCGCTGCAGTCGCACATCGCCCAGTTGGCGGGCGACCGCAGCCTGCGCGCGGTGGTCATCACCGGCCATGGCCGCGCCTTCTGCGCCGGCTTCAACCTGCAAGAACTGGAGCAAACCGACGCTGCTGGCCGCGACCCGCAGCTGTTTGAGCACACGGTAGACGCGCTGGAAGCCCTGCCCGTGCCCACCATCGCCCGCTTGAACGGTGGCGTGTGGGGCGGCGCCACCGACCTGGCGCTGGCTTGCGACTTCCGCGTCGGCGTCACCGGCATGGAACTGCGCATGCCGGCCGCCCGGCTGGGCCTGCACTACTACCCCAGCGGCCTGCAACGCTATGTCTCGCGCCTGGGCCTGGCCGCCGCCAAACGGCTGTTCTTGTTGGCTGAGACCGTGGGCGCAGAAGAGCTGTTGCGGCTGAGATATCTGGACCAACTGGTGGACCCCGGCGCACTGGACGCCACGGTGGAAGGACTAGCGCAGTCCTTGCTGGCCGGCGCGCCACTGGCTTTGCAGGGCATGAAGCAATCGCTCAACGAGGTCAGCCGGGGGCAGTGGCAAAGTCAGGCCATCCGCGAGCGTGAAGGCCAGTGCGCTGCCAGCCAGGACCTGGCCGAAGGCCTGGCCGCCTTCGCTCAGCGCCGCACCGCCCACTTCAAGGGGTGCTGAGCACAGCGCATCCAAGCTGCTGCCACCTGCGTAAGTGAGGTGATGCGCCGGGGGCCACTCGGCCTGTAAGTTCAGGCACCCCCCCTCCGACTCCCCCACACCATGCACCCACAACCCTGCCCTCGCCAACGCCCGGCCCTTGGGCTGGTTCTGAGTTTGATCATGGGTGGTTTCACTGCGGCGTGGGCAGTACCCGCCCTGGCCCAAACCCCAGCCGCCAGTGGGCTTCGCGCCGCTGACACACTGCGCGGCAAGGCACTGGACGGCCGCACTTTTGACCTGGCTGCCCAACGGGGCCGGGTGGTGATGGTCGTGCTGTGGCGCACCGACTGTGGCGTGTGCCTGAACAAGATGCCCGAGCTGCGCGCCAACGCGCTGGGCTGGAAGGGCAAGCCCTTTGACCTGGTGACGCTGAGCCTGGATCCGCAGCGCACCGACACCGACTCCTACGACCGCACCCGCCGCCTGGTGGCCGCCGCCGAAGGCCCGGTCTGGAGTTTCTGGCAAGGCGACGTGCAGTGGACGGCGGCTTGGTTGGCGGGCGCCCGACTGCCGATAACACTGGTCTTTGACCGCGAAGGCGTGCTGCAGGCGCGGCACGAAGGCCGGGTGCCAGCCGACGTCTGGGACAGCGTTGCCGACCTGCTGCCCTGATCCGCGGCGGCGTGCGCCGTGTGCACCAAATTGGGCTCAAGTCAGTCAACAGCAAGGTCGATAACGGTCTGATCCGGGGTTCGGCCTTTTCGGCACGGTCGACACTGCTGTCCGACCACCGTTGCCGCTGGAGACCCACATGCGCACCCAACTCTTTGCCATCGCCACGCTTGGCTTGGCCATGTCCTGCTCTGCCTTTGCAGCCGACGGCATCACGGCGTCCGAAATCAAGATCGGCATGGTCAACCCCCAGTCCGGCCCCGCGTCGGGCCTGGGCAAGGGCATGCGCAGCGGCGCTGAAGCCCTCTTCAAGCAGGTCAACGCCAAAGGCGGTGTCAACGGCCGGCAAGTGACCATGGTGGTGGGCGACGACGGCTACGAACCCAACCGCTCGGTCGACGAAACCCTGAAGATGATCGAAGAGCAGAAGGTGTTCTCTCTGTTTGGCTATGTCGGCACGCCCACTTCCAACGCGGTGCTGCCCATCCTCAAGGAAATGGACGTGCCGCTGGTGGGCGCCTTCACGGGCGCGATGAGCCTGCGCCAACCGGTGACCAAACAAGTCTTCAATGTGCGTGCAAGTTACGACGACGAGTCTGAAGCGCTGGTGGCCCACTTCCTGTCCAAGGGTGCCAAGACCGTGGCCGTTTTTTATCAAGACGACGGCTTCGGTCTGGCCGTGCTGTCGGGCACCGAAAAGGCGCTGAAAAAGCGCGGAATGGCGGTTGCTGCCAAAGGCACCTTCCAACGCAACACGGTGGCCATCAAGGGCGGCCTGGCCATCATGCTGGAAGCCAAACCCGACGCCGTGGTGATGGTCGGCCCCTACACGCCCTTGGCCACCTTCATCAAGGAAGCGCGCGCTGCAGGTCTGAAGTCTCAGCTGGCCACGGTGTCGTTTGTGGGCACCGACAACCTGGTGGCTGAAGTCGGCAAGGACGGCGACGGTGTGGTCATCTCGCAGGTGGTGCCCTTCCCGGCCGATGACGACCTGGCGCTGACCCGCGAGTGCCGCGCCGCGGTGAAGGCGCACAACGGTGAAGCGCTGGGCTTTGTCAACTTTGAAGGCTGCATCACCGCCAAGGTGATGTTGGCCGCGCTGGAGCGTTCGGGCAAAGAGCCCACCCGCGGCGGCCTGATCGAAAGCCTGCGTGGCATGAGCGGCATGGACCTGGGTGGCATGAAGTTTGGTTTTGCTGCCGACAACCATCAAGCATCGAATGCGGTGTTCCTGACCCACATCCGCGACGGCCGCATCAACAAGATGCAGTGAACGGCATCAGCGCCCACTGCTGCTGACCCGGTCCAGCCACGCCGACCCACGCCTGCCTCAGCCGTCACGCCCGCCGCAAAGTGCTGCCTCGCCCCAAACGCCCATGAAAATCTCGCACCGGCTCATTGCGCTGTCCACACTCAGCGCCGCTGGCTTGCTCTGTGTGGCAGCGGTCAGCTTCTTTGCCGTGACTTCCATTCAGTCGGAGCTGCAAGGCTTGACGCTTCAAGCCGCACCGTTGCAAGCACGAACGTTGGAACTGCAGGAGCGCACCGAACGCTTGCTGGGGTCGCTCCTGCGTTTGAGCCACGCGCGCAGCAAGGAAGATGTCGACAAGGTCACCGCTGCGGTGGCGTCCGACCTGGGCGCCATGGACCGCCTGCGCGACGACATCAAGAAACTCGATCCGCAAGCCACCGACCAGAACGCCGACTTCCGCGCAGCACAAACACAAATTGCGCAGGCTGCGGCGCAGCGCATGAAAGACGACGCCGGCTACCGAAATGAAGCCGAAGCCGCCAGCGCAGCCTTGAGCAAGGCCGAACAGGCCATTGCCGCCACCCGCAGCGCCGTCAACCAGATCGGACTGGAAGCCGGGCAAGCCGCTGACAAGTCACAAGACGCTGGCCGCCGCCTGGGGCAGACCTCCAAACAGGCCCTGCTGGCCCAGAATCGATTGAAAGACGTTTTGCTGGTGGTCAGCGAAGTCGACACCGCCAGCAACCGGTTTCGCCTGGGCCCGCTGAAAGAGCGTGTCAAGGCACCCCTGGACAGCCTGCAACGTCTGGAGGCCGAAGCGGGCTCGGAAGACCACCTGAAGGAAACCCGAACCCTGGCCACCAAGCTGTGGGATCTGATCGGCCGCGACAACGACGGCCTGCTGGCCCTGCGCACCAAACAACTGGCCAAGGCCGACGGAGCCGATGCGGCCTATGCCACTCAGCGCAAGGCACTGCAAACCCTGGTGGACGAGCAGAACAACCGGCTCGGTGCACTGATCGACGGTGTAGAGGTGCAGGCTGTGAAACAGCGCCAGACCTTGGAAGCTGCGCTGCGTTTGCGCAACGAGCCCGGCGGCGTGGTGACCAGCAGCGAAGAGGTGTCGCTGACCATCCGCGACATGGTGGGCAGCTTGCGCCTGCTGATGTTGGCCGCCAGCGAAGGTCAAGCACGGGAGGCCAACACCGCACTGCGCGAGGTGGCTGCCAAGCTGGGCAAAAGCATGCAGAGCATGCGCGCTGGCCTGGTCAAGATGAATCGCCAGGCTCTGGTGCAACAGGTGGATGGTGCCTTGGCCGCCGTGGCGGTGGTGGGCGAAGCCCTGGACAAACTGGCCAACACCAAGCTGCGCCTGCTGGCCAGCGAGGCGGCCATGGCCCAATCGCTGGAACAACTCAAGGCCGTGGCCGCGCGCCAGGCCCTGGCCAGCGAAAAACAGGTCAAGAGCGTCACCGACCGCCAGGCCGAGGTCACCGCGCTGGTGGACAGCCGTGTGCAGTCATCGATCGTGCTGGTGCTGGGCATTGCCGGCGGCATCATCGCCTTGATTGCGGTTTTGGGTGTGCACACGGTGCGTACCATCACCCTGCGCCTGAACGCCGCTGTACGGGTGGCGGAGCAAGTCTCCAAGGGCCATCTGGTGGACGTGCCGGCAGACGCTGGCAAGGACGAGATGTCCCGCTTGATGACGGCCATGGGCACTATGGTGGGCACACTGCGCGGCATCGTCTCCAACATCCAGTCCACGGCCGACCGCATCGACGCCGGCTCACAGGAAATCTCACGCGGCAACCAAGACCTGAGCGCGCGCACCGAAGAGCAAGCCGCCCGGCTGCAACAGACCGCCAGCTCGCTGGAGGAACTGGCCGCCACGGTGTCCCAGAACGCCGAAGGCGCGCGCAACGCCAGCGCCTTGGCTGCACAAACCCGCCGGGTGGCCAGCCAAGGCGGCGACATGGTGCTGGGCGTGGTGGGCACCATGAGCGGCATTCAGGAGTCGTCACGCCGCATTGCCGAAATCGTGGGCGTGATCGACGGCATCGCCTTCCAGACCAACATCCTGGCCCTCAACGCCGCCGTGGAAGCAGCACGCGCCGGCGAACAAGGCCGCGGCTTTGCAGTGGTGGCCAGCGAAGTTCGCTCGCTGGCCGGCAAGTCGGCCCAGGCAGCGCAGATGGTCAAGCAAATCGTCAACGACAGCGTCGAACACATCGACGCCGGGTCGAGACAGGTGCGCGACGCCGGCACCACGATGCAGGGCATCGTGACGCAGGTGAGTCAGGTCAGCGACCTGGTGGAGCAGATTTCACGCGCCAGCCAGGAACAGGCCTCGGCCGTGGCCAGCGTCAACCAGTCGGTCACTCAAATCGACCAGATGACGCAGCGCAATGCGGCACTGGCCGAACAAGGCACGGCAGCCGCCCTGGACCTGCGCGACCAAGCCGAATCGCTGGCGCGCGAGGTCTCGATCTTCCAGCACGACAAAGAGCTGGTCGGCGCCTGATCGGGCGCCGCGGTCGCGGCCCCGCTCAGTTGGCTTCAGAGCCGCTCAAACACCGTGGCAATGCCCTGCCCGCCGCCGATGCACATGGTGACCAGCGCATAGCGTCCACCGGTGCGGTGCAGCTCGTACACCGCCTTGGTGGCCAGGAAGGCGCCGCTGCAGCCAATGGGGTGACCCAACGCAATCGCGCCACCGTTGGGGTTGACCTTTTTCATGTCGAACTCCAGGCCACGCGCCACCGCGATGGCCTGGGCGGCGAAGGCTTCGTTGCTTTCGATGACGTCGATCTGGTCCAGCGTCAAACCGGCCTTCTTGAGCGCCAGCTTGCTGGCCGGGATGGGGCCTTCGCCCATGATCTCGTTGGGCACGCCGGCCACCGCGTAGCTGACCATGCGTGCCAGAGGTTTGTGACCATGGGCGGCGGCCACGGCCGCGTCGGCCAACACAAAGAAGGCCGCGCCGTCGTTGATGCCAGACGCGTTGCCGGCCGTCACCGAGCCGCCCTCTTTCTTGAACGCGGGCTTGAGCTTGCCCAGGCTTTCCATCGTGGTGTCGGCCTTCACATGCTCATCGGTGTCAAAGGTGACTTCGCCTTTGCGTGTTTTCTTGACGATGGGCACGATCTGGCTCTTGAAGCGGCCTTCGGCAATGGCGGCGGCGGCTTTGCGGTGTGAATCCACCGCCAGCGCGTCCTGCTCTTCACGGCTGATGCCCCACTTGGTGACCAGGTTTTCGGCCGTGATGCCCATGTGGCCCACACCAAAGGGGTCGGTCAGTGTGGCCACCATGGTGTCGATGAGCTTGGTGTCGCCCATGCGCGCGCCGCTGCGCATGGCGGTGCTGAGGTAGCCGCCGCGGCTCATCACTTCCACGCCGCCGCCCACACCGTAGTCGCAGTCACCCAAGAGGATGTTCTGCGCGGTGGTGACGATGCCTTGCAGGCCGCTACTGCACAGCCGGTTGACCGACATGGCCACGCTGTCCATGGGCAGGCCGGCCTGGATGCTGGCCACCCGCGCGACATAGGCAAAACGGCTTTCGGTGGGGATGGTGTTGCCCACCGTCACGTAGTTGATGGCCTTGGGGTCAACGCCAGAGCGGACCACGGCTTCTTTCATCACCAGGCCGGCCAGTTCGGCCGGTTCCATGTCAGCCAGGGAACCGTTGAAGGTGCCGATGGCGGAACGGGCTGCGCCCAGAACGACGACGTCGCGCTTGCTCATGAAGGGTCTCCTTGAATCAATAGGGAATCGGGTGTCCCGAGGCACACAGTGGGCGCCCGGTGGCTGGCGTCGGGCTTACAAACCGGCACCGTGCTCAACCATACGCCGTTCTGCAAAGGCCTGTTCCGGTCAAGCCGTTGAGCGGCTGGCGGCCTGCAGCAGCTGCGCCACCACCGCCACGGCAATCACCTCGGGCTCTTTGCCGGTGATGCCCGGCACGCCGATCGGGCAGACCATGCGCTGCAGCAAGGTCGGTGCAACACCCCGCTCGCTCAAGCGGTGTTCAAAGCGCGCCCGCTTGGTCTGGCTGCCGATCAACCCAAAGTAGCCGAAGTCGCCGCGCGCCAGGATGGCCTGGGTGATGGCCATGTCCAGGTCGTGGCTGTGGGTCAGCACCAGGTAGAAGGCGCCGGGCGCGGCGTGGTCGACCTCGGCCTGGACGGGCTCCACACACAGGGTCTGGATGTGCACGGGCAGCTTGTCGCCAGGGAATTCACTTTCGCGTTCGTCGATCCATTGCACCCGGCAAGCCACGCCAGCCAGCAGGCGGATGATGGCGCGGCCCACATGCCCGGCGCCATACAGCTGAAGCTCGAAGCGCGAACGGGGTGCGGCCCAATCGGAAGGGCTGGCGGCCGAAAGCGCCGTGAAGCACAGGGTCAAGGCGCCACCGCAACACTGCCCCAGCGACGGCCCCAGCGCAACTCGCTGTTCCACCACCGGCGCGGCGGGCTTGCCCAGCGACGGGCTGGCCAAGCCACGAGCAATCAAGGCTCGGGCGTCGGTGATGGCGCGCAGTTCCAGGTGGCCGCCGCCGATGGTGGCCGCCACCTCGTCGGCCGCCACCAGCATGCGGGTGCCAGATTCGCGCGGCACGCTGCCTTTGGCGTCGCGCACCTCCACCACCACCGCGGGGCGGCCGGCGGCCAACCAACGCAGCGCGGTGGCCTGCAGGTCCAGCATCAGCGCCCCGGCCTGGCCGCAGTTTCAGCACCTGCACCTGCACCTGCACCTGCACCTGCACCTGCACCGGCACCGGCACCGGCCAACACGGCGGTCACCGCGCGCAAGATGGCCTCGCTGGTGGCTGGCGCCTGCAGCGGTGGGTCCACACGGTGCTCACCCACCGCCGAGATGGCATCGCGGATGGCAAAAAACACGCTGAAGGGCAGCAGCAGCGGGGGCTCGCCCACCGCCTTGCTGCGGTGGATGCTGTCATGCACGTTGTCGCGCAAAAACAGCGCCGTGTGCAGCTGCGCCGGGCAGTCGTTGGCGGTGGGGATCTTGTAGGTGCTGGGCGCGTGCGTGGTCAGCAGGCCGGCTTTGGGTGAGCCGTCGGCCGGGTGCCAGACCAGCTCTTCCATGGTCAACCAGCCCATGCCCTGGATAAAGGCACCTTCAACCTGGCCGATGTCGATGGCCGGGTTCAGCGAGCGGCCGGCGTCTTGCAGGATGTCGGCGCGCAGCAGCTTCCATTCGCCGGTCAGCGTGTCCACCAGAACCTCGCTCACCGCTGCGCCGTAGGCAAAGTAGTAGAAGGGGCGGCCCTGCATGGTTTGGCGGTTCCAGCTCAGGCCAGGCGTGGCGTAAAAGCCGTCGCTCCACAGTTGCACGCGCGCCAGGTAGGCGGCGGCCACCACGTCGACAAAGGGCAAGACCTGGCCGTTGACGATGATCGCGTCGTTCTCAAATCGCACGTCCTGTGCCAACCCGCCCCACTGGCTGGCGGCAAAGCCGGCCAAACGCTCGCGGATCTGGCGCGCCGCGTCTTGCGCTGCTTTGCCGTTGAGGTCGGCACCGGTGCTGGCTGCCGTGGCGGACGTGTTGGCCACCTTTTGTGTGTCGGTGGCACTGCAGCGCACGCGCTCCAACGACAAGCCCAGTTCATGCGCCACCACCTGGGCCACCTTGGTGTTCAGGCCCTGGCCCATTTCGGTGCCACCGTGGTTCACCAGCACGCTGCCGTCGGTGTACACATGCACCAGCGCGCCGGCCTGGTTGAGGTGGGTGACGTTGAAGCTGATGCCAAATTTCAATGGCGTCAGCGCCAGGCCCTTCTTCAGCACAGCACTGCTGCTGTTGAAGCCGGCCACGTCCACACGGCGCTGGGCATAGCCGCTGGTCTGTTCCAGCTGGTCCACCAGCTCGTGGATGATGTTGTCGTCCACCGTCTGGCCATAGGGCGTGACGTTGTTGTGGCTGACGCCATAGAAGTTGGCGCGCCGCACCGCCAGCGGGTCATGGCCCAATTCGCGGGCCACGCTGTCCAGGATGTATTCGATGGCGATGGCACCCTGCGGCCCACCAAAGCCGCGAAACGCTGTGTTGCTCTGGGTGTTGGTCTTGGCGCTGTAGCCGTGCAAGGCCACATGGGGCAGCCAGTAGGCGTTGTCAAAGTGGCACAGCGCACGCGTCATCACCGGGCCCGACAGGTCGGCAGAATGGCCGGCGCGCGAGACCATGGTCACCTCAGCACCCAACACACGCCCGTTGTCGTCAAAGCCAACGTCGGCTTCGTAATGGAAGCAGTGGCGGCGGCCGGTGATCAGGAAGTCATCGTCACGATCAACGCGCAGCTTCACGGGTCGCGCGTTGCGCGCCGCGCCCAGTGCGGCCACGCAGGCAAACAAAGCGCTCTGCGATTCCTTGCCCCCAAAACCGCCGCCCATGCGCCGGCACTCCACGTGCACCGCGTGGGCCGGCCGCTGCAGCGCGTGGGCCACCAGGTGCTGCATTTCGCTGGGGTGCTGGGTGGAGCAAAACACCTTCATGCCGCGGTCTTCGGTGGGAAGGGCGTAGCTGATCTGGCCTTCCAGATAGAACTGCTCCTGGCCGCCAACGTCCAGCACCGCTTTCAAGCGCCGTGGTGCCTGATCGATGGCCTGGCGGGCATCGCCCCGGCTCAGGTGCATGGGCGGCAACACGTACTGCTGCGCGGCATGGGCGGCTTGGGGCGTGAGCAGAGGGGGCAGCGGCCGCGCGCGGATGACCTGCCGGGCCAAGGCCGCCGCGCGGCGGGCGGCGTCGCGGGTGGTGGCAATCACTGCGAACACCGGCTGCCCTTGATAACGCAGCGTGTCGCCCACTTCACCGGCCAGGATGGGGTCGTCGTGCACCAAGGCGCCGCAGTCGTTGGGGCCGGGGATGTCGCGTGCCGTGAACACGTCCACCACGCCGGGCTGCCGGCGCAGCAGGTCCAGGTCCAAGGCCTCGATGACACCGTGCGCCACGGGTGACAGGCCCAGCGCAGCGTGCAGCGTGCCGGCCAACTCGGGCAGGTCGTCGGTGTAGGGCGCGGCGCCGGCCACGTGCAGGTGGGCGCTTTCGTGGGCGCGGCTGCTGCCCACCTGGGGCTCAGGAGCCAGCAGCGCTTGCAGCTGCCGGGCGGTTTCAGGTTTGTTCATGTTTGCTCCTGGCGGGCCCAGACGCTGACATCGGCCTCGCCCAGCGGGGCATCAGGACGGGTTTGCAACCACAGGCGGCGCAACAGGTTTTGCGCCACCTGCATGCGATATGCGGCGCTGGCGCGCATGTCGCTCAAGGGCTTGAAATCCTGGGCCAGCGCCGCTTGGGCAGCCTGCAGGCGGGCTTCGGTCCAGGGCTGGTTCAGCAGCGCTGCCTCAGCGAGCGTTGCCCGCTTGACGATGGCGGCCATGCCGCCAAAAGCCAGCCGAATGCTGGTTACCCGCTCACCATCCAATTCCACCGCAAAGGCCGCACACACGGCCGAGATGTCGCAGTCAAAGCGCTTGCTGATCTTGTAGACCTGCACCTGCTGGCCGGGGCGGCGGCGCGGCACTTCCAGCGCCTGCACAAACTCGCCGGGCTCCAGGCGGTTTTTCATGTAGTCGACGTAGAAGTCCTGCAGCAGCAATCGCCGTACACGGTCGCCTTGCTGCAGCACGATGGTTGCATCCAGCGCCATCAGCACCGGCGCCGAGTCGCCAATGGGCGACCCGTTGGCCACATTGCCACCCATGGTGCCGGCATGGCGGATGGGCAGCGAGGCAAAGCGCAGCCAGACATCACGCAGCGTGGGCCACTCGGCTGCCAGTGCGACCCAGGCTTGTTCCAGGCTGGCGGCGGCACCGATGTGGATGTGCGTGGGAAGCACTTCAACGCTGCGCAGCTCGGCCACACCGCCAATGGCGATGAGTTCACCCAGGTTCTTGAACTGCTTGGTCACCCACAGCCCCATGTCGGTGCTGCCGGCCAAGACCTTGGCTTGGGGCTTGGCCTGGCGCAATGCCGCAAACTGGGCCAGTGTGCGCGGCGCGTGAAAACCATCGGCGGTGCACAAAGGTGGGTCTTGAGCCATGGACATCAAGGCCTGCTCCACCACCGCGCGTGACAAGGTCTGGGCGGGCGCGACAAACATCTGCTGCCCGGCGTCGAGGATGGGGCGGTAGCCGGTGCAGCGGCACAGGTTGCCCGACAGGTCGTCGGCCAATTGCTGGCGCGTGGGCACGGTGCCCGCCCGCTGGTGCTTTTCGTAGCAGGCCCACAGGCTCATCACAAAGCCTGGCGTGCAAAACCCGCACTGCGAACCGTGGCAGGCCACCATGCCTTGCTGCACCGGGTGCAAGGTTGGCGCGGCCGCTGAGGGCTGCGCCCCCGCATCAGCGGCAGGCCGCCCCATGCCAGCCAGGTCTTCCACCGTGAACAGCGCCTTGCCGTCCAGCGTGGGCAGAAACTGGATGCAAGCGTTGACCGGCTGCAACTGCAGGGCCCCGGCAGCGTCCAGTTGCCCCAGCACGACGGTGCAAGCGCCGCAGTCACCCTCGGCGCAGCCTTCTTTGGTGCCGGTGCAACGGGCGTCTTCACGCAGCCATTCCAGCACGGTGCGGGTGGATTGGCGCGGGTTCACTTCGACCGTCTGGCCGCGGTGAAAGAAGCGCACCGGGCGCGTCGGCCCGGCATCTGAGGCTGCGTGTGCTGGCTGTGGACCTGATGTGACGGGAGCGGTGTGGCTGTCATTCATGCGTGTTGGCCTGCAGGGCTTGGGACTTACCCGAAAGGTAGCGCGTGCCGCGCCCGTGTGAATACGTTTTACCGCATAGTACGCATCAGGATCCATGTATGTTTAAACGACCCGACTTCGACACCATAGACCTCCATCTCATCCGGGTCTTGCATACGGTGATTCACGAACGCAGCGTCTCCCGCGCAGCCGTCAAGCTGGCCAGCAGCCAGCCGGCGGTCAGCGCCCAGCTCAAGCGGCTGCGCGCGCTGACGGGTGACCCTTTGCTGGTGCGCGCCGGGCAGCAGATGCAGCCCACCGAGACGGCCCTGCAGATGTTGGACACCACCGCCCGCATGTTGCAAGACGCAGAGCAGTTGTTCAGCCGCCATGGCCGCGTGTTGCGTCGGTCGCCCTTCGAAGCCACCACCGCTCAATGCCTGTTTCGCGTGGCCGCCAGCGACTACCTCGACCCACTGTTCCTGCCCCGCCTGGTGGCCCACATCAAGCGCACGGCCCCCGGCGTGCGCCTGGAACTGATGCCGCTGACACAAGACTACGACTACCGCCGCCACCTGGCCGCTGGCGACGTGGACCTGGTCATCGGCAACTGGCTGCAGCCCCCCGAAGAACTGCACCTGGGCCGGCTGCTCAGCGACGAGGTGGTCTGCCTGGTGGCCCAGGACCACCCGGCCACACGCAAGAACTGGACGGTGGAGAAGTACCTGGACACCGAGCACGTGGCACCCATGCCGATGAGCCCAGGCGCACTGGGCGTGATCGACGAGCACCTGCGCAACAGCGGTGTGCAGCGGCGCATCGTGGTGCGGGCCTCGCACTTCAGCTTGATTCCGCTGATGGTGGCCGACAGCCTGCTGGTGCTGACCACCGGCCGCCAGTTCTGCAGCCGGTACGTGGGCACACTGCCCGTCAAGATCGTGCGCTGCCCGGTCAGTTTCCCCACGCTGAACTACTACCAGCTGTGGCACGAACTCAGCCACGCCGCGCCCAGCATGCGCTGGTTTCGCGAGCAGGTGCGAGAAGTCGCGGCGGGCTTGTCGCGCGCCTCTGGCACCACCGGCGGCGCTGACAACGGCGACAGCCTGCAAGCCGCATGAAAGCCATCCGCGCAGACCTACTGGACTTCACCGCCGAACCGGCCTGGGGCGACACCCAGGCCACTGCCGTGCGCTGGCGCCCCGACCACTGGCTGCTGGTGGGCGACGACGGCCGCATCGCCGGCGTGCAGGCCCAAGACCCTGGCCCGCAGTGGCAACAACACGACCACCGCGGCCAGCTCTTGATGCCTGGGTTCATCGACACCCACGTGCACAGCCCGCAAATCGGTGTGATGGCCAGCTACGGCACCGAACTGCTGGACTGGCTCAACACCTACACCTTCCCGGCAGAGCGCGCCTGGGCTGACCCGGTTGTTGCCACCGCGGGCAGCGAGCTCTTTGTCAAAGCACTGCTGGCCCACGGCACCACCGCTGCGGTGGTCTTCCCCACCGTGCACAAGACCTCGGTGGACGCCCTCTTCACCGCGGCCCAGGCCCACGGCATGCGCATGATCGGCGGCAAGGTGTTGATGGACCGCCATGCACCCGAAGGCCTGCGCGACGACGTGGCCCAGGCCGAGCGCGACTGCGTTGACCTGATCCAGCGCTGGCACGGCCAGGGCCGCTGCAGCTACGCCGTGACGGTGCGTTTTGCGCCCACCAGCACGCCGCAGCAATTGGCCATGGCAGGCGCCTTGTGCCAAGCCGACCCCACGCTGTACATGCAGACCCACGTGGCTGAAAACCGCGCCGAAGTGCGTTGGGTCGCCGAGCTCTTCCCACAAGCCCGCAGCTACCTCGACGTCTACGACCGCGTCGGCCTGCTGCACCCGCGCAGCGTGCTGGCCCACGGCATCTGGCTGGATGGCGACGACCGCGCTGCGCTGCACGACAAGGGCGCGCAGATTGCCTTTTGCCCCAGCAGCAACCTGTTTCTGGGCAGCGGCCTGTTCGACTGGCGCGCCACCGCACAGGCCGGCGCAGCGGTGAGCATGGCCAGCGATGTGGGCGGTGGCACCAGCTTAAGCATGCAGCGCACCTTGGCCGACGCCTACAAAGTCCAGGCCCTGGCCGGGCAGCGCCTGACGGCCTGGTGCGCCTTGCACAGCGCCACCCGCGGCGCGGCCCACGCGCTGCACCTGGGCCACGAGATCGGCAGCCTGGAGCCCGGCTTGATGGCCGATTTCTGCATCTGGGACTGGGCCCGCAGCCCCGTGGACAGCCACCGCCAGGCCGTGGCCCGCGACTTGCATGAAAGGGCTTTTGCCTGGATGACCCTGGCCGACGAACGCCACCTGCACAGCGCCTGGGTGGCTGGCCGCGAACAGCACAAGAGGAACACGCCATGAGCCTTGACGCCCTTGCCGCCAGCGCGGCCGCAGCACCCAGCAACAGCGTGGCGGCAGCGCTGCGTTTGCACCTCACCGGCATCAGCAAGCAATACCCGGCGGTGCGTGCCAACGACCAGGTGGGCCTGCGCGTCAAACCCGGTGAAATCCACGCCGTGCTGGGCGAAAACGGTGCGGGCAAGAGCACTATGATGAAGATCATCTACGGCGCGGTGCAGCCCGACGAGGGGCAGATCCACTGGAACGGCCAGGCCGTCAAGATCACCAGCCCGGCCCATGCACGCAAGCTGGGCATCAGCATGGTCTACCAGCACTTCAGCCTGTTTGACACGCTGACCGCGGCTGAAAACGTCTGGCTGGGCCTGGACAAGACGCTGACCCTGCCGGCGGTGGCGCAACGCATCCTCGACGTGGCGCACACCTATGGGCTGGACGTGGAGCCCCAGCGCCCGGTGCACACGCTCAGCGTGGGCGAACGCCAGCGGGTGGAGATCGTGCGGGCGCTGTTGACCAACCCGCAGCTCTTGATCCTGGACGAGCCCACCTCGGTGTTGACGCCCCAGGCGGTGGACAAGCTGTTTGTCACGCTGCGCAAACTCAGTGATGGTGGCTGCAGCATTCTGTACATCAGCCACAAGCTCGACGAGATTCGCGCGCTGTGCCACCACTGCACGGTGCTGCGCGGCGGCAAGGTCACGGGCGAGGTGGACCCCACGCAGGAGACCAACGCCAGCCTGTCCAAGTTGATGATTGGCGCCGAACCACCGCAGCTGCGCCACCAGGCCAAGGCTGCAGGCCCGCAGGTGATGACGGTGCGCCAGCTCAGCCTGGCCAAGCAAGACCCGTTTGGCATGGACTTGCATGACATCGGCTTTGAAGTGCGTGCCGGTGAAATCGTGGGTGTGGCCGGGGTCTCGGGCAACGGCCAGCAAGAGCTGATGGCCGCACTGTCGGGCGAAGACCCGCGTGCGCCGGCGGGCAGCATCCAGATGAGCGGGCGCGACATCGCGCGTGCCAGCCCGGTGCAGCGACGCGCATTGGGCTTGCACTTCGTGCCCGAAGAGCGGCTGGGCCGTGGCGCGGTGCCTACGCTCAGCCTGGCCGAAAACACCTTGCTCACGCGCACCGAAACCGTATCAAGCCGCGGCTGGATCCACACCGGCCGGGTCGAGCGCCTGGCGCAAGACCTGATCGCCCGCTTCAACGTGCGCGCTGGCGGCGCTGGGGCCGCAGCCAAGAGCCTGTCGGGCGGCAATCTGCAGAAGTTCATCGTCGGGCGGGAGATTGCGGCCAACCCCAAACTCTTGATCGTCAGCCAACCCACCTGGGGCGTGGACGTGGGTGCAGCAGCGCAGATCCGCGGCGAGTTGCTGAAGTTGCGCGATGAAGGCTGCGCGCTGCTGGTGGTGAGCGAAGAGCTGGACGAACTGTTCGAGATCAGCGACCGGCTGATCGTCATCGCCAAGGGCCGCATGTCACCCAGCGTGCCCACGGCCCAGGCCACCACCCCACAGATTGGTGAGTGGATGTCGGGCCTGTGGCAAGAACACGCGCCTCAACAGCAGCCCCAAGCAACGGAGGCCTGATCATGTTCAAACTGGAAGCACGCCCGCAGCCCAGCAAGCTGATGTCACTGGCCTCGCCGGTGCTGGCGCTGGCCATTACGGTGGTGATTGGCGTCTTGCTCTTCATGCTGTTGGGCAAAGACCCGCTGCGTGGGCTGCAGGTGTTTTTTGTAGAACCGGTGAAGAACCTGTACCAGCTTTCCGAGCTGACGGTGAAGGCCACACCACTGATCCTGATCGCGCTAGGGCTGGCGGTTTGCTACCGCTCCAACGTCTGGAATATCGGTGCCGAGGGCCAGTTTGTGGTGGGCGCCATTTGCGCCGGCTGGGTGGCCATGCAGGCCGGCCCCGACTCCGCGTGGATGGGGCGCGGCATCGTGTTCTTCATCTTGCTGGCCGGTGTGCTGGGCGGCATGCTGTGGGCCGGCATCGTGGCTTTGCTGCGCGACCGCGCCAATGCCAATGAAATCCTGGTCAGCCTGATGCTGGTCTATGTGGCCGAGATGGTTTTGAGCTACCTGGTCTACGGCCCCTGGAAAGACCCCAAGGGCTACAACTTCCCGCAGACCATCACCTTCCTGGCCGACACGCGCATCCCGCGGCTGATACCCAACTTGCGGGCGCACATCGGCGTGATCATTGCCGCGGTGGCGGTGGCGGTGTTCTGGATGTTTCTGTTCCGCACCTACCGCGGCTTTGCGCTGCAAGTGGGCGGGCTGGCTCCGGCAGCTGCACGCTATGCCGGGTTTTCTTCACGCAGCGCTTTGTGGACGGCACTGCTGATCAGCGGTGGCATGGCCGGTTTGGCTGGTGGACTGGAAGCCGCTGGACCGCTGGGGCAGCTGTCGCCGCACGTGCCAGCCGGCTACGGCTTCGCGGCCATCATCGTGGCGTATGTGGGGCGACTGCACCCGGTGGGCATCATCTTCTCGGGCATCTTGATGAGCATGTTCTACATCGGGGGCGAGTTGGCGCAGTCGCGGTTGGGGTTGCCGAAGTCGCTGACGGGGGTGTTCCAGGGCCTGCTGCTGTTCACACTGTTGGCTGCGGACACCTTGATTCACTACCGGGTGCGATGGGTGCGGTCTGCGGGTGGTTCAGGGGCTGGTAGTTCTGTGGTCAAAGGGGCTTGATCATGGAGGCATCTTGGCTCATGACAGATCGGAAATTCGCACGCGTGCAGCGGGGCGGCAAAGGCGCGGCCGGGCTCGCTGTGGCGCTTCGCTGCGGCGGTCCGCGCTGCGCGCAGACTCCCCTGCGATGCTCGGGTCCAGGGCCCAGCGGCATAACTCGCTACGTTCGCTACGCTCTCTGCGCTCAAACAGATGCCGCAAGTCAGTTCACAAAGCGCGCAAGCGCGCTGGCCCTGAACCCTGCGCTTCTCGGCACCGCAGAGGCGCGCCACAGCGAGCCCGGCCGCGCCTTTGCGACAACCGTGGGGGCGGTCTTGGAATCCCGAACACAAGTGGCCAGGCAGTTTCGCCAGTGCGTGGAACCCCTAGTCGCTGCGCCAGACTTCGCACCGCCACAGTTGGTGGATGAGCGGCGGGCGGTGCCCGGCAGCGGCGCTGTCTGCGTCGGCGAGAAGCGCAGGCATGCGGTCGGCGCGCGCAGCGCGCTTTGTAGACTGACTCGGCGCGGCTGTTTGAGCGCAGCGCCCGCAGGGCGCGTAGCGAGTTCCGCGACGGGCCGCGAGTCCGAGCACCGCAGAAGGCCCCAGTGAAGCGCTGCGACCGGCCCCCACGGGCCTTTGCCGCTCCCCGGAAGATCCGAAACGTTCGCCATGCCATTGCGATGACCTGCCGAATGCGACCGTGCACAAAGGGCCGGAAGCAGAAGTCTGGCCACGAGGTGTGAGTGACCGCAACAAGTCTAAAAATGACCTTGTTGTCAACGTAACGATTGAGGGAGCGCGTTGGTTTCTGAGCATCTTCCTGTCCGGGAATATGGCACCGGATGCAATTGGCGGTGCCGGCGTTCGCTCGTGCCCAGGACGCGCGGCTGCGGTGGAGCCGCTGCAGCAGCGGGACGATATGCCGAGCAATCTGGTGCGCCACCGCCGCTGCCACGCGCGTGCTTGCAGAGCTTCAGGCCGGCAATACCTTCG
>JAYTVT010000096.1:0-123144 GCA_043743835.1 Betaproteobacteria bacterium
TGGCGCCCGTCAAGCTGCGCATTTGCATGCGGTCTTTGGCGTAGGCCACCGCGTTTTGATAGGCCACTTCGGTCAGGCCCAGGCTTTGGTTGCCCACACCCAGGCGCGCGGTGTTCATCATCACAAACATCGCCGCCAGGCCCTTGTTGGGCTGGCCCACCAAGGTACCCACCGCGCCGTCCAGATGGATCTGGCAGGTGGCGCTGCCGTTGATGCCCATCTTGTGCTCCAGACCGGTGCAGAAGATGGGGTTGCGCTCACCCAAGCTGCCATCGGCCTTGACGTGGAACTTGGACACCGCAAACAGCGAGATGCCCTTGTTGCCTGCAGGTGCGTCCGGCAAGCGTGCCAACACCAGGTGCACGATGTTGGCGGCCAGGTTGTGTTCACCCGCGCTGATGAAGATCTTCTGGCCGGTGAGCTTGTAGGTGCCGTCGGCCTGCGGCTCGGCCTTGGTACGCAGCAGGCCCAGGTCGGTGCCGCAGTGCGGCTCGGTCAGGCACATGGTGCCGGTCCATTCACCTTGGGTCAGCTTGGGCAGGAAAGTGGCTTTCTGTTCCGCGGTGCCGTGCGCGTGCAAGCACGCATAGGCTGCGTGCGACAGGCCGGGGTACATCGTCCAGGCCTGGTTGGCCGAATTCAGCATCTCGTAGAAGCAGTGGTTGACCACCAAGGGCAGGCCCTGGCCACCAAACTCGGGGTCGCAGGCCAATGAAGGCCAGCCGCCCTGCACGTAGGTGTCGTAGGCTTCCTTGAAGCCCTGGGGTGGCTGCACCTCGTGGGTGGTCTTGTTCAGCGTGCAGCCTTCGGCATCACCACTGACGTTGAGCGGAAACGCCACCTCGGCAGCAAACTTTCCGCCTTCTTCGAGCACCGCGTTGATGGTGTCGACGTCCATCTCGGCGTGCCGAGGCAGCAGCTTCAACTCATCAGCCACGTTGAACATTTCATGCAGCAAAAACTGCATGTCACGCAGGGGAGGGGTATAGCTGGGCATAAAGGCTCCTGGGAGTCAGACAACTGGAAAACAACTTCAACGACGCGGGGCGGTCGCTGCAGAACGGGCGGGCCGGACAGCGCCAACGCTGTAACTGGCCAAGATGCGCTCAAAGCCGGCACGCGCACGGTCGGTGGCGCCGGGGCTGCGCAAGAAGCGAGCGTCGTGGTGCAGCGCCAGGATCAGGCCATGCACCTCAAAAAGCATTTGTGTGGGGTCGGCGTCGGCGCGCAGGTCACCCACTTCAATGGCCAGGCGAATGGCGCGGTCCAGCGCGGCGTGCCAAGCCCGCACCATGGTGGCCAGCGCGTCACGGACGGGGCCGGGCCGATCGTCAAACTCCACCGCGCCGCTGATGTAGATGCAACCGGAGTCGACTTCAACCGACACCCGGCGCACCCAGCGCTCAAACAGCGCGCGCAACCGCGGCAAACCGCGGGCTTCTTTCACCGCGGGGAAGAAGACCTCTTCTTCGAAACGGGCGTGGTACTGGCGGATCACCGAAATCTGCAACTCTTCGCGCGAGCCAAAGTGGGCGAACACGCCCGACTTGCTCATCTGCGTGACTTCAGCCAAGGCGCCGATCGACAGCCCTTCCAGGCCCATGTGCGAGGCCAAGCCCAGCGCCGCATCCAGAATGGCGGCGCGGGTCTGCTGGCCCTTGTGCAGGGCTTTGGCAGGCTGACGAGCGGCGCTGGTGTCGGGGTGGTGGCTCACGGCGTTGTCACAAAATCGAACGGTCGTTCTATTTTGCAGACAACACGGGCGACCGTGCCTCAGTCTGCGTGACTTTTTCTAGGCTGATCCTCCTAAAACCCGCCGCTTTGCGGTGCAGTTCGTGGGCCCGCTACGGGAAAACACTCCCTCCGCCCACAAGCCGCGCAGCAGCCCTTGCCCTGGCAAGCCCCTTCGGTGATCAGGTACGCTCGCGGCTATGGACGTGCTGCAACTCGACATTTCGGGTCGCCCACAAGCGTGGATCACACCGCGCGAGGCGGCGGTGCTGTACGCGAGCGACGCCATCTCATGGACCCTGGGGGACGCCTTCCAGGTGCTGCGTGGGGGCTTTCAGCGCAGCACGGGTTTGCAGAGCCGCATCTCGGTGCATCCCATCGTGGCGGTGCGCGGCGCCATCCCCAGCCGGGCCTGGCGCCAGGCGCCGGCCCTCTCAAACCCCAAGCTGTTTGCACGCGACCGCCAGGTCTGTGCCTACTGCGGTGGTCGCTTTCACCTGGACGACCTGACCCGTGAGCACATTCGCCCGGTTTCACGCGGCGGCCAGGACACCTGGATGAACTGCATCACCGCCTGCCGCGCCTGCAACGGCCACAAAGGCAACCGCATGCCCGAAGAAGCCCGCATGACCTTGCTCTACATGCCCTATGTGCCCAGCCTGCACGAGGACATGATCCTGCGCGGCCGGCGCATCGTGGCTGACCAGATGGACTTTTTGCTGGCGTCGGTGCCACGCAGCTCCAGACTGCACGGCTGACAACCGCTGCGCGCTCAAACCGCGCGGTGAGCCTGGACCAGGCAGTCAGCAAAAGCCTGCGTCATGCGCAGTGCAGCAGGTGCCCGGCGCCGGATGCTGGAGAAGCGACAGTGGTAATTCAGTACCCTGGGTGCCACCGCGCGCATCTGGCCAGCGGCTACAAAGGCCTGCGCGTAGTGGTCGGGCAAGAAGCCTACATAGGCGCCTGACAGCACCAAGGTCGCCACCGCCTCCTGATCGGACGCACTGGCGGCACGGTCCAGCCGTTTGGCCTGCGTCAGCTCCAGGTTCGGTGAGTGGTAGCCCAGACCGGCCAGGTCCTGTCCACGCAGCGCGGCCCAGTCGCGGCGCTGGTCACCGGGCGCAAACCACGCATGGCCTGCACCGGCGTAGAGCAGCATGGTTTCATCAAACAGTTCGTCGTAGTGCAGGCTGTCGCTGCGCCGGTGCTCGGGGATCACGCCCAGGTGGTAGCGGCCGTCGATCACGCCCCGCTCGATCATGGTGATGGTGCCCACATGCAGGTGCAGGTTGACCGTGGGCGCTTGCTGTCGAAATGAACCCACCGCCTGTGCAATGCGGGCCTGCGGGTTGGACGCCGTCTTTTCGAACAAGGCCACATGCAGGTCGCCGCCCATGCGCTGGTGGATGTCATGCAAGCTGCCACGAAAGGATTCGGTGGCGTTCAGCAGGTTTTCGGTGGCGGCGTAGACCCGCTCGCCTTCGGGTGTCAGGCCAAAACCGCCGCGACCCCGTCGGCACAGCACCAAGCCGAGCCGTTCTTCCAGGTCCTTGATGTGTCGGCTGATGGTGGACATGGCGATGTTCAGCTTGAGCTCGGCTGCCGCCATGCCTCCGCTGTCGGCCACGGCCTTGAACACGCGCAGCAAGCGCAGGTCGATGTCACCGAGCTGACCCAGCAGTGTTGGGTTCTTTACTTGCATAAACGTTAAAGTAAGCCTTGATTGAGTGTGCTTTGATTCAAGCACAAATCACGGCACATTCGCTGCCACACTTTCGCCGCCACAACCTGCGGCCGCCCGTAGCCTTCAGCCGGAGATCACCATGAACGCCCCTGAAAAGTGGACCCAAACACCCCAGCGCACCGACGCCGAATACCTGGCTGCGCACTGGATGCCCTACACCGGCAACCGCGACTTCAAAGCCAACCCGCGGCTGATCACGGGCGCCAACGGCACCTACTACACCACCCACGACGGCCGGCAGATCTTTGACGGCCTGTCGGGCTTGTGGTGCACGGGCTTGGGCCATGGCCGCGAAGAAATCGTGCAGTCGCTCAGCCGCCAGGCTGCCACGCTGGACTACGCACCGGCCTTCCAATTTGGCCACCCGCTGTCGTTTGAACTGGCCAACAAGATTGTTGAGCGCATGCCTGCAGGTTTGAACCGCGTGTTCTTCACCGGCTCGGGCTCGGAAGCCGCCGACACCTCACTGAAGATGGCACGCGCCTACTGGCGCCACAAGGGCCAGGCCGGCAAAACGCGGCTCATCGGCCGCATCAAGGGTTACCACGGCGTCAACTTTGGCGGCATTTCGGTGGGCGGCCTGGTGGCCAACCGCAAGCTGTTTGGCCAAGGGGTCGAGGCCGACCACCTGCCCCACACCCAGCCCGCCAACGGCACCTTTGCGCGCGGCATGCCTGAACATGGCGCCCACCTGGCCGACGAGTTGCTGAACATCATCGGCCTGCACGACGCGTCCAACATCGCCGCCGTCATCGTCGAGCCCATGGCTGGCTCGGCCGGTGTGATCGTGCCGCCGCAGGGCTACTTGCAGCGCCTGCGCGAGATCTGCACCGCGCACAATATCCTTTTGATCTTTGACGAGGTCATCACCGGCTTTGGCCGCATGGGGGCCTGGACCGGCGCCGAAGCCTTTGGCGTCACGCCCGACATCCTCAACATCGCCAAGCAGGTCACCAACGGCGTGCAGCCGCTGGGCGCGGTGGTCGCGCGCCAAGAGATCTACGACACCTTCATGGACGCCGGTGGCCCAGATTACCTGCTGGAGTTCCCGCACGGCTACACCTACTCGGCCCACCCGGTGGTGTGCGCCGCTGGCATTGCCGGCCTGGACCTGCTGGAAAGCGACAACGCCATCCAGCGTGTGCGCGAGCTGTCGCCGCACTTCGAAAACGCGGTGCACGGCTTGAAGGGTGCACGCCATGTGGCCGACATCCGCAACTGCGGCCTGGCCGCTGGCATCACCGTGGCGCCGGCACCTGGCGAGCCCCTGAAGCGCCCGTACCAAATCGCGATGGCGATGTTCCAGAAGGGCTTCTACGTGCGCTACGGCGGCGACACCATCCAGATGGCGCCGCCCTTCATCAGCACACCCACGCAGATCGACCGCATGGTCAGCGCGCTGGGCGACGCCTTCCAAGAAACGGCTTGATCACGGCGAGCTGCGCAGCACCCGCTGTTGCAGCCGCCTTCAACCCTTGACGGCCCCGGCCGTCAAGCCGGTGATGATCTGACGCGCCGCCACAAAGGTGAAGATCAGCGGCGGGATGGCGATCAAGCTGCCCATGGCCATGACCTTGCCCCAGTCCACCCCCATGTCGGTGATGAAGAGGGACGCCGCCACCGGCAAGGTGCGCGTGCTGCGGTCGGTGAGCACCAACGCCAGGATGAATTCATTCCAAGCGATGCGAAAGGTGAAGATCGAAGCCGCCGCCAGCCCCGGCGCCATCAAGGGCAACAGCACCTTGGTGAACACCTTCACGGGGCCGCAGCCGTCGATGGCCGCCGCCTCTTCCAGCTCCACCGGAACCTGCAGCACAAAGCCGTAGAGCAACCACACCGTGAACGGAAGGTTCACCGCCACGTAGAGCAGCACCAGCCCCCACAGGCTGTTGACCAGCTGCCACTGGCTCCAGATCATGAACACCGGAATGGCCAGCACCGCCAAGGGCACGGTGCGCAGCAACAGGCTGGTGTAGGCCACCGCCTGGCGGCCCGGAAAGCGAAAACGCGCCAGGCCATAGGCACACATACAGCCCAGCACCAGCGTGATCACCGTGGACACGATGCCCACAAACAGGCTGTTCATCAGGTACCGGTCGAACTTGTCTTCCTGCAGCACCGCGCGGTAGTTTTCCAGCGTGGGCATGAAGATGAAGTTCAGCGGCTCGGCAAAAATTTGAACCTGCTGGCGCAGGCTGGTGGCAAAGATCACCACGATGGGCGCGATGCACAAAAACGCCAGCAGCATCAGCATGCTGTAGTGCCCCGCCACCAACCACCAGGGGCGCTTCACCGGGCTTCACCCTTCATGGGGTTGGACAGGCGCAGCGCACCCCAGCTGAGCAGCGCCACCACCACCAGCAAGAGCACGCTGATGGCCGCCGCCACACCCAGTTGCTGGCCCACAAACGCGGTCTTGTAGATGTGCAGCGCCAGGATCTCGGTGCTGTCGCCCGGGCCGCCGAAGGTCAGCACGTAGATCACCTCCAGCACGCGGAAGGCGTCGATCAGCCGCATCATCAAGGTGATGGCGATGACGTGCATCACCATCGGCAGCTTGACGCGAAAGGTCATTTGCCACCAGTTGGCGCCGTCGATGCGTGAAGCTTCGATGACCGAGCCATCCACGCCCGCCAACGCCGCAATCATCATGATGAAAACAAAGGGCGTCCATTGCCAGACGTCGGCAATCACGATGGCGATGAAAGCCAGCGTCGGGTCGGCCAACCAGGTTTGCGCCGAGATGCCCACCAGCCCCAAGAGCGCGTTGATCAAACCAAACTGCGCATCAAACATGTAGCGCCAGGCCAGGCCCACCGCGATGGGCGCGATCATCATCGGCAGGATAAAGAGCGTGCGAAACACCGCCATGCCGCGCACCGGGTGCTCCAGCGCCAAGGCCAGTGCGATGCCCAACACCATTTCTGCACTGACACACACCGCAGCAAACAGCAGCGTGGTCCACAGCGACGACCACACCCGCGTGTTGCTGAAGGCCGAGACAAAGCCGTCCAGGCCGACAAACTTGGCGCTGCTCCAAGGTGTGCCCATGCTCCAGTCGAACAGGCTCAACTGAAACGCCGACAACACCGGGTACAGGCACGCCGCAGCCATCACCAAAACGGCGGGGCCGACAAACAAAGCGGGTACCCAGTGGGGCGTGCGCATGGCTGGTTTAAGGCAGTGGCTGGTCAGATCTTGTAGCCGCCCTCACGCATGATCTGCGTCACCTGCGGCACCAGGCCGTTGAGTGCGTCTTCGGCGCTTTTCTTGCCCGTCAGCGCCTCAGAGATGCCCACGCCCAAGGCCTGCACGTTGATCTTGTCCCACACCGCGATGATCGGCCGCCAGTCGGGGTTGGAGTACTTCAGCGCTTCCTTGAAGGTGATGAACTCGGGGTACTGGCGCACCAGGTCGATGTCGCCCAGCGTGGAGTTGCGGATGGGTGCGCCACCCAGCTTGGTCACCGCCTTGTCTTGCGCCTTGGAGGTGAGCCACTGCATCAACAAGAAGCCGGCTTCCGGGTTCTTGGCGTTCTTGGGGATGGTCAGACCCAGGCCACCCGACTGCGACGCGCGCCTCACACCGGCCGGGTGCAAAGCCCAGCTGACCTTGCCCGCCACCTTGCTGCGCGCGGGGTCGTTGACCACGCCGGCCAGCGACGTGGAGTCCAGGTACATCGCCGCCTGGCCTTGCAAGAACGCCGTGTTGGCTTCGCCCTGGCCGTAGCCCGGGATACCGGCTGGCCCCGTGGCCACCACTTCCTGCAAGAACTTCAGCGCGGCCACGCCTTTGTCGTCGTTGAAGCGCGGCTTCCACTGCGCGTCAAACACGCTGCCGCCCAGTGGGTTCAGGTGCAGCAGCCAGGCGTGCACGGCCTGGTGGCCGGCCTGCCCACGCGAGGTCAGCGCGCCCATGCCTTCCTTGTCCTTGATGATGCGCAGCAGCTTGCCAAACTGCTCGTAGTTTTCGGGCGGCTTCAGGCTGTGCTTTTCGAAGATGTCGCGGCGGTAGGCCAGCACCGATGTTTCGGCGCCGTAAGGCAAGCCGTAAAGCTTGGCGCCGGGGCCGGCCAGGTAGCCCTTGGGGCCACCCACCAAACCCAGGTTTTCCAAGTAGATGGGGATGATGTCCTTCATGTCATACGCGGGGTCGGCCAGCGCGGCATTGGCAAAAAACGGCTCCAGCGGTTGCACCAAGCCTTTGGACACGTACTCAGATTTCCACATCACGATGTAGCAGGCCAGGTCGTAGTCGCCTTGCGGCTTGGCCATCTCCAGCAGCTGCTTTTCCTTCAGGCGGCCAATGGCCAGCTTGTCCACTTCCACCTTGATGCCGGTTTCTTTGGTGAACTCGGGCAACACCTTGCTCATGGCGTCGTAGTGCGGGTGGGCGGGGATGTTCATCACCACCGTTTGGCCGGCATACTTGGCAAATCGGTTCTGCGCGATGGCGCCGCTGTAGGGCAGGCCGGCGCCAAAGACGGTGATGGCGGCGCTCTTGATGAGGTTTCTGCGTTGCATGGTGTGGGTCTCCTGGGTGGAACGGGAACTGAGCAGTGGGGGAACGGGACGGTTAACGGTCAGCAGTCAACGCTTCGGGCGCAGCGCGGCGCCTGTGGCGGTGTCAAAGATGTGCAGTTGATCGGCCTGGGCGCACAACCCTTGTTGGGTGTGCAAGAGGCCCTGGGCGTTGCCGGGCATGGTGGCGGTGAAACGCTGGCCACCGGGTGCGTCAATGTGGCCGACCACCTGGCTTTCGGTGCCCAGGTACTCCACCACGTCGATCTTCACGTTCAAGTGCGCGGGGCCGTCGGCCAGGCGCAAGAACTGGGGGCGGATGCCCACGGTCAAGGCTTGTTGGGCACCGGTCAACGCGCCACGCAACCACGGCGGCGCGGGCAGCGCCACGCCCTCGCCCTGCAGCAGGCCGCCCTGGTCACCATCCACAAAGCGCACCGGCAGCAGGTTCATGCTGGGCGTGCCGATGAAGGCGGCCACAAACAACGAGGCCGGCTCGTTGAACACCTGCGAAGGCGTGCCCACCTGCTGGATGCGGCCCTTGTCAAAGATGACGATGCGGTTGGCCAGCGTCATGGCCTCTACCTGGTCGTGCGTGACGTAGACCGTCGTCTTGCCCAAGCGTTCGTGCAGCAGCGCCAGTTCGGCCCGCATGTGGCCACGCAGTTTGGCGTCCAAGTTGCTTAAGGGCTCGTCAAACAAAAACACCTTGGGCTCGCGCACGATGGCGCGGCCAATGGCCACGCGCTGGCGCTGCCCACCCGACAGTTCCTTGGGTTTGCGCTGCAGCAGGTGTTCGATGTTGAGCACCTTGGCCGCAGTGGCCACCTTGGCCTTGGTCTCGCTTTCCGGGCGGCCGCCCAGGCTGAGCGCAAACGACATGTTCTGCGCCACGTCCATGTGCGGGTAGAGCGCGTAGTTCTGAAACACCATCGCGATGTCGCGCGCCATCGGGGCGGCGTCGGTCACATCGCGCTCGCCGATGAAGATGCGCCCAGCGCTGACACTTTCAAGCCCCGCCACCATGCGCAGCGTGGTGCTCTTGCCGCAGCCCGATTCGCCCAGCAGCACCACGAACTCGCCCTCGTGCACGACCAGGCTCATCTCCTGCACCACGGTCACGTCGCCAAAGCGCTTGACCACGCCTTGCAGTTCCAAACCTTTGTTCATGGCCAGGTCCTTCATCCCTGTGGCCGGCGCACACCCCAGCCGATGGGCCGCAGGTGGTTGCCAGGATGGTGTTTGTGGGGCCCCCAGATGGCCTGGTAAGTGTCGATGCATCGACCCGCGCGCTGCAATTGCATAAAGCTGGCCAGCAAAAGCAGCCACCACGCGGTCAACGCCAAGCCCATCCAACGTGGTGCATCGCTGATCCACAGGCCCAAAGCGATGACCACCACCGCTGCCACCACGGCCAACCAACCCAGGCCTTTGTGCAGGCGCTCGAACCCCACGCGCCACGGTGTCATGTCGTAGTGGTCGCCGCGCAGGGTGGGTTCGGTGGGGCCGCCTTTGCTGCCGCGCGCCAAAGCGCTCAGCACTTGAACCGCGCCCAAAGCACACACCACCCAGCCCGCCACCGCATGCCAACGGGCCACCGGCCCTGCAGCGGCGGCATGGCCCCACACCAACCACAGGCCAACGGCCATCAGCCCCACGCCCAGCCATTGCAACGCCCGGTGGGCATGCCACCAGGCCTTGTGGTCCAGCACCCGTGGCCAGTCCTGATTTGGCAGTACTTTGAAAAACCGGGCCACCAGCGCGCCCAGCGGCAACAGCACACCCCAGGCCAGCACCATGCAGCGTGCGTGCCAGGCGGCCCAGGGTGCGATGTGGTGCCCAGCGCTGCCGCTCAGCGGCGCGCTCAGCCAGTCCAGCACCATCATGCGGTGGCCCCGCGGGTGTTCAAGCGCACCCGGTACAGCGACGTGCTGGCGCAGATGAAGAGCTCATCGCCCCCAGGCCCGCCAAACACCAGGTTGCCCACCTTCTCGGGCACGGCAATGCGGCCGATGCGCGTGCCGTCGGGGTGGTAGACCTGCACACTGTCTTGGCTGCTGGTGTAGATGAAGCCCTGTTGGTCCAGCCGAAAGCCGTCGCTCAGACCGGGGTTGATTACTGCGAACACGCGCGGGTTGGCCAGGTCTTGCCCGTCCACCACGTCGAAGGCCACGATGTGGTGTTGACCACTGCCGTCGGTGCGCAGTGCGGCTGAGGTGTCGGACACGTAGAGCACCGACTCATCCAGGGAAAAGGCCAAGCCGTTGGGTTCTTCCACCCAGTCACTCACCACCCGCAAGCTGCCACTGCGCGCATCGAAACGAAAGACGTAGCAATCGCCCAGTTCGCTCTCAGCTTTGTGGCCCTCGTAGTCGCTGAGGATGCCGTAAGGCGGATCGGTGAACCAGATCGTGCCGTCGCGTTTGACCACCACGTCGTTCGGTGAGTTGAGCCGCCGGCCTTGGTAGTGGCTGACCACCACCTCGTCACCCGTGACCTGGCCCAGCGCGTCAAAACGGGTGCGTGTGACAGCCCGCTGCCCATGTGAACAGTGCAACAGCGAGCCGTCGGCCTCCAGCACATGGCCGTTGGTGAACTCCACGCCGTCCCGCCAAACCGACATGCCGTGCTCTGCATGCCAACTGAGCATGCGGTTGTTGGGGATGTCGCTCCACAGCAATTGCTGGGTTCGGTGCATCCAGACCGGGCCTTCGCTCCAGATGGCGCCCGTGCACAGGCGCTCCAGCGCCCCAGCCAAATGGGCCACCGGGGTGAACCTCGGGTCGAGTACTTCAACGCTGGTCATGACGTCATTTGCGGTCGATGCTGCAGCACCGCGGAAAGCGGCTCTGCGCCAGTCTCCAGTGTCCCGAAGCGCAGAGTTACCGGTAACTGGTAATTACCCGGCTGCCGACATCGCCGCTGCCTCTGGCCGCGGCGGCGCCCCCGGCCATCCGTACGGCCCCGGGCTTGAAGCCGAGTAAGCGCTATCGGTATCCTCAAGGCACTGGCGTTCCGCCATGAAAGCAGCCGCAGCACCCCTCGGGGAAGCCTCAAACCCATGCCCAAGCCAGCTTCCCGCAGCAAGCTCAGCCAGCCGCCCGAGCCCGCCACAGCCAGCGCGCCACGGCCAGTGACCATGGCTGACGTGGCCGCCCGGGTGGGGGTTTCCAAGATGACGGTGTCGCGCGCACTCAACCGCGCCCACAGCCGCGAGCGCAGCACCAGCGAAGCGCTGCGCCAGCGCATCTTGCTGGCCTGCCGCGAGATGGGCTACGTGATGGACCAGACCGCGCGCACGTTTTCCAGCCAGCGCTCGGGCTTTGTAGCGGCGCTGATCCCAGCGCTGAACAACTCCAACTTTTCCGACACCGCCCACGGCCTGACCGCCGCCATCGAGGCCACCGGCTTGCAGGTCTTGCTGGGCTACACCGACTACGACGTGCAGACCGAAGAACGCCTGCTCAAAGCCATGCTGGCGCGGCGGCCCGAGGGCGTGATCCTGACCGGCGGCAGCCACACACCCTTGGCGCGCAAGATGCTGCAAGCCGCTGGCGTGCCGGTGGTGGAAACCTGGGACCTGCTCGACCACCCCATCGAGCACACGGTGGGCTTTTCCAACGCCCAGGCCATGGGTGATCTGGTGCGGCACCTGCACAGCAAGGGTTACCGTCGCTTGGCCTTCATTGGTGGTGTGCCCAGCAGTGACGCCCGCGGTGCAGACCGTCGCCGCGGGTTTGAAGAAACCGTGCAAGCCTTGGGCCTGCCCGGCGGGCGCTGTTTGATCATTGGCCAGGCGCCGGTGTCGATGGCCCACGGCGCGCAAGGCGTGGTGCAGCTGATGCAGCGCTGGCCCGACACCGACGCCGTGGTCTGCGTGTCCGACCACGCGGCCTTTGGCGCGCTGATGGAATGCCAGCGCCAAGGCTGGGCTGTGCCGCAGCGGCTGGCCATTGCCGGTTTTGGTGGCTTTGAAGTGGCCACCGCCTGCCACCCGCGGCTGACCACCGTGGCGGTGGACTGCGTGGGCATAGGCCGCACGGCTGGCGAGCTGCTGTTGCGGGCCATCGCGACCAAACGTTCAGGGCTGGCGCTGGCGCGGGAGTCGATCCAGATGCCCTTTCGCATTGAAGGGCGCGAAAGCACCTGAGAGCGGTCGCTTGGGCACGGTCTAGAAGATCTCGCGCAGGTGGATGGTCTTGCGGGTCTCGGGGCTGAAGATGCCAAAGCTGGCCCGCGCGGATGGGTCGCGGTCCCAGGTGGTGGCGCAGGAGCCGTTGCGGCTGCGCAGCCAGGGCAGGTTGGCGCCCACGCTGGTGGGCGCGCTGGCATTGCATGACTGATCAGCGGTGCTGGCACCCAGGTTGACGCTCAAGTCCAGGGTCAGGCTGCTGCCTGCGGGGTTGGGTGCGGCCAGCGTCAACACGCCACGCCCCGTGGTCAGTGCGCCGGCAGTGGCGCTGCTGGTGGCAGCCGACACCGCGCCCGTCTGGCTGCGCGGGTTGGACAGGGCCACGCTGGCGCTGGGGATCACGGTGCAGGTGTCGTCGCTGGTGGGCACCCAGGACAGGTTGCCCCAGTACTCCACCACCACCGGCACCTGCAAGGCGGCACTGGCCTTGCCAAAGGCGTTGGACAGGCGCAGGCGGCCGCTGCGCAGTGCCATGCTTCCTTCAGCGTAGCCGCTGGAGCTGACGGCGTCGGCGTCGGTGGCGCGCAGGGTGATGGATTGCGGCGCGGTGAGTTTGTTGGTGAAGGCAAAGCTCAGCGCACTGGCCGTGGCCGTGCCGCCGCTGAAGGCCGTGGCCGCCAAGGCCGTGCCCGTCAGCGCGCCTTGGCTGTTGCTGGTGGCGTCACTCAGCGTCACCGCTTTGGCGAAATTGGGGCTGGTGTTGGCACTGCCGTCGTAGTTGCTGGTGATGCTGTTTTGCGCATTGAAGGCGCGCACGGTGGCCGCAAACGGCTGGCCGGCGTAGCTGAAGGTGCCACAGGCTGCGGGGCTGCTGACGGTGAGGTAGCGCGGTTTGAACAGCAGCGTACCCGGGTCGGTGGTGTAAGCCCCGGTCTCGGCAGCCAGCGTGCAGGTCTTGCTGGCAGCCGGGTTGGGATCAGCCGGGAAACTGGCAGCCACACAACTGAAGGTGCCGCTTTGCCCGTGCTTGAACGTAAAGCGGTTGCTGCCCGCATCAAAGCGCACCGTGCTGGTGGTGCCGGCTGGCAAGGTGCAACTGCTGCCCTGCGCTGCGCAAGCTGCCATGGCACCAGTGGTGCCAAAGATCGACAGGCCGGTGCCCAGGTAACTGCCGCTGCTCAAGCGCACCACCATTTCGGCCCGCCCTACTTCGCTCCAGCGCAAGCCGCTGAAGCTGAACACGCCGCCGCTGGGCGCTGGGGTGGCGGGCACCGTGAAGCTGCCATTGACCGCCGCCGAACCCGACGGCTTGGCGCGAAAGAGGCTGACGGTGGGCACTTCGGCTGCCGTCTCCCGGCCAAAGTTGGGCGTTGCCGAGCCCAGCACATTCACCGCCGTAACCGTGGCTGCAAAGTCCACTCCCGCCGATATGGCCGTGGTGGGGTAGCCGCCCAGGGCAAAGCTGGAAGGCACCGCCACAAAGCTGTCGCTGCCCGTGAGGACCAGGCCGGCGTCACTGCCGCTGCCGGCGTAGGTGGGCGTCAGGCGCACCTGGCCGGCGTCGTTGTATTGAACCGCGATGGCTGCGGTGCCCGTGGCATCAAAGCTCAGGCTGCGGTTGCTGCCAGTGGCGTCGCAGGCCGCAGCAGCGTTGCTGCTGGCATTGGCCGCCGTGCCCGCCACCAACACCGGCAAGCCGCCCGTACTGGGGTTGAGATAACTGCACTTGAAGTTGACCGACTTGGTGCCCGTGATGGCGGGCACGCACACCGCCGCGTTGTCAGACTGGCGCACCGCCTGCAGGTTCACGGTTTGGCTGACGCCGCTGCGGTGGTCGGGCACATCGAACAGGAAGCCAGCGGTGGCTACCGTCAGGTTGCAGCTGTTGCCCGACGCCGCTGCCACGCCGATGCCACAAAACACCGGGGTGGTGTTGCTGGGTGTGATGCTCAAGCCGCTGGCTCCGGCCGTCACCGTGCCGGCGGTGGTGACCTGGGCCTGAACAGTGGTGGTGGCGCTGCCCGAAGCGATGGTGAAGCCCGCGCCGGCGGGGAAGTTCACTGCCATGCCAGTGCCAGCTAGGTTGAGTGTGCCGGTCAGCCCCCCGGTGTAGGTGCTGCTGCAGCTGGCGTCACCACAGGCTTTGACGGTAAAGGTCACCGGTGAGCAGGTCACGCCAGAGCTGACGCTGGTGGTCACCTCCACATGGTCCAGCATGCGGGCGGTCAGCGCCATGAAGCCCACGCGTGAGGCGGTCTCCAACTGGGCTTTGCTGATCACCGCCAAGCGCCCCGCCACCGATGTCGTCACACCCACACCGGTGCCAGGGCAGCTGCCCGAACTCAAGCTCAGGTTGACCACGCCAGTGCTGAAGTCGGCTGCCGACGACAGGCTGAGTTGCAGGCTGGCAGACGAACGAATCGCCGCGGGTATCAGCGTGTCGGGTATGCACACGGTGGTGCTGGCCGGCGCCGCGCCGGTGGCCTGCACCCGCCACACCCGACTGCCGCGCGCATAGCCCGCCAGGCTGCCACTGGCCACGGTCAGCGTGGTGCTGGCGTCGGCGTTGTTGTCACCCCAGACCACATAGGCGCGGTCGGCGGTGAAGGCGGTGCCAAACTGCGCACTGATCGTGCTGGCGGCTGTTGCCATGCTGGCGTTGGACAGCACGGTGATCTGGTCACCACTGTTGCTGCTGCGCGAGATGCGCTGGTCCAGCATGGTGGTGTCGTCACGGGCCATGCCGGCCACGTTGTAATGATGGCCGCTACCAGCCGCCCACACCGTGCTGCCGGCGCTGTCCAGATAGGCCGTGGACAAGGCGCCGTTTTCACCCAGCGTCAAGCCGTACTTGATGGACAGGTAGCTCTCCACGCGGTTGATTTCAGCGCTGCTCAACACCTTGTCCAGCAAGAAGATGCCTTCAGCCACATGGCCTTCAAAGGTGGCGCTGCCACTTTCCACTGGCTGCCAACCCAGGTAGAAGCTGGTGTTGTTGCCCGCAAAGGCGGCGCTGGGCGACAGCTTGGCCACCACCACACCGTTTTGGCGAATGCCCTGCTGTGCCGACAAGGTGGCCACGTCGGCGGCTGCGTCCTTCAACATCGACAGCAGCACCGGGCGGTTGGTGGGGCTCGGAGTGGGCGTGAAACTGGCCGTGCGACCTGCCCAGTCGCCCGAGGTCCAGGGCACCGTGCCATCAGACCAGAGCAGGTGGGCCGAAACCCGGGCCGAGGACTGACCTTCCCAAAACAGGTAGTTGCGCGAGGCCGCCACCGTGGGGTAGGCCACCCAGAAAAAGTGGGTCTGGTTGTGCGACGTGCCGCCCAGGAAACTGGGCGCGGTGAAGTACTGCGCACCTGCGGCGGATGAGGTGGTGCTGGTAAACGCCACCGTGGGGTTGAAGTTGACGTTGCGCCCGTTGTTGTTGGCCAGCAGCGGCCGCGTGGTGCTGCCGCTCAGGTTTTTCAGGCTGTTGGCAGAGTTGGTCCAGGTGCTGATGGCACCGCCGTCGGCCACCGCACCGGTCAAGGTGCCCGCGCGGCTCCACCACACGTGGCCGCTGACACCACCGGGCAAAGAGTTTTCCCGGCCCACAAAGCGCAGGGTCTGGCTGGCCATCGTGCTGATGCTGGGGCTACCCGCGAAACTGGTGGCGTCCCCCGCGCCCAGCTGCACGCCAATGGTGGCTGAAGCACCGGCACCCATCGCGCCATAGCGATATTCGATGGTGCCGTCTTCAAACAGCGCCACCTGAAACGTCTGGCGAATGGCCGTGTTGGCGTACAGCGAAACGTTGTTGTAGGAGATGACAAAGCGCCGGTTAGGCGCACTGCCCACCAGACCATAGGTGATGTTGGAGCCGCTGGAGTCGGTTCGCAGGTCGTCCCAATAGGCTGCCAGCGCCGGAAACGGCGCACCCGCGTTGGGCAGCGCCACATTGCTGTACGTGGCGTTGGGGCTGCCAAACATCACCAGGCCGTTGGTGTTGAAGTAGACCTGGGTGTAGTTCACACCCCCCATCGGAAAGCTGATGCCCATGGCCACGGCGCCCGACACCAAGTCGTCACCTGTCAGCCCGGCTGCGGTGCTCACCGTGTCCCAGGTGTAGGCGGTGGATGTCAAGGTGTAAGTCTGCGCAGCCACGGGGGCGCTCAGGCTGGCGCCCGCCAGCAGCAGCCAGCCCACCCAGCGCCGCGCCAATCCCAGGCGGCGAAGCAACATCAGCATTGCGCTCATGGCAAACGTTTCATCCTCAGCCCGGATGGTGGTGGCGCTGGGGCCACCACGGTCCACGGAACAAAGGGGGGATGACAGCTCAGACTGCGCAAGCCGGTGTCATGGCCGCTGGCGCCTGCGGTGCTGTGCGGCAGGCTGCGCTTGCCCTTGGCGGGCAAGCGCGTCAACCTGCCTCAGGTCAGCGCGGCCGCCTGTGAAAAGTCGAGCAAGACCTTCATGGCCTTGGTGCGGTCGCTGGCCAGCTCGAAGGCCTGCCGCGCCTGCGACAGCGGGAAAGAGCGCGTGATCACAGGCCGCAGGTCCACGCGGCCTTCGTTGATCAGCCGCACCGCCAGCGCAAACTCGGCGTGGAAGCGGAAAGACCCACAAATGCTCAGCTCCTTGGCCACCACCATGTTTTGCGGGATGCTGACATCACCGCCCAGGCCCAGCTGCACCACCGTGCCGCGCGGCCGCATCACTTCCAAGCCAGCGCGCAGGGCCTGTTCGTTGCCTGAGCATTCCAGCATCACGTCAAAAGTGCCTTTGCGGGTGAGGCCATCTGCGCCATAGCGCTGCACCCAGCCACGGTCTTGTGCCACGTTGATGGTGGTGTTGGCGCCCATGGCCTTGGCGATGAGCAGGGTCTCGTCGGTGACGTCCACCGCGACGATTTCTGCCGCGCCGTGGACCTTGGCCGCCGCGATGGCCAGCGTGCCAATCGGCCCGCAGCCCGACACCAGCACCCGCTTGCCCAGCAAGGGGCCGGCCCGCTGCACGCCATGCAGGCCCACCGAAAACGGCTCGGCCACAGCGGCCAGTTCCAGCGGCACACCGGGCGCCACCAGTTCGCACTGCGATGCATCACAAACCAGCAGGTTGCGAAACGCACCTTCCACGTGCGGGTCGCGCATGGCGCTGCCGTAAAAGCGCATGTCCAGGCACTGGTTGGGCAGGCCTTCCAGGCAGTACACGCAGCGGCCACAGGGCCGGCTGGGGTTAACGGCCACACGGTCGCCCACCTTCACGCGGTCCACCCCTGGCGCCACCGCCGTGACCGTGCCCGCCACTTCGTGCCCCAGGATCATGGGCCGCTTGATGCGCACCGTGCCAAAGCCGCCCTGGTGAAAGTAGTGCAGGTCTGACCCGCAAATGCCACCAAAGCCCACCTGCACCAGCACCTGGCCAGCGCCCAGTTCACCGGCGTCTTGTTCCACCACCTGCAGGTCGTCAGGCGCGTTGATGACCAGGCACATGCAGCGCAGTCTCATGGGGGTTTCTTTCAAATGGTGTGATGATTGAGGCCCCGCCATCCTATCCTCACTGGAGACCGCCGCTTGAAGCTCTTTGACCTGACCGGCCGCACGGCCCTGATCACCGGCTCCAGCAAAGGCATTGGCTACGCCATCGCCGGCGCACTGGCCAGCGCGGGTGCACGCGTGGTGCTCAACGCCCGAAGCGCGCCCGCGCTGGAGCAAGCGCGGCAAGCCTTGGCCACACACGGCTTTGACGTGCACGCCGCTGCATTTGACGTGACCGACGCCGAATCCGTCGAGGCGGGTGTGGCCAGCGTCGAAGCGCAGATTGGGGCCATCGACATCCTGGTCAACAACGCCGGCATGCAGCACCGCGGCGCCTTTGCGGAATTCCCCATCGACGCCTGGCACAAGATCACCACCACCAACATCGACAGCGTTTTCCTGGTGGGTCGGGCGGTAGCGCAGCGCATGATCAAACGCCAGGCCGGCAAGATCATCAACGTGTGCAGCGTGCAAAGCGAGCTGGGCCGCCCGGGCATTGCGCCTTATGCCGCCACCAAAGGCGCGGTGAAGATGCTAACCAAGGGCATGGCCATCGACCTGGGCAAGTACGGCATCCAGGTCAACGGCTTGGGACCGGGTTACTTCAAAACCGAACTGACGCAGTCGCTGGTGGCCGACGAGGCCTTCACCGCCTGGCTCAGTGGCCGCACACCGGCTGGGCGCTGGGGCGACGTGCAAGAGCTGGGCGGCGCGGCCATCTTTCTGGCTTCTGCGGCGTCGAGCTTCGTCAACGGGCACATCTTGTACGTGGACGGGGGCATCACGGCCAGCCTGTGAGCCCGCGCCCAGGCTTCAGGATCTGGGGCAAGGCCCTGGATCCCGAAGCGCTTCACCCTCAAGGCCGGGCCAGGGTCTGGCCGCTGCGCCAGTGCCAGGCCAGGATCAACAGCACCGCAGGCGCCGCCACGGCCGTCACGCCAGCATGGCCAAACACCAAGGACAGTGACAGCAGGTTCAGCAGCACAAAAGCCGAGCGCCCGATGGAGCGACCGCAGTAGCCGGTGTAGGCCGCGCCCAGCCCCATGATGGCCACCACCGTGCCCACCAGTGCAACCAGGAAAGTGCCCCAGCTGAACCCCACAAAAAGCAGCGCTGGTGTGTAGACAAAGGCAAAAGGCACCAGCGCCTTGCCCATCGACAGGCGAAACGCCGTGAGCCCCGTGCGCATGGGTTCACTGCGTGCAATACCGGCCGCAGCAAAGGCGGCCAGCGCCACCGGTGGTGTCACGTCGGCCAGCACACCGTAGTAAAAAACAAAGAAGTGCGTCGCCAGCTGCGGCACACCCAGCTGGGCCAGCGCAGGCGCCACGATGGAGGCCAGGATGATGTAGGTGGGCGTGGTGGGCACACCCGAGCCCATGATGATGCAGGCCACGGCGGTGAACAGCAGACCAAAGAGGATGGTCAACTGCTTCAGCTCAAACCAACCCTGCACGTCCAGTGCATGCACGGCCTGCGCCGCAGTGCCCGACAGGTCGATCACAAAGGCCGAGAACTTGAAGCCCATGCCGGTGAGCGTGGTGATGCCCAGCACAAAGCCCACACAGGCGCAGGCTGCGCCGATGCCCAAGGCAGACTTGGCACCCATCTCAAAGCCCTGAATCAGCGCGCGCGGCGTGATGGCCATGCCGGTCAGCCCACGGCCCGCGGGGCCCAGCAGTTTTGGTATCCATGAGCAGGCCACCGTCAGCGTGATGCCCCAAAAGGCGGCCAGGAAAGGCGTGTACTGCATCAGCAGCAGCGTGACCATCACCACCAGGGGAATGAAGAGGTGCCAGCTGCTGCGCAACACCTGCCACAGGTTGGGAATCTCTTCAGGCGGCATGCCGGCCAGCTTCAGGCGATTGGCCTCCAGGTGCACCATCCACAGAATGGCCAAGTAGTGCATCAAGGCCGGCACGATGGCCACCAGGATCAGCTGGTTGTAGGGGATGCCCAGCGTCTCGGCCATGATGAAGGCCGCCGCGCCCATGATGGGCGGCGTGACCTGCCCGCCGCAAGAAGCAGAGGCCTCCACCGCGCCCGCAAAGCGCGGCGAAAAGCCCACCTTCTTCATCAGCGGAATGGTCATCACACCGGTGGTGACGGTGTTGGCAATGGCCGACCCCGAAATCATGCCAAAGAGGCCCGACGACACCACGCTGACCTTGGCCGGGCCGCCCGAAAAGCGACCCGCCGCCACCGTGGCCAGGTTGACAAAGAGCTGCCCCAGCCCAGTGAGCTGGGCCATCACACCAAACAGCACGAAGTGGAAAACAAAGGTGGCCACCACACCCACCGGGATGCCGTAGATGCCTTCAGTGCCCTTGTACAGGTGGGCCACCACGCGCGGCACGCTGTAGCCCCGGTGCGCCAGGTCGCCGGGCAGGTAGGGCCCGAAGATGCCGTAGAGCACGGTGCCCACAGCCAGCAGCGGCAAGAAGATGCCCATGGTGCGGCGTGTGGCCTCGATCACCATGGCGATGGCGATCACGCCAAACATCAGGTCTACCGACGTGTGCTGGCCCGGCCGCTGGATGTAGATGCTGTCAAAAAAGAACAGCAGGTAAAGCGAAAAGCTCGACGCCAGCCCCGCAAAGATCCAGTCGCGCCAAGGCACATGGGTGTGGCTGCCGTCGTAGACCTTGAGCGGCAAGGACAAGCCCGCGATGGCCAGCAACACCCCGTAAAACAACCACTGCGCACCGGCGGGCGCGTCGGCCCCCACCGCTTGCACCAGGCTGTGGCCCAGCAGCAGGTAAAACAGCACCAACACCAGCGACACCACCCATTCCCAGGGCCCTGGCAACCGACGCTGGCGCGGAAAAACCAGAAAGCACAACCCCAACACCACCGACAGGTGGATGGCGCGGTGCGCAATCTCGTTGTGCAGGCCAAAGCCAGCGGTGTAGTAGTGCCAGCCCGACAAGGCCACCGCGATCACCGTGACGATGCCCGCCGTCAAGCCAACCAAGCGGCGGAAGCTGGACTCGGGGTCAAACTGCGCGATCAGCCGGTCGACTTCGGCTTGGTCGGGCGTTGGGGTTGTGAGGGTGCTCATGATGGGCTTTCGGTCGGGGTGGCGTTGCCGCAACCCTGGGCACTGATCTGGATGGCTTGCAGGCTGAAAGCAGCCAGTGGCCACTCCACGCCGGCCAGCAGCAAGCGCATGCGCAGTTGCGGCAGCGGCCGCACCACCAGCGGATGTACCTCACGGTTCAAAAGCAGCAGCCAGCCGGCGCCTGCGCGTTGCAGGCTCTCACCAGGGCCAGCCTGGTGTGGCAGACCGTAGCCCTCGCCTTCAAAGCTTTCTTCGATCAGGCGGGCCCTGGGTGTGAAGCGGTAGCGGTCGACCACCGGCGTGCCCAGCACTGAGTGGTCAAAGCCAATGCGGATTTCGGGGGCATCGGCGTCCAGCGGCAGGCGCTGCAATACGGTGCCAGAGCGGTGTTCGCTCAGCACCAGCTGGCACTGCGCCAACGCCCCGGTGCCGACCGCTGCAACCGCCAGGCACGCTGTGAGTTTCACAGCGCGCCCCAGGCACTTCACTTGACGATGCCCTTTTCTTTGAAGTACTTCAAAGCACCGGGATGCAGGGGCGCAGTGCCCACGGCAGTGGCGGTGCTCAGCGAGATGTTTTTACCCTGCACGTGCACCTGGCCCATGATGGCCACGTTCTCGTACAGCGCCTTGGTCACTTCATAGGCCACGTTCTCAGGCACAGCGTCGTGGGTGGCCCATACCGCCATCACCGCCAACGTGGGCACCGCTGCGGTCTGGCCTTTGTAGGTGTTGGCTGGCAAAGGGACTTCGGCGTAATAGGGCTGCTGGCGACGCAGTTCGGCAATCTCGGGGCCGCTGAGTGCGATCACCTTCAGCGCATGGCTCTGCGCAAAGTCGGTCACGGCCGCGGTGGGCACGCCGGCGGTGATCAGGGTGGCGTGCAGGTTGCCGTCCTTGATCTTGTCCACCGCCTGGGTGAAGGACGACAGGTCTTCCTTCACATCAGAGCGGCTCAGGCCGTAAACCCGCAGCAGGTCGGTCAGCAGTTGGTACTGGCCCGAACCCGGGGCGCCCGAGGACACGCTCTTGCCCTTGAGGTCACGCACGCTGTTGATGCCCGAGTCGGCGCGGGTGATGAGCTGCACCGTCTCGGGGTAAAGCGCGCCCAGCGCGCGCAGGTTCTTCAGCGGCGCCTTGTCGAACTGACCGGTGCCGTTGAAGGCCGCGTCCAGGATGTCGGCGGCGACAAAGGCCGACTCGATGTCACGCGTGCCCAGCAACTTGGCGTTGCCCACCGAAGCACCGGCCGCTTCAGCCGTGGCGCTGAACTTGCGCCCATCCACGGTGGCTTTGTTGGAAATCAACTGCGCCAACATGCCACCCAAGGGGTAGTAGGTGCCGCCGGTGCCGCCGGTGGCAATGCCAAAAAACTGCCGTTGCTGCGCCAGCGCGGCGGTGGCCAAGGTGCCGGCAGCGGCCAGGGCCAGAACGAACTTCCAGCTGGGTTTCATGAGGTCACTCCTGGTGGGTTGCCACGGCAGCACAAGCGAAGGTTGCTGCCACGTGTGGCATTGACCTTATCCTGTTGCCCACAGGCGGCCCATCCAGAAATGCCCGCAGCCTGCCCTCAACGTCATCGGCCCATGAACTCCAGTCCCCCCGCAGCAGACGTGATCGTGATCGGCGCCGGCGTCATCGGCTGCTCGGTGGCCTGGAACCTGGCCCAGTTGGGCGCAGGCCGCGTGCTGGTGCTGGACCGTGGCCGCATTGCCGAAGGCACCAGTGCGATGTCCAGCGGCATCTTGCGCACGCACTACTCGGTGCAGAGCAACGTCGAGCTAGCCCGCCGTTCGTGGCAGGTGTTTGATCAATTTGCAGCCACGCTGGCCGACGACGAAGCCAGCGCCGGGCTGGTCAAATGCGGCTACCTGATAACCGCGCCCGCTGGCGACAAGCTGGAGCCGCTGCGGGCATCGCTGGCCGCGCAGCGGGCCATGGGCATCGAGGTGCAGACGCTGGACGCTGCGCAAGCCAGCGCACTGTTGCCCATCGCGCGCTTTGACGAGGACGCCCTGATCGGCTTTGAACCCCACGCCGGTTTTGCCGACGCCACCCAGGTGGCCACCAGCTATGCCCGCGCCGCGCGGCGGCTGGGCGTGCGCTTTCTGGAGGGTGTGGAAGTCAACGGCCTGGTGCGACAAGCCGGCCGCGTGGTGGGTGTCGACACCGCGCAAGGCCGCTTCACAGCCGCGGTGGTCATCAGCGCACAAAACATCTGGGCCAAAGAGCTGGCTGCGTGGGTGGGACTTGATTTGCCGGTGGTGGCAGAACGCCACCGTGTGCTGGCGCTGCAAGGCCCGCAGGCCTACACGCGCACCATGCCGGTGTTCAAGGACCTGGGCTCTGCTGGCATGCTGTACTGCCGCAGCTATGGCGGCAGCCAGATGCTGGTCAGCGAAGGAACCGCGGGTGAAGTCCTGGGCACGCCTGCCAACGAGCCCGGTGAAGTGTCGATGGACCACGTGCTGGACGTTGGCGCCCAGGTGGCGCAGCGCTTCCCGTCGTTTGAAAGCGCCGGCCTGGCCTCGGCCTGGACCGGTGTTTACGACGTCACGCCCGACTGGAACCCGGTGCTAGGCCGCATCAATGACCTACCCGGCCTGATCGTCGCCTGCGGCTTTTCAGGCCACGGCTTCAAGCTGTCGCCGGCCGTGGGCCGGGTGCTGGCGCAGGAGGCGCTGGGCCTGGCGACCGATGTGCCACTGGCACCCTATGCGCTGGAGCGATTTGCGAATGGAGCGCTGCTGACGGGGCGCTATGGCGGCGGCGCGGTGTCTTAGCGCTTCAAAGCGCTGACAGCGTGGAAAAATTGGTAGGCCGTGTTGGACTTGAACCAACGACCAAAGGATTATGAGTCCTCTGCTCTAACCAACTGAGCTAACGGCCCCCTGGGAAAGCGCGGATTCTAGGGCTCGGGCTCGGGCTCGGCGGCGCTGCCGCTGGCGTCAGCTCTTGCCCGACAGCGCGTTGCCAACCAGCCGCGACGTGATGTCGACGATCTGGATCATGCGGTCGTAGGCCATGCGGGTGGGGCCGATCACGCCGAGCGTGCCCACGATGCGGCCATCAACCTCATAGGGCGCGGTAACCACGCTCAGTTCTTCAAACGGCACCACATGGCTTTCGCCGCCGATGTAGATGCGCACGCCTTCAGCGCGGCTGCTGACATCCAGCAGCCGCATCAGTTCGGTTTTTTGTTCGAACACGTCAAACAGGCGGCGCAGGCCCGACATGTCGTTGCCAAAATCTTGCACCGTCAGCAGGTTGCGTTCACCCGAGACCACCACGTTGTCGGTGCTTTCGGCCAGCACTTCGCTACCGGCTTGTACTGCGGCCTGCATCAGCGTGGCGATTTCGCCGCGCAGCACGTCGATCTCGCGCTTCAGGCGTTCGCGCACTTCTTCAATGGTCAGACCGGCGTAGTGGGCATTGAGGTAGTTGGTGGCTTCCACCAATTCACTTTGCTGGTAGTCGCGGGCGGTGAAGATGACGCGGTTTTGCACGTCACCGTCGGGCGCCACCAAGATGACCAGCACGCGCTTTTCGCCCAGGCGCAAAAACTCGATGTGGTGAAACACGCTGGCCTTGCGCGGCGCGGTGATCACACCCACAAAGCTGCTCAGGCTGGACAAGAGGCCGGCGGCCTGGGCGATGACACGCTGGGGCTGGTCGGGGTGCAAGGCGTGGCCGGCGGCCGCCACATCCACCCCGGCGTGGCCCAGGTCTTCCAGCCGGAAGGGCCGGGCGGTGAGCATGGTGTCGACAAACAGGCGGTAACCGCGCGCCGTGGGAATGCGCCCGGCGCTGGTGTGCGGGCTGGCGATCAAGCCCAGTTCTTCCAGGTCGGCCATCACATTGCGGATGGTGGCAGGCGACAGGTCCAGGCCTGAGGTGCGCGACAAGGTGCGCGACCCCACGGGGGTGCCGTCGGCGATGTAACGCTCGACCAGGGTTTTCAGCAGCGTGCGGGCACGGTCGTCAAGCATGGCGGCCCATTGTAGGTAGCGCGGTGAGCCTGCTGAACGAAACCACGCAGACAAGCCCGTTGAATCAAACCTCTATGGTGTAATCATTTTCATGGGCGCAGGGTTCAAACACGCGGTGATCGTCGGCAAGTACCAGGCACTGGGACTGCGCCCCATGCTGGAAGAGATCGCCCACTTCCTGGTTGGCCAGGGGCTGGAGGTCTCGTTCGAGCGCGAAACCGCCCACGCCATGGGCGTGACCGACTTTGACGCGCTCAGCCCGGCTGAGATGGGCCAGCGTTGCGACCTGGCGGTGGTGGTGGGCGGCGACGGCACCATGCTGGGCATTGCCCGCGAACTGGCGCGCTGGAAGATGCCACTGGTCGGCATCAACCAGGGCCGCTTGGGCTTTATCACCGACATCGCCATCGGCCAATACCAAGAAGCGCTGGCGCCCATGGTCAAGGGCGACTACGAAGAAGAGAGCCGCTCGATGCTGGAAGGCGAGGTCTGGCGCGACGGCCGGCGCATCTACGAAGGCCTGAGCCTGAACGACGTGGTGGTGAGCCGTGGTGCCACCGCCAGCATGGTGGAACTGCGGGTGGACGTGGGCGACGACTTTGTGGCCAACCTGCGTGCCGACGGCTTGATCGTGGCCACACCCACCGGCAGCACGGCCTATGCCTTGTCGGCCGGCGGGCCTATCCTGCACCCGGCCATTGGTGGCTGGGTGGTGGTGCCCATTGCCAGCCACACCTTGTCCAACCGGCCCATCGTGCTGCCCGACTCGGGCGAAGTGCGCATCAGCATCGTGGCCGGCAAAGATGTGTCGGCCAATTTCGACATGCACAACCTGGCCAGCCTGATCATTGGCGACCAGGTGCACGTGCGGCGCTCGGCTTTCAAGGTGCGGTTTTTGCACCCACGTGGCTGGAGCTACTACGCCACCTTGCGGCGCAAGCTGCGCTGGTACGACGGGGTGGCGTAATGGTGCCCCCGAGCTCGCTCGCGCTCGCTACCCCCCGAGGGGGGCGAGTCGGACACGGAACAGGCCCTGCGGCCTGGTCCGTGCCTACGAGCGCTGGCGGCGTCCTCGCCGTCAGCCGCCCGCCAGCGGCCCGGCGAAGCCGGTTCCGCGGCTTGTGGCTTGGTTTCGTCGATCGGCCGACACAGTTCTCGCTGGGCCAGTGCCGCGTGGTGGAGGGCTGAGACATGCTGCGCCGCTTGTCATTGCGCGATGTGGTCATCGTGGCTCAGCTGGAGATCGACTTCAGTGCTGGGTTTTCGGTGCTCACTGGCGAGACCGGCGCCGGCAAGTCCATCCTCATCGATGCCTTGCAGCTGGCGCTGGGCAACCGGGCCGACGCGGCACTGGTGCGCGAGGGTGCCAGCCGGGCTGAGGTCAGCGCCGAGTTTGATGTGCCGGCCGCACTGAAGCCTTGGCTTGAAGAAGCCGGCTTTGATGCCGACGACACCCTGCTGCTGCGCCGCAGTGTCGACAGCCAAGGCAAGAGCCGGGCTTGGATCAACGGCAGCCCAGCCACCGTGGGGCAATTGCGCGAAGCAGCCGAGCACCTGGTGGACATCCACGGCCAGCATGCCTGGCAAAGCTTGACCCGCCCAGCCGCCGTGCGCTCCTTGCTCGACAACCAGGCGGGCGCAGACACCAGCGCCTTGTTGGCCGCCTGGCAGGCTTGGCGGCAAGTGCTGACCCGGTTGGAACAAGCCCGCGCCCAGCGTGACACGCTGGAACGTGAGCGCGAGAGGCTGGCCTGGCAGATCGGCGAACTGGACAAACTGAATCCCGCGCCCGATGAGTGGGATCAGCTCAACGCCGAACACCAACGGCTGGCCCACGGCCAGGCCCTGCTGGACGGGGCCCGCGCCGCACTGGACGCTTTGTCTGACGCCGACAGCAACGCCGTCGGCCTGAGCTCACGCGCCCTGTCCGCGCTGGATGAGGTGATTCGCTTTGATGCCGCTTTGGGCGACGTGGCCAGTGTGCTGCGCACGGCGCAAGCCCAATTGGAAGACGCCGCCCACACGCTGACCGGCTACCTGAATCACCGCGACCCCGACCCCGAGCGGCTGGCCCAACTGGACGCGCGCATCGGCATTTGGGTGTCATTGGCCCGGCGCTACCGCCGCAGCCCAGCTGAACTGCCCGCACTGCTGGATGGCTGGAAAGCCGAGCTCCAGCAGTTGGACGCAGCCGCAGACCTGGAAGGCCTGGAACGCGAAGCCCAACAGTCGCAGCAGGCTTGGCAAACCGAGGCCACCCGCATTTCTGCACTGCGCAAGAAGGCCGCCCCCAAACTGAGCCAGGCGGTGACCCAGGCCATGCAGCAGTTGGGCATGGCTGGCGGACGATTTGAAGTGGCCATCAGTCCCGCCGACGAACCGCAGTCGCACGGGGTGGACGTGGTGGAATTCCGCGTGGCTGGTCATGCCGGCAGCACACCCCGCTCTTTGGCCAAGGTGGCCTCGGGTGGTGAGTTGTCCCGCCTGGCTTTGGCCATCGCAGTCACCACGGCCCATCAGGCCGGCAACATCACCCCCACCCTCATCTTCGACGAGATTGACGCCGGTGTTGGTGGCACGGTGGCAGACAGTGTGGGCCGCCTGATGAAACAGCTGGGGCGCTCGGCCCAGGTGCTGGCCGTGACCCACCTGGCCCAGGTAGCGGCCTGTGCCGACGGCCACTTTGTGGTCAGCAAGGCGCTGCGTGGCAAGCAGACACTGTCCGACATCCAAGTGGTCGACGGCGAGACCCGCGTGGCTGAGGTGGCCCGCATGCTGGGCGGCGAAAAGCTCTCGGGCATGGCGCACGCGCAAACCTTGTTGGGCACCGCCATCAAGGTGTCCAAGTGAGTCCCTTCCAGCACCAGCCCGCCATGCGTGTGCAAAACAAGCAGTTGGCTTTGTTTCCCAGAGGGTCAAGATGAGCGAATGGATGCCGCTGGAACGCCAGCAACGCGACGAGGTGATCTTGATCACCGGCATCTCGGGTTCGGGCAAGTCGGTGGCACTGCACGCGCTGGAAGACGCCGGCTACTTTTGTGTCGACAACCTGCCGCCCGAGTTGCTGCGCGACTTCATCCACCTGGAGTACGAACGCTTCACACGCAGCGTGGCCGTGGCGGTGGATGTGCGCACTGCCAGTTCCTTGCCCGGTCTGGTGCCGCTGATCGACCAACTGCGCGGGGAAGGCATACGCATCCACCCGCTGTTCCTGGACGCCAGCACCGACGCGCTGGTCCGCCGCTTTTCCGAAACCCGCCGCCCGCACCCACTGACCGCACCGTCTGAGACCGACAACGCGCGCGCGCTGATCGAGGCCATTGAACTGGAGCGGGCGTTGCTGTCTGACCTGCGCGAGGTCTCCACCGTCATCTACACCAGCCAACTGCGCCCTGCCCTGCTGCGCAGCTGGGTGCGGCAAATGGTGGGGGCTCGCGAGTCGGCCTTGACGCTGGTGTTCGAGAGCTTCGCCTTCAAACACGGCGTGCCCTTGGACGCCGACTACGTGTTCGATGTTCGCGTGCTGCCCAACCCTTACTACGTTCGCGAACTGCGGCCACTCACCGGGCGTGACGCCCCCGTGGCCGCTTTCCTCGACGCCCAGCCCGACGCCGGCGAAATGCTGAGCCAGATTCGCACCTTCCTGGAGCGCTGGTTGCCCGCCTTCGAAGACGACCAGCGCAGCTACCTCACGGTGGCCATCGGCTGCACCGGTGGGCAACACCGCTCGGTCTACAGCGTGCAGTGGTTGGCGCGGCACTTCGAAAATCAATACGCCACGCTGGTTCGCCACCGGGAGCTGGGGCCCAAAGAATGACCGCACCAGCCTGGCCCGCACCGGACACGGCATTGCCGCTGTTTCCACTGCGCACCGTGTTGTTCCCCGAGGCCGTTCTGGGCTTGAAGGTATTTGAAGCGCGTTACCTCGACCTGGTGTCGGACTGCATGCGCACCCAGCAGCCCTTCGGCGTGATCTGCCTGAGCCAAGGCGCTGAAGCCGGGCCCAGCTCCACCACGCCCAGTTTCGAAGCGGTGGGCGTGTTGGCCCGCATCGACGACGTCGACGCCGAGCAAACCGGCATCTTGCGGGTGCAGTGCACTGGCGGGCAGCGCTTCCGCCTGAGTCAACCGGCCGTGCAAAGCGCCAATGGCCTGTGGAAAGCCCACGTCACGCTGGTGCCCCAAGACCCCTTGCGCGTGCCCGGCCCGGCGATGCTGCCCACCGTGACCGCGCTGGCCGAAACCATCAAGAAACTGCAGGAACGCGACGCCGAACCCTTTGCCCAACCCTACCGCCTGGACGATGCCGGCTGGGTGGCCAACCGCTGGTGCGAACTGTTGCCAGTGCCATTGGCGGCCAAGCAAAAGCTGATGGAGCTGGACGACCCGGTCATTCGACTGAGCCTGGTGGACGGTTATCTGCGCGACAAGAAGGTCATCTTCGAGTAAGCCTGCCGCACGGGTGCTTCAGGAACTGTGCGACAGCAACAGTTTCCGAACAGGGGCGGGCAAGCCCATGGCCAGAGCCTCGTCTATCGAGAACCACCTGCCCTCGCCCAGCAAGCCCTCGGGCGGCCCCGTCCTTGAAGACCAGTCCCAACGCAGTGGATGCAAGTCCCAGTCCAGATGCGTCAGGACATGATGAACGGTGGGCAACCACTGGCCTTGCCCTGGCCAGCCCATCGACAGTGCTTCCAGTTGCAGCACCGACGGGTACTCTGGCAGCGACCATAGCGCCGCCCACACGCCCGCAGCTGGCCGTTGCACCAACCAAACGCGCCGGCGGTGGCACAGCAGCAGGACCGCGTTTTCACGGTGGCTGCGCTTGAGCTTCCTGGTCTTGACGGGGAAACGCAGCGGCTCGCCACTGGCCTTGGCCACACACAGGGTGGCCAGTGGGCAGCGCTGGCAATCGGGCTTGCGGATGCCACAAACCGTGGCGCCCAGATCCATCAAGCCCTGCGTGTAGGCCTCTACCCCTTGCGTTGGCAACAAGCTCTGGGCCAGCGTCCACAGTCGGTCCAGCTCGCGGGCTTGGGCCAGGTCACCTTCAAAGCCCAGCGCGCGGGCCAGCACGCGTTTGACGTTGCCGTCCAGGATCGCCACCCGTTCGCCGTAGCAAAACGCGGCGATGGCCGCAGCGGTGGATCGACCTATACCCGGCAGGGCCTGCAGCCCTTGGCTGCTGCCGGGGAATCGCCCCGCGTGCTCAGTCACCACGGTTTGGGCGCAGCGATGCAGGTTGCGAGCGCGGCTGTAGTAGCCCAGGCCGCTCCAAAGCGCCAGCACGTCGTCCAGTGGCGCCGCGGCCAGCTCGACCACGGTGGGGAAGCGTTGCAGAAAGCGCTCGTAGTAGGCGAGCACCGTGGTCACCTGCGTTTGCTGCAACATGACCTCGGACAACCACACCCGGTAAGGATCACGCGTGCCCTGCCAAGGCAGTCCGTGGCGGCCGTGCTGGTGCTGCCAGCGCACCACGCGCGTGGCCAGGGTGGGCGCCGTCATCGCGGCGTGCCGGTAACAGCGGCGGCCGTCACGCCGCGTTTTGCTGGGCGGCTTCGGACTGCAACGAAATGCGCTGCACCGTGGGCTCTTGCCCCAGGCGGCGGGCGCTGCCCACGGCGTCGTCGGCCACCGCATTCAAGCGCGACAGCATTTCGGCCAGATGCTCGTCCTGGGCTTGCACTTCGGATATGCGTTGCTCCAGGTCACCAGCCGCAGCTTGAACCCGCTGCAAAGACTCGCGGCGACGCGTGAAGCCGCGACGACGCTCACGCAGCTGCGCATCCACCTGGGCTTGCGCGGCCTTGCTCCACAGTTCGACTTCACCTGCGGCGTTCTCAAACACCACCCGCAATTTGCTGAGCAACATGCGGCGGAACTGCTCGGCAAAGCCTGACGCTGCCATGCGCAAGGCTTGACCCAAACCCAAGTAGCGGCTGTAGTTATGCTCGATCTGGTCCAGCTCGTCAGCAAAGGGCTTGAGCTCGGGCATCGGGTTCAGCGCAAAGGCAAACCCAAACTCGGTGTTGAGCTGGCGGAAGCTGCCCTCGAGCATCTGCCGCATTTCTTCAGCCTGCGAACGGGCTTTTTCGAGAGTGGCCCGCTCGCGCTTCATCAGGGTGTCAAAAGCAGAGCGGCCGCCCAGGTTGAATGGCCGCGAACTCATGGCCGATTGCATGGCCGACAGCTCCGAGCGCAGGGACTCAGCGGACAACAAAGCCATCACCGACTTCAAAATGCGCGCTTGAACGGCCCGCAGCGCGCCCAGCTTGGCCGTGCAACGCTCGAAGTCAGCCATCTCGGCTTCCACACGGTCCAGCATCAGGCGGGTCTTGGCACTGCTCTTGCCACGCAGGCCGCGCAGTTCCAACAACTGTTCAGACTGTTGACGGCGACGGTCGGCCAAACGCCGCCCTGCCGATTGGCGCAGCTGCTCCACCACCGACACCGCCGACTGCACCAGCAGTTCTTGGCGGCGAGGCAAAAGCTCAGCCACCAAAGCGTCTTCCAGCGGCGGCAGGCGGCTGGCGGCCAGGCGTTTGGGGTCCAGGTCCACCCGCGCGGCCAGCGCGTCGCGGGCCGACAAGGGGAACACCCGAGACAAGGGCACACCCAAGGTTTCAGCGGTGTTGACGCGTTGCTGCTCTATTTGCGCCCGAACCTCGGCCGCGGGGAGCAGCGGGTCGACCAAGGTGTCGATCTTGTTCAGCACCACAAAGCGTTCCAGTGACGCGTGGCCCAGGTGATCGCGCCAGATGCTCAGGTCCGAACGCGTCACGCCGGTGTCGGCACCCAACACGAATACCACCGCATGGGCCGAAGGCAGCAGGCCCAGCGTCAGCTCGGGCTCGGCGCCTATGGCGTTGAGCCCGGGGGTGTCGATGACCACCAGGCCACGCTTGAGCAGGGGGTGGGGGTAGTTGATGATGGCGTGGCGCCAGGCTGGCACTTCCACCTGCCCGTCTTCGTCGCGCGGTGGGTTGTCGTCGGGGTGCTCGTCGTCCCAAAAACCCAGGGCTTGGGCACGCTCTTGCGTGACCCGCTGGGTGCGCGTCACGGCGCCCAGGGCCTGCACCAGGGACTGCGCATTCTTGGGGTCCAGTGGCACGTGGTGCCAGGGCTCGTCGCGCGGCCGCAACTCGGCCAGTGACAAGCCACGCAAGCGCGTCTCCACAGGCAGCAAGGACAGGCGCGCAGGCGCATCAGCCTCATAACGCAGTTCCACCGGGCACATGGTGGTGCGCCCTGGCGTGGCGGGCAAGACCCGGCGCCCAGCGTCGGCAAAGAAGATGGCGTTGATCAGCTCAGACTTGCCACGCGAAAACTCAGCCACAAAGGCCAGCACCAGCTTTTCCGACGACAGCCGCTCACGCAGGGCCGAAAGCAAAGCGTGGTCGGTGCTGTCCAGCACGTCTTGCTCGGCCAAGGACTTGCCCAGCAAGACCACGTGGCGGTCCAGCTCGCCACGCCAAGTGGCAAGTGCGTCCAGGCTTTCGGCAATGGAACTGTGCATTTTTTGTTGGGCGCGGTTTACCGCAGCGAGCATGCTAGCTCAGCCCCCATGGCCCGATTCAGCCGAATATCACGCACCGAGCGCCCGTTACCGCCGCTGACAAACGGCGCAAAAGAAGGTAGAGCGCTGCGCCTGCACCCGTCGCTGCACCGTGGCGCCACACTGAAGGCAGGGCAGTCCAGCGCGGCCATACACGCCGGCGTGGGCTTGATACGCTCCGCTGGCACCGTGCACATCGCTGAAGTCGCGCAGGGTCGACCCACCCAACTCCAAAGCACGGCCCAAGGTTTGACGCACGGCCGCCAGCAGGCGCTGAGCGCGGGGTTTGCTGATGCGGTCGGCCCGCAGCGCAGGGTGGATGCCGGCCTGAAACAAGGCCTCGCAGGCGTAGATGTTGCCGGCTCCCACCACCACCTCGCCGGCCAGCAGCACCGTTTTGATGGGGCCACGGCGCAGCTGAAGCGCAGCATGAAAGCTGGCCGGCGTCAGGGTTGGGTCAAAGGGCTCGGGGCCCAAGCGGTCCAGCAAAGCCTTGGCCGGTGCCTGGTCCAAGGCGCCAGACCAGACCACCGCACCAAAGCGGCGTGGGTCGTTCAAACGCAGCGTGCCGCGATCGGTGACCAGATCGAAGTGGTCGTGCGGCCCCGGTGGCGGCGGCTGGTCGCGCAGCGTCAAAGAGCCTGACATGCCCAAATGCAGCAACAAACCACCCGCTGACGAGCCCTGACGGCTCATGGGCAACCAGATGTACTTTCCGCGCCGGTCGGCCAAGCCCAATTGCGCGCCGGCCAGATCAGCCACGGGCAGCCCCAATGGCCACCGCAGCGGCTTGCCCAGACGAGCCGTCAGCACGGTTGCGCCCTGCAGCGGGGCGGCGATGCCGCGGCGTGTGACCTCGACCTCGGGGAGTTCAGGCATTGACCCATTATGTGAGAATGAACCGCAGCCTCAAGGGAGCCCCCATGTCCGACCGCAGCCACTGGCGTTTCACGCTGGTCCCCGTACTGGCCGCCCTGCTCGGTTCCCCACTGAGCGGACAGGCCCAAACGCCTGTACCAGCATCTACACCAGCGCCCGCGCCTGCACCCGCAAAGGCCGAAGCGGCTACAGCGCCCGAAGTGCCTGTCAATTCAGCCATGGACGACCGCTTGTTCTACCAGCTGCTGATCGGCGAACTGGCCCTGACCCAGGGCGACGCCGGCACCGCTTACGACTGGCTGCTGGACGCTGCACGCCGCACCCGTGATGACGGCCTGTTCAGGCGCAGCGTGGACATCGCCCTGCAAGCCCGCGCAGGTGATCAGGCCTTGGCCGCCGCACGCGCTTGGCGCCTGGCCCGGCCGGAGTCACTGGACGCCCTGCGCCTGCAGATGCAGATACTGATGGTGCTCAACCGCCCCAGCGATGTCACCGAGCCACTGCGTTCCTTGCTGGAGCAGACCCCCGCCAGCGACCGCGCCGGCTTGATTTCAGCCTTGCCCCGTTTTTTGCAGCGCGCCAACGATCCTCGGGTGGTGGCCACGCTGATGGAAGACGTCCTCAAGCCCTACCAAGGCACCACCGAGCTGCGCATTCCCGCCGCCGTGGCCTTGGGACGGGCTTGGATGGAGGCCAAAGAATGGGACCGCGCTTTGGCTTTGGCGAAACAAGCCCACGCGATGGAACCGTCCGCCACGGGTCCAGCCTTGTTGGCCATGCAGTTGATGGCCGAGCGTCCGCAGGCCGAAGTCACGGTGTTGTCTTACCTGTCCCAGCCGACGGCCGAAACACCAGTGCGCAAGGTCTATGCCCGCCAGTTGATGGCCAGTCAGCGCTATGGTGACGCCGTGACCCAACTGGAGCAAGCCACCCGCGCCCAACCCGACGAGGCCGACGGCTTCTTGACCCTGGGCGCGCTGCACCTGGAACTGAAACACCGCAAAGAAGGCGAAGCGGCGCTGCTGCGCTACATCGAGCTTGCGCAACGACCTGCGCAAGCCGCAGCAACGTCGCCATCGCCTGCGGAAAGCGACGACGACGGCGATGCGCCGCGGCCTGACCAAGGTTTGGTGCAAGCCTGGCTGATGCTGGCCCAGACGGCCGAGCAAGGCGGCGACTTCAAGGCCGCCGAAGGCTGGCTGGCCAAGATCGAAGACCCGCAGCGGGCCCTGGAAGTGCAGTCTCGCCGCGCCACCATCCTGGCCCGCCAGGGCCGCATCAACCAGGCCCGCGAGTTGATCCGCAGCACACCGGAACGCCAGCCCACCGATGCGCGCGCCAAGCTGATGGCTGAAGCATCGGTGTTGCGCGAGGTCAAGCGCTGGAAAGAAGCCTATGACGTGCTGAGCGACGCCGGCAAGCGCTTCCAAGACGATGCCGATCTGCTGTACGAACAAGCCATGGTGGCCGAAAAACTGGACCGCCTGGACGACATGGAGCGCCTGTTGCGGCGGGTGATCGACATCAAACCCGACAACGCACATGCCCACAACGCACTGGGCTATTCGCTGGCCGATCGCAACCTGCGCCTGCCTGAGGCACGCCAGCTGGTGAAGCGAGCGCTGGAGCTGGCGCCGGGCGACCCTTTCATCACCGACAGCCTGGGCTGGATCGAGTACCGACTGGGCAACGGCGAAGAGGCCGTGCGCCTGCTGCGCCAGGCCTACACCGCGCGGCCCGACACCGAGATAGGCGCCCACCTGGGCGAGGTCTTGTGGTCCCTGGGCCAGCGCGACGAAGCGCGGCGCGTCTGGCGCGAAAGCAAGGGCCGCGACGCCAGCAACGACGTTTTGCGCGAAACCCTGGCCCGGCTGCGCGTCGACCTGTGATTCGAACGCTGTGGGCTGCTGCGCTGGTGGTCGGCGTGGCGGGCTGTGCCACCGCGCTGCCCAGCGTCACGGACTCAGGCGCCTGGACCACCGGTCGCCTGAGCCTGCAGGTTCAGGCCACACCGGACCGCCCGGCACAGAGTCTGAGCGCGGCCTTTGAGCTGCGCGGTGGTGCCACCACTGGCGAATTGCGCATGCTGTCGCCGCTGGGATCCCTGCTGCTGGCCGCCAACTGGGACGACAAGATGGCCACGCTGAGCACGCCAGAAGGCCAGCGCCGCTTTGACAACCTGGACCAGCTCTCGCAACTGGCGCTGGGCGAAACACTGCCCTTGGCTGCCCTGCCCGACTGGTTGGCCGGAAAACCCTGGCCTCAGGCTGCCCACCAGTTGCAAGCCGACGGCTTTGAACAACTGGGTTGGCAGATCATCACCAGCCGAATCGGCGAAGGCTGGATCACGGCTTCACGGGAGCGCCCCCCGCGGGTCAACCTGCGTGTCAAGCTTGACCGTGCGGACACTCCTTGAACACAACTTGCTGACATGACGCTGCGAGCGCTTTACGACCTGCCGGCACCGGCCAAGCTCAACCTTTTTTTGCACGTGGTGGGGCGGCGACCCGATGGTTACCACCTGCTGGAGTCGGTCTTTGCGTTGATCGATTGGGCCGACCAGCTGCACCTCGAGCGCCGCGACGATGCGGCGCTGGTCCGCCATGACCTGGGCGCCACCCTGCCCGCCGACGACCTGTGCCTGCGCGCAGCACGTGCCCTGCAACTAGCCAGTGGCTGCAGGCTGGGTGCTGACATCAGCATTGACAAGCACCTGCCCTGGGGCGCGGGCATGGGCGGTGGCAGTTCGGACGCGGCCACCACGCTGCTGGGCTTGAACCGACTTTGGGGGCTGAACTGGACCCGACGACAACTGATGGCACTGGGCCTGAAGCTGGGCGCCGACGTGCCATTTTTTTTGGGCGGCCGCTCAGCTTTTGTACAGGGCATCGGCGAAACGCTGACGCCCATGCGTTTGGATCCGCAGCACTATGCCGTGGTCAAACCGCCCCAGGCCATCGCCACGCGTGAGATCTTCGAGCACCCCTTGCTGACCCGCGACACCAAAACTGTTATAGTCACGGGCTCTTTCGATGGCACAGGTTTTGTTGGTTGGCCAGCGGAGTGGAATGCAGATTTTGGTCACAACGACCTGCAGGCCGCCGCCCAAGACCGATGCCCTGAGGTGGCGCAAGCTGCCCACTGGCTGCAAACCCGTTTTGGCAACAGCCGCATGACGGGTTCAGGCAGTGCAGTCTTCGCAAGGGTTGAAACGAATTCGATAGTCGTCAGAGAAGACGACAAGAAAGTCGACAGGAAAATCGACAGGAAAATCGACACAAACGCCCCACCCATGGCGACATTTCCAGCGGAAGAACTTCCGCCGGGTTGGGTTGGACGGATGTGCCGCAGTTTGCAAGCGCACCCCCTGGTGGGTTGGGCCGAAGACTGAAGACAGTTGTGGGTGGCGGTGATGAACCGCTTCCTGTGTAGGGGAGTCGCCAAGTTGGTCAAGGCATCGGATTTTGATTCCGACATGCGAGGGTTCGAGTCCTTCCTCCCCTGCCAAAACCTTTATCTGTCAAGCATCACCGGCCGCAGCGCCAGCTGCGCTAGCCCAGCGGAGAGTTCACCGTGCTGTTCAACACCGTGCTGTTCACCGGCAACGCCAATCCGGTGCTGGCGCAGGAGATCGCCAACCACTTGGGCATCGACGTCGGGCAAGCCGACGTTGGCCGCTTCTCTGACGGTGAAGTCACGGTTGAAATCCAGCAAAACGTGCGCGCCCGCGACGTTTTTGTGGTGCAGCCCACCTGCGCACCGACCAACGAAAATCTGATGGAGCTGGCGTTCATGGTGGACGCGCTCAAGCGCGCCAGCGCGCGTCGCATCACCGCCGTCATTCCCTATTTTGGTTACGCCCGGCAAGACCGCCGGCCGCGCAGCATGCGTGTGCCGATCAGCGCCAAGGTGGTGGCCAACATGCTGGAAACCGTGGGCGTTGAGCGGCTGCTCACCATGGACCTGCACGCCGACCAGATCCAAGGCTTTTTTGACATTGCGGTTGACAACATCTACGCCAGCCCCGTGCTGCTGTCCGACCTGAAGAGCAAGAATTACCCCAATTTGGTGGTCATCTCGCCTGACGTAGGCGGTGTGGTGCGCGCCCGCGCGCTGGCCAAGCAGTTGGGCTGCGACCTGGCCATCATCGACAAACGCCGGCCCACGGCCAATGTGTCGGAAGTGATGCACGTCATTGGCGAAATCGAAGGCCGCAACTGCGTGATCATGGACGACATGATTGACACCGCTGGCACGCTGGTCAAAGCCGCCGAGGTGCTGAAAGAGCGTGGCGCCAAGAGCGTGTATGCCTACTGCACACACCCTGTTTTTTCTGGCCCCGCCGTCGAGCGCATCAAGAACTCCCAGATCGACGAAGTGGTCATCACCAACACCATCCCGTTGTCGGACTCGGCCAAGGCCTGCAGCAAGATTCGCCAGCTGTCGGTGGCCTTTCTGTTCGCCGAGACCATCCGTCGCATCAGCGACGGTGAGTCGGTGACCTCGCTCTTTGCGGAGCAGAACAACAATTTTTGAAGAATCGGAGCGCAGGTTCCCCAGGAACCGGCGCTCTTTTGCGGCCCATCAGGGCCATCACCGAGGCAGCCTGGTCGCGGGCGCTTCATCCACATCGGAGCTACTATGAAATTCACAGCCTACGAGCGTACGCTGCAGGGGACCGGAGCGAGCCGCCGCCTGCGCAACGCTGCAAAAGTCCCTGGCATTGTTTACGGTGCCGGCACCCCCGCCATGATCGAACTCGATCACAACGCCCTGTTCTTCGCCCTGAAGAAAGAGGCTTTCCACTCGTCCATCCTCGAGATGGATCTGGGCGGCAAGGTCCACAAGGTGTTGCTGCGCGACTTCCAGATGCACGCCTACAAGCCGATGGTCCTGCACATCGACTTCCAGCGCGTGGACGAGACCACCAAGATCCGCAAGAAGGTGCCTTTGCACTTCTCCGGTGAAGAGAACTCGCCAGCCGTCAAGACCGACAAGTGCCTGGTCAGCCATGTGCGCCTGGATCTGGAAATCGAATGCCTGGCCTCTGCGCTGCCTGAGTTCGTCACCATCGACCTGAGCGCACTGACCAAGAACCAGAGCCTGCACGCCAGCGACCTGACCCTGCCCGCTGGCATCAAGGTGGTGCGCCACGGCACCCAAAACCCGGTGATCGTCGCCGTGACCACGCCAAAGGCCGAAGTCGAAGAAGTGGTGGCCGCACCGGTGGTGGCAGCCAAGGGCAAGGATGCCAAGCCCAAGAAGAGCGAAAAGCAAAACGCCAAGTAAGCCAGGTTCACCCGGATGGGGGTGGCCGCTCACCAGCCGCCTCCCCCAACGACAGGCCCCACTGCGGTGGGGCTTTTTCATGGGCGCGGCTTCCATAATCCCAACCCATGATTCGACTCTTTGTTGGCCTGGGCAACCCGGGCGCTGAATACGAAGCCACACGGCACAACGCCGGGTTCTGGTGGATCGACACCTTGGCTCAGCAGCTGGGTGCGCGCTTGGTGCCAGAACGCAGCTATCAGGCGTTGGCGGCCCGGGTCAACCAAGCGCAGGGGCCCATCTGGCTGCTTCAGCCCATGACCTTCATGAACCGCTCGGGCGTGTCGGTGGCCACGCTGGCCCGTTTTTTCAAGATCGAACCCGCGCAGGTTTTGGTTGTGCACGATGAACTCGACCTCTTGCCCGGGCAGGTCAAGCTGAAGTTCGGTGGCAGCGCTGCTGGGCACAACGGTCTGAAGGACATCAACGCCATGCTGGGCACGCAAGACTATTGGCGTCTGCGTCTGGGCATTGGCCACCCAGGCGACCGGGCCGAGGTGGTGAACTACGTGCTGAAGAAGCCTTCGGCAGAGCACCGTGATGCCATCGCCAAGGCCAGCGAGCAGTCACTCAAGGCGCTGGACTTGCTGACCGCGGGCCAGATGGACAAGGCCTTGGCCATGGTTCATGCACAACCACAGCGCCCCAAACCGCCACGCAAGGACCCGCCAACCGGCGGTTCACCTGGGGCTGCACCTCGGGCTGAAAACACCGCTGCGCCTGACAAACCCACGGACGGCACCCAGCCGACAGAAGCGCCAGTCAAACCCAAGGGAGAAGCCTCATGAAGTTCGTGATCACCTTGCTGATGGCGCTGAGCGGCGTCATCCCGGTGGCGTCGCCAGCGCAGAACGTCTGGCGCTGCGGGCCCGATGGCCGCACCTTCACCGACGCGCCCTGCCCCCAGGGGCAGGCCATCGACATGCCCGCGTCAAGGCCAGCGGAAGACCTGCACAGCGCCCAGCAACGGGCCGCGCGCGAACGAGCTTGGGCGGATCAGTTGCAGCGTGAACGCGTGCAGCGTGAAGCACAACCCAACGCTGGGCCCACCGGCATCTACGGCCTGAGGCCCGTCAAGCCGCTGCCGGCGCCGAAGGTGAAGACGGCGAAGAAGAAGCTGAAGCTTCCAGCTGAAGGCGCTGATACTTGGACTGCAGTTGGTCCTTCGACTCGACGAAAGAAGGGTTGATCGGGATGCAGCTCACCGGGCAGACCTGCACACACTGGGGTTCATCAAAGTGGCCCACACATTCGGTGCAACGGTTGGGGTCGATCTCGTAGATCTCGACGCCCATGTAAATGGCCTGGTTGGGGCACTCGGGCTCGCAGACATCACAGTTGATGCATTCGTCCGTGATCCACAGCGCCATGGCGATCAGCCCTCAGGCTGCGTGACACGTTCACGCAGCCGGCGCAGCACCGAAGGCGCCACAAACTTGGAAACGTCGCCGCCCAGTGTGGCAATCTCGCGCACAAAGGTGCCGCTGACAAACTGGAACTGGTCACTGGGCGTCATGAACACCGTTTCCACTTCGGGCATCAGCTGGCGGTTCATGCCGGCCATCTGGAACTCGTACTCAAAGTCGCTGACAGCCCGCAGGCCGCGGATCACCACCTTGCCGCCAATCTCGCAGACAAAGTCGCTCAGCAAGCCGCGAAAGGCCGTGACCTCGACGTTCTTGTAGGGCATGGCCATTTCGGTGGCCATTTCTACGCGCTCGGCGATGGTGAACATGGTGCGCTTGTGATGACCTGCTGCCACCGCCAGGATCAGGCGGTCAAACAGGCGCGAGGCGCGTCGCATCAGGTCTTCGTGGCCCAGCGTCATGGGGTCGAAGGTGCCTGGGTAAACGGCGGTGAGCGGTGCTTTCAGGGTCACGGCGTTGTCCTCCAGGCTGGGCAGGGTTGCAAGTGCGCGCGTCCAGCGCGGCCGCAGTGTAGCTGTGTCGGCTTAAGCCTGGCTGGCAGCCTGCCACAGCTGGGCATGGACCGCACCCGCCTTCAAGCTGCGGTGCAACTGCAGGCCAGGGGGCTCAGGGGCCAAGGGCTCGCCCGACTCGGTGAACAAAAAGCCACCGGGCACCAGCAGCGCCGCAGCGGCTTGGGCAGCAGCAGGCAGCAAGCCCGAGTCAAAAGGCGGGTCCAGAAAGACCAGTTCGAAGCAGGCCGTTCCGGCGCGCAGCATCCACGGCTGGGCGTCGGCACGCTGCACCGTCACGCCCGTGGCCTTCAACCGCTGTTTGGTGGCTTCCAGGCTTTGCAGCAGCAAGGCGTCGCGCTCGAGCAGCATGACTTCGGCAGCACCACGGGATGCGGCCTCAAAGCCCAACGCACCGGTGCCGGCAAAGGCGTCGAGCACGCGCCAGCCGCTCAGGTCTTGTCCCAACCAGTTGAACAAGGTTTCGCGCACCCGGTCGGGCGTGGGCCGCAGACCGGGGCGGTCGGCAACGGGCAACTTGCTGCGTTTCCACAAGCCACCAATCAGGCGCACTTCACCCAAGTGGTGGGTGGCCGGTTTGATCACCGGCCGGGTCGACTTGGGATCTCGCCCATGGGCTTGCGGTTTGGCTTTCATGGGGCTGATCTCTCGGGGCCTGGCGTTGACTGACGGACCTGGATGCCCTCTTGGGCCATCAAGGCTTTGGCTTGCCCGACGGTGAACTCACCGTAGTGAAAGATGCTGGCGGCCAAGACCGCGTCGGCACGCCCCAGGCGAATGCCATCGACCAGATGCTGCAGGGTGCCCACACCTCCGCTGGCGATCACGGGCACCGGCACCGCGTCGCTGACGGCGCGGGTCAAGGCCAGGTCAAAGCCGCTCTTGGTGCCGTCACGGTCCATGCTGGTCAGCAGGATTTCGCCGGCGCCGCATTCGGCCATCTGGCGCGCCCAGTCCACCGCGTCCAAACCGGTGTTCTTGCGCCCGCCGTGGGTGTAAACATCCCAACCGGCAGGTGCATCGCCCTGGGCGGCGCGGCGTTTGGCGTCGATGGCCACCACGATGCACTGGGCGCCGTATTTGTCGGACGCATCTCGAATGAGCTGGGGGTTGGTCACCGCGGCCGAGTTGAAGCTGACCTTGTCGGCACCGGCGTTGAGCAATCGGCGAACATCGGCCACGCTGCGCACGCCACCGCCCACGGTCAGCGGAATGAAGACCTGTGATGCAACCGCCTCGATGATGTGCAAGATGAGGTCGCGCTCATCGCTGGTGGCGGTGATGTCCAGAAAGGTCAGTTCGTCGGCGCCCTGCTCGTTGTAGCGGGCGGCGATCTCGACCGGGTCACCAGCGTCACGCAGTTCCGTGAAGTTGACGCCCTTGACCACGCGGCCACCGGTCACGTCCAGGCAGGGGATGATGCGTTTGGCCAGCATGGTTGTAGGGCGGCAGTTCAGGCTGCCGTTTTGAGCAGCGTGGGTGGCAGCGCAGCCAGTTGGCTGGGGCTGAAACGGGTAAAGCACAAGCGCGTGTCGCGCTTCAAAGCTCGCCGTTCAGTTCATCGGCACGCGCTTGGGCAGCGGCGAAGTCCAGTGCACCGGTGTAGATGCTGCGGCCGCAGATGACACCTTCAACACCGTCGGCTTGCACCGCACACAGCCGTTCGATGTCGGCCATGTCGGAAAGGCCGCCCGACGCAATCACCGGGATGCTGAGCGCCTGCGCCAGGCGCACGGTGGCCTCGATGTTGATGCCGGTGAGCATGCCGTCGCGGCCGATGTCGGTGTAGATCACACCTTCCACGCCGTAGTCTTCAAACTTCTTGGCCAGGTCAATCACCTCGTGCCCGGTGAGCTTGCTCCAGCCATCGGTGGCCACCTTGCCGTCCTTGGCGTCCAGACCCACGATGATGTGGCCGCCGAAGGCGCTGCAGGCGTCTTTCAGGAAACCGGGGCTCTTGACGGCCGCGGTGCCGATGATGACAAAAGACAGGCCGTCGTCCAGATAGCGCTCGATGGTGTCCAGGTCACGGATGCCACCACCCAGCTGCACCGGGATCTCGTCACCCACCTCGCGCAGGATGGCCTTGATGGCGCTTTCGTTGATGGGCTTGCCGGCAAACGCGCCGTTCAGGTCCACCAGGTGCAAACGCCGCGCGCCCGCGTCCAGCCAGCGCCGGGCCATGGCGGCCGGGTCTTCGCCGAAGGTGGTGGACGACTGCATGTCGCCCTGTTGGAGGCGGACGCACTTGCCGTCCTTGAGGTCGATGGCCGGTATCAGCAGCATGGCTCAGTGGGAGCGTGGTGGATAGAGGGTTGAGTGCGTGAAGAGGGGTGGGCAGCAGGTGGCGGCAGCGTCAGGGCTTCCAGTGCAGGAAGTTTCGATACAGGGCCAGGCCTTGCTCGGCGCTCTTCTCGGGGTGGAATTGGGTGGCGAAAATGTTATCGCGTGCTAAAGCGCAGGTAAAGCGCTGGCCGTAGTCGGTTTGGCCCACACTGTGCGCCGGGTTGTCGGGCGCCGTGTAGTAACTGTGCACGAAGTAGAACCACGATGCGTCAGGCACCCCGTCCCACAAGCGGTGTGCCGTCTGCGACACACGATTCCAGCCCATTTGCGGCACTTTGAAGCGGCTCCCGTCGCTTTGCAGCTGGCCTTCCAGCTGAAAGCGGCGCACCTGGCCGGCGATCAAACCCAAGCCAGGTGTGTCCTGTTCTTCACTGTGGTCGAGCAGCATCTGCATGCCCACGCACACACCCATCAGCGGCTTGTGGGCTGCGGCGTGCAGCACGGCTTCTCGCAGACCGCTGTCCTGCAGTTCGCGCATGCAGTCGCGCATGGCACCTTGCCCAGGTAAGACCACGCGGTCGGCAGCCAACACATCGGCCGGGTTCTGCGTGACCAGCACGTCCAGCCCCGAGCCCGCAGCCACGTGCATCACCGCCTGCGACACCGATCGCAGGTTGCCCATGCCGTAGTCGACCACCGCCACCGTTGCCATCGGACTACAGCGTTCCCTTGGTGGACGGGATGACGCCGGCCGAGCGCGGATCAGGCGTCAGCGCCATGCGCAAGGCGCGCGCAAAGGCCTTGAAGATGGTCTCGCACTGGTGGTGGGCGTTGTCGCCCTTGAGGTTGTCGATGTGCACCGTGGCCAACGCGTGGTTTACAAAGCCCTGGAAAAACTCGTAGGTGAGCTGGGTGTCGAATCCGCCCACCATGCCGGCCTTGAAGGGCACGTCCATGTGCAGGCCCGGCCGGCCGGAGAAGTCGATGACCACCCGGGACAGCGCTTCATCCAGCGGCACATAGCTGTGCCCGTAGCGGGTGATGCCTTTTTTGTCGCCCACCGCCTGTGCCACCGCCAGGCCCAGCGTGATGCCCACGTCTTCCACCGTGTGGTGGCCGTCGATGTGCAGATCGCCTTTGGCGTCCACCAGCAAGTCGATCAGGCCGTGGCGGGCGATCTGGTCGAGCATGTGGTCAAAAAAGCCGATGCCGGTGCTCAGTTCGGCAGCGCCAGTGCCATCTAGGTCCACGCGCACGCGGATCTGGGTTTCTTTGGTGTCGCGGCGCACATCGCCCACACGGGGGGCGTTGGTCGCAGATGAAAGGGTGGCGCTCACAGGCTGTCTTTCAGGGCTTGCATCATGGCCTTGTTTTCGTCGGGCGCGCCCACCGTCAAGCGCAGGCAGTTGGCCAGCAAAGGGTGCAGCCCGGCGATGTGCTTGACCAGCACACCGCGCGACTTCATGCCTTCAAAGGTTTTCTTGGCGTCGGGCACGCGCACCAGGATCATGTTGGCGTCGCTGGGGAAGGCTTTCAGCGTCGGCATGTCGGCCAGCAATGCTTGCAGGCGTGCCCGTTCCGCCTTGAGCACACCGGCTTGGGCGTCGTACTCGGTGGCGTGCTCCAACGCAAACAGCGCGGCTTCGGCGTTCAGCGCGCTGACGTTGTACGGCGGGCGCACTTTGTCGACTTCGTCGATCAGCGCGGCGTGGCCACACAGGTAGCCCAGGCGCACGCCGGCCAGGCCAAACTTGGACAGTGTGCGCAGCACCAGCACATGAGGGTGGGCGGCCATGCGCTGCATCCAGGTGCGGCTGGCAAAGGGTTGGTAGGCCTCGTCAAACACCACCAGGCCCTGTTGGGCGCCAACAGCCGCGACGATGCGGTCGATCACCGCGTCGTCAAACAAATTGGCCGTGGGGTTGTTGGGATAGGCGATGTAGGTGATGGCCGGGCGGTGTTGCGCTATGGCTGCCAGCATGGCGTCGGCGTCCAGTTCGAAGTTGGGCGTCAAGGGCACGCCCACAAACTTCAAGCCGCGCAGGCGCGCCGACATCTCATACATCACAAAGCCCGGCAGCGGGGCCAGCACGGTGGCACCGGGCACATCGCAAGCCACCGACAGGATGTCGATCAGCTCATCGGATCCGTTGCCCACGATGAGCTTGCAGCCTGCGGGCAAATCCACATAGGCTGCCAAGGCCGCCGCCACCTGCGCCACACATTGCGACGGGTAGCGGTTGATGGCCACTTGGCCCAGGCGCTCGCCCAGTTCACGCTGCAGTTGCGGCGACAGGCGAAACGGGTTTTCCATCGCGTCCAGCTTGATCAGGCCGGCGCTGGGCTGGATGGCGTAGGCGTGCATGCTCTTCACGTCCTGGCGGATGGTGGCCTGGATGCGGTCGTTGAGCGTGTTCATGCTTTGGTTTGGCGTGGCAAAGGGGTGTGGAAGCGGACCTGAACGGGGCGATGAGGGCTCGCGGTGCTCATGTCAGCGGCAGCAGCATCTTGTGCTCACCGTCATCCACTTCACCAGTGTAGGTGAAGCCCAGTTTTTCGTAGAAGGGACCGGCATGGCCAGGCAGCATCACGTGCGACAAGCCCACCTCGGCAACGCCCCAGCGCCGCGCCTCTTCAATGATCCAGCCCATGGCCAGGCGCCCCAGGCCACGCCGCTGGTGCCGAGCGTCGACCATGAAGCGCCAGACGTACAGCTGCTGGGCGGGCTTTTTCTTGTCCAGGCGCGCGTCGTACAGCAGCAGCATGCCCACCGCTTCTTCGCCGTCAAACAAAGCCAACGCGCGGCCGGCGGGCTCGTAGGCCACTTGCGCCAAGGAACGCTCGGGCGTGGCCACAAAGGACTTCTGGCCGGGCGCGACACTGAGCTTGAGCACGGCGTCCACGTTGCTGGCGTCCACGGGCCGCACGCTGAAAGCCACCGCGGCCCGGGGCGGGGCCACGCCGCCGTTCAAGCGCATTTCTGCAGCCCGCGCGTGGGCTTGCAGGCCTTCGCCGTAGGCCAGCAGGGCCGCCACCGGGCCCAGCACCTGTGCACCGGCCTCGCTGACTTCAATCAGGCTGCTGCGCTTGACAAAGTCATACACGCCCAGCGGTGAACTGAAGCGCGCCGTACCCGAGGTGGGCAGCACGTGGTTGGGCCCGGCGCAGTAATCGCCCAGGCTTTCACTGGTGAAGGCGCCCAGGAAGATGGCGCCGGCGTGCTTGAGCAGCGACTCCCACTTTGACGGTTCCTGCGAGCTGACTTCCAGGTGCTCGGGCGCGATGCGGTTGCTGATGGCGCAAGCTTCTTCCAGGCTGCGCGTGTGGATCAAAGCGCCACGGCCTTCCAGGCTGGCGCGGATGACGTCGCGCCGGGGCATGTCGGGCAGCAGGCGGTTGATGGCTTCCAGCACCGCGCTGATGTAGGCCACGTCGGGGCAGAGCAAGATGCTTTGCGCCAGCTCGTCGTGTTCGGCCTGGCTGAACAAGTCCATGGCCACCCAATCGGGCGGGGTGCTGCCGTCGGCCAACACCAAAATCTCGCTGGGGCCGGCGATCATGTCGATGCCCACCTGGCCAAACACCCGGCGCTTGGCGCTGGCCACGTAGGCGTTGCCGGGGCCGGTGATCTTGTCAACTCGCGGCACGGTGGCGGTGCCGTAGGCCAATGCCGCCACCGCTTGCGCGCCGCCGATGGTGAAGACCCGGTGCACACCCGCCACATGTGCGGCAGCCAGCACCAGCGGGTTGCGTTCACCGCGCGCGTCTGGCGCCGCGCCGTCTTTGCGGGCCGGCGTGGGCACCACCATGATGATCTCGCCCACCCCGGCCACCTGCGCCGGAATCGCGTTCATCAGCACGCTGCTGGGGTAGGCTGCCTTGCCTCCCGGCACATAGATGCCCACCCGGTCCAGCGGCGTGACCTTCTGGCCCAGCAGCGTGCCGTCGGCGTCGCGGTATTGCCAACTGCGGCTGCTGGCGTCCAGTTGGCGCTGGTGGTAGCTGCGCACACGCTCGGCCGCGGCCAGCAGTGCGCTGCGCTGTGCGAGCGTGATGGTCTCCATCGCAGCGCGCAGTTCATCCGCGCCAATTTCCAGCGCGGCCATGCTGCTGGCCTGCACGCCGTCGAAGCGTGCGGTCAGTTCCAGCAATGCGGCGTCGCCACGAGCGCGCACGTCGGCAATGATGTCGGCCACCCGGGTTTCGATGGCGGCGTCGGTGTCGGCCGACCAATGCAGCACACGCTGGAAGTCGGCCTCGAAGTTGGCATCGGCAGTGGACAGTTGGCGGATGTTGACGGGGCTCATGCGCCGGCTCCCACAGCGGCCTCGAAAGCGTCGATCAGCGCCCGCAGCGGCTCGCGCTTGAGCTTCAGCGCAGCCGGGTTGACCACCAGGCGCGACGAGATGTCCATGATGTGCTCCACCTCGACCAGCTGGTTGGCTTTGAGCGTGCTGCCGGTGGACACGAGGTCCACGATGGCGTCGGCCAGGCCGGTGAGCGGCGCCAGTTCCATGCTGCCGTAGAGCTTGATCAGGTCCACGTGCACGCCCTTGGTGGCGAAGTGCTGGCGAGCGGTTTGGGTGTACTTGGTGGCCACGCGGATGCGCGAGCCCTGCTTGATCGCCGCGGCGTAGTCAAAGTCAGCCCGGGTGGCCACGCTCATGCGGCAGCGGGCGATCTTCAAGTCCAGCGGCTTGTAGAGGCCATCTCCGTCTTCCAGCAGCGTGTCCAGCCCAGCCACACCCAGGTCGGCGCCGCCGTGGCGCACATAGGTGGGCACGTCGGTGGCCCGCACCAGCACCACGCGCACATCGGGCCGCGAGGTGGCCAGGATCAGTTTGCGGCTCTTTTCGGGGTCATCCAGCACCTCGATGCCGGCTGCGCGCAGCAGCGGCAAGGAGTCGTCGAAGATGCGGCCTTTGGACAGTGCGAGCGTGATCATGGGGGTGCTGCCCGAAACACGCCGCAAGGTCCCACTGGTGGCCGCACGGGCGGCGCGCAGCGGCCCCGCGGCGCGCCGCAGGGCTGTTCAGTGGTGGTGGAGACCGGCCGAAGACGGCGCTGCAGCAGGGGCAGCATCGTATTCGGCGGGGGTGAGCGTCTTCATCGACAGGGCGTGTATTTGCTCGCGCATTCTATCGCCCAGGGCCGTGTAAACCCGCTGGTGGCGGCGCACACGGGCCAAGCCTTCAAACTGCGCCGACACGATGGTGGCAAAAAAGTGCCGGCCATCGCCTTCCACTTCCAGGTGCTCGCAGGGCAGCCCGGCGGCGATGAACGCGCGAACTTCGTCGGGTGTAGGGTCGGCCATGACTGGATTGTGGCTCAGGCTGGGGGCATAGGCTGGCGAAACCCGCTCAGCTGCGCAGTTTGTAGCCAGTGACCAGGAGCCGCAGCGCAATGGCCGCCACCAGCAAGAAGCTGCCGCCCACCACCGCCAGGCTGAGCCAGGGCGACGCATCACTGACGCCAAAGAATCCCCTCCGAAAGCCGTCGATCATGTAAAAAAACGGGTTCAGGTGGCTCACCGCCTGCCACACCGCCGGCAAGGAGTGCACCGAATAAAACACGCCCGACAAAAATGTCATGGGCATGATGATGAAGTTTTGAAACGCCGCCAGCTGGTCGAACTTTTCGGCCCACAGCCCGGCAATCAACCCCATCGAGCCCAGCATGCCCGCGCCCAGCGCCGCAAAGGTGAACACCCACCCGGGCTCGGCCAGTTGCAGCGGCGCAAACCACACCGTCACCAGCATCACACCACTGCCCACTGCCAGGCCACGCACGATGGACGCGCCCACATAGGCCACAAACCAGGCCCAGTGGCTCAAAGGTGAAACCAGCAAGAACACCAGGTTGCCGGTGATCTTGCTTTGGATCAGTGAGCTGCTGCTGTTGGCAAAGGCGTTTTGCAGCACGCTCATCATCACCAGCCCGGGGATCAAGAAGCTGGTGTAGCCCACGCCTGGAAAGGCCGCGACCTTGTCTTGCAGCACGTGGCCAAAAATCAGCAGGTACATCACCGCGGTCAGCACCGGCGCGGCCACGGTCTGAAAAGCCACTTTCCAGAAGCGCAGGATTTCTTTGCGGAACAGCGTGCCCGATCCCGACAAGGCCGTGGCCAGTGGTGAAGCCGATCGCTGGGCCGATGCTGGCACCGTGCTTGGAGCCAAAGGTTGATCCAACATCAGGCCACTTCCTTCACCGGGTCGCCTTGCATGATTTCCAGGAACACGTCTTCCAGATCGGCGCGACCAATCTCCAGGTCTTCCACCTTCACGCCGCTGGCGCGCAGCGTGGCCAGCAGCGTTTCCACTTCGGCGGCGTCACGCGCCTTGACCTGCACGATGCGCCCGGTGACCCGGGCCTGTGCGGCCAGCGCTGGCGGCAGCGCGGTGTCGGTCTTGAAGCGCAACATGGTGCTGGCGCGGCCAGCCAGCAGCGCCGATGTCTTGTCCAAGGCCTTCAAGCGCCCCTGCTGCAGCATGGCAATGCGCCCGCACAGCGCCTCGGCTTCTTCCAGGTAGTGGGTGGTCAGCAGCACCGTGTGGCCTTCCTTGTTCAGCCGCGCCACAAAACGCCACAGCGTCTGGCGCAGTTCCACGTCCACACCCGCGGTGGGCTCGTCCAGCACGATGACTGGCGGGCGGTGCACCAATGCTTGCGCCACCAGCACACGCCGCTTCATGCCACCCGACAACTGGCGCATGTTGGCGTTGGCCTTGTCGCTCAGGCCCAGTTCGGCCAGCACCTCGTCGATCCAAGCGTTGTTGTTCTTCACGCCAAAGTAGCCGCTTTGGATGCGCAGCGTTTCGCGTACGCTGAAGAATGGGTCGAACACCAGCTCTTGCGGCACGATGCCCAGCACCTGGCGCGCGGCCACATAGTCCTGCACCACGTCGTGGCCCAGCACCGTGGCGCGGCCGCCGGTGGCACGCGACAAGCCCGCCAGAATGGAGATCAGGGTGGTCTTGCCCGCACCATTGGGCCCCAGCAAGCCGAAAAACTCGCCCTGCTCGATGTTGAAGGACACGTCGTCCAGGGCCTTGAAGGTGCCACGGGCGCCGTCGTAAACCTTGGTGATGTGGTCAAAGCAGACGGCGATTTGATTCTTGTTCATGGCAGGGGCGGGATTGTAGGCAGGCGCGCACCAGCCTGCTGAATGCAGAATGCCCCACATGGCCACCCCCGCAAAAAAGCCCCGTCGTACCGCCGAACGCATCCTGGAAGTGACGCTGGAGCTGTTCAACCGCTTTGGCGAGCCCAACGTCAGCACCACGTTGATCAGCGCCGAACTGAACATCAGCCCGGGCAACTTGTACTACCACTACCCGGCCAAAGACGAGCTGATCAACGCGCTGTTTGACCGCTACGAAAAAGCGTTGGGCGAAATTTTGCAGGCCGCCGACGGCGTAGAAAACGTCGAAGACGCCTGGCTGTTTTTCCACATGCTGTTTGAACTGATCTGGGGCTACCGGTTCTTGTACCGCGACCTCAACGACCTGCTCAGCAAGAACCGCCGGCTCGAGACCCACTTTCAGTTTGTGCTGAAAAACAAGACCAAGGCCATGCACGCCATGCTCGACGGCCTGGCGCGCAACGGCGTGGTGCGCATCACCGGTGCAGAAGCCGCCACCACCGCCACCAGCATGGTGGTGGTGGTGACGTATTGGCTGAGCTTTGAATATGTGCGCGACCCGCGCCGCGTGCTGGAGCCCGAAAACGCCGCCGCCGCCATGGGCCGCGGCGCCTACCACGCACTGGCGCTGCTGATGCCGCACCTGGCGGACGACTCACGCGCCCATCTGCAAACGCTGGCAGCGGCTTACCTGCAGCCCTGAATCACGCCTACCGCAAGGTGCGGTTGAACAGCGCCAAGGTACGCGCCCAGGCCTGAGCCGCTGAAGTGGCTTCAAAACGCGGCGTGGTGTCGTTGTTGAAGCCATGCTGTGTGCCAGCGTACTTGAAGGCTTCAAACTTGACGCCCGCCGCCTTCAAGGCCGCTTCATATGGCGGCCAGGCGGCGTTGATGCGTTCGTCGTTTTCGGCAAACACCAGCATCAGTTCAGCCTTGATCTGGCCCACCCTGTCGACCGGCGCAGGCCCACCATAAAAGGGCGCACCTGACAGCAGTTCTGGCACACGGGTGGCCAGCAGGTTCACCATGCCGCCGCCAAAACAAAAACCGACGGCCCCCAGCTTGCCGTTACCACCGGCCACCGCGCGCGCCCAGGCCGCTGCGGCCACAAAGTCCTCACGCGTCTTGGACTGGTCCAGCTTGGCAAACAGCTCACGTGCCTTGTCTTCGTCGCCGGGATACCCGCCCAGCGGATGCAGCGCATCGGGCGCCACGGCGATGAAGTTGTCCAGGGCCAGGCGGCGCGTGATGTCTTCGATGTGGGGGTTCAAACCCCGGTTCTCGTGCACCACCAGCACCACGGGCAGGGGCCCAGCGGCGGCCGCCGGGCGGGCCACATAGGCGCGCACCTTGCCGTATCCGGCCGGCGACGCGAACTCGACAGATTCGGTTTTCAGGCGGGGGTCAGTCGGCGCGACCTTTTGCGCACGCGCAAAGTCCGGGCTCAGGGCCGCCAGCAGCGCCGCAGCGGTGGTGCCACCCGCAGCGGCAAAACGCGCCGCGCGGTCCAGGAAACCCCGGCGGTCGATGTCGCCATGTACATATTGATCGAAAAGGCACCACAACTCGGGGTCGAAGTTTTCTGGCGTGGCCATGGCATGGGGTGCGGCAGTCATGAATTTCCTTGGCCAAAGAGCCCGAAGCGGGCGGCCCGCCGCTTCTACTGCGCTTTCTATTCCCTGCCAAGCATTGGGGTATTGGCTGCGCACGCTGCGCCGATTTGCCCACGCGCTTGTGCTGGCGAAAACCCCGCCTTCTGGCGCCCGCCCTTCCCGTATCCTGCCCCGCGCACACCACCCGGATGAACCCACGAGTTCAAGCCATTGGAGACACGATGAAGTTCAAGTCCTTGTTGCTCGGCACCTTGCTCGCCGCCACCGCCTGCGCAGCCTTGGCGCAGGGTTATCCCAGCAAGCCCATACGCTTGGTGGTGACCTTCCCGCCCGGTGGCGCGCCCGACATCCTGGCGCGCCTGTTTGCCGACAAGGCGCAACTCGGCCAGGCCGTTGTCATCGACAACAAGCCCGGCGCCGGCGGCAACATTGGCGCGGCCGACGTGGCCAAGGCCCCGGCCGACGGCCACACGCTGGTGCTGGCCACGGTGGGCACGCACTCGATCAACGGCGCGCTGTACAGCAAGATGCCCTACGACATGGTGCGCGACTTCGCGCCCGTGGCCCACATCGCGTCGGCGCCTAACCTGCTGGTGGTGACCAACAGCCTGCCGGTCAAGAACGTGGCCGAACTCATCACCTACATGAAAGCCAACCCCGACAAGCTGAGCTTTGGCTCGCCAGGAGTGGGCACCTCAGTGCACGTGTCGGGTGAACTGTTCAAGTCACTCACCGGCACCCAGATGGTTCATGTGCCCTACCGGGGCCGTCAGTTCGCCATCCCCGACCTGGTGGGCGGGCAGATTCAGCTCATGTTCGACAACATGCCCTCAGCCTTGCCGATGGCCAAGGAAGGCAAGATCAGGGCTTTGGCGCAGACCACGCTCACCCGTTCGCCAGCCGCACCGGATGTGCCCACCGTGGCCGAAACCGTGCCTGGCTTTGAGGCCACGACCTGGTTTGCGCTGTTTGCACCGGCCGGCACGCCACGCGACGTGGTGATGAAGCTCAATGCCGAAGTGCAGCGTGTGTTCAAGCTGCCCGACGTGGCCGACAAGCTCAAGGGCTTGGGCCTGGAGCCCTGGCTGTCCACACCTGAAGAGCTGGCCGCCTACCAGGCCAAGGAAATCGTCAAATGGGCCAAGGTCGTGAAGGACTCCGGCGCCAAAGCCGACTGAGACCCCCGACCACCTCCAAATCAAGCCCCCAACTTTCGACAGAGAGACAACCCCATGCAACATCAACGTCGCCAGTTCATCACCCACACCGCCGCCGCTGCCGGGGCCATCGCCCTGCCCTCTTTGGCGCGGGCGCAATCCTTCCCCGCCAAGACCATCCGCTACATCTGCCCTTGGCCCGCCGGCGGCAGCACCGACGCCGTGATGCGCGCCTTTGCCGAAAGCGCCAGCAAGATCCTGGGCCAGCAGGTCATCATCGACAACAAGCCCGGCGCCGGCGGCATGCTGGGGGCCAACGAACTGGTCAATGCCGCGCCCGACGGCTACACGCTGAGCCAACTGCCGCATGGCGTGTTTCGCATCCCGCACATGCAAAAGACCGTCTTCGACACGCAGAAAGATTTCACCTGGATCGCCTGCCTCACCGGCTACACCTTTGGCCTGGTGGTGCCGGCCGACGGGCCCCTCAAGAGCATCAAGGACCTGGTGGCCTGGGCCAAGGCCAACCCGGGCAAGCTCAGCTACGGCAGCACCGGCATCGGCACCAGCCCACACCTGGCGGTGGAGGAGTTTGCCCAGCGCGCCGGCATTCAGCTGAACCACGTGCCCTTCAAGGGCAACGCCGACAACATGCAGGCCATTTTGGGTGGCCACACCATGGCCGCCAGCGACGCCACCGGCTGGGCGCCGCACGTGGCCAGCGGCAAACTGCGCCTGTTGGCCACCTATGGCAGCAAGCGCACCAAGCGCTGGCCGGATGTGCCCACGCTGGACGAACTGGGCTACAAGACGGTGAGCGATTCACCCTTTGGCGTGTGCGGCCCCAAGGGCATGAACCCCGCCGTGACGCGCACCTTGCAAGACGCCTTCAAGCGCACGCTGGACGACCCGGCCGTGCTGGCCACGCTGGAAAAGTTTGACCAGTCGGTGATCTACATGGGCACCGAGGACTACACCCGCTTTGCCCGCGAGTCCTATGTGGCCGAGAAAGCCACCATCGAGCGGCTGGGCATGGCCGCCAAGAGCTGATCCGCCGCCACACCGCACCCGCTGCTGGATCGGGTCAATGTTCGGCAGCGGGGCCCTCAGCCGGTGGATCGGCTGAGGCAGGCCCGGCGACGCTCACGCTCACCTCACCCAAGACCACCCGGTCGCCAGCGCGCAGCTTGCGGCCGCGCCGGGTGTCGACCTCGCCATTGACCTGCACCTGCCCATCGGCAATCAGCATCTTGGCGGCGCCACCACTGCCCACCAGGCCGGTGGCTTTGAGCAAGGCGTCCAGCGTGATGTGCTCGCCGCGCAGTTCAAAGTGGATGCGGTTCTGCTTCATTCACGTGCTCCCAAACGCCAGAGTGAGGTGACCTCGGCTGAACGCGCCGCATGCAAGGGGTCTTGCGTGTCGGCAGCCTTGCGGTGCTGGGGCCGGGTGTCCAGGCGGCCCAGCACCTGCAAGCCGGCCTGTTCCACCCAGCCCAGCAACTGCTCTCGGGTGCGCAGGCCCAGCCGCTCGCCCAAGTCAGACAAGATCAACCAGCCTTCACCACCCGGCAGCAAATGGGCGCGCAGGCCGCTGAGGAAACCGCGCAGCATCTGGCTGTCTTCGTCGTAAACCGCGCGTTCGATGGCCGACCCGGGCCGCGCCGGCAGCCAGGGTGGGTTGCACACCACCAGGGCAGCACGAGACTCGGGCAAAGGCGGAAAGAGGTTGGCCGCCACCAGTTCCACCACGCCTTCCAGCTCCAGTCGGTGGAAGTTGTCTTGGGCGCAGGCCAAAGCACGTGGGTCCTGGTCGGTGGCCAGCACACGACGCACACCGCGCTTGGCCAGCACCGCCGCCAGGATCCCCGTGCCAGTGCCAATGTCCATGGCCAGCGCTTGCGCGCCTGCAGGCAACTCGGCTTGAACCACCAGATCCACATATTCACCCCGCACTGGCGAAAACACGCCGTAGTGCGGATGGATGCGGTTGTCTGGCGCCGGCCCCAAGGCGGGAAACGGCACGCCCTTCTTGCGCCACTCGAAGGCGCTGACCACCCCCAGCAGTTCGCGCAGCGAAACCACGCTGGGTTGGCCATCGGCCGCACCCCAGGCTTGTTCGCAGGCCAGCCGCACGTCGGGCGCGCGGCGCAGCGAAATGCTGCGATCGCCTTGCAGCGGAATCAACACCTGCGCCAGCACCCGGGCACGCTGGGCCTGGGCCTGGCGGTGGCGATGAAAGGCCGCACCCGGCGTGGTGTTGTCGGGTGGTGTGGGCTGGCCACGCGTCTTGCGCCGCGGCAGCTGGTCGGCGCGCCGGGCCAGTGCGTCCAGCAGATGGCGGGCATTCTGAAAGTCAGCGTTCCACAGCAAGCCGGTGCCTTCACAGGCCAGCCGGTAAGCGCTGTCGGCGCTCAGCGTGTCGTCAACCAGCTGCACCCGCGCTGGTGGCGGGGCCAGGCGCTCACAACGCCAGCGGGCTTGCCGAGGTTGATCGCCTTCCTGCCAACGAATGGTGGGCTGGTCGGCGCTGGTCTGAAGAGATTCGGTGTCATGGGGCATGCACCGAGCGTACCGCGCCGCAGCGCGGTGCTTCAGTTCGGAGCCTGAGCCATGCGCTCACTGGCTTGGGCTGGCGCCTTGGCCGCTGACTGGGCGCTGGCGTAGCGCATGGCTGCAGCGGCCTGTGTGCCCATGGGGTCCTTGCCGCTGCGGTCCACCCACAGGCGGTAGTGCGGCAGTTCACCCAGCTGGTTGTCCAGCGACTCACCTTCAAGCTTCACAGCCGCCACCTTGCTGGCCGCCGGGGCGGCCCACTTGGAATAGTGGGGCAGGCTGCCCAGACCGCTGTCGAGCTTTTCCCCCGCCACGGCGTTGGCAGACTGCGCACTGGCGGGCATGGCCAGGCTGCTCAGAACGGCGGCAAACAAGATCGAAGGGATACGGCGGGTCATGGGTGCTCCAGAGTGGGGGTTCAACGGCGGAAGGCGCAGCGCGTGGCGCTTGGCTCACCACCCGCACAACAGGCCTTCACTTGGGGGTTTTCGGCTGCCCGTGGTGGCGCTGAAGTTTTGAAGGCGTGCCATGGTTCACGGCCGCAACGCGCTCCGCGCAAGGGCTATGGGGCACCACGAGAGCAGGGACAATGCGCCGATGAACGCGCCAACCACCCCCAAGGACCCCCTGCAGGGCATGACCCTGGAGGCCGTGCTCACCGCGCTGGTGGCCGCATATGGCTGGGCTGGGTTGGGCCAGCGCATCACGCTGCGTTGTTTCACCCACGACCCCAGCATGGGCAGCAGCCTGAAGTTCTTGCGCCGCACGCCCTGGGCGCGCGACAAAGTGGAGAGCCTTTACCTCTACATGCTGCGCGAGACGCGTCGGCAGCGTGGCGGTGCAAACCCAGCAGCTGATCAGTAGTGCGGCGGCAGTTCGTCGCGCAGGTTGTGCGCGGCGGGTGCTTCTCCGGCCTGCGGCTGCTGGCGCAATTGCGTCAGCTCACGCATCAGCAGATCGATCTGCGCCTGCTGGCGCACGATGACTTCGTTCAGGCGGTCCAGCGTGTCGTCAGCATAGCTGGCCTTGATTTCCAGTTCGGTCAGGCGGTCGTGCAGCCGTTCCTGGTCCCGATCACTGTTGTGATCGTGGTCTGGCGCCCGGCCATCGTCATTCATCAAAGGCTGGTGGTCCATCGGCGAGGTATCCATCGCTGCATTGGACCTCAAGCGCGGGGCGTGGTCGAAGCCGGCTGCAAGGACTTCAACACGTCTTCAGTGTCCTGCCCCAGTTCAGGTGCGCGGCGGCGGTGCCGCCCCGGCGTGCGCGACAACTTGGGCACGATGCCGGGCACCGCCAACGCCGTGCCGTCGCTCAGCATGACGGTGTCAAGCATGCCGCGCGCGGCGTAGTGGGGGTCGGCAGCGATGTCGGCCACGGTGTAGATGCGGCCGGCCGGTACTGCGGCAGCGTCCAGCGCAGCCAGCACCTGCTCGACCAAGAGCGGGGCCGCCCACGCACCAATGGCGGCGTCGATTTCAGCCACCCGCACCACCCGGCCGCTGTTGCCCGCCAGCGCCGGGTCGGCCGCCAGGTCGTGGCGGCCGATGGTGGCCATCAAGCGCTTGAAGATGCTGTCACCGTTGCCGGCTATCAGCGCGTAGCCGTCCTGGCAGCGGTAAGCGTTGCTGGGCGCAATGCCCGGCAGTGCACTGCCTGCGGGCTCGCGCACCACGCCAAAGGCGCTGTACTCGGGCAGCAGGCTTTCCATGCAGTTGAAGACGGCTTCATACAAGGCCACGTCCACCACCTGGCCCAAACCGCTGCGCTGGCGCTCATGCAGCGCGGTCAGCACGCCAATCACGCCGTGCAGGCCGGCCAGCGTGTCGCCGATGCTCACCCCCACCCGCACGGGTGTGCGGCCGGGCTCGGCGCTGAGGTGGCGCAGGCCGCCCATGGCTTCGGCCACCACGCCAAAGCCGGGCTTGTCGCGGTAGGGGCCGGTCTGGCCGTAGCCGCTGATGCGCAGCACGATCAGGCGCGGGTTGCGTTGCATCAGCAGCGTTGGGTCCAGGCCAAAGCCTTCCAGCGCGCCGGGGCGAAAGTTTTCCACCAGCACGTCGCTCTCGTCGGCCAGGCGGCGCACGATGTCTTGCGCCGCCGCTTGCCGCAGATCCAAAGCCACGCTTTTCTTGTTGCGCGCCTGCACTTGCCACCACACCGAGGTGCCGTCTTTCAACAGACGCCACTGACGCAAGGGATCGCCGCTGCCCGGGGGCTCGATCTTGATCACGTCGGCGCCAAAGTCGGCCAGCGTCTTGGCCGCAAAGGGGCCGGCAATCAGCTGGCCCAACTCCAGCACTTTCAAGCCGGCCAGAGGTCCAGCTGAAAGGCCAGATGAAGAGCCGACGGCAGCGGCAGAAGCAGGGCCGGCTGAGGGGCCAGTGTCGTTCAGCGTTTGGGCCACAGCACCAGGGCCCAGGTGAAGGCCACACCGAAGAGGCTGAGCATCACCGCCGCACTGCCCAGGTCCTTGGCCCGGCCCAGCAGCGGGTGGCGTTCGATCGTGAGCGCGTCAGCCAGTGCTTCGATGGCCGAGTTGAGCAGTTCAACGATCAGGACCACCACCACACTGGCCACCATCACCAACAGCTGCCAGCGGCCGGGGGCGATAAAGGGCGCCAGCACGATCAGCGGCAAGCCCACCAGCAGCTCTTGCCGAAAGGCTGCTTCGTGGCGCAAGGCGGCACGAAAGCCCGCCACGGAATAAGTGGCTGCGTTCCACACGCGGACGAGGCCGCCTTTGCTCTTGAAGGCCGACTCAGAGGACGGCTGCGGCGGCGCGTCGGGCGCTGGTTTGGACATGGTGGTGTGTGGAGCTGAAGCGGATGTGGCGGCAAGCAGCTGAGATTGTTGCACCCCCGGTTCAAGCCCCACCGGCTGGCGCTCAGATGCGCAGGTTCCCGCCAAAGAGGCCCAGCAGGCCGATGACGATCAGGTAGATGGCCACGATGAAGTTCAGCAGCCGCGGCATGACCAAGATGAGCACCCCCGCCAGCAGCGAGATCAAAGGGGTGAGACCCAGGTGCAGGTTCATGCTGCGGCCTGGGCAAACGCGGTGCGCCTGCCTGCCAGGGATGCCAGTGCCGTCAGCACCAGCAGCGCCGTGCCGGGCTCTGGCACCGAGCTTGCTGCTGCCCGTATGGGCAGGCCGAGATCCGTCAGCACAGCCAGGTCCAGCGCCGAGATGCCGTAGCGCGCGCCACGCTGGAAAAAGAGGCCGTTCATCAGGTCCGGCCCGAGTTGTGACCCAGGGCCAGGGCCCCAGTTGCCCAGATGGCCATAGAGCCCCTGCGTCAGCGGCACCGGTGCCCCATACAGACCCACGGCGCCGGCGCCAGCGAAGTACAGCTCTTGGCTTCCGGAATGTGTCACTTCTTCCACCAGGGCATCGAAGGTGGAGAGGTAGTCGCCCGGCAGGACACCCGTGAGCCCGTCGCGCCAGCCGTTGAAGCCGAAGGCGTGACCAAACTCGTGCAGGAACACCGAGTAGGCATCGGTGCGGTCCAGTGGCACTGGGGCTTGGCGAAGGATCGGATCGGGATCGAACCACAGCTCGTTCTGCAGGTAGCCGGCGTCTCCAAGCGTGATCTCCACATCGACCGCAGCGCCGTTGGTATCCACGCCCGTGGCCAGTTCATAGGCCGCGCCCTGCTCGAAGAGACGAAGCCCGGCAGCCGTGATGCCCACCTGGGTGGCCATGGCGCTGCGCCCATTGGCAGTGGCGATGGGTGCAAAGGCAATCTGCACGCTGATCACTGGTTCAAAGCCCAGGGGCTCAAAGCGTGCCAGCCAGTCCTGCCCAGCCGCGATGGCAATACGCTGGATCTCCTGGTAGCGGCTGACGTGCAGCCCCTGGGCATCCTGGAACAGGATCTCGATACCCGCGTGCGCACTGGCAGACGCCAGGGCCAGGGCGCAGACCCCCAGCAGTTGAAGGCTTGAAAAGGGCTTGACCATGGGGCTTCCTGTACGGCGGCGCCCGCCAAGCGCGGGCAGCCCCATGCTGGGCTCCGTTGCCCACGGGTGTCTGTTCGACAGCGCACCTGCCGGCGTTGCCGGCTCGGACTCTGGCAGTGCGTGCCGGTCGCGCACCTTGGCGCTGGGTGCTCGGCTGGCGTGGAACTGCCGCGGGCTCCGCTGGGCCGTCAGCCGCTGATGTTCCAATCCGGGCCATGATGTTTTCAAGCACCACACCCGGCCGCTGGCGCCTACCCGCCACCGTGGAACAGTTGATGCTGGCGGCCAGCCTGTTCTGGGCCTTCAGCGCCAACGGCCTGTTCTTGAGCGCCACGCTCAAGGAGCGCAACTTGTCCGAGCCGGCCACCTGGCTGTTTGCGGGCGCGCTGCTGGTGATGTTGGCCGCGCTGCACTACCTGCTCTTGGCACTGGTCAGCAACCGCTACACCGTCAAGCCCATCCTGGCGGTGCTGATCGTGGGCACCGCCTTTGCCAGCTATTTCATGCAGAGCTTCGGTGTCTACCTGGACCCGTCGATGCTGCGCAACGTGATGCGCACCGACGTGGCCGAAGCCCGCGAGCTGTTTGCCTGGCGCTTGCTGCCGCACCTGCTGTTCTATGCCGTGCTGCCTTTGCTGCTGCTGTGGCGTGTGCGGCTGATCAACCGGCCCTGGCTGCGCGCGGGGCTGGTCCGCGTGGGGACCATGCTGCTGGCCATCGCGCTGTTGGTGGGCGCCTTGCTGTCGATCTTTCAGTCCTTTTCGTCCCTGATGCGCAACAACAAGGACATGCGCTACCTGGTCACGCCGGGCAACTACCTGTGGTCGATGGGCGCGGTAGTGGCAGCCGAGACCAAAGGCGCCGTCAAACCACGCCAGGCCATTGGGCTGGACGCCGCACCTGGCCCGCAGATGGTGGCCCGCAGCAAGCCGCTGGTGGTGGTGCTGGTGGTGGGCGAAACGGCGCGCGCCGCCAACTGGGGCCTGAACGGCTACAGCCGCCAGACCACGCCCGAACTGGCCAAACTGCCGGTGATCAACTTCCCCCAGGTGACGGCCTGCGGCACCAACACCGAGGTCTCGTTGCCCTGCATGTTTGCACCGGTGGGCCGGCGCGACTACGACGAAGCCCGCATCCGCGGCAGCGAGTCGCTGCTGCACGTGGTGGCCCGCGCTGGCGTGGGTGTGCATTGGCGTGACAACCAGTCGGGCTGCAAAGGTGTGTGCGAGGGGCTGCCACAAGACGAGGTGCTGGCCCTCAACCCGCCCGGCCTGTGCGAGGCCGGCCGTTGTCTGGATGAAGGTTTGCTCAACGGGCTGAACGAGCGGCTGGCCAAACTCAAAGGCTCACGCAGCACGCAGCTGCTGGTCTTGCACCAGCTGGGCAACCACGGCCCCTCTTACTTCAGGCGTTACCCCAGCGCCTTTGCACGCTTTGCGCCGGCTTGCCAAAAGGACGACCTGCAAAAGTGCAGTCGCGAAGAAATCACCGCTGCCTACGACAACGCCCTGCTTTACACCGACCACGTGCTGGCCAGCCTGATCAAGCAGTTGCAAGCCGCCGCGGGCGAGGTGGACTCAGCCGTCATCTACGTCTCGGACCACGGCGAGTCGCTGGGTGAAAACAACCTGTACCTGCACGGCCTGCCCTACGCCATCGCGCCCGACCTGCAAAAGCAGGTGCCCATGGTGGCCTGGTTCTCGGCAGGCGCACCGGCCAGCCTGGGGCTGGACATGGCCTGCCTGCAAGCACGCGCCCAAAAGCCCGCTGCGCACGACCACCTGTTTCACACCCTGTTGGCGCTGTTGGACGTGAAGACCGCCTTGTATGAACGCGAATGGGACCTGAGCCAAGGTTGCCGCAAGCCATGAGCTCTGATCACTGGGGTCAGGGCCGCCGTGACTTGGTGGCGATCCTGCTGACGCTGGGCCTGCTGCTGGCCTGGGACGCCACCGGGTTGGACCTGGCCACAGCCCGCCTCTTTGGCAGCGCCGCCGGCTTTGCCTGGCGCGACACCTGGTGGGCCAGCACGCTGTTGCATGACGGTGGGCGGCTGGCGGCCTGGCTGCTGCTGGCGGCGCTGATCGTCACGGCCTGCTTGCCCATCAAGACCGGCACACCCAGCCGCGGCCAACGCTGGCGCTGGCTGGGCGTGATCGTGGCCTGCGTGGTGCTGGTGCCGGCCATCAAGCGCATCAGCCTCAGCAGCTGCCCCTACGAATTGGCAGAGTTTGGTGGCCTGGCGCAGTACGTTTCGCACTGGCGCTGGGGTGTGGCCGACGGTGGGCCGGGCCACTGCTTTCCCTCCGGGCACGCCGTCTCTGCCTTCGCTTTTTTCGGCCTGTACTTCATGTGGCGCCCGCACGCACCGGGTCGCGCCCGGGCGCTGCTGGTGGCGGTGCTGCTGATGGGTTTGCTGTTTGGCACCGCCCAACTGGCGCGTGGTGCCCACTACCCCAGCCACACCATGTGGACAGCCTGGCTGTGTTGGTTGCTGTGTGCGGTTGCGGCCCACACCGTGGCGCGGCCCGCGCCGGCACCGCTGCAGCAGCAGTCACAAGCGCTTTGACGCCAGCGGTGGAATGCGGGCCGCCGCCAGCCCCACAATGAACCGCAGGAGGACACCCCAGCATGGCAACCACCCCTCAAGACCCGGCCTGGAAACACGACGGCGTGCGCGTGGTGCCCGCCAACCAGCTTGACGCCAACACCGCGCAAACCCCGGGCATGGACCGCAAGGCGGCCATCAACTTTGCCCGCGTGGGTGCACAAAAACTGTGGGCCGGCACGGTGCACATCCATGCCAATGCCAAAACCGGTGCCCACCACCACGGGCCGCTGGAAAGCGTGATCTACATCGTCAAGGGCCGGGCCCGCATGCGCTGGGGCGAGGCGCTGGAGTTCACCGCCGAAGCCGGGCCAGGCGACTTCATCTACATACCGCCTTTTGTGCCGCACCAAGAGATCAATGCCAGCGCCACCGAGACGCTGGAATGCGTGCTGTGCCGCAGCGACGGCGAAGCGGTGGCCGTCAACCTGGACATCGAACCCGTGGAAAAGCCCGAACAGGTGGCCTGGGTTGATCCAACCCACCCTGCGCCTGCCGCCTGATCACTGTTCGCAGCCCAGCACCTGTTTCCATGCCTTCCATCACCGACCCCCGCCAGCTGCTGCGCACGCTGTATGAAGCCGCCGTGCAGCGCGCCCTGCCGGCCCACAACACCGCGGCCTACCTGCCTGCTCCGCCAGACCCCCGAAAAGGCCGCACGCTGGTGCTGGGTGCCGGCAAGGCTGGCGGCGCGATGGCCGCAGCGGTGGACGCGCTGTGGCCCGCCCACGCACCGCTCAGTGGCCTGGTGGTGACCCGCTATGACCACGTGCCGCCGGCCTACCTGGCTCGGCCCGGTCGCATTGAGGTGGTGCAAGCCCGCCACCCAGTGCCCGACGAAGCCGGCCAGCAGGCGGCGCGCCGCATCGCTGCGTTGGCCCAGGGCCTGACCGCCGACGACCTGGTGCTGTGCCTGATCTCTGGCGGCGGTTCGGCTTTGCTGTCGCTGCCTGCGCCGGGGCTGACCTTGGCCGACAAACAAGCCATCAACCAGGCCCTGCTGAAAAGCGGCGCGGCCATCGACGAGATGAACTGCGTGCGCAAGCACCTCAGCGCCATCAAGGGCGGCCGTTTGGCGGCGATGTGTGCGCCCGCAAAAGTGGTCACGCTGCTGATCAGCGACGTGCCCGGCGACGCACCCGAAGTGATTGCCAGCGGCCCCACCGTGGCCGACAGCAGCACCTGCGCCGAAGCACTGGCCATCTGCCGCCGCTACGGCATCAGCCTGCCCGACGTGGCCTTGCAGAACTTGCAGTCCGGCGCCTGGGAAACGCCCAAGCCCGGCGACCCGCTCTTCAACGGCCACGCGGTGCACATGATCGCCACGCCCCAACAAAGCCTGGAGGCCGCCGCCGCCGCAGCGCGCGCTGCCGGCCTGCAGGCCCACATCCTCAGCGACGAGATGGAAGGCGAGAGCCGCGAAGTGGGCAAGGTGCAGGCCGCCTTGGCCCGCGCGGTGGCCCGGCGTGGCCAACCCTTCGAGCGGCCCTGCGTGATCTTGTCGGGCGGCGAGACCACGGTCACCGTGAAGAGCAAAGGCGCGGCCGGTGGCGTGGCTGGTACGTCATCCGGCCCGTCATCCGGCCCGCTATCTGGCCCATCACCCGGCCGTGGTGGCCGCGCCACCGAATTCTTGTTGGGTTGCGCCATCGCTTTGCAAGGCGAACCCGGCGTGCACGTGCTGGCCGCCGACACCGACGGCATTGACGGCGTTGAAGACAACGCCGGCGCCATCGTCACCCCCAGCACGCTGGCGCGCGCGCAAGCCATGGGCATGAAGGCCGCCGACTTCCTGGACCGCAACGACGCCTACAGCTTCTTCAAGCCGCTGGGCGACCTGGTGACACCGGGGCCAACCTTCACCAACGTGAACGACTTTCGGGCGATCTTGATCAGCTGAACTTGGGCCCGGACCCACGGGCGCTGAACACCTTGAAGTACCTCCAAGGCTACCCACCCCACCTGCTGACCCAGGTTCAAGGCTTGATCGACGCCGGCCTGCTGGCGCAAACGGTGGCCCAGCGCCACCCTGAAGCCCACACCGTGCGCAGCGAACGTGCGCTGTACGACTACGTGGCTGAGCTGAAGGCGCGCCACATGAAGAGCGCACCGCCGCTGGCCAAGGTGGCTTTTGACGCCAAGCTGCACGTGTTGAACAACGTGCTGGGCACGCACACCACAGTGTCACGGGTGCAAGGCGGCCAGCTCAAGTCCAAGCGGGAGATTCGCATTGCCAGCTTGTTCAAGGACGCCCCTGCCGACTTCTTGCGCATGATCGTGGTGCACGAGCTGGCGCATCTGAAAGAGCGCGAACACGACCGCGCCTTTTACGCACTGTGCCAGCACATGGAGAGCGACTACCACCAGCTGGAGTTCGACCTGCGCTTGTGGCTCACCGCGCGGGAACTGTCCGCGGCGCGGCCAGCGGCTGGTTGACGGTGTCCAGCGCTAGCAGGCTTTCAGCATGCGCCATGAAGTGCAGCAGATAGGCGGGCGAAACGTCGTGCATCAGGCGCAAAGCCTGGTGCAGCAAGCGCTGCGTGTTCAAGGGGCCAGCGTTGTCAGGCACCTTGGCCAGGGCTTGGTGCAAGCGGCGCTCGGCGCTCAGGCGTGACCAGGTGCTGCGGTAGTCACGAATGGCTTTCAGTTCAGTGGGGGCTGCGGGGCTGTTGGAACTGGCGAGCCTGGGGGTTGTGGCGCTGGCGGGCAGTGCGCCTTCTGTTGGCTGAGCCATGTTGGTCATGTGTGCCAGCAGCTCGGACAGCGGCGTTGCCTGCGCTGTAGAGCCTGACGGTGAGAGCAAGGCGTCATATGGCATGGCCGCAGGCGATGGCCCGGCTGGGTGTGCAGCCATGTCGTGCGCCTGCGCCTCCCGCAGCCGCTGCAGCTTGTCTTCCAGCGCGCGCCGCAGTGCCCCTTGGTGCTGCGCCGCGCGCCGCTCCAGGGCCACGATGTGCCACTGGCGCACCGCGTTCAGGCCTGGCTGGCTCATGACCCGCCAGCCTTGGGCGTGTTTTCGGACTTGGGCCGTGGCGTGGGTGTGATCTCCACCCGCCGGTTCAAGGCCCGCCCTGCTGCGTCGGCGTTGGAGGCCACCGGCTGCTCGGCGCCAAAGGCGGCTGCAAACACCGCGCCAGAAGGCACGCCGTTTTCCACCAGCGTGCGGGTCACCGTTAACGCGCGCTGGGCCGACAGTTCCCAGTTGTCGGCAAACTGCTGGCTGCCACCGCGCATCTGGCGGTCGTCGGTGAAGCCGCTCACCATCAGCATTTCGTCGCGTGCGCTCAGGTAGGCCGCCAGCGTGGTGGCCAAGCCCTTCAGCAACTGCTGGCCCTCGGGCTGCAACTGGTCGGAGTTGAAGGCAAACAGCAGGCTGCTGCTGATGCCGATGCGGCCGTTGTTCAGCGTCACACGCCCCTGAGCCAGCGGGATGGCCAAGGCTTGTTCCAGCGCGCTGCGGCGTTGTTCCTCCAACTGGCGCCTCTGCACTTCTTCCTTGAGCTGCGCAGCCAGGTCCAGCTGCATGGCCAGCGCACAAACCAGGATCAGCACAAACGCGCCCAGCAGCCCCGCCATCAGATCGCCAAACACGGCCCACACCGGCACCGTGGGTTCGCTGCCGGCGTCTTCTTCGTCAGCACCCAGGTCGGCGTTCATCATGCTTCACTGCCCACCGTGGCCGGGCTGCGCGCCAGGCGCTGCAGGTCGTCCACGATGCGCTTTTGCGACATCAAGCTCAGGTCAATGACTTCACGCGCCTGGGCCACGTAGTAAGCCAGCTGTTCGTCGCTGCGGGTGCGGCTGCTGGCCAGCGCTTCTTCCACCCGCTGCAGGTGGGCCACGGTGTGGCTGTTGGACTGGCTGAACTGGTCCACGGCGGCGGCAAAGGCTTCGCCCAGGCTGGCCACGTCCACCGCGCTGGCGCTCAACTGCACGGCCACCGAATCCAGCCGCGCCGACTCGGCGCTGACCTTGTCGTTGAAGCGCGCGCCGGCCTGGTCCAACCACTCGGCGGTGGACGCCACCAGCCGGTCGATGGCGGCGGTTTGTTCGGTGGACGTGTGCTGCACCGCGCCCAGCACGGTGTTCAGTGTGGCCATGATGCGGCCGCGTTCTTCCAGCATGGCGTTGTCGCGCGCCAGGCTTTCAGACAGCTTGTCGCGCAGTTGCGCCACCACGTCGGCCGCGGCGCGTGGGGCCTCGGCCGCGGTGAGCACCAGGCGCGACACCTCGGCCACGGTGGCGCGGGCCTGGGCTTCGGCTTGCGCGGTGATGTGGCCGGTGCTGTGTTCCAGCTTTTGCGCCATGGCGCCCAAGGCAGACGTCCAGGCGGCCAGGCGGTCTTGGTCCTGGCTGGCTTGTTGGGCCTGCTGCGCGGCCTGGGTTTCAGAAAGCGTGCGAAGCAGCGCGCTGGTTTGCGCCTGCACTTGCGCGCCCACCGCTTCCACCCACGCGTCGGACTGCTGCTCGAAGCGTTGCGTCAAACCGTCCAGCTGTTGCTGCACGGTGCTGGCGATGTGGCCATGCAGCGCGGCGGTTTCGCGGGTGATGCTGCCCATGGTGGTTTGCAACACGCTGTCTTGGCTGGCTGCGGCCAGGCGGGCGGCTTCAAGCAGGCTGCGCTGCAAGGTCTGGTCGACCGACGTGGCCAGTGCACGGTAGGCCTGCTCGGCGCCGCCCTGGAACAGCTGTTGGCTGGCCAGCAGCTGCGCTTGCAACTGCTGGGCGGTTTGCTGAAGTTGAGTGTGCGACGCTTGCGCCTGCGAGTGCAGCTGGGCCTGCGATTGCTGCGACTGCTGTTGCAGCAAGCTCATCAAGGCTTGCATCCGGTCGGCCAGCAAGGGCAGGGCTTGGGCTTGTTGTTGTGCCTGCTGCGCGACTTGCTGCGCTTGTTGTTGCGCTTCTTGGTGCATCAACTGCTGCGCCTGCAGGGCCCGCTCGGCCAGCTGCAGCTGCTGTTGTTGCAGTTGGTTGGCGGCATCACGCTGAAGCTGCAACTGGTGAGCGCGGGTGCAGGTTTGCAAGGTGGTGGCGATCTTCGCGTCCAACTGCTGCCCAGCCAGCTGGCGCCCACGCCTGCACAGCGCCGACATCAAGCCCAGCATGGCCGAAGCCGCCACGCCGGCCACCGACGTCCCAAACGCCAGGCCCAGGCCGCGCACCGGTGCGGCCAAGGAATCACGCATGCTTTGCACATCGGCCGCGCGTTCCAGCGCCAACCCAGTGCCGTGCAGCGTGACCACCATGCCCACAAAGGTGCCCAGCATGCCCAGCAGCACCAGCAGGCCGGCCAGGTAGGGCGTTAGCGCCGGACCTGCCATGGCGCTGCGTTCGCCCTGCAGGCGCAGCCGCACGCTGTGGCGCAACGCGGCGGGCAGCTGCGCCAGCCAGCCGGCCAGCTGGGCTGGCGGCTCCGTCAGGCTGGATAAGGCCTGGCTGAGACCAGCGGTGTCTTTTTGGTAGCGCTGCAGCTCCAGCACGCCCATGCCGTAAAACGCGCCGATCAGCACCGTCATGGCCAAGGCCAAGGGGTTGTGCGGCAGGTAGCCCATGGCCACCCAGGCGACGGCCAGCAGGCCCACCAGGGCGGCAGCACGGTACAGATGCTTGTTCATGTGTGTCTCTTCAGGCGCTGCGCAGCGTGGCCAGCAGGCCCAGGCTGGGTTGCAGGCGCAGGTCCAGTTCGGCCAGCAGCAGCTGGCGCATGTCGTGGCGGAAACGGTCCAGCCACGGGGGGTTGGGGGCGGTGGGGCCAGGCGCAGCGGTGCCCGATGGCTGCACCGGGCGCAGTCGCAAGAAGTGCTTTTCCAGCAGCACCGGCAGCAGCGCCAGCAGCGCCTGTTCACGCGGCGCCAGGGCCTGGGACAGCACGGCGTCCAGCGCCGCCAGCCGAGCCCATTCGGGCGAGCGCTTTGCCACGGCAGTGCGCAGCTGCTCGCGCAGGGGGCTCAAGGTGCTGCCCATGTTTTGCTGCAGACCCACACACAGGCGGCGAAAAGGCAAGAAGTCGTGCCCATCTTCGCGCGCCGTGTGACCGTCCTGTTCAATCGTCAACGTCAGCGCAGCTTGCACGCGGCTCAGTTCTCGCCCCCACGCGTCGGCGTTAGCGTTGCCACCCGGATTTGAAGCTCTGGCCGCAGACACGGCCACAACCGCGCCCGGTGCTGCCTGTTGCAGCACCGCCGACAGCGGAATGGCTTCCTTCCAACCCAGCCAGCGCCCCATGCCTTCGACAAAAGACGGGGCCGCCGCGGGCGGATCGATCAGGGCCAGCTGCGCAAGCATTCCAACCAGCGCCGAGCCGTTCAGGCCCGTGCGCACCAACTCTTGCTCCATGCTGGGTGGGGTCCGGGGGGCGAAAAACCAAGCACTCTACACCGGCGGCGCCCGCTGGCCGGGGGGTGGCCGATCTGGCAATACCGCCAGGGGCAGGTTTCAGCCCCTCAGGCCTGCCACACCCCGTAGCCAGCCTCACGGAGGCTGATGGCCAGTTCCACCTCCATCTCTTGCGCGGCGGTGTAGGGCATCGGGTTGTAGACCTCGTACAGCGCCGGCAGCAGCTGCAACCCGTAGGTGAAGACAAAGCGGTTGGCCTGGATGCCGGCCTTGTGCTTGTCCAGCCGCAGGTCGGGGTCCAGGCCGGTCATGCCCACGTAGACAAAAGGCTTGCCCAGTTGGTAGTCGGGGTTGGCCTTGCGAAAGCGCGGCTCGTTCCAGACCTGGTCGGCCAGCAGCACCACGTAGACATGGTGGTGGTGCCGGCGCTGGCGCTTCGGCCTGGGCGCTTTGCCCGCCTTGGGCGCGACAGGCGGCGCGGGCACTAGACCCAGCCTTGGCGCCAGCGGGTAGCGTCGGTCAGATCGCGCCAAGGCAGCACCACGGTGCGCTTGGAGTGGATGGCTTCGAGCTGCACGAAGTCAATGCGCGTGGCGGGTGGAGTGGGCTCGATCACCTGAGTGACCATGAAGTGCTTTTCTTGGTGCAGCGGGGTGACGGCGGTCCACTTGGAGTGATGGAGCTTTTTGGGGCTGAGGGGGTTCGTGGGCCAGGCACTCATGGGGACATCATGCACTGCCCGCTGGCATCGCCCGGTGGGTTGGGGTTTGAAGACCCACGCATCGTGGTTGAGGTTAAGCACCGCACGGCGGCCATGGGTTCACTGGACATCCGCAGCTTCTTGGGCGGGCGCCACGAAAACGGCAAGGGGCTGTAGGTCAGCACGGGAGGCTTTTCCAAGGAAGCGCGCTGTGCAACAGAGCGCGGCAGGATCCCTCTAGCGCCAATGGACCAGGGCGCTTTGGTGCAGTCGGTGTTGGAGCACTGCGAAGAATGGGATCAGGAGACGCAACGCTTGGTGCCGCTGCGCAAGCTGTACTGGCCCCTGTAGCGGCGCAAACACGGCCGGACCGCGCTTCAAGCCTCAAACACCCGCGCCACATAGTCCGACGCCTCGGCCCGTCTGGACCCTCGCTTGCCACGTCGCATCCAAACGGCAGCGCACACAGCGCAGAACAGCAAGCCCAAGCCCATGGGTATCAGCAAGCGATGAACACCGAAGGCAGCGGGTGCGCCTGACGTTGCGGAGGGCTGGGTCGCTGGCGCCGACGCTGCAGTCGCGGGGGCTGACGACGCCGGAGTCGCAGGCGCCGGCGTAGGCGAATCCAGCTCCAATTGGGCACGGCCAATGGCCGCGCTGGCGCGCTCCAGCTCAGCGCGCAAGGGTTCTAGAACGTGGACTTCCGTGGGACTGTCTGAGCGGCCCCGGCCTGGGCCGGGGTGGGTCTGGGCCCTTTCTGCGGATTGCCGCGCCTGGGTGACGGCTTTGGCCAGCGCCAGCAGATCCTCTCGATCCATGAGCTTCAAGAATTTGGGGCTGAAGACCCATGCCAGTTCTGCGCGAATTTCCTCGATGGTGGTCGGTTTGACACCCGACGATGTTGTCAAAGTTACCGATCGTTTGAGCACGCGATCCGCGAAGTCCAGCAACGGCAGTTTTTCTGAGGCTTGGCCCGATCTTTCCATCGCTCGCCCCTGCCATTCGGGAGCAGGCGCCTCCCTTTCGCTGGCGCTGGGCGCGGGTGCCACTGGCGACGGGATGTAAGAGCTTGGTGTGGGCGCCTGTGCATCCTCAAACCACCACATGGCCGCGGCGCCCAGGGCCAAAGCCGCTGCCGCAGCCGCAGCGGTGGGCAGCCAAGTCCGGCCACCTCGCGTGGCGGTTGCGTCTGCAGGCGAGCGCCGCTGCGACAACGTTTGAAACTGCCTCAACTCCGGCGGCAACGGCGTGTCGTCCAGCAGCGTGGGCACGATGCGTTTGCCCATCTGCAAGGCATAGCGCCACTCGCGGTCAACCCATTCCGACGCCTTGGCGGCCATGCTCCAGAACACCATCACACGTTCACACTGATCCAAGGCCTGCTGCAGGGTGTCTTGCCAGCGGTCGCCATAGGCAATGCCAACCACGTCGATGAAGACCTGCACACCGCCCGCGCGCAAAAGCTCGGCCGAGGGCTCCACCTCAGGCCGGTTTTCGTGGGCGTATGAAATGAAGATGGTGCGTAGGGCCATGGTGTCGGCAATCCAGCGCTACAAACGGGGCAACGCTGCCCTTTCAGCCTTGCTCCAGGCCGCCCGCGCCAGCCCCGCCTGCCGAAGGCTTTCCTCGCGCGCGCCGCGCATCTCGGCCAGTTGCGCCAGGCCCTGGTGGGTCCAGGCGCTGGGGCCGTTCAGGCGCAAGGCCTCCGTGATTTCCTTGCTGGCTTCGTCGGCCTTGCCCGCTTGCATCAGGGCTCCCGCCAAGGCCAGCCGCACGCCGCCGCCCAGCAGTGGCGGGTCGTTGCCAAACTCGTCGTCGATGTCAGCGGCCTTGCGCAGCAGCGCGATCGCCTGGTCGTAGCGCTTTTCAGCCCGCGCGATGGTGGCGGCCAGGGTGTCGTGCGCCAGCGCCATCATCTGGGCCGGGATGGGTTCGCCGTACATCTGGGCTCGCTGGGTCGTGCCTTGCTTTTGCAGACGGCTGACGTTGGTCAGTTCGACCTTGGCTTGTTCAAGCCGGGCTGTGTGCGCATAGGCCATGCCGCGGGCGTAAGCGCCGTAACCCTCCAGCAGGCCCAGACCCAGCGTGGTGGTGGGTTGCGCCAGCACCTCGTCCCAAAGCTGCAGGCGCACCAGGGTGGCCAGTGGCAGCAGCTGGGCGTAGTCGGCAAAGCCGTCGCCCCGGTTGCCCCAGCGCTGCGCGTACTCAAAGGCCGTGCGCAGCGACAACTCGGCGCGCCCTTCCATCAGCGCCGTATACCAAAGGAAATGCGTGTGGTGCGCGTCCCAGCGGCCGCCGCGTTGCACGCCTTGGGCTTTCAGTGTGGCGTCAAAGCGCTTTTGCACCAGCAACGCTTGTTCGTTGGCGCGGCTGCCGTCGGCAAAGCGGCCGATGTTTTTGTAGATGTGGCTGCCCATGTGCACCAGGTGTGGCGCCTCGGGGGCCAGGGTGCCCAGCGTGTCGGCGGCGGTGGTGGCTGCTTGCGGCTGGGGTGAGTGCTCGGCCACGTGCACGTAAAAGTGCAGCGCGCCGGTGTGTTGCGGGTGTTGGCCGGTGGTGGCCAAGAGGCGCGCCAACACGTCGCCCACCGCGCCGTTGGGCTTGCCGGTCTTGGGGTCCCACCACTGCCAGGGCATGGTGCTCATCACGGCGTCGGCGTACAGCGCCACCACGTCCGGGTCTTCGGGGTGTTGGCGCAGCACGTCGGCCATGGCGGCGGCGTAGGCCAGTTCCTGCGGGTCCACTTGGCGTTCGGTCTTGCGCGTGCTGCACAGGGCGCTGCCTTGGGCCTCGTAGGCCTTTTGCGCGCGCTCTTCGCCGCGGCCATAGCGCACCGCCATGGCGTTGATCAACGCGCGCTCCAAGGGCGTGGCACCGGCCGCGGCCTGCTGCGCACGCTGCACATAGCGGCGAATGTCACGCACCGGGCCGCGGTCGCTGTTGTTGATGTTGGGGCCGAGCGCGTAGGCCACACCCCAGGCACACATAGCGCAGGTGGGGTCGCGGGCAAGCGCGGCGCGGAACACGCGGGCGGCTTCGTCATGCTCAAAGGCATAAGCCAGCAGCAGCCCCTGGGCAAACCAGGCACGGGCCTGCTCGTCGCGGGCGGTGACGCTGAAGGTTGAGCTGCCCAGCCCCGCCATGGGCGTGATGGAGGTGGCCGGCTGTTGGTCTTCCAGCGAAGCGCACGCCATCAACAGGGCCGAGCTGACGGCCAGGCTGACCAGGGTTCGCAAGGCGGTGGCGGGCATGGCTTGCTCCAAGGCAAAGGCGGCGAGGTTCGCCGCAAACTCGGGCTAGACGAGGGCAGGCTCGCCCAAGGACACATCCAACAACATCGCGCTGGCCAGGGTGCCCAGCTCAGCGCGTATCGCGGCCAAGTCTACGGTTTGCGGCACCAGCACCTGCGACCGCACCTGAAACTGCGGCCCGGTGGCAGCGCCCTCGTTCAAGACCTCGGTGTGCAGCTGCTCGATGCTGATGCCACTATCGGCCAGCACGCGGGTGAGCTGGCTGACGATGCCCACACGGTCGTTGCCGACCAAGTCCAATTGGTGGCGGCGCATGCCGGCAGGCACGGCGCTGCTGTCGCTGCGGGCCACCTGCACACGCAGGCCTGCGCTTTCCAGGCCTTGCAGGGCAAGGCTCAGCGCATCGGCGTTTTCCGGTGCCACCTGAATCTGCACCATGCCGGCAAACTCACCGGCCAGCCGGGCCATGTGGCTGGCCGACCAGTTGGCGCCAAAACGCTGGGCACGCTCGGCCAGTGCGCTGACGATGCCGGGGCGGTCGGTGCCCATCACGGTCACCACCAATGACGTCATCGCTGGCGCACCTTCGCCGCTGACCGCCACCGAGCGGCGCAGCATGGGCGCCTTGGTGGCATAGCGCGGGTCTTGCTGGATGGCCAGCAACTGGCCCGTGGTGCGGGCATGCTGCACCACTTGCGTCAGCAGCTTCAGGCCCATCGGGGCCAGCGCGCGTTCCCACAGGTCGCGGGCAGTCTCAAAGCGGCCCACAAAGCACCAGTCTTGCGCAGCAATGGGGCCGGCGTCCCAGCCGTCGGCCAGGTGGTAGACGCTGCCGCCGGCAATCGGGTCGCCCTCGCGGATGGTCCATTCCACCGCCGCAATGCCGCGGTGGCGTGGCAGCAGGCTGGGGTGGTAGCCCACGCCGCCCAGGCGGGCGCGGGCCAGGGCCTGGTCGCTGATGCGGGCGTGGGTGTGGGCGGCCACGATCAGGTCGGTGCCTTCAGCGATGGCGTCGCCGGGCACGATCTTGGGGTTGGCCAGCAGGTGCAGCGGCAAGCCGGCAGCCACGGCAGCCAGGGCCAGGCGGTCGTCGGCGGCAGGGGCCACCACGCAGCTGATTTCAACGCCGCTCTCGCGCCGCAAGGCTTCCAAAACCAAGGCCCCGAAATACCGTGAACCCACGAGCGCGCATTTCATGTGTCTTGACTCCATCCAGGTGCTGCCGGAGCCAGCCCATGCAGCCCACAACAAACCTGCGAGTTTAGAGGGGCAGGATGGCGCGGGCTGCGCCTTATCCTTGAGGCATGACCTTGGAACAGCTTCGTGACCAGTTGCGCGTGTTCGCCGCCGCCCGCGGTTGGCAGGCCTATCACTCGCCCAAGAACCTGAGCATGGCCTTGGCGGTGGAGATGGGCGAACTGCTGGAACACTTTCAGTGGCTCACCGAAGATCAAAGTCGGCAGCTGCCCCCAGAACAAAAAGCCGACGTGGTCCACGAGCTGGCCGACGTGTTCATCTACCTAGTGCAGTTGTCCGACAGCCTGGGCGTGGACCTGCTGCAGGCGGCGCAAGACAAGATGCTGCGCAATGCTTTGAAGTATCCGGCACCAGAATCGCCCCCTGCGCCAAGGACCGGTGCGCCATGAAACATCAACGCGTGGATGGAATCATCACATGAGCTCGCCACGCAGCCACGGCATCGGGATCGTCGGCACCGGCATCATGGGCGGCCGCATGGCCGCAGCCATCAGCCAGCATCCACGTTTTCATGTGGCTGCGGTTTGGGATCCGGACACACCGGCTGCCGAACGGGCTGCTCTGACGCATGGCGGGGTGGTTGTGGCGGGCAGTCTGCAGGGGCTGACGGCGCACCCAGGCGTGGATGCGGTGTACATCGCGTCACCACCAGCCTTTCACCTGCAAGGCGTAGAAGCGGTCATCGCTGCAGGCAAGCCTTGCCTGTGTGAAAAGCCGCTGGCCCACAGCGTGACCAGCGCACAGGCCTTGCGTGACGCGGTTCTGGCTGCCGGGCTGCCCTTTGCGGTGAACTTTCCGTTTGCGCGCGGGCAGTCCAGCCGGCGGTTGCAATCCTTGCTGCAAGGGGGTGCCCTGGGCGTGGTGGAGCGGGCCACTTTGAAGGTGCGCTTTGCCCGCTGGCCGCGTGAATGGCAAGCCGGCGCCAGCACGTGGCTGGCCGGGCCAGCACAAGGCGGATTCACCCGCGAGGTGCTGTCGCACTTTGTCTTTCTGGCCCAGCGCCTGTTTGGCCCGGCAGTGGTTCAACACGTGGAGCTGCAGCGCTTGCCAGGCGCGGCGGAGACAGCGTTGCAGGCCACCCTGGTGCACGCCCACACCACCTTGCACATCGACGCTGCAGTGGAAGGCGACGTGGCCGACTTCAACCGGCTGGAGCTGCTGGGGTCCAAGGCCAATGCTGTGCTGAGCAGCTGGCAGCGCCTGGAATACCAAGGGCAGGTCAGCGATGGTGTGCCAACGGGTGCCTTGACGCTGGACGCGTTTGCGCAGTTGATCGAAGGCCAGCCCGACCACGACCTGGCCAGCGCAGACGAGGCTCTGGCGGTGGTGGTTTGCGTTGAAAGCATGTTGAGCCAGACCTCTGGCTGAGGTCTGGGCCCGGGGCCGCCTCTCCAGTGAGGAAGTCCTCACCGTTTTACATAGGCTGCGGCATTGCCAGGAGCCGGGGGGCACCAGGAGCGCAAAGGACGAAACGCGCAGTTGAACCCATGCCATGCGCCGCCCTACACTGCGCGCTCACCACCGACCCAGGCCGATCTACGCCATGACCGTGCCAACGCCCTACCAGTACCCACGAAGGCGCAAGTCTGCGAATTCGGCTGCACCCAGCCATGCCCGCTGAAGCACCACCCCGGCTGCGCCAGGAAGTGCGCTTCACGCATGTGCCGTCGGGGGCGCGCATTGCCTGGGCCCGCAGCGGCCAGGGCCCAGCGCTGTTGCGCACCGGCCATTGGATGACCCATGTGGAATACGACGCCGAGTCCGCGCTGTTTCGGCCCTGGCTGCAACGCCTGGGGCGTGGGCTGACGGTCTACCGCTTTGATGAACGCGGCAGTGGCCTGTCGGGGCAAGACAGCACGGAACCCAGCCTGGAGAGCGCGGTTCAAGACACCGCAGCGGTGATGGACGCTGCCGGCCTGCAGCGCTGCGTGCTGCTGGGTATTTCAGGCGGCGCAGCGCCCGCCATCGCCTACGCCGCCCGGCACCCCGAACGAGTCAGTGCACTGGTGCTGTTGGGCGCCTATGCGCAGGGCCTGGTGCACAGCAATCCTTCGGCCGAAACGATGGCCTATGTGCAAGCGCAGGCGCAGTTGATGGAGCTGGGCTGGGGGGTGCGCAACTCGCCGGTGCAGCAGTTCATCACCGCCACCATGCTGCCCGACGGAACACCCGAGCAGGTGGCGGCCCTGAACGAACAGCAGCGCCGCTCGTGTGACGGCCGCCAAGCCAAGGCGTTTTTCCTGTCCCGGCTGAGCCTGGACGTGCGGACGGAGCTGGCCGCCGTGCGCTGCCCAACGCTGGTGCTGCACGCCGATGGCGATGCCGCCGTCTCGGTCGAGCGTGGCCGCGAATTGGCAGCGGCCATTCCGGGTGCACGCTTTGAGTCGCTGCGCTCGCGCAACCACATTCCCCTGGCCGGTGAACCAGCCTTCGAGCGGTTTTGCGACGCGGTGACCGAGTTCGCCGGCGCGGCATCGGTCACCGCCAGCGGTGGCGCTCCGTTCTCGCCCCGAGAGCGCAAACTGCTGACCTTGGTGGCACGCGGTCGCGACAACTTGCAGATAGCGGCCGAACTGGGGCTGGCCGAAAAGACGGTGCGCAATGCGCTGTCGCAGCTGTACACCCGCTTGGGTGTGGATGGCCGCAGCCACGCCGTGGTCAAGGCCCGCGAGCTGGGCTTCATCTGAGCTCACAAAAGGCGATGGCAACTGCGCTCGGGCAGCAGGCGACGCTTCACCGGCGGTGACCCTCGGTTCTTGAGGGTGGCAGGACGGCTGTCCCGCCGCCCCGTCGACCCAGCACGCGGCGGTGGCATTTGCGGACACTTGTCCTGTTTCGCCGCAGGCGGGCGCGGCTTGCAATGGGGAACCCCAAAACCGGAGCTCTCCCCATGAAACCATTTGCTTGCAGCCCAAGCCCGGGCGCACGTTCTCTTCAGGTCTTTGGCTGGTACCTGTGCGGCACCGGCGCCCTGCTGCTGCTGGCCCCCGCCCTGGTGCTGGCCCCGCTGAACCTGCCCGTGCCGCAGGACGTCTGGATACGCATTCTGGGCGTGGTGGCGCTCGCGCTGGGCTACACCGACGTGATGGCCTCCAAAGTCGGCAGCGTTCAGTTGCTCTGGGCTTCGGTTTGGCGGCGGGCGGCGGCAGGTGCGGCGCTGCTGGCGCTGGTCATGACGGGCACTGCGCCAATGCCCGTGATGCTCTTCGCGCTGGTTGACGTGGGGGCTGCCGCTTGGACAGCCCTGGCGCTGCGCCGCCAGCCCTTGCCCAACCTGCAAACGACCTGAGGCGAACATGAAGCACTTCAAACCTTGGATCATCTCCGTCACCTGTTCGCTGCTGGCCCTGCTGGTCCCGGCCGCGCATGCTGCATTTGTGCCTTTTGATGCCGTGGTGGACGGCACCTCCAGCATCGTCGGGGTTGTCGATCCCACGGGCCCGGTCGTGCAGGTGCAAACCGCGGCTCTGGGCTTGAGTTCTTTTGGTGCCACGAATTACTTTTCGGGCGACCTGCTGAACCTGGGCACCGGTGTCGGCACCGGTACCAACCGCTTCGTGATGGCCAATGGCGACGAGCTGTTTGGCAGCTTTGATGTGCAAATGCTGCCGGGTCTGGACCCCTCGCTCTTCAGCCTGAGTGGTTTGGTGACCTTTGCAGGGGGCACGGGTCAGTTCTTGCACGCCCGCGGCAGCGCATCGCTGCTGGGCAACGGGCAGTTCTTTTCCGCTTCCCAGGCGCGCACGCACTTCGCGTTTGCCGGCCGGCTGGACCCGCAAGCCGGCAACGTTGCCGAGCCGGCTACCGCGCTGCTGGCGGCGGGCGCACTGCTGTCGATGGCCGGCATGCGCCGTGCCACCAGACGCTGCGCGGGCGCAGCCGCGGCCACGCAGCGCCCGGGTTGGGCCCGCGCGGGATCAGAAGTCGATCTTGTCGGCAATGGCCTTGATGCCAGCCTTGGCACAGACGTCGTCGGCCTCGCCACCCGGCGCGCCGGACACGCCAATAGCGCCCAACATCGAACCGCCCCCTTCGATGAGCACGCCACCGCCTACCGCCAGCATGCGCGGCGTGCCACGGATGCCGCTCATGGGGCGGCCGGCTTGCGACTCGGCCGCCAGGTCCAGCGTTGAAGTGCGAAAGCTGGCTGACGTCCAGGCTTTGTTGGTGGCCACGTCCACGGTGTGGGCACCGGCAAAACGGTCGCGCAAGAAGACCTGCGTCAGGCCAGCGCGGTCGACGACGGCCACGGCCACCTGGTAGCCCTTGGCGCGGCACGACACCAAAGCGGCCTGCGCAGCAGCCAGGGCGGTTTCGAGCGTGAGGGACTTGGTCTGGAAAGTGCCAGCCGATTCCTGCGCCGCGGCGGGCTGGGCTAGGCACAGAGCCCACGCAAGGGCCAAAGCGGTGGATGCAGTGCGCATGGTGAGATCTCCTGTTGTTTGAAGTTTGATGGTGAGGGCAAGCGTGGCACAGCATAGACGCTACACGCCCAGCCCCGTGTCGAAGCACAGGCCAACACCTGACCTAGGCCACCGACAATATGGGCTCGTTGTGAACCCAGTCAGGACTTGGCCCGATGAATTCCTACCAACAGTTTTTGCAGAGCCACCCGCTTTACCCAAGTACTCTGGCGCTGGACGAACTGCGCAGCAGCGAATACAGCCGGCTGGACCAGCGCCAGCAGGTTTATCTGGACTTCACCGGTGGCGGCTTGCACGCCGCCAGCCAGGTGCGTGAACACGCGCAGATGTTGAGCGAAGAAGTGCTGGGCAACCCGCACTCGGTCAACCCCAGCTCGTTGGAGATGACCCGGCGCGTTGAGCAAGCCCGCCAAGCGGTGTTGCGGCACTTCAATGCCGAGCGTGACTACACCGCGATCTTCACGCTCAATGCGTCCAACGCGCTGAAACTGGTGGGCGAGTCCTATCCCTTTGCGCCAGGTGGCCAACTGCTGCTGACGGCCGACAACCACAACTCGGTCAACGGCATGCGCGAGTTTGCGCAGGCCAAAGGCGCTGCGGTGGACTACGCGCCGCTGACCCGCCCGGACCTGCGCCTGGACGAACCGGCCCTGACCCGTCGGCTCAGTCAACCCGCTGGACCCCAGCCACGCCTGCTGGCGTTTCCCGCGCAGTCCAATTTCTCGGGCGTGAAACACCCGCTGTCGTGGATTGAGACGGCGCGCAACCAGGGTTGGCAGGTGCTGCTGGACGCCGCAGCGTATGTGCCCACCAACACGCTGGACCTGCAGCAGGTGCAGCCCGACTTTGTGGTGATGTCGTTCTACAAGATGTTTGGCTACCCCACGGGCGTGGGCTGCCTGTTGGTGCGCAAAGAAGCCCTGGCGCTGCTGCGCCGGCCCTGGTTTGGCGGTGGCACGGTCAACTTCGCCACCGTGCAAGGGCGCATGCACGTGTTGTCGGGCGGCGAAGCGGGCTTTGAGGACGGCACGCTCAACTACCTGAGCATCCCGGCGGTGGAGCTGGGCTTGGCCCACCTGCAACGCGTGGGCATGGCGCAGATCCAGACCCGGGTGCAGTGCCTCACCGGCTGGTTGATCCAGCAACTGCTGGGCCTGCAGCACAGCAATGGCAGGGCCATGGTGCGTTTGTATGGGCCGGCCAACATGGTGGACCGCGGTGGCACCATCACGCTGAATTTCTACGATCCCAGTGGGCACCTGGTGGACTACCGGCGGATTGAAGAGCTGGCGGCTGAGAAGAACATCTCTTTGCGCACCGGCTGCTTCTGCAACCCCGGTGCGGGCGAAACGGCCGAGGACCTGACGGCAGAGGACATGCGCGCCGGGGTTGCACAAATCGGCGCCGAGATCAACCTGCAGCGCTTCTTGTCGGCCATGCAAGAACGCGGCGGCAAGACCGCCGGCGCCATTCGGGTGTCGCTGGGCTTGGTCAGCAACTTTGCCGACGTGCAGCACTTCATGGACTTTGCCCAGAGCTTGCAAGACCAGACCGCGCTGACCATCGGTACGGTGTCGTTTGACATCGAGAGCTGCCGAGTCGTGCGCGACGGGGGTTGAGGGTCAGCGCACGGACACCGCTACCACTTGCAGCCACCGTCTTTTTTGACCGCATCCACCACCAGCGGTATCACGGCCAGGATGCCCATGCCGCCATGGGCGGTGCGGCAGTCGGCGCGGCCTGACTTTTCAATGTCACGCGCCAGTTTCTCGTCGCGCTCGGGCGGGCGCGGCAGAACCGGCAACACCCCCGCGGTGCCGTAGCGCGACAACTCACCGCCCCGTGGCCGGGCCAGTTCCAAGTTGAGGCGGGGCACCGCGCTGGCCGCCGCAGCAGCCGGTGTGGCCACGTCTCGGCCCACCTGGGCGCCGGCATCCGGGGCGCCGGGTCTGCCGGGTGGGGTCTCCACACGGGGCAAGTTGCTCGCATCGTGCGCGGCCGGCGAGAGCAAAGGGGTGCTGGGTGACAAGGCCGGCTGGGGCGCGCGCAAGGTGGGCGCTGGTGCCTGCATGCGCCGCTCAACGGGCGTTTCGGCGGCCACTTCAGGCGCGGGAGACGCCAGCGCAGAGTCCACCGGGGGCTGCTTCACCAGAGCCGGTGTGGGCACTGCTGTGGGAAGCGGCACAGGCGCTAGTGTTGGCGCAGGCGATACGGCAGGCGAAAGGGCTGGCGTTGGAGCCGGCGTCGGGGCCAACGTCCGAGCTGGTGCCGCCGTCGGGGTTGGGGCTGGCGTCGGCGTTGCTGTCGCTAGAGGCACGGGTACGGGCACAGGCGCCAACACGGGCGGCTGGGTCGGCATCAGAGGGCTGCGGTCAGTGGGCAAGCTGGGCAGTGGGGTCGGCGCCGGCGCGCTGGAATCGGGCTGCTGCGCGGTACGCCCTAACCTGGCGGCCCCTGGCGCGCTGTCTGGCAGTGGCTCGGTTTGGCGCACCGCGCCACCCCAGCGAGGCGCCGCGCCGGGTCCTGCCGCGGCGTTGGCGGGTGCAGGCGGCGGCGCCACCTCGCTGGCACCTTCGGTCACCGGGCCGCGCAGCGTGATGTTGATGGCGCCAAAAACGCCCTGGCCCAAGGGGGCCGTGCCGCCGGGGGCGTTGCCCAGCCACAGGATCAACCACAGGTGCACCAGCAAGGCCAAGACCAGGCAGCGCTGCAGGCTGGTCAGCGTGGCCTTGGGCCAGGGCACCAGGCGGGCCGGCAGGGGTTGATCTTGCAGGATGGCGTTCACGTCGCAGGCACCTTGTCAGCCACGGGCCCGGCTGTCAACCGCGATCACGGGCTGGGGACATCCGCGCAGGTCTGGACGATGGCAAGAAACCGTCTGGTAACCGGGCTGCGGCATGCTCAGGTCTAATTCGTCTTTCATCGTCCCCCACCGGCCAGCAACGGCCACAACGCCTCCTGGGCCCGCACCATGAACCAGCTCGATCAGCTCAAGCAACACACCACCGTGGTGGCCGACACCGGCAGCTTCTTGCAACTGGCGCAGTTTGCACCGCAAGACGCCACCACCAACCCGAGCCTGATTCTGAAGGCCGTGCAGCAGCCCGACTACGCGCCACTGCTGGCCGAGACCGTAGCCGCCCATGCGGGCGCGCCGCTGGACGCCATCGTTGACCAGGTGCTGGTGCGCTTTGGCCGCGAAATCCTGAAGGTGGTGCCGGGCCGCGTCAGCACCGAAGTGGACGCGCGCCTGTCGTTTGACACCACAGCCACGCTGGCGCGCGCCCACCGGCTGATCCAGCTGTACGCCGATGCCGGCATCGACAAAAAGCGCGTGTTGATCAAGGTGGCCGCCACCTGGGAAGGCATCCGCGCGGCCGAGTTGCTGGAGCGCGAAGGCATCCACTGCAACCTGACGCTGCTGTTTGCCTTTGGCCAGGCGGTGGCGTGTGGTGACGCCGGGGTGCAGTTGATCAGCCCCTTTGTAGGCCGCATCTACGACTGGTACAAAAAGTCAGCCGGCGCAGCGTGGATCGAGACCGACAACGCCGGTGCCAACGACCCCGGCGTGAAAAGCGTGCGCGCCATCTTCAACCACTACAAGCGCCACGGCATCCAGACCGAAGTGATGGGCGCGAGCTTTCGCAACGTGGGGCAGATCGTGGCGCTGGCCGGTTGCGACCTGCTGACCATCAGCCCCGAGCTGCTGGCCCAGCTGCAAGCCAGCGAGGCTGCGGTGCCTTTGGCGTTGGACGCAGCCGCCGCAGCGGCCATGAACCTGCCCGCCGTGCACCATGACGAGAAGGCTTTCCGCTGGGCCTTGAACGAAGACGCCATGGCCACGGAAAAACTGGCCGAAGGCATCCGCGCCTTCGCCGTGGACGCCGGCAAACTGGACCACTTGATCCAGGGCCTGCAGGCATGAAGCGCTGCGACCAGACTCAGGCCTGGGGTGCGCTGCAAGGCCACTTCGAAGCCCACGGCCGCGACCTGGACCTGCGCGAAGCCTTTGTCCGCGACCCGGGCCGCTTTGCCGCGTTCAGCCTTCAAGCACCCGAGGTTTTTGCCGACCTCAGCAAGAACCGCATCGACACCGCCACGCTGCGCTGGCTGCTGGACATGGCGCGCGAATGCGGCCTGGAAGCCCAACGCGACGCGCTGCTGCGCGGCGACATCGCCAACCCGACAGAAGGCCGCGCCGTGCTGCACACCGCGCTGCGCGCGCCCAAGGGCCAAGGTCCGTTCAGCGACGAAGTGCACAGCGTGCTGGACGCCATGCTGGCCTACGCCGACCGCGTGCGCCGCGACAGCGCCATCACCGACATCGTCAACATTGGCATTGGCGGCAGCGACCTGGGGCCGGCCATGGTGGTGCCCGCGCTCGACGCCTATGGCAACCCGGCCCAGCGCCTGCACTTTGTGAGCAACGTCGACGGTCACGACCTGGCACCCTTGCTGCAGCGGCTGGATGCGAAGAAGACGCTCTTCATCGTGGCCAGCAAAACCTTCACGACGCAAGAGACCATGGCCAATGCCACGGCCGCGCGCGCTTGGTTTGTCGAGCAAGGCGGCACCGACGTGGCACGCCACTTCTGCGCCACCACCACCAACGTGGCCGCAGCGGCCACCTTTGGCATCAGCACCACCTTTGGTTTCTGGGACTGGGTGGGCGGGCGCTACTCGCTGTGGAGTGCCATCGGCTTGCCCATCGCCATTGCCATCGGCGGACAGAACTTCCGCGCCTTGCTGGCCGGTGCGCACGCCATGGACCAGCACTTTGCGAATGCACCCTTGGGCCAGAACCTGCCGGTGCTGCTGGGCCTGATCGACATCTGGTACCGCAACTTCCACGGCTTCAGCAGCCGCAGCGTGGCCCCCTACCACCAGGGCCTGAAGCGCTTGCCGGCCTACCTGCAGCAGCTGGAGATGGAGTCCAACGGCAAGCGCGTAGACCTGCAAGGCCACGCCCTGCCCTTCGGCACCAGCCCGGTGGTGTGGGGCGAGCCGGGCACCAACGGCCAGCACGCCTATTTTCAAATGCTGCACCAGGGAACAGACGTCATCCCTGTTGAGTTCATCGCCGTCAAAACTCCCAGCCACCACCTGCACGACCAGCACACCAAGCTGTTGGCCAACTGCCTGGCGCAGAGCCAGGCGTTGATGCTCGGCAAAACCGCCTTGGATGCAGCGCAGGAAAAGGCACCCACCGCAGCGGCAGACATCGACCGCGACGTGCTGTCGCAGCACCGTGCCTTTCCCGGCAACCGCCCCAGCACGACGCTGGTGCTGGACGCCCTGACGCCCAGCAGCCTGGGCGCCTTGATCGCGCTCTACGAACACCGCGTGTTTGTCAGCGGCGCCTTGTGGGGCATCAACAGCTTTGACCAGTGGGGCGTGGAGCTGGGCAAGGCCTTGTGCAACGCCTTGCTGCCGCGCTTGAGCAACGGCGACACCACGGGTCTGGACGGCTCCACCGCCGGGCTGCTGCAAAGGCTCACCGCATGAAGCGCATCGTCTTTGACCTCGGCGCGGTGGTCTTCAGCTGGAAGCCGCGCCAGATGCTGATGCGCGAGCTGCCACACGTGGTGAACGACGAAGCCGTGGCGGCCGTTTGGGAGCAACAAGTCTTTCAGGCCTACCGTGGCGACTGGGGCGACTTTGACCGCGGTACCGTGCAGGTGCCCGATCTGGTGCAGCGCATCGCCCGCCGCACGGGCTTTGCCGCGGCCGATGTGCAGGCCATCGTCGACGCCATACCGCGCGAACTGCAGCCCATTCCCGACACCGTGGCGCTGATCCACCAGCTGGCCGACGCCGGGCACACGCTGCACTACCTGTCCAACATGCCCGCGCCCTATGCCGACGTGCTGGAGCGCTATGACTTCTTCGCCCGCTTCAGCGGCGGCGTGTTTTCAGGCCGGGTGCACCACAACAAACCCGAGGCCGCCATTTTTGAGTTGGCCGTAGCGCAGTTTGGCGTGGCGCCGGATCAGCTGGTGTTTTTGGACGACCACGCACCCAACGTGCAGGCTGCAAAAGCCCTGGGCTGGAATGCCTTGCAGTTCAGCAACGCCCAGCAGGCGCGGATGGATCTGCAGCGCAGCGGCTGGGTGCTTGCCCTGTGACGACCGGGTGAAAACGCACGGAGAGGGCTGGCCGGGGGCCCGCGGAAGCCCGGTGAATCAGTCGCGGTGCTCAGGCCCGGCCTGCGGGCTGTCGGCCATCCAGGCGTCCAGCAAGGTGTAGCCCACCGCCAACATCACCGGGCCGACAAAGATGCCCACCAGGCCAAACGCAAACAGGCCGCCAATGACGCCGGCAAAGATCAGCAGCAAAGGCAGGTCGGCGCCCAACTTGATAAGCCAGGGTCGCAGCACGTTGTCCAGCGTGCCCACCACCACCGCCCACACCGCCAGGAAAATGGCCCAACCGGTGTTGTCGCTGTACAGGGCCCAGCCTGCGGCGCCCAAGAGCACCGGTATGGGCCCGATCTGCGCAATGCACAGCATGAACATCAACGCGCTGAGCAAGGTAGCAAAGGGCACCCCGGCCAGCGCGATGCCCAGCCCGCCCAGCACCGACTGCACCAGCGCCGTGCCACCCACCCCCATGGCCACACCGCGAATGGCGCCACCGGCCAGCACCACGGCATCGTCACCCCGTTCACCGGCCAGCCGCCGCGCAAAGCGGCGCACCTGCTCGGCGGCTTGCTCACCGCTGCTGTAGAGCACGGCAGCGATGATCACCGTCAACAAAAACTGAAACAGCAAGATGCCGATGCTGCCCACCTCGGACACAAACCATTTGGTCAAATCGCCAGCGTAAGGCGACAGGCGGGGCGCCAGGTCTCGCAACCCCATTTCAGCCGCTTGCTGCCAGGTGCGTTCGGCCCAGCCACCCACCATGGGCAGGCCCAGCAACCACGGCGGCGGTGCGTCGGGCAGACGGTAGGTGGCGGCGTACTTGGCCCAGTCCACCAGGCGGTCGGCATTGCTGACGATGGTGATGATGGCCAGCACCAGCGGCACCACAAACAACAGCAGCAGCGCCAGCGTCATCACCGTCACAGCCAGGCCACGTTTGCCCCACAGCACACCTTGCACGCGCAGCATCAGCGGCCAGCTGGCCACCACCACCATGGTGGCCCAGATCAGCGGCCCCAAAAACGGCCGCAGGATCCACAAGGACGTGGCCAGCAGCAGGCCAATGAACAGAACACCAAAGGTCACCCGCGCCAAATCGCGACCACGCTGCGGCCCACCGTAGCCACTCATCAGGGCTTGGTCTCGCTGTAAGGCACCACGCTGACCGACTCGATGCGGTAGCTGGCTGCGCCCATATAAGAGTCGGTCCGGCCGGTGGTCAGCGTGCCGGTGATCCACACCGCGTCCATCGAGCGAAAGCCCTTGGCCGGCGATTTGGGCAGCACGTGCACGATCTGGTTGGCCGGTGGCGGCGGGCTGTGGATGCAGGCACCGAAGTACGGCACCAGCAAAAACTCCTTGAGCCCGTCCTTGCTGTCTTCCAGCGGCACGATGAAGCCCGGAATGCGCACCGCCTGGCCCACCAGCGCGGTGTTGACGGGCGCGTTGTCCCAGACGTCACGCATCTTCTTCAGCATGGCGGCAGCGCGTGGGTCGCCGTCGTCCAGCATCTGGAAGTTCAGGTCCTTGAAGTCCTTGAACGGGTCCCAGCCGGCAGGGACCAGCGCGTCCCAGGTGATGGTGCGCGCAGCGCCGGGGGTGGCGGGTGTTGTGGCCGGCTTGGTTGGGGCGGCCAGCGGCGGCTTCATCAGCGGCACGCCGTCCTTCTGGGCCCAGGCCGGGGCCGACAGAACGCTCAGCGCCAGCAGGGCCAGGGGCGCCAGCAAAACCAGCAGGGGCCGGGTCTTGATCTGCAGTTTCATGTTCGTGGGCTCAAACCGTCAGCCAGCGACAGGCGATACGCCCGCCAACCTGGCACCAGGCTGGCAAGCATACCCGCCACCAGCACCGCGCCAAACAAGCCCCACTGCTGCCAGGTGGGCGCAGCGGGCAGCAAAGTGATACCGAAGTGCTGCTGCAGCCAGGGGCCGGCCAGCAGCACCGCCGCTGCAGCGGCTACCGCACCCAGCAAAGCGCCAGCCAAGGTCACCAGCGCACCTTCCAAGGCCAGCAGCCACAGCACATGGCGCGGCCCCGCGCCCACCGCGCGCAGCACGGCCAGTTCACGGCGCCGTTCGTTCAAGCCGGCCAGCACCACCGCCACCAAGGACGCCAGGCTGACCACCGCCACCAGCCCACTGATGGCCAGCAAAGCCTGCTCGCCCGGGCCCACCACCGCCCACAGTTCATCCAGCGCCACGCCTGGCAACACCGCCAGCAGCGCTTCGCCTTCATAGGCCGCCACAAAACGCTGCACGTTGAAGACGGCTACACGGTTTTTCAGCCCCACCAGCGCTGCGGTCACCTGCTTGGGCTGCAGGTCAAACTTGCGCGCGAATTCCGGTGCGATCTTCATGCCCGGCAAAGGCGCGCCCCCAGACCAGTCCAGGTGGATGGCCTCGATGGCCTGCAGGCTGACGTGCACCGTGCGGTCCACCGGCGTGCCCGTGCGTGCCAACACGCCCACCACCGTGAACGGTTTGTCAGCATGTTCCTGCGCCAGCACCTCGGCGCTGCCATGCGACAGGGTGAGCTTCTGGCCCAGTTGGTAGCCCAGTGACTGCGCCAGCTCGGCACCGATCACCGCTTCATACAAACCATCCAGCGTGCCGGCGAAGGCACGGCCCTGGGCCAGCACCAATTTTTGCTGGTCGCCATAGGCAAAACGCTCAAAGTACTCGGGCGTCGTGCCCAGCACGGGCCGGCCGCGGTGTGAATCACCCAAGGACAGCGGCACCAGCCAGGCCACCGCCCGGTGCTGCGCCACGGCCTGCAGGCTGTCCATGCGGATGTTGTTGCTGGCCCCACCCACCCGGAACACCGCATACAGCATCAACTGGACCGGGCTGGTGCGCGCGCCCACCACCAAATCGGTGCCACTGACCGACAGGCTGAAACTGCTGCGGATGTCGGTGCGCAAGCGCTCCAGGCTGAGCAGCAAAGCAGTGGCCAAGGCGATGCTGAGCATCACCAGCACCAGCGTGCCGCGGCGGTTGAGTGCGCTGCGCAGCGCCACGTGCAGCAAGGCCCTCATGCGATGCTGGCGCTTGGCAAGAGTGCGCGGTTGAGTTCGGGCAGGCTCAGGCGCTCGTCAAAGCGCCCGGCCAGACGCTCGTCGTGGCTGACAAAAACCAGGGTGCTGCCGCTGGCACGGCATTCGCCCATCAAGAGCGCCATGAAGTCGTCGCGCAAGGCAGCGTCCAGCGCCGAGGTGGGCTCGTCGGCAATCACCAGTTCAGGCTGGCCCAGCAGGGCACGCGCGGCGGCCACGCGTTGTTGTTGCCCCACCGACAGCGCGTCGGCCCGCCGCCGCCACAGCTCGGCCGGCAGCCCCATGCGCTGCAACAAAGACTGTGCGGCCGCCTCCACGCCAGGCCGGCAGCGCTGGGCACGCAGACGAGAAAACCGGCAGGGCAGCAGCACGTTGTCCAGCACCGTCAGGTAGGGCAGCAGGTTGAACTGCTGAAAGATCACGCCAACGTGGTCGGCCCGGCGGGCGTCGCGGCGGCCGGCTGGCAGCGCGGCCCAAGGTTGGCCCAGCAGCGACACCGACCCGCTGGAGGCCTGCAAAACGCCGGCCATCAGACCCAGCAGCGTGCTCTTGCCGCAGCCGCTGGGGCCGTGCAGGAATACAGTGCGCCCAGCCGGCAGGTCCATCGATTCGATGGCCAGGCACTCGCCGGCACCGGGCCAGGAAAAACGCAGTTGGCGGATCTGGAGCACGGTGGCGCAGTTTGGGGTGCAGGCCGAGGCGTTTGCGGCCGGCGGTCAGCGTGCCAGAACAACCCGCGAAGACGGCCGACGCAGAGTGGCCTTGAGCTGGCCCTTGGGCGTGACTACCTGCAGATCGATGCGCTTGAAGCCTGCAAAGGCCTCAAACAGACCCACTTCGACAAAGCCGGCTTTTGCACCCGCCTTGCAGTTGAAGGTGTACAGGCCATTCAAGTCACCGTGATCGCCGGCCGTGGTCGCCGCAGCACCCAGTTGAAGCGGTGCCGAGCGCAGTTCCACTTTGTCCAGTGTGCAACCCGCCGCGGCGTCGATGCGAAACAAGGTTTCGCCCAGGCGCAACTTGGTTACAGCGGCATTGGCCTTGTCGCGCTCGACGTCGGTGCGCGTGGCACGCTCAAAACCCAACAGGTTGTCCAGGGGCGTATCGAGTTCAATGCTGACGCGCAGCGCGTCCACGGCCACGTCCAGGCGGGCCACGCCGTGCTCATGGGCTTTGCCCGCCGCCAGCGTCACGGCGCAGGAGCACAACAACCCGACCGCCAGCACCAGCCTGCTCCAAACCTTGGGTCGATTCACGCGCGCACCTCAATGGACCTTCCGTGTCGGGCACCTCACCCAACCGTCGTCTCATTGTGACGCGGTGCCACGATGCCGTATTGGCGCGCCAGGAGAAGTCAGCCCCGCAACAGGCCCAATGGATCGACCCATAGCAGCGGTCTGGCGACCCGCCCACGTGCGGGCTGCGCTGCAGGCCTGGACAAGGGCATGGGCAAGGGCGACACGGTGACGCAGACCGCTGCAGTGAGGTCCACATCCTCCGCAAAGCCCTCACTGCGCCAGTGGGCGCCGGTGCCGGTGCAACCCACCCAGCGTTCCAGGTCACCGCGACGGCGGTCTTCAGGGCGTGGCAGGGTCTTGATGCGATTGTTGGTCATGTTGGCTCGCCGTTGGCAACAACTGCGTTGCACTGTGCAGCGGCGTTGTGGCAGCCGCGTGACAACGCGCCCGCCGTAACATGGGCGTTGGCACATCCACCACACCCACCTGCACATCAGCTGCCCACCGCCCTCATGCCCGCCACCCTGGAAGGTCAGCTCGTCGTTGCCATCTCGTCCCGGGCGCTGTTCGACTTTGAAGAAGAAAACAGCGTCTTCGAGGCCAACGACGACCACGCCTACATGCAGCTGCAGCTGCAGCGCCTGGAGCAGCCCGCGCGCCCGGGCGTGGCTTTTTCGCTGGTCAACAAACTGCTGGCCTTCAATGCTGGTGGCCAGCAGCGGGTGGAGGTGGTGATCCTGTCGCGCAACGACCCGGTGTCGGGCATGCGGGTGTTTCGCTCGGCCCAGCACTACGGCTTGCCGGTGCAGCGCGGTGTGTTCACGCGTGGGCAGCCACCTTGGCGCTACCTGCGGCCGCTGGCGGCCAACCTGTTTCTCAGCACCAACGAAGCCGACGTGCGCCAGGCCCTGGCGGTGGGTGTGCCCGCTGCCCGCGTCTACCCACAAAGCGCGCGCGCCAGCGTGGCCCACCCAGACGAAGTGCGCATCGCCTTTGACGGTGACGCGGTGTTGTTCTCGGACGAAGCCGAGCGCGTGTTTCAAGCTCAAGGCCTGGACGCTTTCCAAAGCCATGAACGCGACCGCGCAGGCACGCCTTTGGCGCCGGGCCCGTTCATGCCCTTGCTGGAGGCCTTGCACCGGCTGCAACGCTCACCCGAAACCGGCATGCGTCTTCGCACCGCCTTGGTCACCGCGCGAAGCGCGCCGGCGCATGAGCGTGCCATTCGCACCTTGATGCAGTGGCAGATCAACGTCGACGAGGCCATGTTCTTGGGCGGCCTGCCCAAAGGCATCTTTCTGCGCGAATTCGAACCCGATTTCTTTTTTGACGACCAGACCGGTCACATCGAAAACGCGGCCATGCATGTGCCGGCGGGGCATGTGGCTTCGGGCATCAGCAACGGCTGATCGACCGCTTCGCCTGACCAGCCGTGCTGTCCATCAAACGTTGCCTGCCCAAGGCAGCAGCTCTTCCAGTGGCATCTCAGCGCGGCACGGTGCTGAAAAGCTGAACAGCGCACAGGCCGCCGCCAGGCCTGGCAAAAACTGAGCTGGCGTGGCCGTCAAGCAAGCGCGAGGACCGGCTTCCACCTGCACCAGGAACAGCACAATGAGCTGCCCTGGCAGCAGAAAAAGCGAAGCTTCAGTGGGGCTGAACATGGTTCGGCGAGGAGGTGCTGGCGACGGTGTGACCGGTGACCACAGATGCAGCATCCTCAACCAAGCCGTGCGGGCTCCAAACCTGGAAAAGCGCCTGTCAGCGCCCGTTGTTCATGCCCGCCGTGTGAACACCACCGCAGCCACCAACAGCAGCGCCGCCGCCAAGCCCACCCAGACCCAAACCATGGCACCTTGGGAGCCGGCCTTTGGGATGGTTTGAGGTTCGGTTTCCAAAGGCAGGTCCACACCAGCCGAATCGGGCACCGGCACCGTGCGCTCGGGTGCTGCAGGCTCGGGGCGGCTGAACCATTCCTGCAATTCAGCCATGGTTTGCGGGCGCTGCTCCGGCCGCACCGACAAGCCGGCGTCAATGGCGGCCAGAAACGACTGGGTGTAGCGGCCGCGCCCTGCCACCCGGGCAGGCACCAGGTCGTCGCGCACCAGGCGCGCGATGGACGCGTTGGGCACCTTGCCGATGGCCGCCGCGTAGAGCACGGCGCAGAGTGCATAAACGTCGCTCCAGGTGCCCTGGCGCAACGGTGCTTCGTTGTCGTACTGCTCTACCGGCGAATAGCCACTTTTCAAGATGGAGGTGAGGTTTTGCGTGGCCTCGGCAGCCACGCGGCGCGCCGCGCCAAAGTCCAGCAGCACCGGGCGCGGCGCTTGTTCCAGGTAGTTGCCGCCCTTGCGGTCGTACAGCATCAAGATGTTGTCGGGCGCCACGTCGCGGTGCACACAGCCGTTGTGGTGCAGCACCTTCAGGGCCTCCATCACCGGATCGGCCAAGCGGCGCAGCCAGGCTTCGCTGGGCGGTGCGCCCAGGTCGGTGAGCCACTTCTTCAAGGTGATGCCGCTGTAGTAGGGCATGGCCATGTAGGCGGTGCCGTTGTCGGCCCAAAAGCGATAGACCTTGACCAGCGACGGGTGGTCAAACGAACCCAGCAGACGGGCTTCACCGATGAAGCTTTGCAGTCCCTTTTGGTAGGACTCTTCAAAGCGCGGCAAGCGCGGCGCCACCTCGCCGCTGGGCAAGCGCGCGGCCAACGTGCCGGGCAGGTATTCCTTGATGGCCACCTTGCGGTCCAGCTTGGTGTCGTGAGCCAGGTAGACGATGCTGTAGCCGCCCATGCCCAGCAGTTGCTCGACCACAAACTCTTGCAGCACATGGCCCCGCTTGAGGTCACTGCCCTGGTCGCGCCTGGGCATGAGCAGGGTGCGTTGCTCGGCGCGTTCGCGGCTGTCGTCGCTGCTCATGGTGGGGTCCCGTCAGGGTCGGTCAGGGTTATTTGAAGTCACCGCCCCAGGCCATCACCAGGCGCTGTGGGTCGATGTGCTTGCGCCATGCGGCGTTGATGTCGGCCAGGGTCAGCTTGGTCAACGCTTCGTCAACCTTTTGCGCAAAGCTGAAGGTGCGGCCGAAGTACAGGTTGCTTGAAATCTGCTCGGCCACACCGCTGTCTTGTGCCCGCGCCAGGCGGCGGAAGTTGAGCAGGCCTTCGCGGCCCTCGTTCAGTTCAGCCTGGGTGAAACCGTCTTTCAGCGAACGCGCCAGCTCTTCCTTGAAAGCTGCTTCCACCTTGGGCTGGTTTTGCGGCGCAAAGATGGCCGTCACCGTCCAGTCGGTGGCCTGGTCGATGCGGCCCCAGCTGAGCACCGAGCGCACGTCATAACTCAGGCCGTCGGTTTCGCGAATGCGGGTCCACAGGCGTGAACTGCCGCCCAGGCCAAACACATAGTTGGCCATCATCAGCGCGGCGTGGTCGGGGTGGCTGTCGTTGATGGGCAGTGCCAGACGGCCTTGCAGGTTGGCGTTGGCCTTGTCGGGGGTGATCTCGACAAAACGCTGGGCCGGGCCAGCCACCAGGGGGCGTGGCACACGGGCGTGCGGTTGCGGGCCGGCTGCCGCTTGTTTCCAGCTGCCCAGGGCAGTGTCCAGGGCCTTGCGCACGGCCGCGCTGTCCATGTCGCCCACGGCGGCAAACTCACCCTTGGCCGCGCTGTAAAAGCGGCGGTGAAAGTCTCTCACCTGCTCCAAGGTGACTGCCTTGATGTCGGCCTCGGTTTCTTCAAAGGTCTGGGCATAGCGCAAGTCACCCCGCGGGTAGGGGTTGCCGTGGCGGGCCAGGCGGTTGCTGATGACGGCGGAAGGCTCTTTGCGCTGGCGTTCCACACTGGCCAGCCATTGGCGGCGCGCTTCTTCCAGCGGGCCGGCTTCAAAAGCGGGTTCGCGCAGCAGTTTGCCCAGCAGTTCGATCACGGCCGGCAGGCGGTCGCGTTTGGTGCTGATGCTGGCGTGCAGGCTTTCACCGGTGGCGCTGATGTTGACCTGGGCCTGCAGCTTGTCGAACTGGTCGGCAATCTGCTGGCGGGTCAAACCGGCGCCGCCTTTGTCGATCAGGCCGCCGGTCAGGCTGGCCACCATCTCTTGGCCGAACAAGGACTTATCGGTGCCGAAGTGCAAGGCCAGTTTGGCGTGCACCGCCCGGCCACGGGTGCCTTTGGGCAACAGCGTGACCTTCACGCCGACCGGCAACAAGGCCTGTTGGCTGCGCGCGTCCAGGTTGGCGGGTGTGGGGTCAAACGCTTCGGCCAGCGCGGCGCTGGGGTCGCCGGTGTAGTCCCTGACTTGGGCGGCCACGTCAACACGAGCGACCTGCGGCGCGCGGTCGGGCTTGGCGGTGGGCTCGTAGATGGCGACCGTGCGGTTGTCGGGTTTGAGCCACTGCTGCGCCACACGGTTCACGTCGGCCAGCGTCACGGCCCGGACGCGGTCGCGCTGCAAGAAATAAAGGCGCCAATCACCTTGCGCGATGGCCTCGGACATGGCCACGCCGATGGCTTCGGGGTCGTTGAAGCCCTGGTCCCAATTGTTCAGCCAGCCAATCCGGGCGCGCTCCAGTTCTTCAGCCGTCACGGGCTCCGTGGCCAAGGCATCCAAGGTGGCTGCCATGGCAGCGCGGGCCTGGCCACTGTCTTGGCCGGGCGCCAGGCCCGCGCCCAGGGCCAAGGGCGCGGTTTCTGCCCAGCCCAAAGAAAAACCGAAGGCCTGGGCGGCCAAACGCTGTTCGACCACGCGTTTGTGCAAGCGACCGCCTGGTGTGTCGCCCAACACGTTGGTCAACAGTTGCACTGCGGCATGGTCAGGGTGCGAACCAGCAGGTGTGTGGTAGCCCATCAAAACCATCGGCGCGCCGCCCACGCGCCGCACGGTGACCAGGCGTTGGCCGTCTTGCGGCGGGTCCAGCGTGTAGGTGGCCTTCAGCGTGCGCTGCGGCTTGGGCAGGGCACCAAAATACTGCGCCACCCAGGCCACCACCTTGTTGTGGTCGTATTTGCCCGCGATGACCAGCGTGGCGTTGTCGGGCTGGTAGTGCTCGCGGTAGAAGGCCTGCAAGCGCGGGATGTCGACGTTTTCAATGTCGGTGCGCGCGCCAATCGTGCTCTTGCCGTAGTTGTGCCAGTCGTACATGGTGGCCAGCATCTTCTGGAACAACACCCTGAAGGGGTTGTTTTCGCCACTTTCAAACTCGTTGCGCACCACCGTCATCTCGGTGTCGAGGTCGCTCTTGGCGATGAAGCTGTTGACCATGATGTCGGCCTGCCAGCTCAAATACCACTGCAGGTTGGCCTCGTTGGCGGCAAAGCTGGCGAAGTAGTTGGTGCGGTCGGTCCAGGTGCTGCCGTTGGCACGCAGGCCACGCTTGGTGAAATCAGCCCAGACGTTTTTGGTGGTGGGTGTGCCCTTGAAGACCAGGTGCTCCAGCAAGTGGGCCATGCCGGTTTCGCCGTAGTTCTCGTGCCGGCTGCCCACACGGTAGGTGACGTTGACGGTGGTGGTGGGCTTGCTGTCGTCGGGCACCAGCAGCACCTGCAGGCCGTTGGCCAGGCGGTATTCGGTGATGCCTTCAACGGTGCGCACCTGGCTCATGCCGGTAGGCAGCGCTGTGGGCTGGGCTTGGGCCCAAGCGCCGAGCGCGGCGAGGCCAAGCGTCAGCCCAGCCAGAAGGTTAGAAAAGTGGCGAACAACGGGCGACTGAAAGGACGACATGCGATGAGCCTTGTGAGCTGAGCTGCGGACTGACCCTGATTCTGGCCGAGGACAGCCCCACCAGCACAATCGCCAGGTGATTCAACTTCAACCCTTACAACATCAAGATTTGGTGGTGGCGCAGCAGATTCACCGCGTGCTGACCCAGGCCTACACCCAGGAAGCCCAGTTGTTGGGCCTGCCCGACATCCCACCTTTGCAGCGCACCGTGGCTGACCTGCAGGCCGACCCCGACGCACACCTGGGCGCCTGGGTCCAGGGTGAACTGGCCGGCGCGCTGGCCTTTGGGCCCGACCCCGAAGGTGGCCAGCTGCTGGTGTCGGTGCTGGTGGTGGCGCCCGCCTTTCAGCGGCGCGGCGTGGCCAGGGCCTTGATGGCTCGCGTGTTGGAGCTGGCCGGCACCTGGCCCGTGGCGGTGGCCACCGCGCAGGCCAACACGCCGGCCGTGCTGCTCTATCAGGGCCTGGGGTTTGTGTCCTACCGCAGCGGCACCGTGGGGCCTGATGCACTGCCCATCGTGAAGTTTCGGCACACACCTGCCGCAGCCTAGCCCCGGTAATCCTCAGCTCGCGAGCTTCAGACTGCAACCGTCCCGCAGTTCGGCTTAAGGCAGGCCGGTTCAGTGCGGCGCAGCGCCCGTTCAGCCACCCACGCCATAGCGCCGCAAGCGATCCAGGTCCAGCACCCGCACGCCGCCGTACTCCACACGGATGACACCGGCATCTTGCAGCGCCGTCAGCGCCTGGTTGACCCGCTGCCGCCCCAGGCCCACCAGGTAGCCCAGCTCTTGCTGCGTGATGCGCAGCAGCTGCCCCACCCCCGGGTAGAGCACCGGGTGGAACAGCGCCGCCAGGCTACGCGCCACGCGCTCGTCGGGGTGTGTCAGGCGGTCGATCTCACGCGCACCGATGAACTGCCCCAAGCGCTCATTCAGCTGCATCATCACAAAGCGGTTGAAGCCGATGCTGCGGTCCAGCAGCCAGTGAAAGGTGTCGGCGGTGATGCCGGCCACCACGCTCTTGCGCAGGGCCTGGATGTTGTAGCGGTAGACCTCGTTCTTGAGCACCGTGCCTTCACCAAACCAGCCGCCCGAGGGCACACCGGTGAAGGTGATGGGGATGCCCATGGAGCTGTCGTTGCTCATCTTCAGCAGCCCGTCGAGCACACCAAACCAATAGGTCACCGGCCGGCCCACGCGGCAGACCAGTTCGCCCGGTTCCACGTTGAGCACGCGCAGGTCAGCCACCACGCGCTCGCGCTCAGAAATGTCCAACCGAGGCAACCACGGGATCAGCTCCAAGTCAGCGGGCAAAGCCGAGCGTGATCGCGCGGCCTGGGCCGCCACAGCACGCGAAGCTGACGGGAAAGCGCGTGATGGCATGACCGTTTCCTCAGTGAAACACCTGCTCGGGCTAACCCTTAAATTGTCGTCGCAACGACAACATGGCGTCAAAGTGAAAACCAGAATGCGCACAAAGCACCAGGAGACAAGCCCGTGCCGTCGACGTTTCCCCGTTTGATGTTGGACCACGCCCAAGCCCGCCCGCAAGCCGCTGCCTTGCGCGAAAAGGTTTACGGCATTTGGCAAACCACCACCTGGTCTGAACTGGCCACGCTGGTGCGCCGACTGGCCTGCGGGCTGGCCCAAGCGGGGCTGAAACGCGGCGACCACATCATCGTGGTGGGCGACAACCGCCCGCGCCTGTACGCCGGCATGCTGGCCGCGCAGGCCTTGGGTGCCATTCCGGTGCCGCTGTACCAAGACGCGGCATCCACCGAATACGTTTTTCCCATCAACAACGCCGAAGTTGGCTTTGCCATCGTTGAAGATCAGGAGCAGGTCGACAAGCTGCTGGAACTGCGCGAACAGTGCCCCACGCTCAAGCGCGTCTGGTTTGACGACCCGCGTGGCCTGCGCAACTACAACGAAGCCGGTGTGGACAGCCTGGACGCCCTGGTGGCCGCTGGCCAGGCCCACGACCAGAGCAACGCACGCCTGTTTGACGACGAGGTGGCGCAGTGCCAGCCGCATGACGTGGCGGCCATGTTCTTCACCAGCGGCACCACCGGCAACCCCAAGGGCGTGGTGCACACCCACCACACGCTGCTGGACCGCGCCGTCGCTGGCCAAGACTTTGACAAGCTCACTGCGCGTGAAGAAGTGCTGGCCTACATGCCTTTGGCCTGGATCGGCCAGAACATCTTCAGCTACGCCCAGTGGCTGGCCTGCGGCTATGTGGTCAATTGTCCCGAGAGCGCGGCCACGGTAACCATCGACCTGAAGGAAATCGGCCCCACCTACTACTTTGCGCCACCGCGCATTTTTGAAGGCTTGTTGACCAGTGTGATGATCCGCATGGAAGACGCGTCCAGCCTCAAGCGCCGCATCTTTCACCACTTCATGGACGTGGCCAAGCGTGTCGGCCCGACCTTGATGGACGGCAAGTCGGTTGGGTTGGGCGACCGCTTGATGTACGCGCTGGGCAACCTGGCCATCTACGGCCCGCTGCGCAACACGCTGGGCCTGTCGCGTGTGCGGGTGGCTTACACCGCGGGCGAGGCCATCGGCCCTGACCTGTTCACCTTCTACCGCAGCATTGGCATCAACCTGAAGCAGCTCTACGGCAGCACCGAGACCGCGGTGTTTGTCTGCCTGCAGCCCGACCACGAAGCCAAGGCCGACACCGTGGGTGTGCCCATCAACGGCGTGGAGATCAAGGTCACCGACAACGGTGAAATTTTGGTCAAGAGCCCTGGCCTCTTGAAGGAGTACTACAAGAACCCTGCCGCCACCGCCGAGGTTTTGACGGCCGACGGCTGGTACCACACGGGCGACGCCGGCTTTCTGGACGCCGGTGGCCACCTGAAGATCATCGACCGCGCCAAAGACGTGGGCCGGATCAAGGGCGGGCCCGCAGACGGCGCGATGTTTGCGCCCAAGTACGTCGAGAACAAGCTCAAGTTCTTCCCTTTCGTCAAAGAAGCAGTGGCCTTTGGCGACCAGCGCGAAAAGGTCTGCGCCTTTGTCAACATCGACTTTGAAGCGGTGGGCAACTGGGCCGAACGGCGCAATCTGCCCTACGCCGGCTACACCGACCTGGCGGCCAAGAAAGAGGTGCTGGAGCTGATCCGCGACTGCGTGGAAAAGGTCAACGCCGACCTGGCTGCCGACACCATGCTGGCAGGCAGCCAGATCAGTCGCTTCTTGGTGCTGCACAAAGAGCTCGACGCCGACGACGGCGAGATGACCCGCACCCGCAAGGTCAAGCGCGGCTACATCAACGACAAGTACCAGGTGCTGGTCGACGCGCTGTATGGCGGCAAGACCGAGCAGTTCATCGAAACCGCCGTGAAGTTTGAAGACGGACGCACGGGCAGCGTCAGCGCCACGTTGCCGATCCAGGATGCCAAGACGTTTGCGTCGGTGAAGGCTGCAGCATGAGCAAAAAAATCGGCGACGTCATCCTCGACGTCAAGAACATCAGCCTGCGCTTTGGTGGCGTGAAGGCGCTCACCGACATCAGCTTTAACGTGCGCGAACACGAGGTGCGCGCCATCATCGGCCCCAACGGTGCAGGCAAGAGCAGCATGCTCAATTGCATCAACGGCGTCTATGCGCCACAGGAAGGCGCCATCAGCTTTCGCGGTCAGACCTTCAGCCACATGAACAGCCGCCAGGTGGCTGAAATGGGCGTGGCCCGCACCTTCCAGAACCTGGCGCTGTTCAAGGGCATGAGCGTCATCGACAACATCATGAGCGGGCGCAACCTGCGCATGAAGACCAACATCTTTCAACAGGCCATGCGCAACCCCTGGTTTGGTGCTGCCGAAAAAGAAGAAACCGAACACCGCGAGGTGGTCGAGAAGATCATCGACTTTCTGGAGATCCAGGCCTTTCGCAAAACCCCCGTCGGCCGCCTGCCGTATGGACTTCAAAAGCGCGTCGACCTGGGCCGAGCGCTGGCCATGGAACCGCAGGTGCTGCTGCTGGACGAACCCATGGCCGGCATGAACGTCGAAGAAAAGCAGGACATGAGCCGCTTTGTGCTGGACGTCAACGACGAGTACGGCACCACCATCGTGTTGATCGAGCACGACATGGGCGTGGTGATGGACATCAGCGACCGCGTGGTGGTGCTCGACTACGGCAAGAAGATCGGTGACGGCACGCCCGAGGAAGTGCGCGCCAACCCCGATGTGATCAGCGCTTACCTGGGGACTTCTCACTGATGCTCAAGCACCACGTTTACCTGTCCTTGCGGGAGTCCTGATGGGATCCTTTATCGAAACTCTGTTTGGCGGCCTGATGACGGGCATGCTGTATTCGCTGGTGGCGCTGGGCCTGGTGCTCATCTTCAAGGCCAGCGGCGTCTTCAACTTCGCGCAAGGTGCCATGGTGCTGTTTGCAGCGCTGGCCATGGCGCGGTTCTCGGAATGGTTTCCGGAACTGCTCGGTTTTGACAGCAAGGTGCTGGCCAATGTGATGGCCTTCGCAGCGGCCATGGTGGTCATGGTGGCCGTGGCCTGGCTGATCGAAAGGCTGGTGCTGGGCAAGCTGGTCAACCAGGAAGGCGTGACGCTGCTGATGGCCACACTGGGCGTCGCCTACTTCATGGACGGCCTGGGCCAGACCATCTTCGGCAGCGACATCTACAAAATCGACATCGGTCTGCCCAAGGACCCGATCTTCCTGCTGGAAAGCACGTTCCAGGGCGGCATCCTGATCAACAAGGAAGACCTCTACGCCGCCGCCATCGCCGCTTCACTGGTGGTTGCACTGAGCCTGTTTTTCCAGAAGACCAGCACCGGCCGCGCATTGCGCGCGGTGGCCGACGATCACCAGGCGGCGCAAAGCATCGGCATTCCGTTGTCCCGCGTGTGGGTCATCGTCTGGGCCGTGGCCGGCTTTGCTGCGTTGGTGGCCGGCATGATCTGGGGCAGCAAGCTGGGCGTGCAGTTCTCGTTGGCGGTGCTGGCGCTGAAGGCGCTGCCGGTGGTGATCCTGGGCGGCTTGACCAGCGTGCCTGGCGCCATCATCGGGGGGCTGATCATCGGCGTGGGTGAAAAGCTGTCCGAGGTCTACATCGGGCCTTCGCTGGGTGGCGGCATCGAGATCTGGTTTGGCTACGTGCTGGTGTTGTTTGTATTGCTCGTCCGGCCGCAGGGCTTGTTCGGCGAAAAAATCATCGATCGGGTCTAGTCATGTGGCCCCCAAACTCATTTCATTCGCAGCCCCCCAAGGGGGCGCAGGCCTCCTTGGGGGCGCAGGCCTCCTTTGGGACGGCCCGGCAGGAGGCCTGATGCTGTACAGAGAAAACGGTCAGTTCAAGACCACCTACACCAACGACAGCCAGGTCTTTCCAATTGCGCAAGACCGCATCGCGATCTGGCTGGTGGTGGCCTTTGCGGCGCTGGTGGTGCCGATGATGGTGGACGAGTACATGTTCCGCGCCATCCTGATTCCCTTTCTGATCCTGAGCCTGGCCGCGCTGGGCCTGAACATCCTGGTCGGCTATTGCGGTCAGATCAGCCTGGGCACCGGCGCCTTCATGGCGGTGGGTGCTTACGCGGCCTACAACTTCAGCGTGCGCATCGACGGTATGCCCTTGCTGCTTTCGCTGCTGCTGGGCGGCGCCTGCGCCACGGTGGTGGGCGTGATTTTTGGCATCCCCAGCCTGCGCATCAAGGGGCTGTACCTGTCGGTGGCCACGCTGGCCGCGCAGTTCTTCTGCGACTGGGCCTTCTTGCGCGTCAAATGGTTCACCAACAACACGGCCAGCGGCTCGGTCAGCGTCAGCAACCTCAATGTGTTTGGCATCAGCATCAACACACCGCATGAGAAGTACCTGCTCTGTCTGGGCATCTTGGTGGTGTTCGCTATTGCCGCCAAGAACCTGGTGCGCAGCCACATTGGGCGCGAGTGGATGGCCATTCGCGACATGGACGTGGCCGCTTCGGTGATTGGCATTCGCCCCGTGTACGCCAAGCTCACCGCCTTCGCGGTCAGCAGTTTCATCGTCGGCGTGGCTGGCGCGCTGTGGGGCTTTGTGCACCTGGGTTCGTGGGAGCCAGCGGCGTTTTCCATCGACCGCAGTTTTCAGCTGCTGTTCATGATCATCATCGGCGGCCTGGGCTCCATCATGGGCAGCTTCTTTGGCGCGGCTTTCATCGTGATCTTGCCGATCTTTCTGAACCGTGCGCTGCCTGCGATGGGGGCTCTGGTTGGCGTGAACATCGACACCGCCACCGTAGCCCACGCCGAGTTGATGATCTTTGGCGCGCTGATCGTGTTTTTCCTGATCGTTGAGCCACACGGTTTGGCTCGGTTGTGGTCCACGGCCAAAGAAAAACTGCGGCTGTGGCCCTTTCCGCATTGATTCGCAAAACAAGTTCGGATGGCCGACGGGCCGCTCGATTGACCGGGGCACTGACGAGTGCCGTTTGATGATGATCCACCTCTGGAGGCAGACATGAAGTTCAAGACCTTTGCCCTGGGCGCCGCGCTTGCGGTGGCTGCAGCGAGCACCCTGCTGACTTCGACGCTGGCGTTCGCGCAAGCCAAGGAGCAGTTCTACCCCGTGCTGGTGTACCGCACCGGCGCTTACGCACCCAATGGCGTGCCGTTTGCCAACGGCTATGTCGACTACCTGAAGCTGACCAATGCCCGCGGCGGCATCAACGGCGTCAAGGTCAGTTTCGAAGAATGCGAAACCGGCTACGCCACATACCGTGGCGTGGAGTGTTATGAGCGCCTGAAGGGCAAGAACGGTGGCGCCACGGTGTTCCAGCCGCTGTCCACCGGCATCACCTTTGCGCTGACCGAAAAGGCGCCCGGCGACAAGATCCCGCTGATCACCGCCGGCTATGGCCGCAGTGAGAGCACCGACGGCAACGTCTTCAAGTGGAACTTCCCGCTCACTGGCACCTACTGGGACGCGGCCGACATCCTGTTGCAGCACATCGCCAAGAAAGAAGGCGGCTGGGACAAGCTCAAGGGCAAGAAGTTTGCGCTGGTGTATCACGACAGCCCGTTTGGCAAAGAGCCCATTCCGCTGCTGGTGGAACGCAGCAAGATGCACAACTTTGAGTTGTCGTTGCTGCCTGTGACCCACCCTGGCGTGGAGCAAAAGGCCACCTGGTTGCAGATTCGCCAAAACCGCCCTGACTACGTGTTGCTGTGGGGCTGGGGCGTGATGAACAGCACCGCGCTCAAGGAAGCGCAAGCCACGGGCTACCCACGCGAAAAGATGTACGGCGTGTGGTGGGCCGCGGCCGAGCCGGACGTCAAGGACGTGGGCGACGGCGCCAAGGGCTACAGCGGCCTGGCGCTGCAACACGGTGCCGAGCCCAACTCGGCCATCGTCAAGGAAGTGCTGGCCAAGGTGCATGACAAGGGCCAAGGCACGGGGCCGAAGGACGAAGTGGGCCAGGTGCTGTACATGCGCGGCCTGACGGCCGCCATGCTGGCCGTGGAAGGTGTCAAGCGCGCACAAGAGCGCTACGGCAAAGGCAAGGTCATGACCGGCGAGCAAGCCCGTTGGGGTTATGAAAACCTGGCACTGGACCAGAAGAAGCTGGACGCCCTGGGCTTTGCCGGCGTGATGCGCCCCATCAGCACCAGCTGTGCCGACCACCGCGGTGCCACCTGGGCCCGTGTTCACACCTGGGACGGCAAGAAGTGGAGCTTCACCTCTGACTGGTACGAGAGCGACAGCGCCATCATCAAGCCGATGATCAGGGCCGCTGCCGACAAGTACGCGGCTGAGAAGAAGATTGAGCGTCGTACGGGCGCAGACTGCCAGAGTTAGGCCCACCCCCCGGAGCGGCTCACGCCGCTCCCCCCTCAAGGGGGGCAGCCCCTGGCGGCCCGGCGAAGCCGGTTCCGCGGCGGCTGCTTGAGGGGCGGGCGGCGGCTTTGCCGCCAGCCCTGGTCGCTTTGGCTGGCTTGATTGCCTTCGCTACCTGACTGTCCTGGCCACCCTGGCTGACTTGCCCGCTCTAGCTGCAATGGATGCATCGGAATCTCAATGAGCAACATCCTTCTCAACGTCAACGGCATCGAAGTCATCTACAACCACGTCATCCTGGTGCTCAAGGGCGTTTCGCTCCAGGTGCCCGAGGGTGGTGTGGTGGCTTTGCTGGGTGGCAATGGCGCGGGCAAGACAACCACGCTGCGAGCCGTCAGCAATTTGCTGGCAGGTGAACGCGGCGAGGTCACCAAGGGCAGCATTGAGCTACGCGGCGAGCGCATTGAAAAGCTCAGCACCAGTGAGATGGTCAACCGTGGCGTGATCCAGGTCATGGAGGGGCGCCACTGTTTTGCTCACCTGAGCATCGAAGACAACCTGATGACCGGCGCCTACACGCGCACCGACGGCAAGGCCGCTGTGGCGGCCACGCTGGAGAAGGTCTACAACTACTTTCCGCGGCTGAAAGAGCGCCGCAGCAGCCAGGCCGCATACACCAGCGGCGGCGAGCAACAAATGTGCGCCATCGGCCGTGCGCTGATGGCCAACCCCAAGATGGTGTTGCTGGACGAACCCAGCATGGGCCTGGCGCCACAGATCGTGGAAGAGGTGTTTGAGATCGTCAAAGACCTGAACCAGCGCGAGAAGGTCACCTTCTTGCTGGCCGAGCAAAACACCAACATGGCGCTGCGCTACGCCGACTACGGCTACATCCTGGAAAACGGCCGCATCGTGATGGACGGCGAGGCCAAAGCGCTGCGCGAAAACGAAGACGTCAAGGAGTTTTACCTGGGCATGGGCGGCGGCGACCGCAAGAGCTTCAAGGGCGGCAAGAGCTACAAGCGCCGCAAGCGTTGGTTAAGTTGACCCCCCCGAAGCGGCTGCGCCGCTCCCCCCAAGGGGGCCACCCCAGCGGCCCGGCGAAGCCGGTTCCGCGGCGTGTGCTTGATGCGCGATGGAGATGACGGTGAGTGATGACCTCGGCGGCTTCGCGCCGCCCCCTTTCAAGCCCGAAGAAGCGCTGCTGCAAATCAAGCGCAACCTGCGCGACCTGAAGCTGGCCGAGCGTGGCAATGCCTTTGAGCTGCGCGGCAAACGTGTGGTGGAACTCAGCGCCGACGCGACCACCATCACCGCGCGCCTGGCGCGCAAACTGGCGCTGACGCCGCAGTGGGACACCGTGGTCGTGAAGTCAGCCACCGAGCAACGCAAGCTGGTTGATGAGGTCAAGAAGCGGCTCGCGCGCTGGGACCAGGAAGACTGAACCACGGGTCATCACCTGCTGCCTGCGCATCAGCCCCAGATCGAGAAATAAACCAAGAGATAACCGGACCGGCCCATGAGCAACACCCAAGCCCACACCGCCCTGGAAACGCGCACCCCAGGCGAGCGTGAAGCTGCCTTGATGGCCGCCCTGCCCTCGCACCTGCGTGCGGCCCTCGCGGTGCCCGCGATGGCGCAGAGCCTGGCCGGTGTCGACCCCGGCAGCGTACAAACACGCGCCGCACTGGCCCTGTTACCAGTGACGCGCAAGCACGAGCTGTTCGAGAAACAAAAAGCGCGCCACGCGGGCAGCGTGTTTGGCGGCTTTTCGGCCCTGGGCTGGACAGCGCAGCGCGCGCTGCGCCCGGCCAAGCGCGTTTACCAGTCTCCTGGCCCCATTTACGAGCCCGAAGGCGAAGCCAGCGACTACTGGCGCACCGCCCGCGCCATGCACGCTGCAGGCTTCTGTGCCGGTGATCTGGTGCACAACAGCTTCAGCTACCACCTGACCCCAGGGGCCTGGATCATGGAGAGTGGCGCTCTTGCGCTGGGCTGCACGGTCTTCCCGGGCGGTGTGGGCAACACCGAATTGCAGTTGCAGGCCATGGCCGATTTGCAGCCCGACGCCTATGCCGGCACACCCAGCTTTTTGCGCATCCTGATCGAAAAGGCGCAAGAGATGGGCGTGGCCCTGCCCAGCTTGAAGAAGGCGCTGGTCAGTGGCGAGGCCTTTCCGCCCAGCCTGCGCGACTGGCTGGCCGGGCGTGGCATCACCGCCTACCAAGCCTATGCGACGGCTGAAGCCGGTGTCATCGCCTACGAGACCGCGGCGCGTGAGGGGCTGGTGCTGGACGAAGGCATCCTGCTCGAAATCGTGCGGCCCGGCACCGCAGACACCGTGCCCGATGGCGAAGTGGGCGAAGTGGTGGTGACGGTGTTCAACCCCGATTACCCTTTGGTGCGCTTTGGCACCGGCGACCTGAGCGCGGTGCTGGCAGGAACTTGCCCGACCGGCCGCACCAACACCCGCATCAAGGGCTGGATGGGACGCGCCGACCAGACCGCCAAGGTTCGCGGCATGTTTGTCCACCCCAGCCAGGTGGCTGAAGTGCTCAAGCGCCACCCTGAGATCAAGCGCGCCCGCTTGGTGGTGGAAGGTGAGATGGCCAACGACCGCATGACTTTGCACGTGGAGAGCGTCAGCGCTGTAGAAGGGCTGGCGGCTGCGGTGGCCAGCACGGTACGCGACGTGACCAAGCTGCGCGCCGACATCGTGCTGGCTGCGCCCGGCAGCCTGCCCAACGATGGCAAGGTCATTGAGGACAAACGCAGCTACGCCTGACCCGCGGTGCGAAACGGGCGGCTCCTCGGCAAGGGCCCGCCGGATCCGCCCAAGGTTCACCCAGCAGGCCTGGGGATAAGTATTTCCCACGCGGCGCCAGGACAACCAAATGCCTACGATCCGCGTTCAGACAACACCCATCCGCAACGGAGACACCCCATGAAGAAGACCCTGTTGGCTTTGACGGCCTTCGCAGCCGCCGGTGCCGCTATGGCTGCCTACCCTGAAAAGGCCATCACCCTGGTGGTGCCCTTTGCCGCTGGCGGCCCCACCGACAAAGTGGCTCGTGACCTGGCCGTGGTGCTGGCCAAAGGCCTGAACAACCAGACCGTGATCGTCGAAAACGTGGGCGGCGCAGGTGGCACGTTGGGTGCCGGCAAGGTGGCCAAGGCCAGCCCTGATGGCTACACCTTTTTGCTGCACCACATTGGCATGGCCACCAGCCCTGCCCTGTACCGCAACATGCCCTACAAGACGCTGGAAGACTTTGAGTACCTGGGCATGATCAACGAGGTGCCCATGACCCTGATCGGCCGCAGCACCTTGCCGGCCAACAACTTCGCCGAGCTGCGCACCTGGATCAACGCCAACAAGGGCAAGATCAACCTGGCCAACGCCGGGCTGGGGGCCGCTTCACACCTGTGTGGCCTGCTGTTCCAGCAAGGCATGCAGGTCGACATGACCACCGTGCCCTACAAGGGCACCGCCCCCGCCATGACCGACCTGCTGGGCGGCCAGGTGGACCTGATGTGCGACCAGACCACCAACACCACCGGCCAGATCGAGTCGGGCAAGGTCAAGGCGTTTGCCGTCACCACCATGAAGCCGCTGACCACGCCAGCGTTGGCCAAGCTGCCCACGCTGGACTCGCAGGGGTTGAAGGGCTTCAACGTGTCGATCTGGCACGGCCTGTACGCGCCCAAGGGCACGCCCAAGGCGGTGTTGGACCAGGTGAACGCTGCACTGCGCAACGCCCTGAAAGACGCCGACTTCATCAAGCGCCAAGAAGCGCTGGGCGCCGTCGTCATCACCGACAGCCGCGTCAACGCCGCCGAGCACAAAAAGTTTGTCGAAGCCGAGATCAACAAGTGGGGCCCGGCGATCAAGGCCGCTGGCCAGTACGCTGACTGAGTAGCGGACTGACCGGCCAACTGAAACGCCGACTGACGTGCGCTGTGGCTGAGTCTGCCGACGCCAGCTCCGCCCCCAGCTCTGCCACCAGGGTCGCCCCACCGGGCGGCCTTTTTGTTTGGGGCGTGCCGCTGCTGGTGCTGGACAGCATCACCGAGGCCATCGATGACGGCATGGGTTGCGTGGTGGTCACGGGCTCGCACGGCGGCCTCAGCGCGGGCCGCTTCGCCTTGCAGGGCCAGGTGTTGATGGCGGTGTTCAACGACGCCGGCGTGGGCTTGGACGATGCAGGCATCGCCGCCCTGGCCCTGATGCAAGCCCAAGGCATGGCGGCCTGCACCGTGGCCCACACCAGCGCGCGCATCGGCGACGCACAGTCCACACTGCACACCGGCCTCATCTCGCACGCCAACGCCCAGGCCCTGCAGCGAGGTGCCAGGCCAGGAATGCTTCTTCGCGACGTTCTGCTCAGCGCACCGTGATCAGCGCAGGAGCATCCCTGCAAGGTGATCAGCGCAAGGTGAGGGGAATGGTCACCGGCCCGTCGTTGACCAGGTACAGCTGCATGTCCGCGCCAAAACGGCCACTGGCCACCATCGGGTGGCGCTCACAGGCCAGACGCAGCACCGTGTTGTAAAGCGCTTGGCCCTGTTCAGGCCCAGCCGCACCGGTGAAGCTGGGCCGATTGCCGCCGGACACATCGGCCGCCAGCGTGAACTGCGAAACGATCAAAAGGCCGCCCGCCACATCCTGCACGCTGCGGTTCATCTTGCCAGCTTCGTCGCTGAAGATGCGCAGCTTCAGCAGCTTGTCAACGAGCTTGCTGGCCAGCACTTCTGTGTCTGCGGGCTCGGCACAGACCAGCACCAGCAAACCCTGGTCGATGGCACCCACGGTGACACCCGCCACATCCACGCGTGCTTGCAGCACCCGTTGCACCAGCGCGATCACAGCAAGTCCTTGGGGTCGTCAAAGTGCGCTTCCACGTCCAGCGGCAGTAACTGGATGGTGGCGCGCAAACCCGGCACGGCGCTCATCAAAGCCTGCTCGACGCTGGTGCGCACGGCGGCAGCGCGACCCAGCGTCCAGGCCGCCGGCATGTGCATGTGCAGGTCGACAAAACGCCGCTGTCCTGCGCGGCGCGTGCCCACGTGGTCAAAGCGAATGGCATGGTGGGCAAAGCTTTGCAGTACCTTGTCGATCTCGGCACGCACTTCGGGCTCAAGCGCCTGGTCCATCAAGCCACCGGCTGAACGCCAAACCAATGAAGCGCCTTCGCGCAAGATGTTCAGGGCCACCGCGATGGCCACCACCGGGTCCAGCCAAAGCCAGCCTGTGGTCTGCGTGGCCAGCAACCCCACCACCACGCCTGCGCTGGTCCACACGTCGGTGTAGAGGTGACGTGCATCGGCTTCCAGCGCCATCGACCGCACCGCGCGCGCCTTGCGCAGCATGCTGTAGGCCAGCGCACCGTTCATGGCCGAGCTGACCACCGACAGCGCGATGCCCAAGCCCACCGCCTGCAAAGGCTGCGGGTCCAGCAGGCGGTGCACCGCTGCCCAGACGATGCCCAACGCAGCGGCAAAGATCAGCACGCCTTCAAAGCCACTGGAGAAATACTCGGCCTTGTGATGGCCGTAGGGGTGCTCTTCGTCAGGCGGCTGGGCAGCCACGGTCACCATGGCCAGTGCAAACATGGCGCCGGCCAGGTTGACCAAGGACTCCAGCGCATCGCTGAGCAGGCTGACGCTGTCGCTCACCCACCAAGCACCCGTCTTCAACGCGATGGTGCACACGGCCACCGCGATGGACAGCTTGAGGTAGGCGCTGACCTGCATGGTCACGCGCCTTGCCTTCAGGCCAAAACCGTGACGCGGGCGAACTTGCGCTTGCCCACTTGAACCACATAGCGGCCAGCATCCACCTTCAGGCCCTTGTCACTGACCACGGTGCCATCAATCCGCACACCGCCCTGCTCCACCATGCGCAGGCCCTCGCTGGAGGACGGCACCAAGCCCGCCTGCTTGAGCAGCGCGCCGATGGCCAGCGGCGCGCAGCTGAGCTGCACCTCGGGCATCTCGTCGGGTGCACCGCCGGCGGCACGACGCTGAAAGTCTTCTTCGGCGGCATCGGCTGCGCTGCGGTTGTGAAAGCGCGCCGTGAGCTCCTTGGCCAGCTGAACCTTGGCGTCCTTGGGGTTGCGGCCGGCTTCGGTTTCTTGTCTGAGCTGCGCGATCTCGGACTCGGCTCGCCATGACAACAGCGTGAACCACTTCCACATCTGCACATCGCTGATCGACAAGACCTTGGCAAACATGGTGTTGGCGTCGTCGGTGATGGCGATGTAGTTGTTCTTGCTCTTGCTCATCTTCTCGACGCCATCCAGGCCTTCGAGCAGTGGCATGGTCAGGATGCACTGCGGCTCCTGGCCGTATTCGGTTTGCAGCGCCCGGCCCACCAGCAGGTTGAACTTCTGGTCGGTTCCGCCCAGTTCCAAGTCGCTCTTCAGCGCCACCGAGTCATAACCTTGCATCAGCGGGTAAAGCAACTCGTGCACGCTGATGGGGTTGCCGGCCTTGAAGCGCTTGGTGAAGTCGTCACGTTCGAGCATCCGCGCCAGCGTGTACTTGGCGGCCAGTTCGATCATGCCGCGCGCACCCAGCGGATCGCTCCACTCGCTGTTGTAGCGAATCTCGGTCTTGGCCGGGTCCAGCACCAGGCTGGCCTGGCGGTAGTAGGTCTGGGCGTTGGCCTCGATTTGCTCGCGCGTCAGCGGCGGGCGTGTGGCGTTGCGGCCCGAGGGGTCGCCAATCATCGACGTGAAGTCGCCGATGAGAAATATCACCGTATGCCCCAGGTCTTGCAGCTGGCGCATCTTGTTCAGCACCACGGTGTGGCCGATATGGATGTCAGGCGCCGTCGGGTCCAACCCCAATTTGATGCGCAAGGGCTGACCTGTGGCTTCGGAACGAGCCAGCTTCTTCAGCCACTCGGCCTCGGGCAGCAACTCTTCGCAGCCACGCAGCGACACCTTCAGAGCTTCGCGCACCCGGTCGGTGATGGGGTGCTGGGGGTCTGAGCTCGGTGGGGTGCTGGGGGTCTCGGACATGGGCATGGGTAACGGGGAGTTTTGTGGGTGGTTCGTACGGGGGGCTTCGCTATACTGATGGGTCTGCTCCACCGGTGAGACCTGCACTTGGCCCTGCCAAGAACCTGGCAATCAATTCTAGTGGACGGGTATCGGCTTCAGACAGGCTTGAGGCGTCGGCTCAAAGGCTCAACCATCGCTCATCTGTGCCGGCTCAAACGGGCGCTTCCAGCGCCGCTCGCTACCCCATCCGCTATCCGATTCAACCACCTGTTCCACTGCCTCGCGTGACCATTCCATCTGCACCCACCGCGCAAGACCTGGAGCAATTTGGTCGACGCAACCACAAGGCCATCGTCGTGGCCATGGTGGCATTGCTTGCGGGCACGGGCATCACGGCCATCGCCGTGGCCCCATTGGTCAACGACGCCACACCGCTGCCGCAGCGTTTAATCGTCCAGACGGTGCAGCCCACCGGATTGCAGACCCAACTGGAAGCCTTGGCCGCCCAAGAGATCACGCTGTCTCGGAGTGAGATCACGCGGTCCACCGACACCGTGGAATCGCTGTTGACCCGCTTGGGCGTTCGGGATTCCACCGCATCGGCTTTCATGCGCAGTGACTATCTCAGCCGCCAACTGCTCAGCGGCCGCGGCGGCAAGCTCGTTACCGTCAACACCAACGCCGACGGCAGTTTGCAGGATCTGGTCGCCCGTTTCGCCAACGAAAGCGCCGACCTGGCCAAGTCGCATTTCAACCGCATGAGCCTGCTGCGCGGCACCGACGGCCGCTGGCAAACCAGCCTGCGCGCGGTGCCCTATGGCTACACCACGCGCCTGGCCAGCGGCACCATCCGCAGCAGCCTGTTTGCCGCCACCGATGAAGCGGGCCTGCCTGACTCGGTGGCCGCCGAGTTGTCGGACATCTTTTCCACCGACATCGACTTCCACCGCGAGCTGCGCAAAGGCGACACCTTCAGTGTGGCCTACGAAACCTTGACCGCCGACGATCAGCCGGTGCCCTGGAACGAAGGTGCCGGTCGCATTCAAGCGGCCGAGTTTGTCAACGCCGGCCGTGCCCACCATGCGGTGTGGTTCGCGCCTGCCAATGACCGAGGCGGCTACTTCGCTTTGGACGGCCGCAGCAAGCGACGCGCCTTCCTGGCCAGCCCGATGGAGTTCTCTCGCGTCACTTCGGGCTTTGCGATGCGGTTTCATCCCCTGATGCAAAAGTGGCGTGCCCACCTGGGTGTGGACTACGGCGCGCCCACCGGCACCCCGGTGCGCGCGGTGGGTGATGGTGTGGTGGAGTTCGCCGGCTGGAAAAACGGCTACGGCAATGTGGTGCAACTGACCCACGGCAACGGCAAGAGCACGCTGTACGCCCACCTCAGCCGCAAGGACGTGAAGGTGGGTCAGCGGATTGCGCAAGGCCAACGCCTGGGCGCGGTGGGCATGACAGGCTGGGCCACCGGGCCGCACCTGCACTTTGAATTCCGCGTCAACGGCCAGCATCAGGACCCCCTGCGCGTGGCCCGCAGCACCGAAACGCTGGCGCTCGACAACAAAGCACGCGCCCAGTTTTCGGAAGTCGTGCGCACGGTGCAAGCCAAGCTGGATGTAGCGCAGACGCTCACCAGCCAGCGGCGCAGCGCCGAGTAAAGCCCGGCCCACAGGCTAAGCCGTGGCCTGGTTCATAGGGCTGATGTCGGGCACCTCGCTGGATGGTGTGGACGGCGTTCTGGCTGAAACCAGGGGCGCAGGCACCATCGGCTCTGGCGCCTCAGGCTCGAGCCGCCTACCCCGCTTGGTGTCTCAGGCTCACGTCCATGTGGCCTTTGAAGCCAGCCTGAAGGCCGAGTTGCTGGCCCTCAACCACAGCGGCTCCGATGAGCTGCACCGCGCTGCACTGGCCACCAACGCGCTGATGCTGTGCTATGCCCAGGTGGTGGCGCTGCTGCTGCAGCAATCCGGCCTTGTCGCCTCCCAGGTGGCCGCCTTGGGCGCACACGGGCAAACGGTGCGGCATCGCCCGGGCGGGTTTGACGACTATGGTTACACCCTGCAGTTGATGAACGGCTCTCTGCTGGCCGAGCTGACCGGCGTTGCCGTGGTGTGTGACTTTCGATCGCGGGACGTGGCGGCCGGTGGCCAGGGCGCCCCCCTGGTGCCCGCATTTCATGCGGCTTGCTTTGCACAGGCCGGTGCGGACGTGGCCGTGCTCAATGTGGGCGGCATTGCCAACATCACACTGCTCAAGTCAGATGGCGCGGTGCTGGGCTTCGACACCGGGCCGGGCAACATGCTGATGGACTTGTGGATTCAGCGCCACCTGGGCAAGCCTTTTGACGCTGATGGTGCCTGGGCGGCGACAGGCCAGATCCTGCCCAAACTGCTGGCCAGTCTGATGTCCGAGCCTTACCTGCAACGGTTACCGCCCAAGAGCACGGGGCGCGATCTCTTTGACGCTGACTGGCTGGGCCAACACGCCGCGGTCGCCAACAGCAAACCCGAGGACGTGATGTGCACCCTGGCCGAGTACACCGCCGAGACGGTCGCTCAGGCGCTGCGGCGGCACGCAAGTGCCTGCAACGAATTGCTGGTTTGTGGCGGTGGCGCCTTCAACACCTACTTGATGTCCAGACTGGCGGCGCGGGCGGCAGCCGGAACCCGGGTTCAAAGCACCACGGCCGCAGGCATGCCACCCGATCAAGTCGAAGCCTTGGCGTTCGCTTGGTTAGCTAGCGCACACATTGCCGGTTTACCCGGCAATCTGCCAGCGGTCACGGGCGCCAAGGGCCCGCGGGTGCTGGGCGCGCTGTACCCTGCCGCTTGAAGCGGCTCAGCAGGGCTTCAGGCTGAAAACGAAGAACCGCAACCGCAAGTGGTGGTGGCGTTGGGGTTCTTGATGACGAACTGGGCGCCCTGCAGGTCTTCTTTGTAGTCGATCTCGGCACCGCCCAGGTACTGCAGGCTCATGGCGTCAATCAACAAGGTGACGCCGTTCTTGGACATCTGGGTGTCGTCTTCATTGACCACTTCGTCAAACGTGAAGCCGTACTGAAAACCAGAGCAGCCGCCGCCCTGCACGAAGACGCGCAGCTTGAGCTCGGGGTTGCCTTCTTCGTCAACCAAATCCTTGACCTTGGCCGCGGCGCTGTCGGTGAAGATCAGCGGTGCGGGCATCTCATCGGCTGCGGGGGCGAGTGCTTCGGCTACGGCGTTCATGGCTGGCTTTCAAAAGTAAGGGTCAAGCGTCGTTGGACGCTGCAAGCTTTAGTGCGGGCTTTTCGGCGCTCTTCAAGGGCTTGAGTTCACCTTCGACCAAAGAGCCGGGGTGCATTTCAATCATTTCGTAGCGAATGTCACCCACCACGCGGGCCTTGGGTTGCAGTTCCAGCAACTCGGTGCAGTGTATGGGGCCATGCACTTCCCCGTTGATGATCACATGGCTGGCGAACACCCTGCCATGCACGCGGGCATTGTCGCTGATGACCAGGATGCTGCGCCCGTCGGCTTGCGCCACCACGTCGCCCATCACATGACCATCCACCCGCAAGCCTTCGGTGAACTTGACGCCACCGCTGACGACCACGCCTTCGCCAATCAGGCTGCGAATGGGCGGCGGTTTTTTCTTACCCAACCACATCATGAATCTCCTGCTATGGCGATCACAGCCTGACGGTCTGCGTCGCTTTGGTGGCGCCTGTGGCGTCCATCACCCTGACTTGCACCGCTTTTATCACGGCAGCGCTGGGATGGTCGATCAGACCTTCCACCCTTGTAACCTGACGCATCTGCAAGGCTTGCGGGCCGCCAGGCAAGGGCTGAGACCAGGCCTTGCCATCCAGTTGGCCACTCAGCAAGACGTCGTAGCGGCCCTTGAATTCGGTCGCTGACTTGCCGTTTTGCACCACCAGCAGCTGAAACTTCAGCTGGCCCGGTGTGCCCGCCTGCGCCTGCAGACCGCGCACCTGCAGGCCTTCACCGGCTGTGGGCAGCAGCCGCTCGTAAAAGCTCAGGTCGGCCCGCAAGGCCTGCTTGTCTGCTTCCAGCTGGCGCACCTGTTGCGCCAGCCGCTCTTGAGCGGCACGCTCGGTCTTGAGCAAACTGTCGGCGGTGTTGGCAACTTGGGTGGCCTGGGCATGGCTGGTGTGCAGCTGAGCCAAGTCGGCACGAATGCGCACCAGCTCTTCTTTGTCGCCCCGGTCCAGGCCCGCGAGGTCTTTGCCGAGCTCAAAAGCCCACAGCGCCAAAGCGGCTGAAAAACCCAGCATCACGGCCAAGGCGGCCCAGCGCAAGGGCCATGGCAAATGGCTGCGAACGATCATTCTCGGTGCGCTCACCGAGAGTCTTCGTCGCAGCAATTTCCAGCGCATGGCGCCAAAGTTGGGGCCAACCAGGCAAAAGGCCACCCGAAGGTGGCCTTGCAAGGTTGATCAGCGCTTGCTGAACTGCTTGCGGCGACGGGCGCCGTGCAAGCCAACCTTTTTACGTTCCACTTCACGCGCGTCACGCGTCACGAAGCCGGCACGGCTCAAGTCGGGCTTGAGCGCGGTGTCGTAGTCGATCAGCGCACGGGTGATGCCGTGGCGAACGGCACCGGCTTGGCCGGATTCACCGCCGCCGTGCACATTGATCTTGATGTCGAAGGACTCGTTGTTGCCCGTCAGCAGCAATGGCTGGCGAACAATCATGATCGAGGTTTGGCGACCGAAATAATCGTCAATGGTTTTGCCATTGATGAGAATCTGGCCATTGCCCTTCTTGATGAACACGCGGGCCACGCTTGATTTGCGGCGGCCGGTGCCGTAGTTCCAGTGTCCGATCATCGCTTGGTCCTTAAAACTCGAGCGGTTTGGGCTGCTGAGCGGCGTGCGGGTGGGTGTCACCGGCATAAACCTTCAGCTTCTTGACCATCGCATAGCCCAGGGGGCCCTTGGGCAACATGCCCTTGACGGCCTTTTCAAGGGCGCGGCCAGGGTGCTTGGCCTGCATGTCCTTGAACGGCGTGGCATAAATGCCACCGGGGTAGCCCGAGTGCCGGTAATAGATCTTGTCGGTGGCCTTGGCCCCGGTGACACGGATCTTGTCGGCATTGACGACGATGATGAAATCACCGGTATCGACGTGAGGCGTGTAAATGGCTTTGTGTTTTCCGCGCAAACGGCGTGCTGCTTCGCTGGCAATACGTCCGAGCACCTTGTCGGTGGCGTCAATCACAAACCACTCGTGCTTCACTTCGGCCGGTTTGGCGCTGAAGGTCTTCATGAGGGTCTTTCTGAAAGTGCGCGCAGGGCGGGCCTGGGAAATCAAGCCTTCAACCCGCATCGCACAGGTTTTTCGGGGACTGATCACCGTGGAACCCAAGCCTTTGGAACCGCTTGTACAGGCGGCCTCGCCGGCTCAAAAGAGCGCCACGACCTACCCCGTCCGAACCCAGGGCAGCCCATGAGTGTACACCGGCACCTATCGCCGTGACAACCCGCCGTTCCAGTCCCTACGCCGCGCCGGTTGCAGCGCTGGCTCCCCCAGCGATGGTGGCATCCCCTCATTCGAGGCGCCCTGAGCTCGAAACAAGGTCAATTGAGGGTTAACCCTAAATCAATCGCGTAGGATGGCCGCATTCCCAAGGGAGGTTGAGCATGACCATGCACACCGACGAACTGAACGCTGCCCTGCCGCCCGACCGCAAGAAGCCGCACCGGGTCTGGCAGTGGCTGCCCATCCGCAGCCTGGCCGAGCGCCACCGCAGCCGCGTGCTGACCCACCTGCTGGCGCTGGACGAACACGACCGCCACCTGCGCTTTGGCCACGTGGCAAGTGACGAGCAGATCGAAAAGTATGTCGCCCAGCTCGACTTTGCCCGCGACGAGGTGTTTGGCATCTTCGACGCCCGCCTGCGCCTGGTGGCGATGTCGCACCTGGCCTTTGCCGAAGACCACCGCAGCGCCGAGTTTGGCGTCTCGGTGCACCCCCGCGTGCGTGGGCGCGGCGTGGGCGGCCGGCTGTTTGAGCACGCGGTGACCCATGCCCGCAACCGCGGTGCGAGCACGATGGCCATCTACCTGGCCCGCGAAAACAGCGCCATGCTGAGCATCGTGCGCAATTCGGGCGCCACGGTCAGCTATGAAGGATCGGAAGTGCTGGCGCAACTGACCCTGCCGCCCGACACCCTGGGCTCGCAGTTGGAAGCGTTGGTCGAGGCCCAGGCTGCCGAAGTGGACTACCACTTCAAGATGCAGGTGCTGCGCCTGGACAAGCTGTGGCCCAGCCTGCGGACTCAGGTGCCACCCACATAGGGGTTGGACTGACGCTCCGTGCCAAAGGTACTTTCCGGGCCATGCCCCGGTATGAAGACCGTGTCGTTGCCCATGGGCCACAAACGCTGGGTGATGCTGTTGATCAAGGTGGCGTGGTCCCCACCCGGAAAGTCGGTGCGACCCATGCTGCCGGCAAACAGCACATCGCCCACAAAGGCCCGTTTGGCTGTGGCGCTGTAGAACACCACGTGGCCCGGCGTGTGGCCCGGGCAATGGCGCACCTGCAGCAGCTCGTCGCCCACGCGCACTTCGTCCCCGTCGTGCAGCCAACGGGCGGGCACAAAGCCTTCGCAGGGCGGAAAACCAAACATCTGCGCCTGCTGCTTCAAGCCATCGATCCAGAACTGGTCGCCAGGGTGCGGCCCGATGATGGGCAGGCCTTGGTCACGGGCCAAGGCTGCGGTGCCGCCGGCGTGGTCAATGTGCGCATGGGTCAGCAGGATTTGTTGAAGCTGCAGGCCTCGTTCAAGCACAGCCTTCACGATGCGAGGCAGATCACCGCCGGGGTCGATCACGGCGGCCTGCATCGTCTGATCACACCAGACGATGGAGCAGTTTTGCTGAAAAGCCGTGACAGGCAGGGTCAGGTAACGAAGCATGAGGGAGCTGTGAAATGAGAACTCTGAATCAACCGTAGCGCGCGCGCAATTCTTTGCTCACGGCGGCCTCGGGCAGCAGGCGCCCACCGGCCAATTGAAACGCACGACCCTTGCCGCGCGAATCAAAATGGAGCGCCACGGGCTCGCCATGCGCCGCAAAACCATTGGCCAGCACGATGCGCCCCCGACGCGTTCCGTCGCGGTCGCTTCTCAGCTCAGCCAGCTCGGCTGCGTCCTGCACCGGGTTGGGCAAAGCAGGGTTGGCGACCAGGACTCTGTCTTTCACCGGAAGCAAGTCGACCGCGCCCCACAGGCTCCACCAGCGCCCTGTCCAGGGTGACGAGAGGCGGGTGGGTGCGCCGTGCTTCTCGAACGCTTGCAGGATATGCAACACACCATCCACCCAGGCTTGGCAAGGTCCGTCGGCAGCGTTGGTCAGCGCTGAAACCACCAAGCCCTGCGACGGCACGCAAGCGGTGCGGGTCAGGGTGCCCGGGAAGCCGCCCGTGTGGCCAAACCAATCCCAGGCGCCCAGGCGGCCCGACATTGCGCCCAGGCCGTACCAGCGCTCGACACTGGCGTGCGGCTCGCGCCACTGCGGCCGCGTCAGCTCGCGCCGACTGGCCACCGACAGCACGCTCTTTTTGACCAGTGGAGACAAGCTGGCAAAAAACCGCGTCAGGTCGCTGGCGGTGCTGATGAAGCCAGTGGCCGCGCTGAGCGAGCGCGTGTGCATCGCAGCTGGGATCACCACCCGCTGGCCCAAAGGCCATTTGCCGCTGTGCCCGCTGGCCAGCTTGTCCAAGCCCTGCTGGGGCATGTCGGGCCAGGTGTCTTTTAAGCCCGACGCGGCCACCACTTCGCGGGCCACCCAGTCGGCATAGGCTTCGCCGGTGACCGCTTCAATGGCCAGGCCCAGCAAGCCATAGCCATGGTTGGAGTACTTGAAGCGCGTGTTGACATCGATGCTGGGCCCGCCGTCCAGGTCGGCACGCAGTTCGGCAACGTTTAGAAAGGGGCGACGCTCCACCCACTGCCCGGCGTCGCGACCGTCACGCACCAAGCCTGCGCTGTGTGACAGCAGTTGCGCCAGCGTAGCTGAGGCCACTTCGGGGTGAAGGCCAGATACATGCCGCCCGATGGGGTCGTCCAGCTGCAACCGGCCCTGTTCCCGCAGAAGCATCACCGCGGTGGCCGTGAAGGTCTTGGAGTGCGACGCGATGCGAAAGCGGTGCTGCGGAGTCAAGCGCTGCCCGCTGTTCAGATCGGCATGGCCAAAGGCCTGAGTGAGCACGGACCGCCCTTGGTGGGCAACAGCCAGCGACAGGCCAACGTGATCACCCTGGCGCATCTGAAACTCCAGCCAGCGTGGGATGTAGTCAAGGGCGGCGGCAAGCCAAGTGGGCACGGGCGGTCTCCAGCAAGCGTTGAGCCGGTTAGTCTATGTCCGGCACAGCATTTCAAGGACACCCACATGGACCTGCTCACCGTTCAACCCGAAGGCCTGGCACCGCCCGGTGGCCACTACAGCCACGCGGTGGTGGCTGCGGGGTTGGTGTTTGTGGCCGGCCAACTGCCCATCGACAGTTCTGGCCGCAAGCTCACAGACGCCAGCTTTGAAGACCAGGTTCGGCAGGTGCTGCACAACGTGGACACCGCCTTGCGCGGCGCCGGCAGCAGCAAGGACAAGCTGGTGCAAGTGCGGGTGTATGTCACCGACATCGCGCTCTGGCCCGCCTTCAATCAGATCTATGCACAGTGGCTGGGCGCACACCGCCCGGCCCGCGCTGTTGTGCCGGTGCCGTGTTTGCACCACGGCCTGCTGATCGAGCTGGAAGCCACGGCCCTGACCTGAGGGAGACAACCATGAACATGCGCAAGGCAGGCACCGGCGGCCTGGTCTACCCCACCGACAGCGGCCGCATGTGCCCCAGCTGTCGCCAGCCCGTGGCGCAGTGCACCTGCGCAAGCCAGGCCAAGGCGGCAACACGCGGCGACGGCCCGGTGCGCGTCAGCCGCGAGACCAAAGGCCGAGGCGGCAAGGCGGTGACCTTGGTGCGCGGTTTGCCGCTGGACGACGCGGCACTGGCCGCGCTGGGCAAGCGATTGCGCAGCGCCTGCGGTGCAGGTGGCACGGTGAAAGATGCTGTGCTGGAAGTGCAAGGCGACCATGTCGACCGCGTGGTGGCCTGGCTGGTGCAAGAGGGCTTTGCAGCCAAGCGTGCTGGTGGTTGATGGCTGACGGTTGATGGCTGATGGCCGGACCGGTAAAGGCACTAGCTTTCTAATTCAGCGCTTCAACACCAACAACTGGTTGTTCGCGGGCATGGCTACACGCTCTTGCAGATGCAAGCCCACGGCTTGCGCTTGTTCCAGCACATCGGCCAGCCGCCGCAAGCCCCAGGCAGGGTTGCGGTTTTTGAGATCAATGTCAAAGGCCAGGTTCCCGGGTGCGGTGGGCACGCCGTCGATCAAATAGGGGCCGTACAAGATCAACAAACCTTGGGCCGACAGGTGCCTCGCCGCGCCTTGCATCAAGGCCAGGCAAACCGCCCAGGGCGCGATGTGCAGCATGTTGGCGCAGAAGATCCCGTCCACTTGATCTGCCACCCCATGCCAGACCGGCCCCATCACGTCCAGATGAAGCGGTGTCCGCACCTGCGGTAGATGCTGACACCAAGCGTTGATGCTGGCGCGTGCGTCGTCATCGCCATCGCTGGGCTGCCACTGCCAGCCGGGCAGTGACGCAGCGAAATGGGCCGCATGCTGGCCAGTGCCACTGGCAATTTCCAGCATCAGCCCCCGCGCAGGCAGCAGGCGCAACAACTCCGCCAGGATCGGCCCTTGGTTGCGCTCGGCGGCGGCACTGTGGCGGCGGTGGTCGGTGTTCATCTCGCCATTGTGAAGTGCCCTTGTTGCGCCCTTGTCGCGCCCAGCGCTGCGGTCTGACTCACAGGCTTTACAGCTGTTCACACCAATGGGTGTGAACCACCCAGCACCGTGGCGCGTTGCAAGGGGGCAGGCCACACGCCAGCAACACTTGGAGTCACTTGATGAACACCCTTCCCCGCCATCGCTTTGCCACGCTGGCCGCCACACTGTTGGCCGGCGCCTTTGTCTGCAGCGCGGCCAAGGCCCAGGATGTCAATGTTCAACTCCGCTTGATCACACCGCACATTCGCTTGCCAGGGCACCTAGTGCTGCCCTTGCCACCGCTGATCGTGCCGCGTGTGGTGGTCAGCCAGCCCGAGCCAGTGTGGCAAGCGCCGTCACCACCGCCGCCGCCGCGGCGCGAGTGGGGCTACCGCGAGCCCACACGTTGGGACGTGGACGGCGACGGCATCCCCAACCGCTATGACCGCGTCTACAACCCGCGCTGGGACCGTGATGGTGACGGCGTGCCCAACCGCTATGACCCCACGCCCTACGGCGGTCGCGGCTGGCATGACCGGCGCGAATCGCGGGATGACAGGCGCGACTACTGGCGTGGCGAATGGCGTGGTGAATGGCAGGACGGCCGCCGTGATGGCTGGTCTGAGACTCGTCCTCAAGAACGCCCTGACTACCGCCGTGACGACCGGCGCAACGACCGCCGCGACGACTACCAGCGCGGTCGCCACGACTGACGCGCTTTTGCGTTCAGCTCAACGCCGCGCCCGCTGCCGCACCTGCGCCAGCGGGCGCTTGCCTTTGAGCTGGCGCTCGATGCCGTCGTTGAGCGAACTGCGCAACGCGTGCACCTCTTCCACATGGCCATAAACGCCAGGAAAACGAAGGTCCAACCACAGCCATAACGTGCAGCCCCGCAAGGCTTGTTCCATGCGTTCGAGCTTGCTGTGACCGTCCACCGCGTCCAGGAACCAGGGCCGGCCCGCGCGGCCGCTGTGCGAGTGGTTGTGGCTCCATTCCAGGAACTCCTTGACGAGAGAGTCGGTGCGCATGTCCACCGGCGCCTGGGCGTAGATGAAGCGCTCTTTCAGGGTCAGCCTTGACGCGCTCTTGTCCAGCTCTTCGGCCAGGTTCAGCATCTGCTCGAGTTCGGCCACCGCAAAGTGCGCGTCGTCCAGCTTCAACTGCTGCATGAACACACCCAGCACCTCGTGCAGGCGGGTCTTGTGCAGACGTGACGAGATGGTGTCCACGTGCCAGCCGTTGGGCGCCACTGGTGCCTTGAAGTCACGCGGTGCGCGCGGCGTCTTGGCCAGCAGGTCTTTCAGCACCTTCAGAGCTTGGGGTTCGGCGTCTTTGAGCACGCCGACAAAACCTTCTTCGTGGATACCAAAACGGCCAGCGCGGCCGGCGATCTGGTGCACTTCGGATTCATCCAGCGTTCGGTCACCAATGCCGTCAAACTTGGTCAGTGTGCTGAACAGCACACGGCGAATGGGCAGGTTCAGGCCCATGCCGATGGCGTCGGTAGCCACCAGGATGTGGCTCTCGCCACTTGAAAAGCGCTCGGCTTCGCGGCGGCGCACTTCGGGTGGCAAAGCGCCATAGATCACGCTCACCGGGTGGCCGCCGGCGGCGATGGCGTCGCGCAGCGTCAGCACATCGCGGCGGCTGAAGGCCACCACGGCGTCGCCCAGCTTCAGCGACGACAAGGGCACCTGTTGGGTCAACATCTCCACGTGCTGCTTGCGCTCGAACACGCGCACGGTGCAGCGCTCACCGCACAGGCCGAGCAGGTTTTCAATGGCCGGCACGGCATAGGCGCTGCAGATGATGATGACCTCGGTGGCCGGCACGGCCACGATGGCCTGGGTCCAGGCCCAGCCGCGGCTGTTGTCAAAAATCATCTGCGCTTCGTCGATCACCGCCACGTCCACCGGCGTGTTGGTGCTGACCATCTCGATGGTGCTGCTGACCACACGCGCGCCGTCGGCAGGCACGTTTTCTTCGCCAGTGAGCAACGAACACGGCACACCACGGGCCACCAGGCGGTCGCGGCCTTCCAGCGCCAGCAAGCGCAGCGGGGCCAGGTAAGCGCCGTCCAGTGCTTGCGCCAAGCGCTCAAAGGCGGCGTGGGTCTTGCCACTGTTGGGCGGGCCCACGTACAGCGAGATCTGGCGTTGCGCGCGGCGCGCTTTGGGGAAGGTGTCGGGGTAGCCCTGAAAGGCCAGTTCGCGGTTCAGCCCTTGCAGCGTGTCGAGCTCGGCCACCTGGTGTTCCCAGCGGTCTTGTGCCCGAGACGTGGCGGCCAGCAGCTCAGCCAAGGGCTGCGGCGTGGCGCATTCGGCTTGCAGGCGCGGCAACAGCGACGGCAGGTGTTCGGGCTTGAGCGCGTCGCTGCGCGCCACCAAGCGGGCCAGGTGGGCCTGCAGCTCAGCGGCATGCGGGTATGGCGTCTGTTCACCCAGGGCCAGCGTCAACGCGGCCGCGTCACCACTGCGGTAAAAGGCCCAAATGGGCTCGGCGGGCAAATCAACCCGAAACGCCACCGGCACGGGCCAACCCGTTTCGGGCAAGACCAGCGTGGCGCTGACCAAGCGTGTCCATTGACCTGCACGGCGCGTGATGCCCAGTGCCTCCAGCGTGGCGGTGTGCGCCAACATCTGCACCCGCGTGTCCGAGCCCAGTCCCACGGCGTCCAAGTGGGCCAGCGCACTGTCCATCAGAGCCGGCTCGATCCAGCGGCTGGGTCGGCCGCCGGCCACGGGCTTGCTCAGCAGCACCAGGCCCAGCTTGTCGAGGTAAAGCTCAAAGCCCTTGGTGCCCTCGGTCACGTAGTCGGCGGGCTTGACCACCTGCGGCAGCGCGTAGCCAGCCTGGCGGATGCGCGCAAACTGCTCTGGCGTGATGTAGGCCGGCAGCCGGCTGGCGTGCTTGGGGTTGGGCAGGTTCAGTGCGGGGGCGTGTTCGGTCGTCAGGGGCATTCGGTGGGCTGGTGGCAGGCGCGACAAGACCGGGCGCCGCAGGCCGGTAGGGCAAGCCCTGGATAATCGCTCATGAACAGCCCGAATCCCGCCCTGCCCTCCGCCACCGCGCAAAAAACGTCAGGCGCGGAGATTTCCCCCGATGCCACCGCTGCCGCTGTTTCCAGTGGAGGCGACAAAACCAGCTTCAGCCAACTGCCGCTGCCACCCCACGTGCTGGCCAACTTGGCTCAGCTGGGCTACAGCGCGATGACGCCCATCCAGGCCGCCAGCCTACCCTTGGCACTGGCCGGCCACGACCTGATCGCACAGGCCAAGACCGGCAGTGGCAAGACCGCGGCGTTTTCCCTGGCGCTGCTGGCCAACCTGAACATCCGCCGTTTTGCGGTACAGGCGCTGGTGCTGTGCCCCACCCGCGAGCTGGCCGACCAGGTGACGCAAGAGCTGCGCCGCCTGGCTCGCGCCGAAGACAACCTGAAGATCCTGACCCTGTGCGGCGGCAGCACCATGCGCCCGCAGCTGGCCAGCCTGGAGCACGGTGCCCACGTGGTGGTGGGCACGCCGGGCCGCATCATGGACCACCTGGAGCGCGGCAGCCTGCAGCTGGACGCCCTGAACACCCTGGTGCTGGACGAAGCCGACCGCATGCTGGACATGGGCTTCTTTGACGACATCAGCGTGGTCGCCAAGCAGTGCCCCAATGAACGCCAGACGCTGCTGTTCTCGGCCACCTACCCCGAAGGCATAGCCAAGCTGGCCGCTGCTTTCATGCGCCAGCCGCAAGAGATCAAGCTGACCGCAGCGCCCACCGCCACGCAGATCCGACAGGTTTACTTCGAGGTCAAAGAAGACCAGCGCCTGCACGCCGTAGGGCAGCTGCTCAATCACCACCGCCCGGTCAGCACGCTGGCCTTTTGCAACACCAAAGTGCAATGCCGCGACCTGGTGGAGGTGCTGCGCGCCCAAGGCTTCAGCGCGCTGGAGCTGCACGGCGACCTGGAGCAACGCGACCGCGACCAGGTGCTGGTGCGCTTCACCAACCGCAGCTGCAGCGTACTGGTGGCCACCGACATCGCCGCACGCGGCCTGGACATCGCGCAGCTGGAAGCGGTGATCAACGTTGACATCTCGCCCGACCCGGCCACCCACACCCACCGCATTGGCCGCACCGGGCGCGTGGACCAGGAAGGCTGGGCCTTCAGCCTGGCCAGCATGGACGAGATGGGCGCCGTGGGGCGCATTGAACAGGCTCAAGGGTCACCATCGGTGTGGCAGCCGCTGGCCACACTGACACCCACCGGTGACGGCCCCTTGCTGCCACCGATGGCCACCGTTCAGATCATGGGCGGGCGCAAGGAAAAGATCCGGGCCGGTGACGTGCTGGGCGCGCTGACCAAGGACATGGGCTTTGCCGGCAGCCAGATCGGCAAGATCAGCATCAACGAGTTTTCCACCTACGTGGCGGTGGACCGGCAGATCGCGCAGCAGGTCTTGCGCAAGCTGGATGCGGGCAAGGTCAAGGGCAAGACGGTGAAGGTGCGTTTGCTGGACGAGTGACGCCGACGCGACGACGGCGGGCCCGTTCTCTGGTGGCACCTGGCGTTCAATCGCATGGGAAGCTGAGGTCGGGTGAGGCTGCTTGCGGCGCATTGCGGTCGTTCGATGACGTGCCTGCTTTGGCGCGGCAAAGGGCTGTCCGGGTGTGCCGGTGCGCGCCACTGCGACGGTCGCCGCT
>JAYTVT010000097.1:0-10300 GCA_043743835.1 Betaproteobacteria bacterium
GTTCCACGCCACCGACGAGGCGGTGGACTTGTCGAAAACGCCCACCGAGGCCTGGATCGCCCTGCTCCTGTTCTGGGCCCTGGGCGGCGTCGTGTTCTATCAGTTCTTCACCCGCTACGCGCTCAACAACTCGGCTTCGTGGACCGAGGAGATCGCGCGCTACCTGCTGATCGGCGTGGTCTTCGTCGGCGCGTCGATCGGCGTGGCCAAGAACAACCACATCCAGGTCGATCTGATCTACCGCTACCTGCCGCGGCACGCCTGCCGCGTGCTGGCCGTTGCGGTGGACGTAGCGCGGGTATTGTTCCTGGCCGCGATGAGCTTCTTCACCGTTCAGATGATGATGAAGATGGGCAGCTACCAGATGACGATCATCGACCTGCCGATGAACATCGTCTATTCGGTGGTGCTGTTCGGCTTTGTCGCGATGACGCTGCGCTCGCTGTGGGTGATGCGCGTGCATTGGCGACGCCGCTACTGCGTGCTCGAGCGGCCCGAGTCCGAAATGGGTGACCGCTGATGCTGAAGATCATCTTCCTCGTGCTGATGGCCAGTGGCCTGCCGGTGGCCATTGCGATGGCCGGCGCCTCGCTGATCTACATCCTGGCCAGCGGCAACCAGCCGGGCCTGACGGTGATCCACCGCATGATCGGTGGCATCGACAGCTTCCCGCTGCTGGCGGTGCCCTTTTTCATGTTGGCCGGCGAGATCATGAACGTCGGCGGCCTGTCCAAGCGCATCGTCAACCTGGCGCTGGCGCTGGTAGGCCACCTGCGGGGAGGCCTGGGTTTTGTCACCATCTTGGCGGCGGTCCTGATGGCGGCGCTTTCGGGCTCGGCGGTGGCCGACACCGCTGCGCTGGCCGCGCTGCTGTTGCCCATGATGGTCAAGGCCGGCCACAACAAGGCCACGGCCGGCGGGCTGATTGCCAGCGCCGGCATCATCGCGCCCGTCATCCCACCCAGCATCGGCTTTGTGATCTTTGGCGTGGCAGCCAACCTGTCGATCGGCAAGCTGTTCATGGCCGGCATCTTCCCGGGCATCCTGATGGGTGTAGCCATCGCCATCGCCTGGTACATCGTGTCGGGGCGCGAGAACATCACCCCGCCGCCCAAGGCCAGTGGGGCGCAAAAGTGGGCCGCGCTGCGCCAATCCACCTGGGCTCTCTTCCTGCCCGTCATCGTACTGGTGGGGCTGAAGATGGGTGTCTTCACGCCCACCGAAGCCGCTGTAGTGGCTGCCGTCTACGCGCTGTTTGTCGCCGTGGTGATCTACCGCGAGATGACGCTGGCGCAGGTGCTGCCGGTGTTCGTCAGCGCTGCCAAGACCACCTCCGTCATCATGTTCCTGGTGGCTGCGGCCATGGTCTCGGCCTGGCTGATCACGGTGGCACAGTTGCCCGACCAGATGATCTCCCTGCTCAAGCCCTTCATGGACAGCCCGACCCTGCTGCTGATCATGATCATGCTGCTGGTGATTGCGGTGGGCACGGCGATGGACATGACGCCGACCATCCTGATCCTCACGCCCGTGTTGATGCCCGTGGTCAAAGCGGCGGGCATCGACCCGATTTACTTCGGCGTGCTGTTCATCATCAACAACGCCATCGGCTTGATCACGCCGCCGGTGGGCACCGTGCTCAACGTGGTGGCCGGTGTGGGCAAGATGAAGATGGACGACGTGACCCGCGGCGTGCTGCCCTTCATGGTGGCGCAGCTGGTGGTCTTGTTCTTGTTGGTGCTGTTCCCGCAGCTGGTCCTGTGGCCACTGAAGCTGTTTTATTGATTCCCTTGGTTCCCAAATTTCTGTGTAGGAGACAACGATGAAACGTTTGATGATCAAGTCCCTGGTGGCCGCGGCCGCCGTCGCGATGCTCGGTGCCGCAGGCGTGGCCTCTGCCCAGGACATCAAGGAGCGCAGCTTCAAGCTGGCGCAGCAAAACCCCAAGGGCCACCCCTTGGTCACTGGCGCGGAGAAGTTCGCCGAGATCGTGGCCGCCAAGAGCGGCGGCAAGATCAAGATCAACCTGTTCCCGGGTGGCGTGCTGGGTGGTGACGCGCCCACGGTGTCGGCGCTGCAAGGTGGCACGGTGGAAATCACGGTGCTCAACAGCGGCATTCTGGCCAGCCAGGTGAAGGACTTCGAGGTTTATGACTTCCCCTTCATGTTTGCCAATGGCCGTGAAGCCGACGCCGTGGTCGACGGCCCCTTTGGCCAGAAGCTGCACGCCAAGCTGGCCGACAAAGGCATCGTCGGCCTGGCCTACTGGGAGCTGGGTTTTCGCAACATCACCAACAGCCGGCGCGCCATCAACAAGGTTGAAGACCTGGACGGCCTGAAGTTGCGCGTCATCCCCAACGCCATCAACGTCGACTGGGTCAAGGCGGTGGGCGGCAACCCCACGCCCATGGCCTTCCCGGAGGTGTATGCGGCGCTCGAGTCCAAGGCCATCGATGGCCAGGAAAACCCGCTCAACGTGATCCTGGCCAACAAGTTTGCCGAAGTGCAGAAGTTCTTGGTGCTGTCCAACCACCAGTACAACCCGCAGTCGATGATCTTCAGCAAGAAGGTCTGGGACACCCTGTCGGCCGACGAAAAGAAGATCCTGCAAGACGCCGCGCAGGAAGCCGCCGTCTTCCAGCGCAAGACGTCTCGTGACGCTGCCGCAGGCAACTTGGACGCGCTGAAAAAGGCCGGCATGACGGTGACCGAACTGTCGGCCGCCGAGCAGGCCAAGCTGCGCGAGAAGTTCAAGCCGGTGATCGACAAGCATGGCGCTGCCCTTGCCGGCACCGTGACCGACTTGCACGCTGAACTGGCAAAGCTGCGCAAGTAAGCCGCACAAGCAGGCTGCGCAAATTGGCTTTCCAAATGAGTGGCACCACTTGCTGGCCAGCACGATGACCACGCTCGATCTCACAGCCCCCGCGGGCGCCGCTGGGCCGGGCGTGAAGCCCGGCCAAAAGCTGTTGGCCGGCTTGATCGGCTCGGGCATTCAGCGCTCGCTGACGCCCGCCATGCAGGAAGAAGAAGCCCGCGCACAGGGGCTGCGTCTGCATTACCAGCTGATCGATCTGGACCACAGCGCCCAAGGCGCTGAGGCGCTGCCGGGCTTGATCGCTGCAGCGCGCACCATGGGCTTTGCGGGCCTGAACATCACCTACCCCTGCAAGCAGGCGGTGATCCCCTTGCTCGACGCGCTGAGCGATGAAGCCCAGGCCATGGGCGCGGTCAACACCGTGGTCTTCCAGGACGGCAAGGCCACCGGCCACAACACCGACGGCAGTGGCTGGCGCTGGGGCCTGGAGCGCCAACTGCCCGGCGCCAAGCTGTCGCGCGTGGTCTTGTTGGGTGCCGGCGGCGCTGGTTCGGCCATTGCCCATGCCGCACTGCGCATGGGCGTGCAGCAGTTGGTGCTGGTGGACAGCGACACGGCGCGAGCCGGCGAGCTGGCCGAGCGGCTGAACTCGCTGTATCCCGGGCGTCGCGTGTGTTTCACGGCCGACACCGCTGCGGCGCTGCATGGTGCGGACGGCCTGGTGCACGCCACGCCCACGGGCATGGACAAATTGCCAGGTCTGCCGCTGGCCGCCGAACTGTTGCGCCCCGACCTGTGGGTCTCAGAAATCGTCTACTTTCCCTTGCAGACCGAACTGTTGCGCACTGCAGCGGCGCTGGGTTGCAAGGTGTCCAACGGCGCCGGCATGGCCGTGGGCCAGGCGGTGGGGGCGTTTCGCCACTTCACGGGGCGTCAGCCCGACGCGGTTCGCATGCAAGCGCACATGCAGCTGTTGCTGCAAAACCGCGCCTAGTCCAAGCGACGGTCAACGCCAGCCCTGCCGTCATCCTGAATGCTCAAGATGGGCTGCCACCTGCTGGGTCGCGCCTGTCCAGCGCGTTGCCCCGCACGGTGGCAGTCCATGGAGTCACAAGATCACAAACCTTGAACCCAAGCCCATCGACCGCTGCCTTTCACTGGCCGCACTGACGGTCTTGGAACTGGCGCCGCCGGAACGGGTGAGCTGCGCGGCGGCGGCGGGCTTCAGCCATGTGGGCGTCCGGGTGCTGCCGGCCACCACCACCGAGCCGCATCACGACTTGGTCGGCAACCCGGCGCTGCTGCGCGAGTTGCAACAACGCCTGAGCGACACCGGTGTCAAGGTGTTGGACGTTGAAATCTTCCGCCTGCAGCCAGACACCCGCGCAGCCGATTTCGAAGCAGCCCTGGCCACGGCCGCGGCACTGGGCGCAAGCGACGTCTTGGTGGCTGGCAACGACCCCCATGAAGCGCGACTCTGCGACAACTTTGCGGCGTTATGCGACCTGGCGTCGCGCTACCAACTGCGCGCCAGCCTGGAGTTCATGCCCTGGACCGACGCCAAAGACCTGACCCAAGCCGCTCGCATCGTCGAGCAGTCGGGGCGCAGCAACGCCGGGGTGCTGATCGACCCGTTCCATCTGAGCCGATCGCGAAGCCGCATCGAAGACATCGCCAAGGTCAAGCCGCAGCGCTTTCACTTCATGCAGTTCTGTGATGTGCCGGCGCAGCTGCCGCTCACGATGGATGCCATCCTGGCAGAAGCCAGGTCCGAGCGGCTCTTCCCTGGCGAGGGCGGCTTGGACCTGGTGGCCCTGCTCAGGGCCATGCCACCCGACATCCCGCTCAGCCTGGAGGTGCCCACCCTCACGCTGGCGCGCACCGTGGGCGCCACCGAACGTGCAAAACGCGCCCTGGCCGCCACACGGCGCATGCTGGCGCAACTGCAAGCATGACGGCCAGGCAGGCCAAGCCCGCGCCCTTACCTGTGGTGAACCTGACCGCCGGCCCCGTGCTGTGTGACCTGTTGGTGGTCGGCTCAGGTGCGTCCGGCTTGTCCGCCGCGGTCACCGCGGCCCACCACGGGCTGAAGGTGGTGCTGGTCGAAAAAGAGCCGGTGCTGGGCGGCGCCACTGCCTGGTCGGGCGGCTGGATGTGGGTGCCGGGCAACCCCTTGGCGCGCCGCGCCGGCATCCACGAAGACCCGCAGCAGGCCCGCACCTACCTTCAGAACGAACTGGGGCCGCGATATGACGCAGCCCGCGTGGGTGCTTTCCTGGATCACTGCGCGCCCATGGTGGCGTTTTTCGAGCAGCACACGTCTGTTCAGTTCGTAGAAGGCAACAGCATCCCTGACATCCATGGCCATGTGCCCGGTGCGGCACTGCAGGGCCACCAGGTAGCAGCGGCCCCGTATGACGGGCGCGCGCTGGGGCCGCTGCTGCAACGAATGCGCAAGACGCTGCGCGAGACCTCGTTCATGGGCATGCCCATCATGGCGGGGCCCGACCTGGCGGCCTTCTTGAGCATGGGCCGCTCATCCAAGTCACTGCTGCACGTGGCGCGCCGGTTCAGCCGCCACCTGCTGGACCTGGCCTTGCACGGCCGCGCCTTGCAACTGGTCAACGGTGTGGCCTTGGTGGCGCGCCTGGCCAGGTCAGCCGAGGATCTGGGTGTGCAGATGATCGAGTCCGCGCCTGCGCGCCGCCTGCTCCTGGACAACGGCGTGGTGCAAGGCGCCGTGGTGGCCACGGCGCAAGGTGAACTCGAGATCCGCGCCACTCAGGGCGTGGTGCTGGCAACAGGCGGCTTCGCGCATGACGTGGCGCGCCGCCAAGCCCTGTTTCCGCGCACGCCCACCGGGCACGAGCACCTGGCCCTGCCGCCGCCAAGCTGCAGCGGCGACGGCATCACGCTGGGCGAGTCCGCAGGCGGCGTGCTGGCCAGCGACCTGGCATCACCCGTGGCCTGGGCTCCGGTGTCGCGGGTGCCCCACCGCGACGGCACGGTGGGGCACTTCCCGCACATCATCGACCGCGCCAAGCCGGGCCTCATTGGCGTGTTGGCCAACGGACAGCGCTTCGTGAACGAGGCCGATGGTTACCACGACTACACCGCCGCCATGGTGGCCGCAGTTCCACCGGGTGAGGAAGTCGCTTCATGGTTGATCTGCGATCACCGCTTTCAGCGCCGCTACGGACTGGGCTTTGCCAAGCCCTTCCCCATACCGCTGACACCCTATTTGCGCAGCGGCTACCTGAAGCGGGCCGCATCGATCGAGGCCTTGGCGCGGACATGCGGCATCCAGCCGCACAAGCTGGCCGACACCGTGCACACCTTCAACAGCCATGCACGGCGCGGTGAAGACCCGGCCTTCGGGCGCGGCTCCACACCCTACAACCGCAAACAAGGCGACCCCCTGCACGGCGGCAGCAACCCCTGCGTGGCGCCGATCGAAAAAGGCCCCTTTTACGCCGTGAAGGTGCAGCCCGGCAGCTTCGGCACCTTTGCCGGCTTGAAGACCAATGCTTTTGCGCAGGTGCTCGACCGTGGCGACCAGGCCATCACCGGCCTGTACGCGGTGGGCACCGACATGGCCAGCGTCATGGGCGGCTTTTACCCTTCAGGCGGCATCAACCTGGGACCGGCCATGACCTTCGGCTACATCGCAGGGCTGCACGCCGCCGGCGCCCTGCCATGGCCAGGCACCCGATGAATCTGCTGGCGCCTACCCACATCGACCTTGACGGCGCCTGCACCCTGGGCTGGGTGCATCTGCGCTCACAACAACGGCCGCAGCAGCTGCGCTGCATCGCGCAATGGCGGCAGCAGCTGCGCCTCCATGCCCTGGGCACTGTAGTTGCTGGACAGCACCGTCATGCCCAGCGCACCTTTGCACTCGCCCTTGCGGTCGATCAGCGGCACCGAGATACCGCTGAAGGCGGCGTCGAGCTGCCCCGCCGTCGCCCAGTAACCCTGCTGGCGCGCGACCTGCACCTCTGCGGCGAAGCCGGCTTGTTCAGTCACCGTGTGCGGCGAGAAGGCCGAAAAGTGGTGCTCTGCAATCCACCTGCGCACCTCGGCGTCGCGCCAGGTCGACAGGATCACCGCGCCCGGCGTGACCACGTGCGCCGGCACGCGCATGCCCACCTGGTAGCCGATCGACATCCAGCGCGGTGGGTTGCTGCGCGCCACGTAGACGACCTCGTGGCCGTCGAGCACACTGACGTTGACCGTCTCGCCGCACTGCTGCGACACACGCTGGATGAAAGGCTGCACCAAACGCGGCAGCCGCGCCGCGCCCAGGTAGCTCTGGCCCAGGCGCAGCACGCGCGGCAGCAGCCAGAACTGCTTGCCGTCGCTGGCCGCGTAGCCAAAGTGCACCAGGCTGATGAGATGGCGGCGTGCCGCGGTGCGCGTGATCGACGCGCGCTGGGCTGCCTGGCTGGCGCTCAGGCGCGCATGGTCGTCGTCGAAAGCCTCGATGATGCGCAAGCCTTTGCCCAGGCCTTCGACGATGTCCTTGGGGTTGATTTCGCTGCTGCGTTTGGTGCTCATCAGGGCATACCCGCATTTCGCACGCCAATCGCGCGACATGAGCGATCATCGCTCATCCAAGAGAGAACGGCCTTGCGGGAAACACCCAGCCTTCTTATCGTCTAGCCATGCAAATCACTGGCAGCACACGCGTCTTCTTCATCCTGGGCGACCCGGTTGCTCAGGTGCGTGCGCCCGAGCTGTTCAACCACCTTTTCGACCGCCACGGCATCGACGCCGTGCTGGTGCCGGCCGCGGTGAGCCCCGCCGACGTGACGGGGTTCGCGCGCGGCGTCTTCGGCGCGCGCAACATCGACGGCCTGTGGCTGACCATCCCGCACAAGTCAGCGCTGCTGCCGCTGTTGGCACACTGCGACCCGCGTGGCCGCCTGGCTCAGGCCGTGAATGCGGTGCGCCGCAACAGCGACGGCAGCCTCGAAGGCGCACTGTTCGACGGCGAAGGCTTCGTCAAGTCGCTCGACGGCTTCGGCGTTGCCTGCACCGGCGCGCGCGCGCTGGTGGTGGGCATGGGTGGCGCCGGCACGGCGGTGGCGGTCTCGCTGGCCGAGCGCGGCGTGGCCAGGCTGGCGCTGCACGGCCTGGACCTGAACGCAGCGCAAGCCATCGCCACACGCATCCAGGCCGCGTGGCCCGCCGTCAACGTGCAGGCAACGGCGAGTGCCGACCCGGCGGGATTCGATCTCGTCGTCAATTGCACGCCGCTGGGCCTGCAGGCCGGCGATGCGCTGGCCTTCGACCCGGCGCGCCTGCAGAGCGGCTGCGCCGTCGTCGACATCCTGATGAAGAACCAGCCCACCCCGCTGCTGCAGGCCTGCGCCGCGCGCGGCGCGCGGGTCTTCCCCGGCTTTGAGATGATGATCCGCCAGGCACCCGAGTACCTGGATTTCTTCGGCCTGCACACACTGGCCCGCACCATCGAGCACGACGCATCCGAAGTGCGCCGGTTGATCGAGTACCACTGAACGAGTCCCACTGAGCAGCCGCCGCCGAGCGGCTTTCCACTTCCATCCACAAACGGAGACAAATCATGAACCGCATCCACAAGAACCTGCTCGCTGCCGCCTGCGCACTGACGCTGGCCGCGCCGGCCTGGGCGCAAATCAAGATCGCCGGCCTGTATGAACTGTCAGGCGCGGGCGCCACCGCCGGCACCAACTTCAAGAACGGCGTTGACATGGCCATTAAGGAGATCAACGCCGCCGGCGGCATACTGGGCAAGAAGCTCGAGCACACGGTTGCCGACACGCAAACCAACCCGGGCGTGGCCAAGGGCCTGACCGTGAAGGCCGTGGACGACGGTGCCTTTGCGATCTTCGGCCCCGTGTTTTCGGGCTCGATCATGGTCAGCATGGCCGAAAGCCGCAAAGCCGAGGTGCCCAACTTCATCGGCGGCGAAGCGGCGGCCATCACCAAGCAAGGCAACCCCTACGTGTTTCGCACCAGCTTCACGCAGGACACCGCCATGCCCAAGGTGGCGCGCTACATCGCCAACGGCCTGAAGGCCAAAACCGTGGCCGTGATCTACGTCAACAACGACTTCGGCAAGGGCGGGCGCGACTCCATCACCAAGGCGCTGGCCGACGTGGGCGTGAAGATCGTTGCCGACATCTCGACGGACTCCGGCCAGGTCGACTTCTCGGCCCCGGTGCTCAAGGCCAAGCAGAGCAATGCCGACGCGCTCTTTGTCTACACCAATGAAGAAGAGTCGGCGCGCGCGCTGCGCGAACTGCGCAAGCAGGGCTATGCCAAGCCGATCGTCGGCGAGACCACGCTCACGGGCCAGAAGGTGATCGAGTTGGCCGGCGAAGCCGCCAACGGCGCCACCGCGCACGTCGGCCTGACCATCGACGCACCCAACCCGCTGATGCTCAAGTTCAAGGCCAACTTCTACCGCGCCTACAACTACTTCTCGGACCACAACGGCATCAAGGGCTACACCGGTGTGTACCTGCTCAAGGCCGCGATCGAAAAGGCCGGCAAGATCGACAAGAAGGCCGTCACCGCAGCGCTGCATGGCCTGAGCGTGAAGGCGTCCAAGGAGCCGGGTGTGATCTTCAATGTCAGCATGGACGGCAACGGCGACCTCGACCGCGAAAGCTTCTTGGTGGAGGTGCGCAACGGCAAGCAAGAGGTCAAAGAGACCTTGCCGGCGCTGACCAAGAAGTAAGCCTGCCGGCACGACGCACGAGGCTGCCATGACCGACTTCCTTCAACTCGTCTTCTCGGGTTTCGCCACGGGCAGCATCTATGCCCTGGCGGCCCTGGGCTTCACGCTGCTGTGGCAGGCCTCGGGCACGATCAACTTCGCGCAAGGCGAGTTCGTCATGCTGCCGGCCTTCGTGATGCTGGCCTTCAGCGCCGCCGGGGCGCCGCTGTGGCTGGCCTTCGCGGCCACTTGCGCCGTCGCCGTGCTGGTGCTGGGCTGGGCCTTCAAGCGCGGCATCGCCGACCCGCTGCTGCGCCACGGCTTGATGCCGGTGGTGGTGGCCACCATCGGCCTGGCCATCGCGGCGCGCAATGGCGTGCGCGCCGGCTACAGCGCCGAAGCGCATGCCTTTCCCAGCCTCTTCGCCGACAAGCTCTTCAACATCGCCGGCGTCACCATCACGCTGGCCGACCTGGGCACCCTGGCGTTGGCGCTGGCTTTGGTGCTGGGCACCCAAGCCTTCCTGGCGCGCACCGTCACCGGCCGCGCGATGCAGGCGGTGGCGCAAAACACCGAAAGCGCCACCGTGCTGGGCATCAACGTGCCGCGCATGATCTTCTACACCTTTGCCATCAACGCACTGCTGGCCTGCGCCGCGGCGCTGCTGGTCACGCCCACCTACCTGGCCAAGTTCGACATGGGCGAGTCGCTGGGCAACAAGGCCTTCTTCGCCGCCATCATCGGCGGCTTCAACAACAGCCGCGGCGCGCTGCTGGGCG
>JAYTVT010000098.1:0-10202 GCA_043743835.1 Betaproteobacteria bacterium
AACTGCGGCGGCCAGCTGAAGATCATCGCCGCGATCCTGGAGCAGCCGGTGATCGAGAAGATCCTCACGCACCTGGGCTTGCAGGCCAGAGCGCCGCCGCGCGCGCCTGCTCGCGGGTCGCTGTTGCAGGCGGCCTGAGATTCGCCAACTGACACGTTTTAGGCGGTTCGAGACCCAGGGCCGAAGGGACCGGATGCGCCAGAGCTTTTCAGAGCCAGAGTTTGAGGGGCTATCTCTCGGGAAAACCCTGATGAAACCGCCACGAAGGACACACTTCGGGGCTGCGATCAGTCTTCAACCGGCTGCGGTCGCGCCCTACAACGGCGTGGGTGAGTGGTCGAGAACTCGGCGGCGGGGTGTTCTGGGAGGGAAAAGGGCGTTTGAGGTGTTCTGGGAGGGAAAAGGGCGGGGAAATGGGCGTTTGAAAAACCTATCCTCCCAGCGGCTGACCGGTAGCGCTCGCGGCTGCAGCAACACGCCGCACAGGTAGCCGTCGAGTGCGCTCACGTCCATAGGCTGCAGAGGCGCGGGCAAGGCGTCCAGCAGTGTCTGTAGCCGCGTCAGGTCGTTGTCGCCAAGGGGGAGTGTTGCTTGCACAGTAGGGCGATGGGTGGTTGAACGGGATGACAGCGGGATGACGGCGAGACGCAGCGGGCGGTTTTGCTGGAAGGGCAGCTGACGCGTTGCTGGTGTTAGGGGGGATCCCCGTGTTCAGGGGGGCTCGGTCAAGACCGCGACGACTACATTGCTGGCCGTTGACGCTGCCGCCGCAGGATTGTGGAGCAGGTAGCGCCTACCGTCCCAACGATGTCCTCTTCGGAGGGCTTGTCTCAACCCGCTGCGAAAGCAGCGGGTTCTTTTTGGGGCGAGGCAGCGGCGGCACCAGGAGCCTGTACAGATTTGGCTGGTGACCCGTCTGACTGAGCAGGAAGCGCGTGTTGACGCGGTGAACCACCTGCTGCACGGGCGTCACCAGCTTGGGTTGTGCGGCCAGCACCAGGCCGGTCTCAGACCTTCCGCCCCAGCGTCTGCAACACCTCGTCGAGCAAGCGCGCGTGTTCCGGTGACAGGGGCCGTTGTGCAGCCGCAGCCTGCAGCGCAGCAGCAGCCATTGCGGGCGCTGGGGCGCCGCCGGCCGGGTCTGACAACACCAACGCCTCTGCGCGTGCCAGAAGAGCCTCGCGCCCCACCAGGCCGTCGTCCACCAGCGGCAACAAGGCGGCCAGTGCCACCTTCACCAGCGCGCGGGCCGCCAGCGTGTCACCCAGCGCCAGTTTCGAACGGGCCTGCTGCACCTGCAGCCAGGCCTGTCGATGGCGGGCGGTGGGCGTGTCGGCTTCCGATCGCATGTCCGCCGCCCGGGTGAGTGCCAGCGCAAACACAGCCAGCGCCTCGGCATGCCGGTTGTTCGCGGCCAGCGCCCGCGCGTGCTGCGGCGCGAAGTTGCCACGGGTCGTCTGCCACAAGGGGTTGCTGGGCTCTTCGCGCAGCCGTTCGGCGACGATGTCCCAGCTGCAGGTTGACGCTTTCAGTGCGGGCCCGGCCTGACCCAGGCGCAACAGGGCCAGCGCCAGGTAGTTGCTGTCAAACATCAGCCCCTGGCGCCAGATGGCACTGGTGGCATTGCGCCTGAGGTTGTCTCTGCGCAGCAGCAAGGCCGCTTGGGCCTCACGTTCCATCGCAGCGAAGTCGTCCAGGCGCTGGTAGACCAGCGCCCGGCCCACCAACACGTTGGCGATGTTGTGGTTGGCCCATTCTTCAGCCTGGGGCGAGCCTGGATCGGTATCCCGGTTCATGGCCAACAACAGTGCGGGGTTGCCGTACAAAGCCCGGAACTCAGACTCTGCTTCGCTGTAGAGCCGCAGCGCATCATGCGGGCGCCCCAGGCTGGGCCGACCCACATGGTCGTTGAAGTGCGCCATGTTGGTCAGCACGTTGGCGCGCAGCTCCAAAATGGCAGCGCGCCCGGCATCGCTCAGGCGTGCAGCCAAGGTTTGTGCAGCGCGCTCGGCGGCCAGCGACAGGACGTTCAGGCCTTGCGCCGGTTGACCGCTGTTGCGCAACATGTTGGCGCTGGTCAGCAGGGTGATCAGGTGCTGGGTCGCAAACCGCACGTCGGCAAACTTCGAGTCCCACACTTTGGCGGCCAGCGCCAAGGCGCGGGCCACGGTGGCACCCGCTTCAGTCGCACGCTCGGTGCCGGCAAAAGTGGGGTTGCCTTGAATTTGCGCCAGGCGCCCCAGGGCAGAGGCGGTCAGCACATTGAGCTCGGCGTCGTCAGGCGCGATGCGAAGCGTCACGTCCAACGAAGCCACCGTTTGTTTGAGCATGGCTTCCTGGGCCTGCGCGCCCCCTGGAATCTGCTGGATCGCGTCGCCGAAGCGAAACACCAGTTCGGTGGCGATGTGCTTGACCCCGGCCAACTGAAGCCTGGCCTCGTCCCGCGACAACTGCGCCTGGCGGCCCTTGACCAGTGCCAACACCAGGCCTGCCCCCAGACCGAGCACACCCAGGGCCGCAGCTTGCCGCCCTTGCAGCAACGCCGCCGCCAGCCCGGTGGTCAAGCCCAGGCTGCCCAGCCCGGCTGCCAACACCGCCCAGCGGTGACGCCTGACAAACTTGCCCAGAACATAGCTCGTGTTGGCTGGCCGCGCGCTGACCGGGTGGCCTTGCAAGAATGCGGTGATGTCTGTCGTTAAGGCGTCCACGCTGGTGTAGCGCCGCTCTGGGGTTTTTTCCAGCGCCTTGAGCAAGATGTTGTCCAGGTCGCCTTCCAGCCGCTTGCGGGTCTGCAGCCACTGGGGGTCAACCGCCTCGGAAGGCGACAGGCGGCTGGGCCGCGTTGGCTCGTCTTCCAACACGCTGCGCGCAGCTTCGGCTGGCGTGGTGGCGTTGCGGCCCGTGGGCCGCGTGCCGGTGAGCATTTGATACAGCAGCACCCCCAGGCTGTAGATGTCGGTGGCGGTGCTGACCGGTTCACCGCGCACCTGCTCGGGGCTGGCGTAGTGGGGTGTGTAGGGGCGCACGCCGCCCACCGTGGTGTGGCCACCGTCCCGGTCGTGCAGGCCTTCCAGCGGGTCGAGCGCCTTGGCAATGCCAAAGTCCAACAGCTTGACCTGGCCTTCGGTGTCCACCAGCACATTGCCAGGCTTGAGGTCTCGGTGGACCAGCAAATTGCGGTGGGCATGGGCCACCGCGTCGGCCAGCTGCAAAAAAAGTTTCAGGCGCTGCTCCAGCGCCAGCGGGCGCACGGCTTCGTCGATGGGCTGACCGTCGACAAACTCCAGCACAAAGTAAGGCAAGCCTGCGTCGCTGGCGCCTGCGTCCAACAGCCGCGCAATGTGCGGGTGGTTCAGCCGCGCCAGTGCCTGGCGCTCTTGTGCAAAACGCTGCAGCACCGCCGCGCTGTCCATGCCCCGCTTGAGCAGCTTGACCGCCGCACGGCCGTCATAGCTGCCGTCGGCGCGGCGGGCTTCAAAAACCTCGCCCATGCCACCCGCACCGATGGCGCGAACAATCTCCCAGGCGCCCAGCCGTTGGCCCACACGCGCCGCACCCTCTGCCAGCTGCTGCGCGGCGCTCTCGGTCATGAAAACTTGGGCACCGGTGGCGTCGTCGTGGTGGGCCAGCAGGCTGCGCAGCTCGGCCAGGCTGGTGGCGTCCAGGGCGGCAGCGGCGATCAGCGGCTCGCGCGCTGGTGCGGGCAGGTCGACACAGGTTTCAAATACCGCCTTGATGGCAGCCCAGGAGGAGGCGGTCGTCATGTCGAAATGGAGAAAAACCTGCTGAGGACGGTGCGCCAGACGTGGCTGCCGATTTGAAGCAGCGGGACGACCAAGTATGGGCCCGGCTTGACGACGTCAAGGCCTGCGGTCACAACGTCGGCCATCGCAGCGCAACCCCCGCATGAACCCCATCATCAGCGGAGCATCAACCGAGCCTGAGCCTGAGCCTGAGCCTGAGCCTGAGCCTGAGCCTGAGCCCGAGCCCGAGCTTCGGCGTCGGCGTCGGCGTCCGCGTCCGCATCGACATCGACATCAGCACCGTCTTCGGCGCTGACTTCCGCTTCAGCGTTCAGCCTTCATGCGCGCCACCAACATGCTGGTTGCCGACCCCAGCCCGGCGCCCACCACGTCCTTGTAGCGCACGGGGTCGGCCACCACTTCAAGCTCCTTGCTGCTGTGGCTGTCTTTGCTGCCTATCGCCAGGCGCAACAGGCCCACCGCCACAGCACCCGCCACGTCGCCGGCCGTGGTGGCCTTTTCGCGCACCTCCGCAAAGGCCGCGGTGTCCAGCGACAGGCTGTGCTTGAGGGTCAGGGTGCTGCGCAGCGGGCCTGTCTGCACGCTCACCATCACGTTGTCCACGCTGGGGAAGGCCTTGCCTGACGCTGAAGCGCTGCTCGCCATGCGCCCGAAGAAGCCTTTGTTGTCGTCGCTGAGCTGAACAAAGTTGACGCGCATGCGCACTTCAATCAGGCTCGCGTCCAACTCAGCGGCCAGCGCCACGGTGTCGCCAATGGCGCCCACGGCCGCAAAGCCGGCCCCCACGTCAGACAAGGCGCCAAAGATGCTGCGCCCGCTGCTGCTGTTGCCACCACCCATCTTGGCAAAGCCGTAGATGCCCAAGCCGGGCGGCGACATCATCATCGTGGTGTCGCTCTTGATGGGCGCTGGGCTGCCGCTGGCCACCAGCTTGCGGTAATTCGGCGCAGCCACCACCTGGCTGGCTTCCACCACCTCCACCCCACTGGACTTGAGGTCGGCCAGGAACTGCGTGTACAGCCTGTCGGTAACGGCCTGGAAGTCGGGCTCGCCCACACCCAGCAGCTTGTAGTACAGCGACGACGACGCCCGCCCCGCCGCGCCAAAGCCCGAGGTCTGTGCGTTGACGTTGTCAGCCGTGATGAACTCCACCGCAAACACCGGCACCGCCACCCGCTTGATGCCCTTCAAGGCCTTGGTGTCGGCCATGGTGAAGCCTTTTTCAGCGGCAGCGGCGGCGTTGAAGCTGGCGTCCACGGTGAGCGGCGTGGTTTCTTGCTTGGCATGACTGGCCAGAGGGGCGAAGAGCAGGCCGGCTGAGAGCACAGCTACGGTGAGCGTGCGCAGGGGCATGCGGCATGAAGTGAGCAACGAAGTGCGCAGTGAGGTGTGGAGTGACAGCTGATGCATGGTGATGTCCTTTAGGGTGTCCAGGGGTGGCGCTCAAGGGCCCTTGGCGACAAGCGTGCCGTTGAAGGTGACGTTGCGCGCCGCCGCACCCACCGCGCCGCCGCGCAGCACGGCATTGCTAAAGGTGAGGGTGCGCCCGTCGGCCGCCACCGTGACGCCGGTGCACGCCGGGATGCCGATGCCAGCGCCGTTGTCAAAACAGCTCAAGACCTGGCTGGCGATGCCCACCGTGGCCTGGGCGCGCACCACGCTGCCGCTCACCACCTCCACCGTCACCAGGCTCAGGCCAGCCTGCGCTGCCGTGCCCAGCACGTTGAAGGTCAGCGTGCGTGCGCTGTTGAGCGACTCGATGGTGCTGGCCACGGGCGTGAAGCCGCCGCTGTCGTTGGTGCTCAGGCTGCCGCTGGTGCGGTTGAAGTCCACCGTGCCGTTGACGACGATGCCGCCGTTGACGACGATGCCGCCGCTGAGCGGCGTGTTGGCGAAGGTGACGCGGGTGCCCGTGGCGTCGGCCACGGTCAAGTTGCAGGCCGTCGAGCAGATTGACACCGTGGCCGGCCCCAGCACGCGGACGGCGGCAAAGGGCGCGCTGCCGGTCTGCGTCAGCGACAGCGTCGAGCCGTCGGACAGGCGCAGGGCGATCGAGCGCTGCATCGTGCCGCCGCCGGCATCGATGGTGCTGTCGACGCTGGTCAGGACTTGCACGCTGCTGCCGCCCACCGTGAGGTTGCTGCTGCTGCCACCGGGCAGGTCGGCCAGGGTCCAGGCAGCACCGGGCGCGTCGCCCACCAGGCTGCCGTTGAGCCTGAGCGCGCCACCCATCGGCGTGTTGGCAAAAGACACCGTCACCGGGTGCGTCGCGCCGCTGGCGGCGGTGACGGTGACGCCGCAGCTGGCGGCGCAGAACCCGCTGGTGCGTGAGGCCACATCGAAGTACGCAGCACTGATGGCGCCGGTGGTTGACACGGTCACGGTCACGTCCACCTGGGTCGGTGACGACAGAGGCGCGCTGAAGAAGTGGTAGCTGGTGCTGCCGTTGTTCTTGAGTGCGACTTCAAAGCCGTCGGCCCGTGGTGTCAGGCTGGTGGCCGCGCCAGCGGCCGTGATGCCGGTCACCGTGAGACTGCCGCTGGCGCTGGGCGCGCCCGTGCCGCCGCCGCCACCACCACCACCACCACCGCCCACCGGCGGTGCCGCCGCCGCCGCATAGGCCGCTGCCAGCGTGGAAGGCGAGGTGGTGGCCAGGATGCTGGCCAGCGTGCTGCCGTTGGCCACCATCTGCGAAATGGCGGTCAGCGCGGTGCCATAACTGTTGATGCCGGCGCCAAAGTTCGGCAGCGTGGTGGTGATGTTCAGCCCGGCTGGCAGGTTGAAGCTGCTCATCAGCTGGGTCACCGCGCTGCCATAGGACGTGGCGTCCAGCGTGCCGCTGGTGGCGGTGGCGGTGCGCGCAGCGTTCAGCGCCAGCGTGGTCAGTGGGGTGAGCATGGTGGTCACGCTGGCGCCGTTGGCAGCCACCAGGCTGACCAAGGGCGAGCCCACGGGCACGCTCACCGTGGCTAGGGTGACTTCATCAACGTAACTGCCGCCTGTGGCCTCGACCCACAGTGATCCACTGCCCGTCGGCACCACCAGGCTGTAGTTGCCGGCCGCGTTGGATGTGGTGCAGCTGCCCAAGGCAGCGCCGCGCGCGTTGGCCACCACCGTGTAGGCGCAGATTTGTGCGCCCGCCACGGGGCCTTTGACCACGGCTCCGCTGACGGTGGTGCTGACTGCGGCAGGCGGTGGTGGCACCGGTGCAACTGGCGTTGCGGGCGCCGCAGGGTTGTCGCCGCCGCCGCAGCCCGACAGGGCAGCGACAAACGCCAATGCGCAGCAAGAAGCCAAAGCGCCCGGGGCGCGCAGGGGGGTTGTCATCGTGAGTCCTCAGCAAGGGTGTCCATGGGCCGGCTGACAGCGGGCCTTGATCACTAGCGCACAGCCCAGGTCGCAAAAGGATCACCGCCGCGCAAGAAGTCCGTGATCGCGCCGGGGCCGGGCCCGGCCACACGGCCGCTTGGGCCACTGGCCGTCGACAATCTGGCCCATGACAAGCTCAACGTTTTCAGCGGCTGATGTGACGCAGTGGCTGCAACAACTGGACAGCGGCGAAACCGGCGCGGTCGACCGGCTGTTTGCTGCGCTGTACGACGAACTCAAGCGTGGCGCGGCATCGCACATGCGCAAGGAGTACGCGGGCCACACGCTCAGCGCCACCGCCTTGACCCACGAGGCCTGGTTTCGGCTGACCGAGCAGACCCGCACGCAGTGGGAAAGCCGCAGTCACTTCCTGGGCATGGCGTCGATCATGATGCGGCGCATCTTGGTCAACCATGCCGTGGCCAAGCAGGCCGCCAAGCGCGAAGTTGCGCTGGTCTCGCTGACGCTGACCGAAGCCCAGCAGGTGGCAAGCACCGGCCAAGGCGCCGAAGTGGTGAGGGTGCACGACGCTTTGCTGGCCTTTGAACAGGTCGACCCGCGCGCGGCCAAGGTGGTGGAACTGAAGTTTTTTGGCGGGCTGGAAAACGAAGAGATCGCAGACGTGATGGGCCTGAGCACCGCCACCGTCAAGCGCGACTGGTCATTGGCCCGCGCCTGGCTGCACCGCGAACTGGGAGCGTGAAGGCCACACCAGCGCTGCCCAGTGGCGGCCACGACATCAAAACGAACGCCCTGCCGTCAGGTAGCCGCGGGTGTCTTTGGGTGCGTCCAGCCCTTGCGCCAAGCCCAGCCGCAGCTGCAGTCCCAGGGCATACAGCAACTTGACTTCACCCAGCAGCTCCAGGCCCACGCCACGGCGCCAGGTGTCGGGCTTGTTGCCCGAATTCCAGACACCGCCCGCGTCGATGAAGACTGCCGCCGGCAAGCGGTTGATGCCCACCGCGGGCACCATGGCGTGGCGGTCGATGTCGGCCAACGGCGTGCGCCATTCCAGCGACAGCACACGGGCGTTGCGGCCGTTGAGCGCGGGCTCGTCACCGCGGTAGCCACGCAGCGCCAGTTGGCGGTTGTTCAGCGTGAGGCCCATTTGCAGCGCGTCGTCGCTGGCACCGCCCAGCTGAAACGGCTCGGTGCGGTCCTGGGCGCGCGCCTCGGTGGCGCGCAGCGCCAGCACGCTGCGGCCCAGCGCCAGGTAGCCGCGCAGGTCACCACGCACCACGGTGCCGTCAAAACGCAAAGGGTCACCGCGCGACAGGGGTTGGTAGCTCTCGACCAGCAGCGTGCCATGCCAGCCCCGGTTGCGGCCCTCGCTGGCCCAGTCGCCGTTGCTCAGGTCCACGTCCACCAGCGCTGCCAGCAGCCGTTCGTCGCGGCGGCGCGCGGTGGTGTTGGGGCCCAGGTTGACGCGGTCGATCCAGTGCGTTGCCGCGCCCACGCCCAGCACCACGCGGCGTTCCAGGCGGCTGAAAGGAAACTGGCTCAACCATTGCAAGGTGGTGCTGCGATCAAACACCGTGGTGGTCTCTTTGTCGCCCACGGTGCGCCACGATTGGGCCGTGAGCTGCCGCTTGATGGACACGCCGTGGCTGCCGACAAACATGTACTCCAGGCTGCCGACCAGTTCTTTCTGCGAGGTTTCAAGCTGTGCCAGCGCGGCGTATTGATGCCAGCCCAGCGCGTCAGCACCCGAAGCGGTGGCGCCCAGACTGCTCAGCCCACGGTCGTAGCTGACAGCCGGCAGCCAGGCGCGCGGGTACAGCGAGCGCCTGGCCGAGTAGGGGCGCCCTTCCCCCAAGCCCGCGACTGCGGGCGGGGCGGCGACCGGCGTCGGCGTTGGCTCGGGCGACGCCACACTGGTGGCCAGGGCCTGCAGCACGGTGGGCTGCTCCAGGCGCTGCAACACCTGGCCCTGCGGCGCAATGCCCACGCTGACCAAGGAACCATCGGCCGCGGTGCCAGCGTGGGTCAGCACCGCCGTGTGGCTGTGGGTCAGGCGCTGCAACTGGCCTTCCTGCAGACGCCACACGTTGGGCACACCACCCTCGGCGATGATGAATTCCAGGCCGACCGCGCTGTGGCGCAAGGCCTGGATTGGCGCGTTGCGCTGCAGCAGCAGGCGCGGTTCGGTACCGGCCGCGTCACCGAGGTCCACCATGGGCGACGGCGGCATGCCCGGCGTGTACCGCATGGACATACAGGCCATGGCCGGCGGCGGCAAGCTGTCGGTGTCGGGCCCGGTCAAGCGCGAGCCGGTGCGCGTGGCTTTCGACTACTTCAAGGCCAACGCCGGCCGCGTGAGCGCATCGATTCACCCGACCGAGCGCGACTTCCACCTGCACATGGTCGAACTGCAGACCGCCGGGACACCGGAGGCCTTGACGCTATCCAGCTTCATCGTGCTGTGCTCGGCCGCGCTGGGCAAGCCTTTGCAGAGCCAGATGGTGGTGATGGGCGACATGTCTCTGGGCGGCACCATCACGCAGGCCAGCAACCTGGCGGAGAGCCTGCAGGTGGCGTTCGAAGCGGGCGCGAAGAGGATCCTGCTGCCGATGTCGAGCGTTACTGACATTCCGTCGGTCCCGGGCGAGCTGTTTGCGAAATTCCAAACGAGCTTTTACTCGGACCCAGTGGATGCTGTCTTCAAAGCATTGGGTGTCGAGTGAGGCGACCATGCCGAATCCCTTGAGACGCGGTCTAGCGGCCACAACGCAGCAGTCAAAGAGCACGGTTTGACAATGAAAGCCCAAAGCACCGTAGCGGCGAATGTGCTCATCGTCGGCGGCGGTATCGCGGGAATTGTGGCGGCACTCAGGTTTGCAGGTGGCGACGCAAGCGTGGGGTCGTTGATCGGCCACTATCTGGCGCAGACTGTCGTCTGGGGGGCTTAGCGCGTTTTTCTGGCGCAATGTTTTCGCTGCCGTCTGCGGGAATGGATCTCGCGCCTATCGCCAGTTCGCAAGCAAGGATCCTTGAAGTGGCAGCGCACTGCCTGACCCTCCTGGGTTTGACAGACCCTACGCAGTGCCCCACTTCGATCAGCCCACTCAC
>JAYTVT010000099.1:0-39588 GCA_043743835.1 Betaproteobacteria bacterium
GCAAGGCCAAAGGGCCGGCGCGCCACGAATTGCTGTCCTGTGTGCACCGGCACCTGGTGCTGGCCGGGCTGCGACCGGTGGCTGTGGGTGAAGGCGCCATCAGCACCCGGTGGGACAGCGCCGAGCCGCCCGCCATCGGCAAGGTGCCGGTGTTCGACACGCACGCAGCGCGCCGCCGCGCGCTGGACTCGACGCCCATGCTCGACAGCCTGACAAACGAGGAACGCGACGCCCTGGCCGCCGCCATGAAGATGCGCCAAGTGGACCGCGAAGGCCGCGTGATCGAGCGCGGCCAAGTGGGCCGTTCCATGTTTGTGCTGGCCGCCGGCGTTGCCGAGGTGCGCTTGGTCGACAACGGCGGCCAGTCGATTCGCGCCGCGGTGCTCGGGCCGGGCGACAGCTTCGGCGAGATGTCCTTGCTCACGGGTGCACAGCGCAGCGCCGACGTGGTGGCGGTTCTGCCGCTGGTGCTGTTTGAGATTGAGCCTGAGTTGCTGGCGCCGCTGCTGGTGGCGCGGCCGGAACTGGCCGAGACGCTGTCCCGCACGGTGGCTGCGCACCAGAAGACCGACGATCGGCTCCGTCATCCTCCCGACCCGCCAGCCGACCACCACCTGTCGGGACCGGCGAAGATCGCGGCGGACATCCGCGCATTTTTCGGACTGTGAGCTTTGGCGCAGGGCGAAGGAGAGCTGGCGCTGCGGAGGCCGGAACCAAGACCTCGGGATGCCTGGACCGACGCTGACAGATGGCACCAGAGCCAGCCCTTGAGCGTCCCGGCTCGGATGGCTAGGCAGCCGATCACGGGTCGCGCCAACAAGAACCGAGGGTGAGCCCCGTTTGTGGCCAGGCCCGAAAAGCGTAGCGTTGCAGTGTCTGGCCACGGGCCACCACTGCGCGCCATGACTGTCCGGGTGGGTGACGTGCACCTCGTCGCCTCCGTCCAAGCGCGTTGCCCCCGCCATTTGAGTCCACCCTCCACATCCATGAACGATACGGTTTCCAGCCTGCCAGACAGCCCGCGTACCCTGGCCACAGCAGATGCCGGCGCGCGCCGGGCGCGGCTGCTACAGGACGACAGGGCCATGGCCGCCTTGGCCACTGAGCTGCTGCGCACCCCCAACGCCTTGGCTGTCATGGACGAAGAAAATTTGCGCATCGTGGTCAGCCACATGCAACTGGTCAGCTTTCCAGCCGGCCGGATCATGATGCAAGAGGGGGATCGCAACCACACCGCCTACCTGCTGTTGATGCTGGTCGGCGAAGCCAAGGTTGAGTCCCATGACGCGGGTGGTGGCACCCCCATCGACATCTCGGTCATGGGGCCCGGCAACATCGTTGGCGAGATGGGCTTGCTGGACGGGGCGCCGCGCTCGACCACCTGCACATCGGTCACCGAGGTCCAGGCCGCAGCGTTGTCACGGCGCGGCATGCAGTTGTTGATCGAGAAGCACCCCCGGGCAGGCGCCCTGTTGACGGTCGCCCTTGCCAAGCGCCTGTCTGACCGGCTGCGTGCGCTGGGCGATCAGCTGCACATCTATGCCCAGCTGGCGCAAGGCAGGCCGCCCGGCTGAGGGGCGCGCCGTCGCCCTTGCACCGACTTAACCACAGCCTCCCTGTGGCCGCCGACAGTTCATGCGCTAGCGCGAGTTGCTGGTTCGGGTGGCTGAACCGGACGATCCATCAGCTGCCAAACTCAGTGGTTCTCGCGCGCGTGGTTGATCGTGTACTTGGGGATCTCGATCGTCACGTCCTGGTTTGACAGGATCGCCTGACAGCTGAGCCGCGACGTGGGCGTCAGGCCCCAGGCGCGGTCCAGCAGGTCTTCTTCGCTCTCGTCCATTTCACCCAGCGAGTTCATGCCTTCCTTGACCACCACGTGGCAGGTGGTGCAGGCGCAGCTCATCTCACAGGCGTGTTCGATGGCAATGCCGTTTTCCAGCAAGGCCTCGCAGATGGAAGTGCCTGAAGTTGCTTCGATGGTGTCGCCTTGCGGGCAGAACTCGGCGTTGGGGAGGATGCGGATGACGGGCATGTGGCGGGGGTCTCGGTCAGACGTCTTCTAAGCGGCGGCCGGCCAAGGCCTGGCGGATGCCCTGGTTCATGCGGGCGGCGGCAAAGGCTTCGGTGCCAGTGGCCAGGGCTTCCACGGCAGCTTCAATGGTGCTGGCGTCATGGCCGGTGGCGGCTGACTCCACCTGCTGCATCAAGGTTTGCAACTCGCGTTGCTCCTCTTCGGTCAGCAGCGCGCTGTCCTGGGCCAAGGCGGCGCGGGTGGCCAGCACCATGCGTTCGGCTTCCACCTGGGCTTCACGCAATGATCGTGTGGCCATGTCAACTTCAGCGTGGGCAAAACCGTCTTTCAGCATCTGGGCGATCTGGTCGTCGGCCAGGCCGTAGCTGGGCTTGACCACCACCGAGGCTTCGACGCCCGAGCCCAGCTCGCGCGCCGACACGCTGAGCAGGCCGTCGGCGTCGACCTGAAAGCTGACGCGGATGCGCGCTGCGCCCGCGGCCATGGGCGGTATGCCGCGCAGCTCAAAACGCGCCAGCGAACGGCAGTCGCTGACCAGATCACGTTCACCTTGCACCACGTGGATGGCCATCGCGGTCTGGCCGTCCTTGAAGGTGGTGAAGTCCTGCGCCTGGGCCACGGGGATGGTGGTGTTGCGTTCGATCACGCGTTCAACCAAGCCACCCATGGTTTCCAGGCCTAGGCTCAGTGCGATCACGTCCAACAGCAGCAACTCACCATCCTTGGCGTTACCAGCCAGCGCGTTGGCTTGAATGGCCGCACCGATGGCAACCACCTCGTCGGGGTTGACGTTGGTCAGCACCGGGCGGCCAAACAGCTCGCTCACCGCTGCGCGCACCAGCGGCATGCGCGTGCTGCCGCCCACCATCACCACGCCCTGCACTTCATCGCGGCCCAGCTTGGCGTCGCGCAGCACCTTGCGCACGGCGGCCAGGGTCTTGTCGATGAGAGGGCGGCTCAGGGCTTCCAGCTGAGTGCGGCTGACCCCAACGCTGCCGGGCCCCGAGGCCAGCTTGGCCTGCCACGTCACCTGCTCTTGGCTGCTCAGGGCTTCTTTGGCGGCGCGGGCTGCCACCAGCGCGGCGCGCTTGTCGAGCGCGGTGTTGGCTTGCACACCGTGCTGGGTCAAGGCCCAGTCGGCCAGGGCTTGGTCGATGTCGTCGCCGCCCAGGGCCGCATCACCGCCAGTGGCCACCACTTCAAACACGCCTTGGGTCAGGCGCAGCAGGCTGATGTCGAAGGTGCCGCCGCCGAGGTCATATACGGCGTACAGGCCTTCGCTGCCGTTGTCCAGCCCGTAGGCCACGGCCGCGGCGGTGGGCTCGCTGATCAGCCGCAGCACGTTCAGGCCGGCCAGTTGGGCGGCATCTTTGGTGGCCTGGCGTTGGGCGTCGTCAAAGTAGGCCGGCACGGTGATGACAGCGCCAAACAGGTCGTCGTCAAAGGTGTCTTCGGCGCGTTGGCGCAGGCTGGCCAGGATTTCGGCCGAGACCTCGACCGGCGTTTTGTCGCCGTCGCGTGTGCCCAAAGCCACCATGCCAGGCTGGTCGACAAAACGGTAAGGCAGCTTGTCGCGGCCGGCGATGTCGGCCAGCTTGCGACCCATGAAGCGCTTGACTGAGACCACCGTGTTTTCGGGGTCTTCGGCCTGCGCGGCGTGCGCATCAAAGCCAATGGCGCGGCGGCCGCCCGGCAGGTAGCGCACGGCCGAAGGCAACAGAAGGCGACCCTGTGCGTCGGGCAGGCATTCGGCCACGCCGTGGCGCACGGCGGCCACCAGGGAATGCGTGGTGCCCAGGTCTATGCCCACCGCGATGCGCCGCTGGTGCGGGTCGGGCGCCTGGCCGGGTTCAGAGATTTGCAGCAGTGCCATGTTTCTAGTTTTTCAGCGGTGCGTGTCCAGCAGGTCCAGGCGGCGGTCGATGTCCTGGCGAAAGCGCGCCACGAACATCAAGGCGCGCACTTGGGCAGCTGCGGCCGCGGTGTCGGGCGCCGAATCGAGGTGGGTGGTGAGTGTTTCTTGCAGGCTGCGCTCCAGAGCGGCCACGCGGTCGTCCAGGGCCTGCACGGCGCTGGGCGTTTCTGCATCTTCAAGCGCCTCACGCCATTCCATCTGCTGTATCAAGAAGTCTGCTGGCATGGCGGTGTTGCGCTCGGCGTCCACCGGCACGCCGCGCAGTTGGCACAGGTAGGCGGCGCGGCTCAGTGGGTCTTTCAGGCGTTGGTAAGCCTCGTTCACACGCACGGCCCACTGCATGGCCAGGCGCTGCGCGGCCGCGCCTTCAGCGGCAAAGCGGTCGGGGTGCACGCGAGCTTGCAGGTCGCGTCGGCGGGCGTCCAGGTCGGCACGATCCAGCTGTTGGCGTTGGGCCAAGCCAAACAGCGTGAAGTCGTCGTCGGCCAGGTTCATAGCGCCTTGCAGTAGTACGCCGAGAGGCCGTTGTCGGGGTACAGGCCAAACACGCCCCGCTGCTGGTAGCCGCAGCGCTCGTACAGGCGCACGGCTTCCAATTGCTCGGGGCCGGTTTCGAGCAGCGCCAGGCGATAGCCTTCGCTGCGCAAGGTGTCTTCGAGTGTTTGCACCAAGCGCGCGCCAATGCGTTCACCACGACGCGAAGGGTCGACGTACATGCGCTTGATTTCGCCGTAAGGCTCACCGCCAGTAGCCGCTTCGCCCTGCATGCGGCGAAAGGCGCCCGTGCCCACGATCTGCTCACCATCGCGCGCCACGAAGAAGCTGACCTCGGGCGCCAGCAGCGCCTGCAGGTCCATGATGAAGTTGGCTTCGGGCGGGTAGAGCGCCGCCAAGTAACGATCCAGCGAGGCCAGCAACTCCACCACCTGCGGCTGGTCGGGGCGTTCTGGGGCGATGGTGATGCGGTCCGGCATGGCGCTTGAAACAACTGAGCGCGGTCACAAGGACCGCGCCCACGGGTTGAAATGTAGAGCTGACTTCTTGGGCAACTAGACGCGGAAGGACTCACCACAACCGCAGCGGTCTTTCTCGCGCGGGTTGTAGAACTTGAAGCCCTCGTTCAGGCCCTCGCGCACGAAGTCCAGCTCGGTGCCGTCCAGGTAGGGCAGGCTCTTGGGGTCGATCAGCACCTTCACGCCGTGGTCTTCAAAGATCACGTCTTCAGGCGCGATGTCGTCGGCGTATTCCAGCTTGTAGGCCAGGCCCGAGCAGCCGGTGGTCTTGACGCCCAGCCGCACGCCCACGCCCTTGCCGCGCCGGCCCAGGTAGCGTGTGACATGCCGCGCTGCGGCTTCCGTGAGGGTGACGGCCATCTTCGGAGCTCAGACCGCGTGCACGGGCGATGCCTTGGGAAGATCGTGCTTGGCCTTGTAGTCCTCAACGGCCGCCTTGATGGCGTCCTCGGCCAAGATCGAGCAGTGGATCTTCACCGGCGGCAGCGCCAGTTCTTGCGCAATGTGGGTGTTCTTGATGGTCATCGCTTCGTCCAGCGACTTGCCCTTCACCCACTCGGTCACCAAAGAACTGGACGCGATGGCCGAGCCACAGCCATAGGTCTTGAAGCGGGCGTCTTCGATCAGCCCGGTTTGTGGGTTGACCTTGATCTGCAGCTTCATCACGTCGCCGCAGGCGGGCGCGCCCACCATGCCGGTGCCCACGCTGTCGTCGCCCTTGTCAAAAGAGCCGACGTTGCGGGGGTTTTCGTAGTGTTCAACAACTTTTTCGCTGTAGGCCATGAGGTGCTCCGAAAGGTGTCTGGGTGTAGGGGTTCAGTGGGCGGACCATTGGATCGTGCTGATGTCGACCCCGTCCTTGAACATTTCCCACAGCGGGGACAGGTCGCGCAACTTGCCCACCTGGTTTTGCAAGGTGCTGACCGCGTAGTCGATTTCTTCCACCGTGGTGAAGCGGCCGATGGTCATGCGCAGGCTGGAGTGCGCCAGTTCGTCGCTGCGACCCAGCGCGCGCAGCACATAGCTGGGCTCCAGGCTGGCGCTGGTGCAGGCCGAGCCCGAGGACACCGCTATGCCCTTGACGCCCATGATCAGCGACTCACCCTCAACGAAGTTGAAGCTGGCGTTCAGGTTGTGCGGCACACGCTGCGTCAGGTCACCATTGATGAAGACTTGCTCGATGGTGGAAATGCCGTCCAGCAGCCGCTTTTGCAGCATGCGGACGCGCTCGAGCTCGCTGCCCATCTCGGCCTGCGCAATGGCAAAAGCGGTGCCCATGCCCACACACTGGTGGGTGGGCAGCGTGCCGCTGCGCATGCCACGCTCGTGGCCGCCGCCGTGCATCTGGGCTTCCAACCGCACCCGCGGCTTGCGCCGCACATAAAGCGCACCCATGCCTTTGGGGCCGTAGGTTTTGTGGGCGGACATGCTGAACAAATCCACTGGCAGCGAGCTCATGTCGATGCCGACCTTGCCGGTGGCCTGAGCACCGTCCACGTGAAAGACGATGCCACGCTCGCGGCACAGCTTGCCGATCGTGTCGATGTTCTGAATCACGCCGATTTCGTTGTTGACGTACAGCACCGACACCAGGATCGTGTCTTTGCGCAAGGCGTCCTTGAACCTGTCCAGATCCAGCAGGCCGTTTTCCTGCACGTCCAGGTAGGTGACCTCGAAGCCCTGGCGCTCCAGCTCGCGCATGGTGTCCAGCGTGGCCTTGTGCTCGGTCTTCAACGTGATGAGGTGCTTGCCGCGGCTGCTGTAGAAGTGCGCGGCACCCTTGACGGCCAGGTTGATGGACTCGGTGGCGCCACTGGTCCAAACGATTTCGCGCGGGTCGGCGTTGATCAGGCTGGCCACCTGGCCACGTGATTTTTCAACCACCGCTTCGGCTTCCCAGCCCCAGGCGTGGCTGCGGCTGGCGGGGTTGCCGAAATGCTCGCGCAACCAAGGGATCATGGCGTCGACCACACGCGGGTCGCAGGGCGTGGTGGCGCCGTAGTCCAGGTAAATGGGGAAGTGCGGTGTCATGGGCTCGTGCCTTGAACGGTCGGTCTGAAGAGGATGCTTCGTTTGTGGGGTCTGTGCGCCGAGCAGCCAGGAGCTACTCGGGCTTTGGCGGGCGTCAGGATCGGGTCACCAAACTCGGCAAGTCACTTGTTGAAGGCATTGCCCAGAGCGAAGACCGAATTGGGCGCCGTGATCTTGATGGGCTTGACCACCGGGATGTTCGAGATGGCGCGCTTGACCGGCGCTTCGTCCAGCGACACGCCCTTGGCCAACTGCTCGTCGACCAGCTTCTTCAAGGACACCGAGTCCAGGAACTCGATCATCTTGGTGTTGAGCCCGGTCCACAGGTCGTGGGTCATGCACTTGCCCGTGTCTTCGCCGCGGCAGCCTTCGCTGCCAGCACAACCGGTGGCGTCGATGGGCTCGTCCACCGCCACGATGATGTCGGCCACGGTGATCTCAGATGCGGCGCGGCCCAGCGAGTAACCGCCACCGGGGCCACGGGTGCTTTCCACCAGTTCGTGGCGGCGCAGCTTGCCAAACAACTGCTCCAGGTAGGACAGCGAAATCTGCTGGCGCTGGCTGATGGCGGCCAAGGCCACCGGCCCGGCGTTGGAGCGCAGGCCCAGGTCAATCATCGCGGTGACGGCAAAACGGCCTTTGGTGGTCAAACGCATGCGGTGTCTCCGGCCGCCGGGGCGGCATCGTCGGTTCAAAAACAGGCGGTGGGTTCGTTTGTTGCGCCGCAACACGTGCTGCTGCTTGGAACCCGACCGAATCACTCAACTATAGCAGAAGTTGAGTGATTTGATCAAGCATTGCCTGGGACGTTTTCAGTCGAAGCGCCGCCCAGCGCGCAACCTGTCAACCACGCCGTCACACGCGTCTTCCAGCAGGTCCAGCACACGCTCAAAGCCGGCTGGCCCACCAAAGTAAGGGTCTGGCACTTCGGTCAGGCTGTGGTTCTGCCGGGCCAAGGGCATCAGCAGGGAATAGCGAGCTGTTGCACCCTCAGGACCGCGCTTTTGCAGCCAGTCAAGGTGCGTCTGGTCCATGGCCAGCAACCAGTCGAAGCGCGTGAAGTCCTCTGGCCGCATGGGTCGGGCATGCAAGCCAGCAATGTTGTAACCCCGTTTGGCCGCCGCTTGGATGGCCCGCGGGTCAGGCGGTTCGGCCGTGAGATAACCCTGCGTGCCGGCCGAGTCAACACGAACCTGAGCCTGCAAGCCCGCCTGCTGCAGCTTGGCCCGCAAAACGCCTTCGGCCGTGGGTGAGCGGCAGATGTTGCTGGTGCAAACCAGCAGGATGCGGGTGTTGACCAGGCTGTCGTCAGGCGCGGGCTCGGGCATGTTGAGCCACTGCTTGAGCTTGCCAATCATCGGCCACCCACCTCACGCGCAGGGCGCGCTGCCATGGTGGGCAGCAGCACCGGTGACGGCGGCTGAATCAGCGGCACCACGTCTGCCACGCTGGCGCCAAAGGCCTGTTCGCGCAGCAGCGCCAACTGATCCCGCACACGGGCGGCCTTTTCGAATTCCAGGTTTCGGGCGTGTTCCAGCATTTGTTTTTCCAGCAGCTTGATGCGCTTGCTCAGGTCCTTCTCGCTCAGGCCTTCCACCTCAGCTGCGGCCTGCGCGTTGGCCAGGTCATCCTTGGCCGCTTTGTCCGACATCACACCGTCAATCATGTCGCGCACGCGCTTGTTGATCGACTTCGGTGTGATGCCCATGGCCAGGTTGTGCGCCACCTGCTTGGTGCGGCGGCGCTCGGTTTCACCCATCGCGGCCTTCATCGAGTCGGTGATTTTCTCCGCGTAGAGGATGGCCCTGCCGTTCAGGTTGCGCGCAGCGCGGCCAATCGTCTGGATCAGCGAGCGCTCGGAGCGCAAGAAGCCTTCCTTGTCAGCATCCAGGATGGCCACCAGACTGACCTCGGGCAGGTCCAGGCCCTCACGCAAGAGGTTGATACCCACCAGCACGTCAAAGGTACCCAGGCGCAGGTCGCGCAGGATCTCAACCCGCTCGACCGTGTCGACATCGCTGTGCAAGTAGCGCACTTTCACGCCGTTGTCCGACAGGTAGTCGGTCAGCTGTTCGGCCATGCGTTTGGTCAGCGTGGTGATCAGCACCCGTTCATTCAAGTCCACGCGCAGCCGAATCTCTTGCAGCACGTCGTCCACCTGGCTGCTGGCCGGGCGCACTTCCACTTCGGGGTCGACCAGGCCCGTGGGGCGCACCAACTGCTCGACGACCGCGCCGGTGTGTTCCTTTTCCCAGTTTCCGGGCGTGGCCGACACAAACACCGCCTGGCGCATCTTGCGTTCGAACTCTTCAAACTTCAGCGGCCGGTTGTCCAGCGCGCTGGGCAAGCGAAACCCGTACTCCACCAGCGTGGTCTTGCGCGAACGGTCGCCGTTGTACATGCCACCAAACTGGCCAATCAGTACGTGGCTTTCGTCCAGGAACATCAGTGCGTCGGTGGCCAGGTAGTCCACCAGCGTGGGCGGTGGGTCCCCGGGCTGCGCACCACTGAGGTGGCGGGTGTAGTTTTCGATGCCCTTGCAGTGCCCTACTTCCTGCAGCATCTCCAGGTCAAACCGGGTGCGCTGCTCCAGGCGCTGTGCCTCCACCAGCTTGCCGCTTTTCACCAACTCGTCGAGCCGGGTGCGCAGTTCGTCCTTGATAGTGGCGATGGCCTCCACCACCCGCTCGCGCGGCGTCACATAGTGGCTGCTGGGGTAGACCGTGAAGCGTGGAATTTTCTGCCGGACGCGGCCCGTGAGCGGGTCGAGCAGCTGAAGGGTTTCGATCTCGTCGTCAAACAGCTCGATGCGCAGCGCCAGCTCGCTGTGTTCGGCGGGGAAGACGTCGATGGTGTCGCCGCGCACGCGAAATGATCCGCGCCCGAATTCGATTTCGTTGCGCTTGTACTGCATGCGGATGAGCTGGGCGATGACGTCGCGCTGGCTCATCTTGTCGCCCACGCGCAGCGTCATCACCATCTTGTGATAGTCGCCCGGGTTGCCAATGCCGTAGATGGCGCTGACGCTGGCCACGATGATCACGTCACGCCGTTCCAGCAAACTCTTGGTGGCGCTCAGGCGCATCTGCTCGATGTGTTCGTTGATCGCGCTGTCTTTTTCGATGAACAGGTCGCGCTGCGGCACATAAGCTTCGGGCTGGTAGTAGTCGTAGTAGCTGACGAAGTACTCGACGGCGTTGCGCGGAAAAAACTCGCGCATCTCGCTGTACAGCTGCGCCGCCAGGGTCTTGTTGGGCGCAAAGACGATGGCCGGCCTGCCGGTGCGGGCGATGACGTTGGCCATCGTGAAGGTCTTGCCCGAACCGGTCACGCCCAGCAGGGTCTGGAAGGTCAGGCCGTCGCTGATGCCCTCCACCAGCTCATTGATGGCCGTGGGCTGGTCGCCCGCCGGCGGGTAGGGCTGGAACAGCTGGAAGGGCGAATCCGGAAACGACACAAACTCGCCTGCCAAAGGCTCTTGACCCTCAACTGTCACGCCTGGAATCACTTCAGCCACCAATGCGGTGTTCACGGTCATGCGGGGTTTCCCTGGGTCGGCCACTTAGAATCTCACCTCGCCCGGGCGCCTGATCGCGCTTTGGGCAACCTCGCAGATTACCGCAGCGCACGTTCTTGCGCACCGCCAACCTGTTCTGCCACTACTTTTTCAGGCCCTGCCGTCCATGTCCAGCACATCCGCTTCCCTGTTCAACGCCGTCCAGATGGCCCCCCGCGACCCCATCCTGGGTCTGAACGAGCAGTTCAACGCCGATGCCAACCCCAACAAGATCAACCTGGGCGTCGGCGTCTACTTTGACGACCAGGGCAAGTTGCCGGTGCTGCGCTGTGTGGCCGCTGCGGAAGCACAGTTGCTGGCTGCGCCCAAAGCCAAGGGCTACTTGCCCATCGACGGCATTGCAGCCTACGACAAGTCCGTTCAGGGCTTGGTGTTTGGCGCCGACCACCCCGCCGTCAGCGGCGGCCGCATAGCCACCGTGCAGACCCTGGGCGGCACCGGCGGCCTGAAGGTGGGCGCGGATTTCCTGAAAAAGCTTCAGCCCCAAGCCAAGGTGCTGATCAGCGACCCCAGCTGGGAAAACCACCGAGCGCTGTTCACGCAGGCCGGTTTTGTGGTCGAGGCCTACCCGTACTACGACGCCGACACCCGAGGCATTCGCTTTGACGCCATGCTGATGGCTTTGCGGGCCGCGCCAGCCGGCACCGTGGTCGTGCTGCATGCGTGTTGCCACAACCCCACCGGTTGCGATTTGACATTGGCGCAATGGGAGCAGATCGCCGCAAGCTGCAAGACCGGTGGCTTGGTCCCCTTCCTGGACATGGCATACCAAGGCTTTGGCAAGGGCATTGCCGAGGATGGCGCCGCGGTGCGCGTGTTCATGGCGCAAGACCTCTCTTTCTTTGTGTCGACCTCGTTTTCCAAGAGCTTTTCTCTCTACGGCGAACGGGTGGGCGCGCTCAGCGTGGTCTGCCACAGCAGCGAAGAATGCACACGGGTGCTGTCGCAACTGAAGATCGTCATCCGCGCCAACTACAGCACCCCACCCACCTTCGGCGCGCAGGTGGTGTCCAGCGTGTTGACCACCCCAGCGCTGCGCGCGCAGTGGGAGGAAGAACTGGCCGGCATGCGCGAGCGCATCAAGTCCACGCGCGAGCAGTTGGTGACGCTGTTGAGGGCGGCTGGCGTGAAGGGAGACCTGTCCTACATCACCGCGCAGCTGGGCATGTTCAGCTACTCCGGGCTGACCGCTACCCAGATGCAGCGGCTGCGCAGCGAGTTTGGCGTCTACGGCGTCGACTCCGGCCGAATCTGCGTGGCGGCCATCAACAGCCAAAACATAGAGGCCGTGGTGGGAGCCCTTTCGCGCGTGATGTAGGGCGCCGCTGCCTTCGGCATCGCCAGTTGCAGACGGCGCTGCCGGCTGGCGATCCCGTCTATTGCGCCGCGGCCATACGTGTTTTCGCGGTTTCCCCTGGCTTGCGCATGGGCGAGCATTCCACCGCCATGCCTGCAGATGTGGCATATTTGCTGCATTGCAGCAAATATGCCGCCGCCGTCAGCCAATCCGCTGCCTTCGGTGTGCAAGATGCACCACGGCCCAAGGGCCACACACGGGCGCCCCACCGGAGACCACCATGCTGTACCAGATCTACGAAACACAACGCGCCCTGATGGCCCCGTTCTCTGAGTTTGCCAGCGCGTCGGCCAAGCTCTACGACCATCCCCTTTCGCCCTTCGCGCACGCGCCCATGGCGCAACGCATGTCTGCAGGCTTTGATCTGCTGCACCGCCTGGCCAAGGAATACGAAAAGCCGGCCTTTGACATCACGTCCGCAACGGTCGACGGGGTCACCATCGCCGTCCAGGAGCAAATCGCCCTGAGCAAACCGTTTTGCCGGCTGCTGCGCTTCAAGCGCTTCACAGACAACCCGCGCGCCCTGGAAAAGATGAAGGGGCAACCCACAGTGCTGGTGGTCGCGCCGCTGTCAGGCCACCATTCCACGCTGTTGCGCGACACCGTCAAGAGCCTTCTGCACGATCACAAGGTCTTCATCACCGATTGGACCGACGCGCGCATGGTGCCGCTCGACGCCGGCCCCTTCCACCTGGACGACTATGTCGAGTACGTGCAGGAGTTCATCCGCCTGTGTGGCCCGCAGGTTCACGTCATCTCGGTATGCCAGCCCACGGTGCCTGTGCTGGCTGCCGTGTCTTTGATGGCCAGCCGCGGCGAAAAGACGCCCCTGACCATGACCATGATGGGCGGCCCCATTGACGCCCGCAAAAGCCCAACGGCGGTCAACAACCTGGCCACCAACAAGAGCCACAACTGGTTTGAGAACAACGTGATCTTCCGCGTGCCGCAAAACTTCCCTGGTGCCGGACGACCTGTCTACCCCGGCTTCCTGCAGCACACCGGCTTTGTGGCGATGAACCCCGACCGCCACATGAGCAGTCACTACGACTACTTCCTGGACCTGATCCGCGGCGATGACGACAGCGCCGATTCACACCGCCAGTTCTACGACGAATACAACGCGGTACTGGACATGCCCGCCGAGTACTACCTGGACACCATCAAGACGGTGTTCCAGGACTTCGCCTTGGTCAATGGCACCTGGACCGTCAAGGGCGAGTTGGTCAAACCTCAAGACATCAGCACCACGGCCTTGCTGACCGTGGAAGGCGAACTGGACGACATCTCAGGTGCCGGGCAAACCAAGGCCGCACACGGTCTGTGCACGGGCGTACCCCGCGACCGCGCCTTCCACTACGACGCTGAAGGCGCTGGCCACTACGGCATCTTCTCGGGTCGCCGCTGGCGCGACAAGGTCTACCCGGAAGTACGGGCTTTCATCGCCAAGTTTGGGCAGGGCAGCAGCAAGCCGGTGACCAGCTCACCAGTGCTTAAGGCCTTGCCGGCGAAAGCGACAGTACAGCCCGCAAAAGCGCAAGCCGCCGCCAAACCCACAGTGAAGGTCAAGGCCAACAAGCCCGCTGCAAAGTCGGCAAAGAAATCGACCTCAAAGGCAGCGGGCGCACCGACCCCCAAGGGCCGCGCCCGATAATCCAGGGGTGACCCCCCCCTCGCCGACCACCGCCGCGCTGGCCCAACGGCTCAACGCCTTGCTGCCGCAGACGCAGTGCACACGTTGCGGGTATCCCGACTGCCGGTCTTACGCGCAGGCCATGGCCGAAGATCTGGCCGACATCAACCGCTGCCCCCCTGGTGGTGCCCAGGGCATTGAGCGGTTGGCCGCCGTGTTGAACCGCGTGACCTTGCCCTTGGACACCGAGCGCGGACACGAAGGGCCGCGGACCCTGGCCGTCATAGACGAGGCCTGGTGCATCGGGTGCACCCTGTGCATCAAGGCCTGCCCTGTTGACTGCATCGTGGGCGCCCCCAAACTCATGCACAGCGTCATTGACGAACTCTGCACGGGTTGCGAACTGTGCGTGCCCGTCTGCCCGGTGGACTGCATCAGCCTGCCAACGATCACGCCCGGCCTCAGCGGTTGGGACGCCTGGAGCCAGCCCCAAGCCGACGCGGCGCGCCAGCGCTACGCCTTTCATCAAATGCGTGTTGAACGTGATCACCGCGAAAACAACGAACGCCTGGGCGCCAAAGCCCAGGCCAAGCTGGCCGACCTGGGTCAGCACAGCCAGATCACCGACCCCGATGCGCTGGCGGCCAAGCGCGCGGTGATTGAAGCAGCCCTGAAGCGCTCGCGGGCGCAGCGCGAGCCCAAGCCATGAAGCTTGACGCCATCGTCCCCTTTTTCGCCACCTTGGCAGCAGCCAACCCGCGGCCGCAAAGCGAATTGTTGTACAGCAGCGTGTTTGAACTGCTGGCCGCCGTGCTGCTGTCAGCGCAGGCCACCGACGTCAGTGTCAACAAGGCCACGCGACGCCTCTTTGTGATGGCGCCCACCCCGCAGAAGATGCTGGCCTTGGGTGAGGCCAGGGTGAGCGACGAGATTCGCACCATCGGCCTCTTTCGCACCAAGGCCAAGAACCTGGTGGCCACCTGTCGGATCCTGATCGACCAACACGGAGGCCAGGTCCCGCGTTCTCGCGACGCGTTGGAAGCTTTGCCCGGCGTGGGGCGCAAAACAGCCAACGTGGTGCTCAATGTCGCTTTTGGCGAGCCCACGATGGCGGTTGACACCCACGTCTTTCGCATCAGCAACCGCACCGGTCTGGCGCCTGGGCGCAACCCCTTGCAGGTTGAGGCCAAGCTGCTGCAACGCGTCCCAACGCAGTACGCGGTGGATGCCCACCACTGGCTGATCTTGCATGGCCGCTATGTGTGCCTGTCACGCTCGCCGCGGTGCGAATCGTGCGCGGTGCGGGCCTGGTGCGACCAGGGGCGCAAACTTGGCGGTCGTAGCGCTCCTACAATGAACCAGGGGGAAACCGATGGCCAAGCTTGAAGACCTCAGCGAACGGGTGGACCGCTTGGTGCTTCGTCACCAGGAACTGAAGCGCACCAGCACCTTGATTGAGCAGCAGCTGGCTGCTGTCACCACCGAACGCGACAGCCTGCGATCACGCTTGGCGGCAGCCCGCGCGCGCATCGACGCGCTGCTAGAGCGCTTGCCCGCGGAGAGCCCGCCCGCCGTTGACAAGGAGAACGCCGTTTGAAGCAGGTTGAAGTCTCCATCCTGGGCCAGGTCTACATGCTGGGCTGCCCTGAAGGCGGCGAAACGCTGCTGTCCAACGCCGTCGCAGCGGTCGACAAGGAAATGACTGCCATTCGTGACTCCGGCAAGGTCAAGGCGCGCGAACGCATCGCGGTCTTGGCCGCACTGAACCTGGGCTACCAGTTGGCCGAGCGCGGCGCCACACCCTCGGCGGCTGCGCGCGCTGCTAGCTCGCCCGGCGCGCAAACCGAAGCCCAAATGGCCGAGGTGGACGACATGGTTCGTCGCATTGACGCGGCCCTGGGCGAAGACGGCCAATTGCTGTGAACTAGGGCGCATTTGCAAAGCCCCTTCTGGGCCGGGATGCAGGTCTAGAATGACCTCGTCCGCCGTGTGTTGCAAGCCAATATGTCCTTGAGCCGATGGTCTATGACCAAGGGCTTGGAACATCGCCAAGCTGGTGTGAGCGTCTCGCGTCAGATGAACCCGAAGCTTGGCTGACCTCGCCCACCTGAACTTCCCCTTGGTTCAGGCAAACGGTTTGCTTTGCACGGCGGACACCTTACTTTCCACCCATGGCATCCTCACCATCCGCTTCCATGTCGGCCGGCTACTGGCTGATGAAAAGCGAGCCCTCTGAAGCCTCCATCGACGATCTGGCCCAAGCGCCGCAACAGACGCTGCCGTGGACCGGCGTTCGCAACTACCAGGCCCGCAATTTCATGCGCGACCTGATGCAACCCGGCGACGGTGTGCTGTTCTATCACTCGTCTTGCCCGCAGCCCGGCATCGCCGGCCTGGCCGAAGTCCTGGGTGGGCTGGCTGCGGATGAAACCCAGTTTGATCCGACCAGCCCTTATCACGACCCCAAGTCGACGCGGGACTCACCACGCTGGCTGAAGCTGGACGTGCGCTTGGTGCGCAAAACCCGTCTGTTGAGCCTGGCCGAGATGCGACTGGCGCCGACCCTGGCCTCGCTGCAAGTGCTGCAGCGTGGAAACCGGCTGTCCATCACACCCGTCACCGCACCACAGTGGCGGGCCGTGATGGCCTTGCTGGGGCGCTGAGCCTTGCTGGACCTTTCCGTGGTGTTGGTGGCCGAGTTGCTGGCCACGGGCGTGGTGGTGGGCTTCCTGGCCGGGCTCCTGGGCGTGGGAGGCGGGATGATGATGGTGCCGGTGATGACGCTGCTGTTGGCCCAGCGCGGCGTCGAAGGCGGCTTGGCCGTCAAGATGGCCATCGCCACCAGCATGGCCACCATCCTCTTCACCAGCCTGTCCAGCGTGCGCGCTCACCATTCCTTGGGCGCCGTTCGATGGGACCTTGCGCGTCAATTGACGCCCGGCATCGTGCTGGGTGGGCTCGCGTCTGGTGCAGGCGCCTTCGCGGTCTTGAAGGGTCAAGGACTGGCGCTTTTTTTCACCGCCTTCATCGGCTACATGGCGGTCAACATGCTGCGCAACAAGCCACCACGAGCCGGCCGCGAAATGCCCAGTGCCGTGGTCACCAGCACCGTGGGCGCGGGGATAGGGTTTCTTTCAGGCCTGGTTGGGGCTGGCGGGGCATTCCTGTCGGTGCCCTTCATGACCCGCCACAACGTGCCGCCCCGCACCGCCGTTGGAACCAGCGCCGCGCTGGGCTTTCCCATCGCACTGGCCAGCACGGTGGGCTATGTGCTGGCGGGCTGGGGAATGCCGCCGCCTTTACCGGGCGCGCTGGGGTATCTCTTCCTGCCTGGGCTGTTCATTGTTTCCTTGGCCAGCATGAGCATGGCACCCTTGGGGGCACGCACGGCCCAACGCATCCAAGTGGCCCAACTCAAGCGCCTTTTTGCCGCGCTGCTGCTGCTCTTGGCAGCCAGCATGTTGCACAGGGCTTTCGCTTAGGCCTGGTTCAGAGGCGGAGGGGGCGTTGCGTCAAAGCGGATGGCGGCCAAGGTCACATGGTTGCCACCGCGCCGACGAGCCTCGCCCAGGGCCATTTCGCAGGCTTCGATGATGCCTTCCTGGCTGCTGGCGGTGTGCGGGAAGCTGGCCACGCCCATGGACACCGTGAAGCCCAGTTCGGTGCCTTCATGCACCACGATTTGCGAGGCGCACTTGCGCCGCAAGCCTTCCATGCGTGCGTGCGCCGTGGCCAGCCCCACACCAGACAGCAACACGGCAAACCGGCGGTCGTCATAGCGACACGACGCGTCCATGGCGCGGGTACCTCCGCGCAAGAGGCGGCCCATGGCTTCAAAGAGCGCCTGCTGGCCTGCTGCGCCCTTGGCCAGGACCTTGGGTGGCGCGGGGTCGATTTCGACAAAAACAATCGAGAACTCGCGGTGCTCCCGGGTTGACAGGTCCACCTCGCGCCGCAACTGGTCCTCGAAGTGTCCTCGGCGATGCAAACCGGAAGCCGGGTCGCGCAGGGCCTGGTCGGTCAGTTCGCGACGCAGTCGGTCATTGGCCAGTTGTTGCTGCTCGATTTGTTCCAGCGCAGCACGAAGCTGATGGGCGCGTTGCTGCTCGGCGGCGCTGTCCAGCCACACCGCCACCATCCATTGCTGGCCGCGAGCATTGATCGGGCTGAGCGACCGCATCACCGTGAAAGCGCGCCTGCTGCCCGCCAGCTCGAACTCGTGCTCGCTCAAAAGCGGTGCACCCTGGGCCTTGGCGGTGTGTTCGGCCGCACGCAAGGCGCCTGCCAGACCGGCATCGAGCAGTTCGGCGTCGGTGCAGCCGCAAATCTGCTCGGCAGGGCGACCCAGAAGGGTTGCCATGGCCGCACTCACATGGCCATAGCGGCCAGACCTCGCATCCTTGACCGACAACAAGCCCCCTTGCAACTCCACCAGCATCGGCAACGTGCAGCCCAGCGCTTCGGTCAGCGCGGCGCTGTCCAGAGGCGGCTCGGGCGGCAGTTGGTCGATCGAACTCATGGCAAGGCGTGAAGTGACGGCGGAAAAGTTGGAAAGGCCCGGTTCGCCAATCAAGAACGATCTTGGGCAATTGGCGGCAGGCAAGCAAGCGAGCTTTGATTCTGACCCCAAGTTTGAACCCCGATGAGCTCCAGAAAAGGCGGCAGTGGCTACCTTTTTGAGTGAACGGCCGTGTGAACCGGCCTGGGCCACCAAGCCGGGCGGCCCAACAAAGCGGGCACTTTTGCGGGCACCAACACTCCCAAGACGCCAGCGAGACGTTTCCGGTCTATAATTTCGGGCTTTGCTGGCAAACCAGCGCGTCGATCCTGCAAGGCCTGCCCTGTTCCTCAAGCGCTTGGAACCGGGCAACTGAAAAGCCCTGCAAGACACCGAGCGCAACATTTTTTCGGGACCCCGACCTACATGACCACGATCCGCGTCAAAGAGAACGAACCTTTCGATGTAGCCCTGCGCCGCTTCAAGCGCACCATCGAGAAGATCGGCCTGCTGACCGAACTGCGCGCACGCGAGTTCTATGAAAAGCCCACTGCCGAGCGCAAGCGCAAGAAGGCTGCGGCCGTCAAGCGCCACTTCAAGCGGGTGCGCAGCATGCAGTTGCCCAAGAAGCTGTACTGAGCTTCCAAGGCCCGGCGTGAACCACGCCTGAACATGCAAGCCCGCGCGGGACGCCGCTGCGGGCTTGTTTCATTTGCCTGTTTCATTTGCCTGTTTCACTTGCGAGACCCCCCATGAGCGCACTCAAAGCCCGCATCACCGAAGACATGAAGGCCGCCATGCGCGCCAAGGACGCCCCACGGCTGGGCGCCATCCGCATGCTGCTGGCCGCCTGCAAACAGCGCGAGGTGGACGAGCGCATTGAGCTCGATGACCTGGCGGTGGTGGCCATCGTCGACAAGCTCATCAAGCAGCGCAAGGACTCCATCACGGCCTTTGCCCAAGCCAACCGCACCGACCTGGTGGACAAGGAAACGGCTGAGCTGCTGGTGCTGGAGGCCTACTTGCCGCAGCGGCTGTCGGCTGAAGAAGTCGGCTCGGCCATCGCCGCCTTGGTTGCCGAGTTGGGTGCGACAGGCCCTGGCGACATGGGCAAGGTCATGGGCGCGGCCAAGGCGCGCCTGGCCGGCAAGGCCGACATGGGCCTGGTTTCAGCAGCCGTCAAGCAGGCCCTGAGCAAGGCCTGAATTCGCCATGAGCACGCTGCCTATTCGCCCCATCGCCTCCGACGTCTGGGTTGCGCCGCAGCTGACGCCGGACGCCATGGCCCAAGCCGCTCAGCAGGGCTTCAAGAGCGTGGTCAACAACCGGCCCGACTTTGAGCACGGCCCCGACCAGCCCACCAACGCGCAGATCGAAGCGGCTGCCTTGGCGGCCGGCTTGCAGTACCGCTGGCTGCCGGTTGACGGGGGCTTTCAGTCGCCCGAGCAGATTGCCGCCTTTGCCCAATTGCTGAAAGACTTGCCGCGTCCGCTGCTGGCCTTTTGCCGCAGCGGCGCTCGCTCCACACGCCTGTTCAACCAGGCCAACCAGCTCGGCTGACCGGGGGCACCAACACGCCTGCCAGGCGACGGGCGGCCCACGCGTGGGGCCGCGCCCAAGGGTATGTCCTCGGGCGTGCAACCGTGCGATTCAGCGTCATTTCAGTCTCTGTCCTCTACAGTTCTGCGGCACACCCCAGACATCGGGTGCCGTACTTGAGGAGACTTGATTGAAACCCCTGTTGCAGCTTTCCAATTTCATAGACGCGATCAACGAACGCGTCGGCAAGATGGTGATGTGGCTGGTTTTGGCCGCCGTGCTCATCAGCGCCGGCAACGCCGTCATGCGCAAGGCTTTTGACATCGGCTCCAACGCCTTTCTCGAGATTCAGTGGTACTTGTTTGCCGCGGTCTTCATGTTGGGCTCGGGCTATGTGTTCTTGCGCAACGGCCATGTGCGCATCGACTTCATCTCCAGCAAGCTGAGCAAGCGCACCAACACCATCATCGACATCGCCGGTATCGTGGTCTTCACGATTCCGTTGTGCATGATCCTGATCAGCCTGTCGTGGCCCGTGTTTTCACGCGCCTTTGTCTCGGGGGAAATGAGCCAGAACGCGGGTGGTCTGATCCGCTGGCCAGTGATGATGCTGATCCCCCTGGGCTTTAGCGTCCTGGCCATGCAGTGCGTGTCCGAGCTCATCAAGCGGGTGGCCTTCCTGACTGGCCACCGCAGTGAGCCCTTCAGCGAAGTGGCTGAAAAGAGCGACGAAGAGCTGCTGCTCGAAGAGCTTGAAGCCAAGGCCAATCTGGCCCGCCAAGGGGGGCAGTGAACATGACCGCCTTCATCGCCCAGAACTTTGTCCCGCTGATGTTTGCGGGCCTGTTCGTCTTCTTGTTGACCGGCATTCCGGTCGCCTTCGGCCTGGCGGCCACCGGTCTGCTGTTTGGCTTCATCGGCATTGAAGCTGGCCTCTTCCCTGCCAACATGTTTCAGGCCCTGCCGCTGCGGGTGATGGGCATCATGCAGAACGACACCCTGCTGGCCATCCCCTTCTTCACCTTCATGGGCATCATCCTGGAACGTTCCGGTATGGCCGAGGACCTGCTGGAAACCGTGGGCCAGGTCTTCGGCCCACTGCGCGGCGGCCTGGCGGTGGCGGTGATCCTGGTGGGTGCACTGTTGGCGGCCACCACCGGCGTGGTGGCGGCGGCAGTGATCAGCATGGGCTTGATCTCGCTGCCCATCATGCTGCGCTACGGCTACAACCGAACCATTGCCACCGGCACCATCACCGCGTCGGGCACGCTGGCACAGGCCATTCCGCCTTCGCTGGTGCTGATCGTGCTGGCCGACCAACTCGGCCGTTCGGTGGGCGACATGTATGCCGGCGCGTTGATTCCGGGCCTGATGTTGGTGGGCCTGTACCTGCTCTTCATCCTGGCCGTGGCCTTCATCAAGCCCAAGTGGGTACCGGCCCTACCGCAAGAAGCGCGCATCTACCGCGAGGACTCGGGCTCCAGTGGCCACCGTTCATTGCTGGTGCTGATGTTGGTCTGCGGCGTGGCAGGCTACCTCTGGTCGCAGGTGCATGAGCAGCTGATCAACTCGTGGATCGGTCGCAGCACCCCTGCGCCCGGCGACGAACGATTCATCATGTCCATGACCGTGGCTTCTTTCCTGGCCCTGGGCTTGGCCATGGGCAACCGCGTGCTGCGCTTTGGCCTGCTGTCCAAGCTGGCCGAGCAGGTCACGTTTGTGCTGATCCCGCCGCTGGTGCTGATCTTCCTGGTGCTGGGCACCATCTTCCTGGGCGTGGCCACGCCCACCGAGGGCGGCGCCATGGGTGCCGTGGGCGCGCTGATCATGTCCACCGCCCGCGGCCGCCTGGGCCTGGGCCTGATGCGCCAGGCCTTGGACAGCACCGCCAAGTTGTCGGTGTTTGTGATGTTCATCTTGATCGGCTCCACCGTCTTCAGCTTCACCTTCAATTCGGCCGACGGGCACATCTGGGTCGAGCACCTGTTTGACAAGCTGCCGGGCGGCCAGTTGGGCTTCCTGCTGGTGGTCAACCTGCTGGTCTTTGTGCTGGGCTGCTTCATCGACTTCTTCGAGATCGCCTTCATCGTGGTGCCCATCCTGGCGCCCGTGGCTGACAAGATGGGCATTGACCTGATCTGGTTTGGCGTGATCCTGGCGATGAACCTGCAAACCTCTTTCCTGACACCGCCGTTCGGCTTTGCGCTGTTTTACCTGCGCAGCGTGGCGGCCAAGAAAGACTACAAAGACCGGGTCACCGGCCAGAACATCCCGGCCGTCACCACTGCGCAGATCTACAAAGGCTCCATCGCTTTCATCATCTTGCAGTTGATGATGGTGACCGCGGTCATCGCCTATCCGGAACTGGTCAGTGGCGGCATTGAGAAGGTTGAGAAGATCGACGCCGACAAGGCCCTGGAAGGCATGGGCTTGCCGACCACAGAAGAGGCGGCCGAAGCGGCCAAGAGCGGCGAGGCTGCGGCTTCAGCCCCTGAGGGCGGTGCCAGCGCAGCCGCGGACGGCAAGCCTGCTGACGACGATCCCATGAAAGCCCTGGAAGAGTCCATGAAGAAGGACGCGGCCGCCAAGAAGCCTTAGGGACAGCATCGCTAGCTGGCCCCACGGGGCCAGCTTCGCCGCCCTGAAGCTTGCCCAAAAAGCGCCGCCCACAAAAAAGCCCCGCACTGGCGGGGCTTTGCTTTTGGCGTTGATGGTGCTTTACAGCTTGGCGCTTTGCATGAAGCTGTCGAAGCGCGCTTCGGTGAAGCGGAACCACAGGTTGGCTTCACGGCGGAAGTTGCTGTAGTCCTCGTAGATCTTCTTGAAGGCCGGGTTGGCCGCACTGATCTCGCTGTAAAGCGCCATGGCTTCGGCAAAAGCGGCGTCCAGCACGGGCTTGGGGAAAGCCACCAGCTTGGTCTTGCCAGCCACCAGCTGCTTCAGCGCGCCGGGGTTGCGGGCGTCGTACTTGGCTTGCATCTCGGTGTGCGCATAGGCCGCAGCGCTTTCGATGATGGCCTTGTACTCAGCACTCAAGCCGTCAAACGCCTTCTGGTTGACGTAGAGGTCCAGCTGCGGGCCACCTTCCCACCAACCCGGGTAGTGGTAGATCGGGGCGACTTTGTTGAAGCCCAGCTTCTGATCGTCGTATGGACCCACCCACTCGGCGGCGTCAATGGTGCCCTTTTCCAGCGCCTGGTAGATCTCGCCGCCAGGGATGTTCTGCGACACGGTGCCCAGACGCGCCGTGACCTTGCCAGCGAAGCCGCCCACGCGGAACTTCAGGCCCTTCATGTCGGCCACGGTCTTGATTTCCTTGCGGTACCAGCCACCCATCTGCGCGCCAGTGTTGCCCATGGGGAAGCTGGTGAAGCCGTAGTTCGAATAGAACTCGCGCATCAGCTTCAGACCGTTGCCGTCGTAGGACCAGGCCGTCATCTGGCGGCTGTTCAAACCGAAGGGGATGGCGCAGCCGAGCGCAAAGGCGTCGTTCTTGCCGAAGTAGTAATAAGGCGCGGTGTGGCCCATTTCCACGGTGCCGTTCTGCACCGCGTCCACCAGGCCGGGCATGGGCACCAGTTCGCCGGCGGCGTGCACCGAGATCTCAAACTTGCCACCGGTCATGTCCTTGACCTTGCGGGCAAAGGTTTCGGCTGCGCCGTAGATGGTGTCGAGCGACTTGGGGAAGCCCGAGGTCAGGCGCCAACGCAAAGCGGCTTGGGCATGCACTACAGCAGGTGCCACGCCAGCGGCGAGAACGCCTGCCAAGCCAGCACCACGAACGAAGGAACGACGTTCCATGGAGGTCTCCTGATTGAGATACAGCGGTGAAGAGAGGGACAAACGCGCGGAATTCTAGGTTTGCGCAAAGACCCTGTTCGAGCGGGTTTACCCGTTCGCAACAAGCTCACGCAGGGCCAGAAAGAGCCGCGTCGGGCGCAGTGTCGTCCGCGCAGCTAACAAATGGCTGAAATCAGGGAAAGCACCAACAACGACCCCTCTTGTTGAGAGGGGCGGTCAGCACACGAAGCTGCACTTGTGCGGCGCGCCCAGCCGGATCAGGCCATCAGGCCCAGACACAGCGCCTCAGGCGCCCGCCAATTTCATGCGGGAGATCAACACCGACCCCACCGTCTTGCTGCCTTGGGTGTAGACGTCGGCGCCAATGGCCACGATGTTGCTGAACATCTCGCGCAGGTGGCCGGCAATGGTGACCTCGTGCACCGGGTGCACGATGCGACCGCCCTCGACCCAGAAACCGGCGGCCCCGCGCGAGTAGTCCCCCGTCACGTAATTGACACCCTGCCCCATCAGCTCGGTGACAAACAGGCCACGGCCCAGTTTGGCCAACATCTTGTCCAGGTCGTCGCCGCGACGGGTCAGGCGACTGGTCATGGTCAGGTTTTGTGAACCGCCGGCGTGGCCCGTGGTCTTCATGCCCAGCTTGCGCGCCGAATAGGTGGACAAAAAGTAGCTCTTCACCACGCCTGCCTCGACAATTTGACTCGCGCGGGTGCGCACGCCTTCGTCGTCAAACGGCGCGCTGCCTTTGCCTTTGATCTGATGAGGGTCTTCGAAAACGTCAATGTGCTTGGCCAGGACGCGTTGACCCAAGCTGTCGACGAGAAAGGTGGCCTTTCGGTACAAGGCTCCGCCAGAGGTGGCTTGCACGTAGGCACCGAGCAGCCCCGCAGCCACGGTGGACTCAAACAGCACGGGAATCTCACCCGTCGCCACCCGGCGGGATTTCAGCCTGGAGAGCGCGCGTTCCGCAGCGTAGCGGCCCACCACTTCGGGGCTGGCCAGATCGGCGGCGTCTCGCATGCTGCTGTACCAGCCATCGCGCTGCATGTCCTTGCCCTTGCCGGCAATCGGGGACACCGACAGGTAATGGCGCGAACTGGCATAACCCCCACGAAAGCCCCGCGAGTTGCCGGCCCAAAAGTGCGCTTGCTGGGCTGAGACCCCCGCGCCTTCGGAGTTGGTGATGCGCCGGTCAACTGACATCGCCGAATCTTCACAACGCCGCGCCAACTCGGCGGCCTGAGCCGCGTCCACGGCCCACGGATGGAACAGATCCAGATCGCGCGCCACCTCAGCCGACGTGGCCAAGTCGGCCGCATCGGGCAGCCCGGCGGCCGGGTCTTCGGCCGTGAAGCGGGCAATGTCGTAGGCGGCCTGTACGGTCTGGCGCATGGCGGCGGCAGAGAAGTCAGAGGTGCTGGCATTGCCGCGCCGCTGGCCCAGGTAGACGCTGACGCCCAGCGACTTGTCGCGGTTGCGTTCGACGTTTTCGAGTTCGCCCTTGCGCACCGAAACCGAGAGCCCGACCCCTTCGGACACCTCGGCCCCGGCATCGCTGGCCCCCAGTTTTCGGGCCATGCCCAAGGTGTCTTCAACGAGTTGCTGGAACTGCTCTTGGCGGTAGGCAAAGCCTGAATCGGCGCGGGGAGTGCTGGGCATGGGCGGTGGCGCCTTCTTGGAAACGGAGCATGCAGGAACGCGCAACTATCATAGCGGCCCCCTCCAGCGCATCCCCGCGCCAGCACATAAGGCCCACCCATGCCCCGCAGAGCCGCACCGCACCGCGGCATCGACGTTCATTACGGCGAGCCCCTGGCTTTTGACGAAGACGGCGCTTTGACGCGCCCCAGCCGCACCCGGCTCAAGCAGCAGTCGCAAGACCTGCAGACCCTGGGCGTGGCCGTGGCCGAGCTCTCAACCGAACGCCTGGCGCAAATCGACATGCCAGAGCCCTTGCGCGACGCCATCGAGCAGTTTCGACGCACCAAGAGTTTCGAGGGCCGCCGACGCCAGATGCAGTACGTGGGCAAGCTGATGCGCAGCGCCGACGAGGCCGTGCTGCGCGAGGCCGTGGCCGCGGCCACGCTGGGCAGCGCCAAGGACACGTTGGCACTGCACGAAGCCGAGCGCTGGCGCGCCGAACTGATTGCCGACGACGAAGCGCTGACCCGCTGGATGGAGCTGTACCCAGCAACCGACAGCCAACAGCTGCGCAGCCTGGTGCGCGCTGCACGGCGCGACAGCGCCAAACTGACGCCTGAAGCACGGCAACCCAAGAGCCACCGCGAGCTTTTCCAGTTGATCAAACCTTATCTGATGACATGAGCCCGTCTTTTGAACCCGTCCGCATCGGTCTGGTATCGGTCAGCGACCGCGCATCCAGTGGCGTCTATCAGGACAAAGGCATACCCGCGCTGAAGGAGTGGCTGTCGCGCGCGCTGCGCAACCCCATTGAATGGTGTGAGCGCCTGATTCCAGATGAAGAAGCCCAAATCAGCGCCGCGCTGTGTGAGCTGGCCGATGTGGCTGCCTGCCACCTGATCCTGACGACCGGCGGCACCGGCCCCGCACCGCGCGACGTGACCCCCGAAGCCACGCTGGCCGTGGCGCACAAAGTCATGCCAGGGTTTGGTGAGCAGATGCGACAAATCAGCCTGGCCTTTGTACCCACAGCCATCCTCTCCCGTCAGGTGGCCGTGATCCGTGGCCAGGCGCTGATCATCAACCTGCCGGGGCAGCCCAAGTCCATCGCCGAAACACTTCAAGGCTTGCCCCAGGCCGTACCACCGGTACATGGCATTTTTTCGGCAGTCCCTTACTGCGTAGACCTGATCGGCGGCCCTTACATGGAGACCGACGAGACCGTGTGCAAGGCCTTCAGACCCAAGTCCGCGATTCGGGCCACTGCGGGCTGAGCCCGTTGATCCTGCGCTGGGCGGGGTGATGGCCTGTGAGACGAGAGCGCGTCTCACAGGGCCAGGCCCGGGCGCTCAAGTTCACCCGATCGGTGGCCGATAGACACAGGGTCTAACCCCTCGCCTCAGCGCCGCTGTGCCCAAAGTCACCTCCACCGCCCAAGCTGGTCAGCCGCTACCAACGGTATCGCTGGTCGAGCAGACCATGCGCCAGGCGCGCCGCTCGGTAGCGCTGGCGCTGATAGGCGCCGCAGCCGTGGGCGTCGCACTGCTCACCGAGCGGATGTGGTCGGCACAGGCCTTGTCGGAGGCCTCTGAGCGCCACGCCACCGCCGTTCGCCTGGCCGGAGAAATCCGGGTCACTGAACAGCAACTCCTGCTGGCGGCCGACGCCGCATCGCGAACAGGCGAGGCTGGCTGGGTAGACCGGTTCGACAGGCTGGCCAACCAACAGACCCAGACCACCGAGCACACGCTGCTTCTGGCTCCAGCTGCTATTGCCGAGCAATATCGAGTCACCACCCGTGAGACCGCATCACTGGTCCAGCGCATGCGATCGTCTGCGCTGATGGCCATGACCACGGGCAGCCATGAAGCAGCCCGTGGCCTGTTTGAATCCGATGCCTACCGCAAGGCCGGCACGGCCTTGAACCATGCCAACGAGCAACTCGCCCAGGCCATGCAAGCCAGCACCGCTGCGGAGTTGACGCAACTCAAGCAGCGCTCTTACTGGGTGACAGCAGCCACGCTGATGCTGGCCTTGGCGTTGGGTCTGGCCCTATGGCGTCGCCTGAGCAACGGCCTGGACGCCTCGCGCAGCTCCTTGCTGCATGCCGAAGGCCGCATCCAGCGCCTGGCCTGCAGCGACTTGCTGACCGGCATGGACAACCGTGCTGGCCTTCACGACGCCATGCAACTGCGAATGCACCTGGCCCGCTCCAACCAAGAACAGCTGGCCGTTCTGATGGTCGACCTGGATCGGTTCAAACCCATCAACGACCGCAACGGTCACATGGTGGGAGACCTGGTCCTGAAGGAAGTGGCCACGCGCCTGTCTCAGTGCCTGCGCCAGTCTGACCTGCGCGCGCGCTACGGTGGCGATGAGTTTGTGGTCGTGGTGGACGAACGGGAGGGTCCCGGCAGCGCCCAAGGTTCAGCCGAGCGCATCGTCGACCGGCTCAGCGAACCCATGCGCTTTGGTGAACTCACCGTGAGCATTGGAGCCAGTGTCGGGGTGGCACGGTTCCCTGCCGACGGCGAGACCGACGACGAATTGCTGCGCAAGGCCGATTGGGCCCTGTACCGCGCCAAAAAAGGCGGTCGAGGTTCGGTTTGCATCTACGACCCCAAGCAAGACGAAGTGATGTCCGAGCAGCACAAGCTCGAACAAGAACTGCGCGAAGGCATTGCCAATGGCGAGCTGGTGCCTTTTTACCAACCCATCGTGGGCTTGGCGCGGCGCAACGTGCTGTCGTTGGAACTCTTGTGCCGATGGCGCCACCCCGTGCGTGGCCTGCTGACGCCCGACAAATTCATTCCCCTGGCTGAACACTCGGGCCTGATCGCACCACTGACCATCAGCTTGTTGCGCGCCGCTTGCAAGGACTTGTCCCGCTTTCCCCCGCACTGGCGCTTGTCGTTCAACGTAGCCCCTCAGCAGATTCAGGACGAAACGCTGGTCTATCAGTTGATGAGCGTGCTGCAGGAAGCCGGCGTGCCGCCCACGCGCCTGGACGTGGAACTGACCGAGACCGCGTTGGTCAACGACACGGCCAGAGCGCGCCAGGTCATCCTGGCGCTGAAAAAGACCGGCATGACCGTGACACTGGACGACTTTGGCACCGGCTACTCCAGCCTGAGCTACCTGGCCGAGATGACCTTTGACAAGATCAAGATCGACCGCTCGTTTGTGCACACCATGCAAGACCGGCCGCAAAGCGCCAAGATCATCGACGCCATCATCGGCTTGTCGCGCAGCTTGGGCGTGAGCAACGTGGCCGAAGGCGTAGAAACCGAACTGCAGGCCAGCATGCTGCTCAAGATGGGCTGCCAGACCGGCCAGGGCTATCTTTTTGGCCGCCCGGTACCCGCCAAGGAACTCAACGACCGCATCGCCCTGGCCAACAACACCATGGCACCGGTGAAAGAGGAACAGCGCGCTACTTGACCAGCCGGTTCAGCCGATCGGCATCAAAGGCTTCTACCTTCTGCGCGTCTTGCGGCACACAGTCGCCCGCTGGTAGTTCACGCGAACGGGACGACAGCTTTTCGATCGCTTGCCACAGCAAGGCAATCTGATGCTCGTGGCCCGAGGCGTTGTCGATCAGCCCCTTCATGGCCTGCGACACCGGGTCATCACCCTGGGTTACGCCGTAAGCAGAAAACCCCATCTTGGCCGCCGCTGCTTCGCGCGCCGCCTCCAGATCGGCAGCAATGATGCGCGCCGGGTTGCCCACCGCCGTGGCGCCGGGTGGCACCGGCTTGACCACCACCGCGCTGCTGCCAATGCGTGCACCGTCGCCCACCGTGAAACCACCCAGCACCTGCGAGTTGGCCCCCACGATGACACCCTTGCCCAGCGTCGGGTGCCGTTTGGCACCTTTGGACAGCGAGGTTCCACCCAGCGTAACGCCCTGGTAGATGGTGCACTCATCGCCAATCTCAGCGGTTTCGCCCACCACCACGCCCATGCCATGGTCGATGAACACACGCCGGCCGATGGTGGCGCCAGGGTGGATTTCAATGCCCGTGAGAAAGCGCGCCACGTGCGACGTGAAACGCGCCAGCCAGCGCAGGTCATGCTGCCAGCACCAATGGGCCCGGCGATGCAGCACCAGCGCGTGCAGACCTGGATAACAGGTCAGCACCTCCCAGACCGACCGCGCGGCGGGGTCGCGTTCCAGGATGCAGGCAATGTCTTCACGCAGGCGGGCAAACATGGGGAAACCTTTCAGACGACCGCAGTGTAGCCAGCGGCGCTCAACTCTGCTGACTTGGGTCCCGTCGACCCTGCTGCTTGATCGTTCGGGCTATGCCACGCAGGATATGCACCTCCTCGGTGGTCAGCTGAGCGCGGTTGATCAACTGGTTGAGTCGTGGCATCAGTTTCTTGGGCGCGGCAGGGTCCAGGAAGCCGATGCCTTCCAGCATGTCGCGCCAGTGCTCCAGTAGCCCGTGGACGGCTTCACCATCGGCCAACTGCGGGTCCTTGGTTCGCGCCTGCACCGGGTAGCCGCCCTGGGCCATGCGCCACTCGTAAGCGATGACTTGCACGGCCTGCGCCAGGTTGAGCGAACCGTAAGCCGGGTGCGCCGGAATCGAGATGCAGGCGTGGCAACGGTAGACATCGTCATTGGCCATGCCCGTGCGCTCGGGCCCAAACACAAAGGCAACCCGGTGCGCCGTGCCGGCCAGTTCGGCAAAGTGTGGGCGCGGTGCTGCAGTGGGCGGGCCAAAGTCACGCGGCGTCATGGCGGTTGCGCAAGCCCAGGTGACGCCGTCCAGCGCTTGCGCCAACGTCGGCACCACCCGAGCCTGCTGCAGCACATCGGCAGCGCCGCTGGCCATGGCCACTGTTTCTTCGTGCTGCAACACGTCAGCAAAGCGCGGCTGCACCAGCACCAGGTCTGAAAAACCCATGACCTTCATGGCCCGCGCGGTGGCACCCACGTTGCCCGCATGGCTGGTGTTCAAAAGCACAAAACGTGTGGGATCGGACATCGTGGCTTAAGCCCTGAGAAGGCTGGGCAAGGGGCATGAATGGCAGCACCCGCTAAAATGCGGCCCTTCATCGCGTGTGCTTGATTGTCGCCGCGCCGCTCTTTATCCCCTTCAACGCTCCCAGCCCAGGCCGCCCATGTCGCAAGCGCTTCATCCCATGCTCAACATCGCCATCAAGGCGGCCCGTTCGGCAGGATCCATCATCAACCGTGCAGCGCTGGACCTGGAAGCCGTGAAGGTGGGTACCAAGGGACCTAACGACTTTGTTTCCGAAGTCGACCGCAAGGCTGAAGAAATCATCATCCAGACCCTGCTCGAGGCCTACCCAGGCCACGGCATCCTGGCTGAAGAGTCGGGGCGCGAACATGGCGCCAAGAACAGCGAATACGTCTGGATCATCGACCCGCTGGACGGCACCACCAACTTCCTGCATGGCTTCCCGGTTTACGCCGTGTCCATCGCTTTGGCCTTTCGCGGTCAGGTGCAGCAGGCCGTGGTCTTTGACCCCACCCGCAACGATTTGTTCTTTGCCAGCAAAGGTCGTGGCGCCTTCCTCAACGACCGCCGTTTGCGTGTCAGCCGCCGCCTGCGCATTTCGGACTCGCTTATCGGCACCGGCTTTCCCTTTCGCAAGGGCGACAACTTCAAACGCTACGTCAAGATGTTTGAAGAGGTCATGCAGAGCTGCGCCGGTTTGCGCCGGCCCGGCGCTGCCGCGCTGGACCTGTGCTACGTGGCCGCCGGCTACTACGACGGCTTCTTCGAGACCGGCCTGAACCCCTGGGACGTGGCCGCCGGTTCGCTGATGATCACCGAAGCAGGCGGTTTGATCGGCAACTTCACGGGCGAGAGCGACTACCTCTACCAGCGCGAAGTGGTGGCCGGCAACCCCAAGATCTACGGCCAGTTGGTGCAGATCCTGGCACCCTACTCGCGGGTGATCAAGGAAGATGCCGCCGGCGACGGTCAAGCGGCACCCGCTGAAGACGCCACCCAGGCCTTTGTGCAGGCCGCAGCCCAACCCGTCGAGCCCGCCAAGAAAGCGCCCCTGCGCATCCGCAAGGCCGCCATGCCCGAAGGCGACGACGCCCCGATGTGAAGCTGGCGCTGGGTGGACGGCCGGCGCGCCAGCACCCGCTGTAACCGCGCCCGCCCCCCAGCAGCGCTCCACGATTCGACCAGAATGCCCCCAATGCACCTGCACCCCGACCGCGTGTTGGCCCTGGAAGGCGCCACCAATTTCCGAGACCTGGGCGGCTACCTGGGCCACGGTGGGCGGGCGGTTCGCTGGCGCCGCCTGTTCCGCTCAGAGCACCTGGCGGCACTGACCGCACAGGACCGAGCCACCCTGCAAGCGGCGGGCATATCCCGGGCTTACGACTTTCGCGGCGAGGCTGAACGGGCCAGCGCCGCCTATGAATGGCCGGGGCTGAGCAACCACCACCTGAGCATCGAGCCCACCGTGGTGCAACGCTTGCGTGAGTCAGCCGCTGCGGGCCAAGAGCTGACGCCCGAGTTGGTGGCCGAGTTGATGAAGGACTTGTACCGTGGCCTGGTCACCACGCAATCGCACCACTTCGCCACGCTGTTTCAAGCGCTGCTGCAGGCCGACTCACCCTTGGTCTTCCACTGCACCGCGGGCAAAGACCGAACCGGCGTGGCCGCCGCCCTGATCTTGCTGGCACTGGGCGTTTCACGCGAGGATGTGGCGTGCGACTATCTGCTGACCAACGATGTCTTTCGCCACACACCAAAAGTCTCTGACGAACTGCCGGCCGCGGCAGCGGCCGTGCTGTGGCGTGTGCAGGCCGGCTTCCTGGACGCCGCGCTGCAGACCATCGAAGCGCAGCACGGCGGCGTGGACGCTTACCTGAGTGGGCCGTTGGGCTTGAGCGTTGCTGCGCGGCAGGCCTTGGCCGACCGATACCTGGCTGCAGCCTGAAAACCTGAGCCCTCGGTCACCCATGCCCAGCCGCGTGCAGATCCAACCCGGCCTCGCCACCACCGCGAACGGCACCGCTGCAGCATCGCCGGCCACGCCAGCACACACACCGGTGATGGCCCAGTACTTCGCCATCAAGGCCGAGTTCCCCGAGACGCTGGTCTTCTTTCGCATGGGCGACTTTTACGAGCTGTTCTTCGACGACGCTTGCAAAGCCAACCGGCTGTTGGACATCACGCTCACCACCCGGGGCCAAAGCGCTGGCGAGCCGGTGGTGATGGCGGGCGTGCCGGTGCATTCCGTTGAAGGCTATCTGGCTCGCCTGATCAAGCTGGGCGAGCCGGTGGCGGTGGCCGAGCAGGTGGGCGACGTAGCCACGGCCAAAGGCCCGGTGGAGCGCAAAGTCACGCGGGTGGTGACGCCGGGCACCGTGACCGACAGCGAACTGATGGCCGAGCGCGCCGACACGCTGCTGCTGGCGGTGCACAAACAACGCGCGACCTGGGGGCTGGCCTGGCTGGGCCTGTCCAGCGGCCAACTGGGCCTGACCGAATGCGGTGAACGCGAACTGGCCAGCTGGTTGGCGCGCCTGGCACCTGCCGAAATCTTGCACGACGGCAGTCCGCTTCCCGACGCCATTGCACAAACCACCGCCGCCCGCACCGCGCGCCCCGAATGGCAATTTGACACTGCCCTGGGCGAGCGCAAGCTGCGCGAGCAACTGCAAGTGGCGTCCTTGGCCGGCTTCAGCGCGCAAGACCTCAAAACCGCGCACGCTGCTGCAGCCGCACTGCTGAGTTTTGCCGAACACACACAAGGTCGCGCGCTGGCCCATGTGCGCACCTTGCAGGTGGAGCGCAGCGGCGACTTGATGGACCTGCCGCCGGCCACCCACCGCAACTTGGAGCTGGTGCAAACGCTCCGAGGCGAAAGTGGCGACGGTGCGCCCACGCTGCTGGGCCTGTTGGACAGCTGCCGCACCGGCATGGGCAGCCGCTTGCTGCGCCACTGGTTGACCCACCCCGCCCGCGACCGCTTGCCCGCCAGCGAACGCCATGAGGCCATCGCCCAACTCACCAACCACGGCTTCTTGAACCTGCGCGACGCGCTGCGATCCGTGAGCGATGTGGAACGCATCACCGCGCGGGTGGCGCTGCGCCAGGTGCGGCCGCGTGAGCTGTCCGGCTTGCGCAGCACCCTGGCCACCCTGCCGCTGCTGCGTGGCCACGCTTCCACGGGCACCGCGCTGCTGGCCCGCCTGCAAAGCGGCCTGTTGCCCGACCCCGGCCTGGCCCACAGCCTGCGCGCCATCGCCGAAGAGCCTGCGGTGCTGCTGCGCGACGGCGGTGTCATCGCCACTGGCTTTGACGCCGACTTGGACGAACTGCGCGGCATCAACGACAACTGCGACGCCTACCTGCTGGACCTGGAGGCCCGTGAGCGGGCCCGCACCGGCATCGCGAATTTGCGGGTGCAGTTCAACAAGGTCCATGGTTTTTACATCGAGGTCACCAGTTCGGGCATCGACAAAGTGCCCAGCGACTACCAACGCCGCCAGACGCTGAAAAACGCCGAGCGCTACATCACGCCCGAACTCAAGACCTTCGAAGACAAGGCCTTGTCGGCCCAAGAGCGCGCGCTGGCCCGCGAAAAATGGCTGTTCGAACAGGTGCTGGACGAGCTGCAGAGCCACCTGCCCACGCTGCAAGCCTTGGCGCGCTCACTGGCCGGCTTGGACGCCTTGGCCGCGCTGGCCGAGCGGGCGCAGACGCTGGACTGGTGCCGCCCGGAATTTGTGCCCTACCCTTGCATCAGCATCGAAGCTGGCCGCCACCCTGTGGTCCAGGCCCGATTGGCCGAAACCGGTGCGGGCAACTTCATCGCCAACCACTGCCGCCTGGACGCCAAGACCAAGATGCTGGTCATCACCGGCCCCAACATGGGCGGCAAGAGCACCTTCATGCGGCAGGTGGCGCTGATCGTGCTGTTGGCGGCCATGGGCTCTTACGTGCCGGCGCAAGCTTGCCGACTGGGCCCCATCGACGCCATCCACACCCGCATTGGCGCGGCCGACGACCTGGCCAACGCACAAAGTACCTTCATGGTCGAGATGACCGAGGCCGCGGCCATCGTGCACAGCGCCACCGAGCACAGCCTGGTGCTGATGGACGAAATCGGTCGCGGCACCAGCACCTTTGACGGCCTGGCGCTGGCCGGCGCCATTGCGTCACAACTGCACGACCGCAACAAGAGCTTCACGCTCTTTGCCACGCACTACTTCGAGCTGACCGACTTGCCCAAGCGGCACGAACGCGCCATCAACCTGCATGTGGGCGCGGTGGAAAGCGGCTCAGATATCGTCTTTCTGCACCAGATGGAACCCGGCCCGGCCAGCCGCAGTTACGGCGTGCAGGTGGCGCGGCTGGCCGGCATGCCGGCGGGCCTGGTGCGGCAGGCCCGCGCCACCTTGGAAGCGTTGGAAGCCAAGGCCGAGTCGGGCCTGGCGCAGGTGGACTTGTTTGCCGCGCCACCCGCCGCACCAGTGGCCGAGCCCAGCGCGGTGGAAGGTGCCTTGCGGGCCATCAACCCCGACGCGCTGAGCCCGCGCGAGGCGCTGGACGCGCTGTACCGCTTGCGCGGCCTGCTCAGGTCTTAGCCGGCGCGCTGTCCAACACGGCCTGCAGCTCGTCGGGCAAGTTGTCCGCATCGTGCGGAGCGGGCGCGCCGTCGGCCAAGAGCAGAGTCAAGACCTGCGCATAGTCACCGGCCGGGTCTGGTTGGTTGCGCGCAGCATGCAAGCAACTGCCCAGGGCGTCGCCGCCAAAACCGTTGGTCTCAAGCCAGCGTGCGCCGTGCTGCAGCAGCAAGCGCACCATCACTGCGTCCCCTCGAAACGCTGCCTGGTTCAAGGCGCTGGCGCTCCAATCGCCCTGCACCGCGACCGGCCAGCCCAGCTTCAACATCAACTGCACCGACGCCAGTCGACCACGCTGCGCTTGGTCGGGCAACAGGCGCAGTGCGTCGGCGGGCAAGATGCTCAGGGCATCTGGGTGACGCGCCAGGTGCGCGCGCGCAGCCCCTTCGTCAGCCGCAGCGCAGGCCGCGATGAAAAGATCGTTCTCGCCCATAGGCGCCAGGTGACCCAAGGTGCTGAGGTAGTTTTGCGTGTCGACATCGCCCAGCTGCGCCGCCAACGCTGCCGGAGATCGGCCGCGAGCGTCCAGCAAACCAGCATCGGCGCCGCGTTCCACCAACCGTTGCACAAAGGCGACCGACCGGCCGCGGGTGATGGCGTGGTGCAGCGGGCCCCCGCCGTCGGGGTCGGACTCATGCACATCGGCGCCCAAGTCCAGCACTTGCTGAAGGTCTTCCAGGCTGTCATGGTCCAGCTGGCGGTACAGCGCATTGGTGCCCTTCCAGCGGGCACCAGCGTGTACCAACGCGGCGAACAGGCGACGATCCGTTTGCTCGGTGGCGTGGTACAGCGACTCGTTGTCATTGGGGTCTGCTCCTGCCTTCAGCAAGGCCTGCACGGTGTCGAAACAGGCGGCGCGAGCCACCGCGCCGTACAGCACTGGCAGGGCCTCTTCAGACCCAGCGGGGTCTACCCACCTGGTGTTGGGATCAGCCCCTTGGTCCAGCAGCCACTGCACGGTGGCGATCAGCCCGGGGCGTTGCTCTGGCAGACGCGCCAAGGACGAAAAACACGCGTAGGCCAGCGCGGGGGCGTTCAAGGGTGGCAAGGGCACCGACAGGTCCTGACCCGACAGCGCACGCCGCACGTGCGCGAGGTCACCCAAGGTCAGCGCCAGCGCCAGGTCGTCGGCACGGCGGCTGCGCGCCAGGTCCAGCGCACGCTGTGGCTGGGGAGCGTCCCAGCCTGCGCCGAGCGCCAAGGCCAGCACCCGGGCCAGCCAGTCGGTGTGGGACAGGCCGCTGGCGACGCGGCGCTCGACTTCCCGCATCAACAGCGGCCAGCTGGCGAAGCCATATTCACGGGCGACCACCAATTGCGCCGCTGCCAGGCGCGGCTGCCGGTCCAGGTGGTAGGGCGCGGCTCGGGCCAGCGCAGTGGGATCCAACGCGCGCAGCGCACGGTGCAAATCGCGCGCCTGACGGCGCAAGTGGTCGGGGTGGGGTTGGGGCGGGAGCGTCGAGCTCATGAATCCTCCATGCGTGGTTGCCTGGTGATCCGCACCAATCAGGCCGCACAGTAGGGTGGGCTCAAGTTCGGGCCTGAAGCCGCAACAAAAAGTCATGGCCACAAGCTGAAGACTCAGGTGGGTTCAACCCTCTGCGCGGATCCGCTGGCGCCCTGTCAGCGCCGGGCGCGAGGATGGCACAGCCCAGCAGCAAGCGTCAAGCTGGCCGCGCTACAAAGCCCCGCGGCAGCCTGGCGCGCCGCACTGGCAGCGCAGCCGGCCTTCGTGGTGGGTCTCGCCGTAGTCCACCGTGATCTCTTCGCCCAGCGGGATGGCCCGGTTGGCATAAAACTCAACCCGCCCGTTGCGTATCACCAGCCGCGCATTGGGCTTGCAGCTGTGGTTGGTGTAGCGCATGGGGTCGGCGCTTTTGCTGAAGTCGATGGCCTTCTTTTCAGACAGCTCCACGATCATGATGCGTTCGCTGCGCGTGGCCCGGATGCGCGCCTCGGCCACGCTGATGCTTTCGCCGCGGATCTCGCCGATCTTCAAGCGCTGCGGAATCGCTTCGGCAGCAAAGGCGCCTTGCCCGTCGATGGCGCTGGGCTGCACCACCACGCCAAACTTTTGGTAGGAAGGACGGGCCGGCAACAGGGCTGCGTCTGCCGGTGGCGCCGGTGCCGACACAGGCCGTTGCGCCAAGCGCACCATCAGTCAGCAGCACCCGGCAGTTCGACCTTGGGGGCCGGCTTCCAACCCTTCTTGACCTGCTCTGCAGTGACAAAGGTGCGGATGCCTCCGCGCACAAACCAGTCGGCATGCACACGCACAAAGCGCGGCCGGATGGCGTCCACGATGTCGCTGACGATGCGGTTGGTGACTTTTTCGTGAAACGCGCCTTCGTTGCGGTAGCTCCAGAAGTACTGCTTCAGGCTTTTGGTTTCCACGCACAGCTGGTCGGCCACGATCTGAATGCTGAAGTGCGCAAAGTCAGGCTGGCCGGTGAGTGGGCACAGGCAGGTGAACTCGGGCACGTCGAAACGGATCACGTAGTCGCGCTCGGGTGCCGGGTTGGGGAAGACCTGCAACTCGCGGCTGGGTGCGCTGGGTGGCGTGGCCGGGGCTTGGCGCTGGTTCAGGGGCGTGGAAGTCTTCGGTTGAGCTTTTTTGGCCATGCTTCGGCTGGACGGGGTGAGGGCAGCTACACGGGGCATGCAGCAGGGGCGCGATGCTATCATCCGCGGCAGTTTGCACGCCCCCTACAGGCGCAAATTTCCATTTAAATCAAGTACTTGCGTGCGCCTAGGCGTTCGTTTCGACGACCACCCCGGCAGCCCCTCACCCGATGCGCCTTACCCAGATCAAGCTCTCGGGCTTCAAGTCCTTCGCCGAACCCACCACCTTTGCGCTGCCCGGCCAGCTGGTGGGCGTGGTCGGCCCCAACGGTTGCGGCAAGAGCAACATCATGGACGCCGTGCGTTGGGTGTTGGGCGAAAGCAAGGCCAGCGAACTGCGCGGCGAGTCCATGCAGGACGTCATCTTCAACGGCAGCGGGCACCGCAAGCCGGCCAGCCGGGCCAGCGTTGAACTGGTCTTTGACAACACGCTGGCCCGCGCCGGTGGCCAGTGGAACGCGTTTGCCGAAATTGCTGTGAAGCGCACGCTCACGCGGGACGGCACCAGCAGCTACTACATCAACAACCAGCCGGTGCGCCGGCGCGACGTGCAAGACGTCTTCCTGGGCACCGGCCTGGGGCCACGGGCCTACGCCATCATTGGCCAGGGCACCATCAGCCGCATCATTGAAAGCCGGCCCGAAGAGCTGCGCCTGTTTCTGGAAGAAGCGGCCGGTGTGTCCAAGTACAAAGAGCGCCGCCGCGAGACCGAGAACCGGCTCAAGGACACGCGCGAGAACCTGACCCGCGTCGACGACATCCTGCGTGAGCTGAACAGCAACCTCGACAAGCTTGAGAAGCAGGCCGAGGTCGCGTCGCAATACCGCGCGCTGCAGACCTCCGGCGAGCTGAAGCTGCACCAGCTGTGGTTCTTGAAGCACCGCGATGCCGCGAGCGAAGAAGCGCGCGTCAAGAAGGCCGTGGCCGAGGCCGTCAACGCGCTCGAAGCGCGCACCGCCGAGCTGCGCCACGGCGAGGCCGAGCTCGAAGCCGTGCGCCAGGCGCACTACGCCGCCAGCGACGAGCTGCACGCGCACCAGGGCTCGCTGGCCGAGGCTGCGCTCGAAGTGAGCCGCCTCGAAGAGCGCATCCGCTATGTGGTCGAAGGCCGGGCGCGCGTCGAGCAGCGCTTGATCGAGCTGAAGGCGCAGAGCGCGCACTGGGCCGAGCGCGAGACCGAGGCGCAGGCCGAACTCTCCAACATAGCCGGGCAGATCGCCACCGCCGACGAACAGGGCGAGGTGCTGGCCGCGCAAGCCGAGGAGCAGGCTGGCAACCTGCCGAATGTCGAGGATGCGGTGCGCGCGGCGCAGAACCTCAGCAACGAGCAGCGCAGCAAGGTCAGCGCGGTGCAGCAGCAGATCCAGGTGCTCGCGGCCGAGAGCCGCAACGTCGAGGATCAGCGCCGCCAGTTCAACGCGCGCCGCGACAAGCTGGTCGCCGAGAAGGGCCAGCTCGCCGCGCCGGATGCGGCCGCGCTCGCCGAGCTGAAGACAAAGGTCGATGCGGCCGAAGAAGCGCAAGGCATCGCCGACGCGCGCCAGCACGAGCTCGGCGAACAGGTGCCCGCGCTCGACGACGCGCGCCGCGCGAAGCAGGATGCCGTCAACGCCGAGGGCGGCAGGCAGGCCGACCTGAGCGCGCGCCTCGACGCGCTGCGCGCGCTGCAAGAGAAAGTGCAGACCGAAGGCAAGCTCAAGCCTTGGCTCGCGAAGCACGGGCTCGATGGCATCAAGGGCCTGTGGACGAAGATCCACATCGAATCCGGCTGGGAGCCTGCGCTCGAAGCCGCGCTGCGCGAACGCATGGGCGCGCTCGAAGTCGGCCGGCTCGACACGGTGCGCGCCTTCGCCGCCGATGCGCCGCCCGCGCGGCTGGCGTTCTACACACCGCCACAAGCGGCCATCGCCAACACGCACCAGACACTGCCGCGCCTGTTCGACCTGCTGCGCCTGAACGACGCCGGCATGAAGGCGCTGCTGAACGACTGGCTCGAAGGCGTCTACACCGCCGCCGACATCGACGACGCGCTGGCCGCGCGCGGCAAGCTCACGCACGGCGAAGTCATCATGACGCGCGACGGCCACGCCGTGAGCCAATTCGGCGTGAGCTTCTACGCGCCCGATTCCGAACAGGCCGGCATGCTGGCGCGTGCGCAGGAGATCGAGAACCTGGAGCGCCAGCTGCGCGCCCAGGTGCTGATCGCCGAGGAATCGCGCGGTGGGTTGATCCGCGCCGAGGCCGCGTACACCGAGGCTTCGCAGCGGCTCGTCCATGCGCGCCGCGAAGCCG
>JAYTVT010000100.1:0-39070 GCA_043743835.1 Betaproteobacteria bacterium
GATCGGCATGCCCACCAGGGCCAGCGCCAGGATGGGCTTGCCGCCCATGGCGTAGACATCGCTGATCGCATTGGTGGCGGCGATGCGGCCAAAGTCGAAAGGGTCATCGACGATGGGCATGAAGAAATCGGTGGTGGCGATGATCGCCTGCTCGTCATTGAGCTGGTACACGGCCGCATCGTCGGCGGTCTCGATGCCGACCAGCAACTCTTTGGGGATCGGCAAAGCTGCCGTGCCCTTCAGGATCTCGGCCAGCACGCCGGGAGCGATCTTGCAGCCGCAGCCGCCGCCGTGGGACAGCGAGGTCAAACGGGGCTCGTTGGGCGGGGTGGTGGCGGGTGCGGTGGTCATGGGGCGGTCTCGGTATGGGGCGGGGCGGCCGGTGTCGGCGCTGGCGTCAGTGTGGGTGCGAGCAGGGACACCAACAGGTCAAGCAAGGTCTGGCGCTCGTGATCGGGGTGGAACAGCGGCGCCCGCAAGGCGCACTGCGTTTGCAGCGCCGGCAGCATAGCGGGATCGTCGCGGGCCTGGGCCAGCAGGGTGGCCAGAGCCGCCGCATCGCCCCAGTCGAAGACGCCGCGGTAACCGTCGTCCAGCAAGCCCAGGTTGCCGTCGATGCGGGACGCCAGCACGGGCGTGCCGGCAGTCAGCGCCTCGATCACCACCTGCGCGCCGCCCTCCATCCGGCTGGGGTGCACCAGCACATGGGCGGCCTGGATGCGGGCGCGGGTGGCCGCATGCGGCAAGGCGCCCAGCCAGCGGTAACGGGGTTGCTGGCGCATCAGTGCTTGGGCCTGCTGAGTCAGATCAGGGTCCAGGCCGCCACCGATGTGGTCGAGCAGGATGTCGCCCTGGTCTTGCAGGAGCATGGCGGCGTTGAAATAGGTCTGTGGTGACTTTTCTTCACGCAGGTGCCCCACCATCAGCGCGCGCAGGTGCCGTGGCGTCTTGACCAGCGTTTGGCGGGTGGGGGTGGACTGCAGGCACACCACGCCCTTGCGGCGCCAGTGGGCGGGCAGCGCCTGCAGGCCCAATTCATTGAGCACCACCAAGCGGTCGGCCACCGCCAGCGAATGCTGGGCCGCAGGGTCGCTGGCAATGTCGCGGTAGAGGTCGGTGCCGGTCAGCACCACCACCAGCGCTCGCCGCTGCGGTTGCGCCGCCCAGGCCGACACGCTGGCTGCAGAACGGCGCGCGTGCAGCGCCACCAGCAGGTCTTCGGGCTCGCCACAACCCGGCTGCCACTGGCCCGCCAAGCGCACCCGATAATGGCTCGACAACATACGCGCCCAGCGTTGCGCCGTCTGCCAATTGCCGTTGTTGGCAACGGCCAGCGCGGGCGTCACGATCAGCACCGACGGCTTGTTCATGACTTCAGCTTACCGCCAAGGTCCGGCGCAGCACCGCGCATCCAAACCGGCTGCACTGGCGCAGGCCCTGCAAGACAGCCGGCGCGACACGCTGGCCACCTTTGCTTGCTTTGAGGCTGCGCTGGCGGGTGTCGACATGACCGTGCCCTACAGCGCCGAGCTGAACCCGCCGCTGTGGGAGCTGGGCCACGTGGGCTGGTTTCAAGATTGGTGGTTGGCGCGTTACCCCCAGCGAACCCAGGGCTGGGTGGCCGACCCCGACGCCCCGCGCAGCCCCAGCCGACGGCCGCTGGCCGATGCGCTGTTTGACTCGAGCCGCGTGCCGCACGCCAGCCGCTGGCAGCTGGCGCTGCCCTCGGCCCAGGCCTTGCGCCAGGACTTGGCCGATGGCCTGGCCGACAGCTTGGCCATGCTGCAAGACTGCGACAACGACCCCACCGCGCTCTACTTTCACCGCTTGTGCCTGATGCACGAAGACATGCACCACGAGGCTGCGGTCTACATGGCGCAGGCTCTGGGCATCGCGCTGCACGACCCCCGCTGGCAGACCCAGGCTTTGCCCGCGCCAGGCTCGCCCATCGAACTGCCGGCCGGCCCCTGGGACCTGGGCAGCGATCTGGCCGACGGCTTTGCTTTCGACAACGAACTGGGCCGGCACCGGGTGAACCTGCCCGCCTGCAGCATCGACGCCCAGGTGCTGCGCTGGTTGGACTACCTGCCCTTTGTGGAGGCCGGTGGTTACCGCGATAGCCGCTGGTGGCCAGGCCCCGCCGGGGTCTGGCGCCAAGCCCAGCCCCAAACCGACGCACCGCGCTACCTGCGCCACGACAGCGGCTCCGTGCGGCACTGGCAGCACTGGCACCAAGGCGTCTGGCAGACGCTGGACCTGGCGCTGCCCGCGTGCCACCTCACCGCCTTTGAAGCGCAGGCCTACTGCCTGTGGGCCGGCCGCCGCCTGCCCACTGAGGCCGAATGGGAACGCGCAGCGCTGACCGCCGCGCCAGCCTTTCAATGGGGCCAGGTCTGGGAATGGACCGCCAGCACCTTCGGGCCCTACCCCGGTTTTGTGCCCCACCCCTACCGCGACTATTCGGCGCCCTGGTTTGGCAGCCGCCAGGTGCTGCGTGGCGCCTCGGCGGCCACCCAGCCCCGCATGCACCACCCCCGTTACCGCAACTTTTTCACCCCCGAGCGCAACGACATCCTGGCGGGTTTTCGCACCAGCGCGCTTTGACGCTGCGGGTCGGTGCATCGCTGTCTCCGTGCTGGCTCAGCGCTGGCTGGCCAACATCACCGCAAACCAACCCTGCGGGTCCGTAAAGGTTTGCACCTGGGCAAAGCCGGCGTCGCGCAGCAGGGCTTCAAAGTCCGCCCGCTGCCATTTGTAGGAGTTTTCGGTGTGCATACGCTCGCCAGCGGCAAACCAACGTTCGCCTCCCGGCCAGCGCACCGTCAGCGCGTCTTTGGCCTGCAGGTGCATTTCAATGCGCCCGGCTTGGGCGTTGTACAGCGCCACGTGCTGCCACTGACGTGGGTTGAAGTCGGCCCCGATCAAGCGGTTCAGGTGGCGCAGCAAGTTCAGGTTGAAAGCCGCAGTCACCCCCAATGCGTCGTCGTAGGCCTGCTCCAGCAGGTGGGTGGGTTTGACCAGGTCAACTCCGATCAACAAGGCACTACCCTGGCTGAGCTGCTGCGCCTGTTGCAGCAGGCGCAATGCGGCGTCGGGCGTGAAGTTGCCGATGCTGGAACCGGGGTAGAACAGCAAAGACGACGGCCCGACCAGCCCCGGTGGCAAAACCAGCTCGGCCGAAAAATCCAGCCCCACGCCCACCATCTCCACGGCTTCGTGCTGGCGCTGCAGTGCCGTCAACGCACCGCGCAAAAACTCGGTCGAGATGTCCACCGCCACGTAGCGCGCCACATCCAGCGCCTCAAACAGGCGCGCTGCCTTCGCGCAGTTGCCAGCCCCCAGATCCACCAAGGTGGTCTGCCGCCCCACGGCGCGCGCCACGGCCTGGGCGATGGCCGCGATCTGGGTCTGAAAAATGCCGGCCTCGGTACGGGTGGGGTAGTACTCGTCCAGTTCCGTGATGGCGTCAAACAGGCTGGAGCCCAAGGCGTCGTAGAAGAACTTGGGCGAAGCCTGGGCTTGGTGCTGGAGCAGCCCTTGCCGGGCTTCGGCGACCAGCGGCGCGGCGTCCATCTGGTGCAATTGAAAGAATCGCGGCTCGCGCATGCACGGTCTCGTGTAAGAAGTGGGGGCGCTGCTTGACCAAGCAGGTCGCGCGGGAATGTAGCAGCCACTTGCGCAACAGGCCTCAACATGGGTTCAAATGCGCGCCGCAGGAGCCAGTCGCTGAAGCGGCCACGTTCTTACAAGATCTGATTCACACACCAGGAGAAGCCAACATGTTCCACCCCAGCTTGAAATCCAGCCGCCGTGCTGTTCTGGCCACCGCGCTGTTGGCGCTGGGCTTTGCTGCCCAGGCGCAGCAGGTGTTTCGCGTGACCACCATCCCCGAAGAAGCTGCCACCGAGCAGGTGCGCAAGTTCACGCCGCTGGCCAGCTACCTGGAAAAACGCCTGGGCATCAAGGTGGAGTTCACCCCCGTCAGCGACTACCCGGCTGCGGTGGAAGCCCTGGTCAACAAAAAGGTTGAACTGGTCTGGTTTGGCGGCTTCACCCATGTGCAGGCGCAGATCCGCTCGGGCGGCAAGATCATTCCCATCGCCCAGCGCGAAGAGGACACCAAGTTCCAGTCGGTCTTCATCGCCAAGACCGATTCGGGCATCAAGACGCTGAACGACATGAAGGGCAAGCAGGTCAGCTTTGGCAGCCAAAGCAGCACCTCGGGCCACCTGATGCCCCGCAACAACCTGCTCACCGCCGGCATCAACCCTGAAAAGGACTTCCGCCGCATTGCCTACAGCGGCGCACACGACGCCACCATTGCCAGCGTGGTCAGCGGCAAGGTCGACGCCGCCGCGCTCGACATCACCGTGTGGCGCAAGTTTGTGGCCGAGAACAAGGTCGACACCAAGGCCGTGGACGTGTTCTTCACCACGCCGCCCTACTTCAACTACAACTGGTCGGTGCATGCCGACATGGCTGCCGACCTGCGCGAAAAGGTCAAGAAGGCGCTGCTCGACATCGACCCGGCCACCCCCGAAGGCAAAGAGATCCTGCAGCTGAACCGGGCCACGCGTTACATCCCTTCGGCGGCGGAAAACTACAAGGCCTTGGAGGCTGCGGGCCGCAGCGCCGGGTTGATCTGATGCCAAGGGGCCAAGCCGCTTTGCTGAAGGCTGAGCCTACGGCGGCGTTGTGGCGCCACTGCGCTGTGGCAGCGGCGGCGGCACCCCCGGGCGTCAGATGCTGATTGAAGTTGAATCGCTGTCAGCGCGCCATCCAGCGGCGCGCATCGGTGCTGCGGCGGCCATCCAGGGCCTGAGCCTGACGGTCAAGGCAGGGGAACAAGTGGCTGTGATCGGCCCGTCGGGCGCCGGCAAGACCACCTTGCTGCAGGCCCTGGCCTGCGCGCACCGGCCGTCGCAGGGCCAGCTGCGCTTGGCTGGCCAGGACCCTTGGCAGCTGTCGCGCGCTGAATTGCACCGGCTGCGCGCGCGCCTGTTTTTGGCCCCCCAAGTGCCCCCGCTGCCACCACGGCAGCGGGTGGTGACCTCGGTGCTGGCGGCGCGGCTACCGGCCATGGGTCTGTGGGCCAGCCTGCGTTCCTTGTTCTACCCGCACGACATCCCTGCGGCCTTTGACGCCTTGGAGCGCTTCGACCTGGCCGACAAGCTCTTTGAGCGGGTCGACCGCCTGTCGGGCGGCGAGCGCCAACGCGTCGGCCTGGCCCGCGCCCTGCTGGCACCGGCGCAGCTGTGGCTGGTGGACGAACCCCTGTCGGCGCTGGACCCCACACGCGCTCGCCAAGCCACCGCCACGCTGGTGGAGCAAGCGCACCAGCGCGCGGTGACGCTGGTGGCCACGCTGCACCAGGTGGACATGGCGCTGGCGCATTTCCCACGCATCGTGGGCCTGCGCGGCGGCCAGTTGCAGTTTGACTTGCCCACCGCTCAGGTCACCACCGACCGCTTGGAGCGCCTGTACGCACAACACGAGGGCGAGCTGCGAGGCGATGCCGCAGCGATACCCATGGCGCAAGCAGCCGCCCCCGCTGTTCCCATGGCTGCCAACTGCCGCTGACCTGGCACCCGCCCCGCGCATGAGCAGCAGCCTGGGTCTGGCCCCCCCGCAACGCGACCCGGCTTGGCTGGGCCGCGTGTTCTGGATGGGCGCGGGCCTGGTGCTGCTGTGGCCGCTGATGGTGGCCACCGAGTTCAGGCCTTGGATCTTTCTGGAGCCGGACAACCTGAAGGTCACTGGACAGTTCTTGCGCAGCTTCTTGCCGCCGGCCGTAGGGCCTGAGTTCCTGTGGCTGGTGGCCAAGGAATCCTGGCGCACGGTGGCCATCGCCACCGCGGGCATGACGCTGGCCTGGATCCTGGCCGTTCCGCTCACGCTGTTGTCGACACGCGCCTTGTCGGTGTCATCGCTGTCAGGCCGCATGGCGCGCGGCCCTTTTGTGCTGCGCCAGGCCGTGCGTTGGCTGCTGATCGTTTTGCGCAGCGTGCCCGAACTGGTGTGGGCGCTGGTTTTTGTGCGCGTGGTGGGCCTGGGGCCTACCGCGGGTGTGCTGGCCATCATGCTCACCTACGGCGGCATGCTGGGCAAGGTCTACGGCGAGATCTTGGAAAGCGGCGAAACCCACGCCACCGAAGCGCTGATGCGCAACGGCAGTTCGCGCCTGCAGGCCTTCTTTTACGGGCTGCTGCCGCAGAACGCGGCCGAGCTCACCAGTTACACCGTCTACCGCTGGGAATGCGCGATCCGCAGCTCGGTGGTGTTGGGTTTTGTGGGTGCCGGCGGCCTGGGCCAGCAGATGGACAACAGCATGAAGATGTTCAACGGCGGCGAGGTGCTGACCATGCTGGCCGTCTTCATGCTGCTGGTGGCCTTGGCTGACCGCGTCAGTTCAGGCCTGCGCCGGGCTTTGGGCTAGGTCATGGCGATGCCGCCTGTCGATCCATCCTCTAGCCGCCTGGCCGCCAGCGCGGCCAACGCGCCTTTCCGCTTGCCACCGCCGCTGTTCAACGCGCGCTGCAAGGCTTGCTGGTTCACCGCCGCGTTGCTCTTGCTGGTGGTGGCCAGTTTTGTGTCGCTCAACTTGCAGTGGGGCCAATTCCTGTCGCTGGAAGCGATGCGCAGCATGGGCCGCTTCGTGGCCGAGTTCTTCCCACCCGACACCAGCCCGGAGTTTTTGCGCAAGGTGGCCTGGGGCACCTGGGAAACATTGGCCATGTCGGCACTGGGCACGCTGCTGGCCGCCGCAGCGGGGCTGCTCTTGGCGCTGCCCGCCAGCCGCATGCACGCCGACGACCCAGCCCGCGCACGCGCACCCACCCGGCTGTTGCTCAACGCCTTGCGCAGCATCCCCGAGCTGGTGTGGGCGGGGCTGTTGCTCATTGCTGCCGGTTTGGGGCCTTTTGCCGGCACGCTGGCGCTGGCCATGCACACCAGCGGCGTGCTGGGGCGCTTGTTTGCCGAAGCCGTTGAAAACGCACCCCGAGGCCCGGCCGACGCGCTGCGTGCCCAGGGTGTGGGCAACACCACCGTGTTTCTGTACGCCACCTTGCCGCAGGTGCTGCCGCAGTTGATGAGCTACACGCTCTACCGCTGGGAGAACAACATCCGCGCCGCCGCCGTGCTGGGCGTGGTGGGGGCGGGCGGCCTGGGCCAGCTCTTGTCCTTCCACATGGGGCTTTTCCACATGGGAAAGACGGCCACCATCCTGGGCGCCATGCTGCTGCTGGTGGCGCTGGTCGACTCGCTCAGCTATGTGTGGCGGCGCCTGTTGACGCGCTGAGGAGTGGCTGCGGCTGGGCCTTGCGCCCCTTGCATCCAAGCCGCAAAGCCCTCCGTACATACCCGCAACTGGCGCGCGCGTCTGTAAGCTTCTTCGCTTTCAATCGACGCCTTGAGCCCAATCATCCATGAACCTGCACCTGAGCGTCGGCCAGGCCTGGGCCCTGCTGGGCGTGGCCATCCTTTTTGAAGTGGCGGGCACCACCTGCATGCGGCTCAGCGAGGGCTTCACGCGGCTCACACCCGCCGTTCTGATCTTCGTCTTCTATGGCGTTTCTTTTGCGCTCAACACCTTCATCATGCGCACCTTGGGTCTGAGCGTGGTCTACGCCGTCTGGTCGGGTGTGGGCACCGTGTTGACCGCCTTGATCGGCTACCTTTATTTCAAAGAGCCGGCCACGGCGCTGAAGATGGTGAGCGCCGGGCTCATCGTCATTGGCGTGTTTGGCCTGCACACCGCGTCCCGAACCACCGGCTGAGCCAACGATCCGTGTCCAGCAGCAACCATAACCAGCTGTCCATCCAGCGCTACCAAAAGCGCGCGCCGGGCTATGACGCGTCGGCCGAGCGCACCATGCCTTTGCGCCTGCGCACCATTGCCTTGCTGCGCCTGCAGCCGGGCGATGTGGTGTTGGACGTGGGTGCTGGCACTGGCTTGAGCTTTGAGCCCCTGCTGCGGGCCGTGGGGCCCGCTGGCCGCGTGCTGGCCTTCGAGCAAAGCCCCGACATGTACGCTCAAGCCTTGGACCGCGTCAGCCGCCAGGGCTGGCCGCACGTCTGGCAGCGCCACGAGGCAGCCGAAACCGTGCAGCTGCCCCAAGCACCCGACGCCGTGCTCTTCAACTACGTGCACGACATCAGCCGCACGCCACAGGCGGTGGACAACATCCTGCGCCAGGCCAAGCCCGGCGCACGCATCGCGATGGCCGGCATGAAGTTCTTTCCCTGGTGGACCGGGCCGCTGAATCTCTTGGCTTGGGCAAAAAACCGGCCCTACAACGCCAAAGCCGCTGACCTGTGGCACCCCTGGCGCCTGGTGGCGGCACACTGCCAAACGTTTGAATGGACCAGCACCCAGGCTGGCATGGGCTACATCGCCCACGGCGTGCTCAAAGGAGATCCCCCATGAGCCTTGCTGCGCGACAAGCGCTGCCCGCGCCGCTGCCTCTGACGCAGCGCTACGCCCAGATCCGGGCCCGCAGCCTGGCCCTGGCCGCGCCGCTCAGCGAAGCCGACTGCCAGGTGCAGTCCATGCCCGACGCCAGCCCCGTCAAGTGGCACTTGGCCCATGTCACCTGGTTCTTCGAGACCTTTTTGCTTGAGCCGCGCGAGCCCCACTTCCAGCCCTTCAACCCGGCCTTTCGGGTGCTGTTCAACAGCTACTACAACGGCATTGGCGACCAGCACCCACGAGCGCAACGTGGCCTGATCACGCGCCCCGATCTGGCTGAGGTGCTGGCCTACCGCGCGGCGGTGGACCAGCGCATGCAGGCGCTGCTGGCGCAGCCCCACAGCGCGGACTGGGCCGCCACCGTGGAGTTGGGCCTGCAGCATGAACAGCAGCACCAGGAACTGATCCTGACCGACCTGTTGCACCTGCTGTCATGCAACCCGCTGGCGCCGATTTACCAGCCGGGTTGGCCACTGGCAGCGGTTGCGCCCGTTCCCTTGCAGTGGGTGGCCCAAGCAGCTGGCTTGGTCAACATCGGCTGCAGCCTCAGCGCTGACAGCACCTTTGCCTTTGACAACGAAGGCCCCCAACACCCGCATTGGTTGCAGCCCTACGCGCTGGCCAACCGCCTGGTGACCCACGGCGAATGGCTGGCTTTCGTCGAAGACGGCGCCTACCGCGACCCCCGTTGGTGGACGGCCGCTGGCTGGGACTGGGTGCGCGGGCAGCAGGTGCAGGCGCCTCTCTACTGGCGCCGCGCTGGCACGGCCGCCAGTGACTGGCACAGCTTCACACTGCATGGCCTGGTGCCGCTGGACAGCTGCACACCCATCACCCACATCAGCTGGTTCGAGGCCGACGCCTTTGCGCGCTGGTGGTCGGCGCAGCACCCGCAACAAGCGCCCGCTCGGCTGCCGACCGAGTTTGAATGGGAGCATGCGGCGCAGACCCTGGGGCCCAACGCTGCCGCCACCGGCAACTTTGCGGAAACCGAGGCGCTGCACCCGATGCCTGTGTCCGCCGCCCAAGACGGACTGCTGCAGATGCTGGGCGACGTCTGGGAGTGGACGTCCAGCAGCTACCTGCCCTACCCTGGTTTCAAGGCCTGGAGCGGCACGGTAGGCGAGTACAACGCCAAGTTCATGGTCAACCAGATGGTCTTGCGCGGCGGCTCTTGTGCCACACCGCGCCAGCACATCCGTACCAGTTACCGCAACTTCTTTCCCACCGATGCGCGCTGGCAGTTCAACGGCCTGCGGCTGGCCCAGGACCGGTCATGACGCGGCCGCCCCCGATAAACCCTGAGCCCGCAATCGCCGTGGGCCGCCGCTCGTAAGCACTGCATCGCCTTGCCCCCACCACCTTGAGCTCAACCCTGCCCCGCATTGGCCTGCTCTTCAGTTACGACTGGGACACGCTGGGTTTTGACCGCCTGTCGCAGCAGTTCAGCTGGGACCAAGACGGCTTTGACCTCTTTTCCTTCCCCAGCAACGCGCGCCTGGTGGGCTTTGACCTGGATCGGTTTGCCGACCGCCAGGCCCGGCGCGCGCGCCAGCGGGGCTGGGCCGGTGTGGTCTCACACCACGAACAATTTGGAGCCCTGGCTGCCGCACTGGTGGCCGAGCGTTTGGGCCTGCCGGGCACACCGGTGACCGCGGTGCTGGCCTGCCAGCACAAGCTTTACGCGCGGCAGGTTCTGGAGCGGGTCTGCCCCGAGGCCAACATCCCGTTTGCCGACCTGGACGCCGAGTACGGCGGCGCCATCCCACCCGGTCTGCAGTACCCGGCCTACGTCAAGCCGGTGAAGGCGGCGTTTTCGGTGCTCGCGCGGCAGGTCAACCACCACAACGATCTGGTTGCCCACACGCGTTTTGGCCGGCGCGAGCTGTGGGTCATACGGCGGCTGGTCGAGCCCTTTGAACGCATTGCCCGCGCCCGCCTGCCCGGTGCCGGCACCGCCCACCGCCTGCTGCTGGAACAGCCCGTGCAAGCCGCCCAGTACAACCTGGACGGTTGGGTTTATGAGGGCCAGGCCCACGCCTTGGGCACGGTCGACGCCATCATGTACCCCGGCACGCAGGCCTTCATGCGCTGGCAGTTCCCCAGCCAGCTGCCCAGCAGCGTGCAGCGGCAGGCCCTGGCCGTAGCGCAACGCTTCTTGCAGGCCGTGGGCTTCACACACGGCATGTTCAACATGGAGTTCTTCCACGACGCGGCCACCGGCCGGCTGTCGGTGATTGAATTCAACCCACGCTTGGCTTCGCAGTTCTCGGACCTGTACCGAAGGGTGCTGGGCCTGGACCCGCACGCCATGTCGGTGGCGCTGGCCTTGGGCCAAGACCCAGCAACCGTGCCGCGTGAAGCGCCCGTGGCGGGTGCCGCTGCCAGCCTGGTCTACCGCGCCTTTGAGTTGGGCGCGACACCCGCCATGCCCAGCGCCAAGCAACAAGCGGCGCTGTTGCAGCGCTTTTCCGACGCCTTGCTCTTCACCTACCCCAAGAGCGGCCACGCCTTGGCGCGCGACTTCAAGTGGCTGGGCAGCCACCGCTACGGCATCTTGCACCTGCACGGCCAGGATGAAAACCACCTGCGCCAACGGGCCGAAGAAGCCAGCGCGATGATGGGCTGGCCAGTGCCCTACGCGGTGCTCCGCTTGCACCGCGCCAGCGACGGCAAAGCCAGTGCCCCAGAACCGCAACTCGGCAACGCCATTCCTTCCATGACTTCCGGAGACTGACCATGAACGTTGGCAATCCATGGCCCCTGCCAGGCCGCAGGACCGTGCAATCCCTGATCCTCTTGATGGCGCTGGCCGGTCTGAGCGGATGCGGCGCCATGCTGGCGCAGAACCCCAGCAGCCCGCTCAAACCTGTGCGCGCCACCGCGCTGGGCGACGACGCCAGTGTGATGCTCGATGGCCATGACATGGTGGCCTACTTCACTCAAGGCCGCCACGCCAAGGGCACGGCCCAGTTCAAGACCGTGCACCAGGGCGTGACTTTCTACTTCGCCAGCGCCGAGCACAAAGCGCTCTTTGACCAAGCCCCCGCCAAGTACCTGCCGCAATACGGTGGCTTCTGCGCCAACGGCATCAACTACGGGATTCCTTGGGGTGGTGACGCCGACACCTGGCGCATCGTGAACGGCAAGCTCTACATCTTTGGCGGCGCCGGCTCGCGCGCTGCGTTTGAATTGGACACCGCGGCCAACATCGCCCTGGCCGACAAATACTGGGCCGAAGAAGTGGCCGGCAGCAACAGCTTCTGGCAACGCAGCAAGCGCCTGGTTTTTCGCGTGCCGCACTACAAGTCAGGCGAAGAACTGAACCGGTTGGTCCAGGAAGCAGCCACCAAGAAGCAGTGAGCCCTGACGCAGCAGTCTTGGGCGGGCTTTGACCGTCATCAACAACCCGCGGCGGCGGTTTTTGGCACTGCCCCTGATGGGGCCAGCGCGCTGGGGCTTGGGCCTGAGCAGCCCCGCCTGGAGTGGTTGCGCGCTGGATGTCGACCGCGACCACAACGGTGCCGACGCCCCCGCCAGCGCAGCGCTGCCGCGCACACCACGCACGGCCTGGGTTTTCAGCTCAGGCGGACCGCGTGGTTTTGTCCATGTGGGTGTGCTGAAAGCCTTGCACGAACTGGGCCACACGCCCGACCTGATCGTGGGTGCATCGGCGGGTGCTTTGCTGGGCGTGTTGCGGGCCAGCGGGCTGACCGGGCTGGAGCTGGAAAAGCTGGCGCTGGACCTGCAACCCTTGGCGCTGGCCCGGCTGGCCGGCTGGGGCCGCGAGGGCGGTGAACGCTTCAGTGGCTCGGCGGTGGCCGACCTGGTGCGCGACCAGCTGCACGCCAAGGGCCTGTCAGGCCGCCTGGAAGACCTGCCGGTGATGACCGTGTGTGTGGCGCGCAGGATCGGTCAGAACAACGCGGTGGCCTTCAACCGCGGTGATGCCGGCCTGGCGGTACAGGCGGCCGCAGCCATCCCGGGCCAGTTTGTGCCGGTGCGCATCCGTGGCCAGTTGCATGACGATGCCGACAGCCTGCTGCCACTGCCGGTGCGGCTGGCCCGCCAGTTCGGTGCCACCCGCGTGCTGGCGGTGGACGCTTCGGCCCACGAGGACCGAGCCCCAGCAGGTGCCCAACGCTACCGCGCCGGCGACCTGCGCAAGCGCGCCTTGACCCAACCCGACGCGCAAGCGGCCGACGTGCTGCTGCACCCCGACTTCGGCTACTGGGTCAACCTGTCACAGGAGTTTCGCGAACGCGCCATCCTGGCTGGTTACCGAGAGACCATGGCTGCTGCCGCCCGCATTCAGAGCTTGCACGCTGCCTGATGTCGACTCGCTTGTCGCCGAATGAGTCCGGGTGGGTTCGCCACGCCGGCCAGCGGCGCGGGCTGGCCTTCACGACGCGAGAAGACTTGTGCATCCCATGGGGCGGCCGGTCCCTCAACTGGCCTGTCGCACCACGCTGATGCTGGTGCGCCGGTTCAAGATGCCGTTGGGATCAACATGAACGCCGCAGGACGCCGGAAAAGAACTGGGACAGGCTCTGATACGCGTCGAGCGGTAGCACGTGCGCGACGTATTGGTCGGGCCGCACCACCACCACACATCCGCTGTCGCGCTGGATGCGGCGCATCTCAAAGATGTCGCCAGCGCCCTTGTGATCAACGCAAAAGACTTTCTCATGGTCCTGCAAGCCGAGTTTGCCCGTCCTGGGCTTGAGCAGCGACGGCAGGTTCTCGCCGGCCAGTTGATCGAAAGTCTGCTGGAACACGGCGCGGACGTCGATCACCGCGTCGATGCCCTCGCCCGGCCGCGTGTGCCGCCGCACCGGCGATTCCGGGTCAGTCTCCAGCCACTCGGCGAGACGGTGGATAGCCGAGCCCGGCGCCGCGCTGTCGCCCCGGCCGGCGAAGGCGTACAGGCGCCAGCGCGCGTCGGCTTCGGCCGCGTGACCGAGCTGCATCTGCTTCACGTCGGACAGCCGCACCACCGGCGCCGAGTGAAAGCGGCGGCCAATTTCCAGGCCCTCGGCCAGCGCCTGGTGCGTCGCTGGACCCACGAGCGCAGAGGTGTCGTACTTCACCGCCGTGCCGCCGGTGAATTCCAGGTTCTGCTTGAACTGGCGGATGATGCGCGGCTCTTCAACGCCGTCGCGCTCCGCCTGCGTGGTGGGGGCTGACATGATGCGTGACCACTGGTGGTCGGTCTCCACCAGTCGTTGGGCTTCGCGCAGGCGCTCGCGCGAATAGCTGCGCAGCAAGTTGGCGTCGGCCCGGCCCTGCAGCACATGCACCAGCTTCCAGCCCAGGTTGAAGGTGTCCTGCATCGACACGTTCATGCCCTGGCCCGCCTTGGGTGAATGCGTGTGGCAGGCATCGCCGGCGGTGAAGACCCGGGGGTTGCGGTTGCTGTCTTCGGGCACGTCGTCGAAGCGGTCGGTGATGCTGTGGCCGATGTCGTAGATCGACCACCAGACCACCTCTTTCACGTCAAGGCTGTAGGGCCGGATGATGCGCTTGGCCGCCGCGATCATGTCGTCTTGCGTGAGCTTGCGACTGGCGGCTCTTTCGCCGTCCTTGAGTTTGTCGAGCTCAACGTACATGCGGAAGATGTAGCCGCCTTCGCGCGGCAGGAGCAGCACGTTGCCTTCGCTGGCCGAAGAGATCAGGCACTTCTGCCGCACGTCGGGGAAGTCGGTGTTGGCCAGGATGTCCATCACGCCCCAGGCCTGGTGCGCGGCGTCGCCGTGCAAGGTGCCGCCGATGGCCTTGCGCACGGCAGAGTGCGCGCCGTCGCAACCGACGACGTAATGGGCGCGCACGGTGCGGGTGGCCCACCAGTTCACGCCGCTGGCATCCTTCAGGGTCACCGTCACGGGGTGGTCGTTGGTCGTGGGGTCAATCGTCAGACCGACGATCTCCCAGCTGTAGTCCGGCTCCAAGCGCGAAGGCGAGTTTTTCATCACCTCCAGAAACAACTCGTGCAGCCGCGCCTGGTTGATCAGGATGTGGGGCATCTCCGAGCTGTCGTCGGCCACGTCCTGCACCCGCCCGACGCGCTGGATGTGCTGGGGGTTGGCGGGGTCGGGCATCCAGAACGCGGTCTGGTTCACCCAGTAGGTTTCGCGCTTGACCTTGTCGGCAAAGCCGAAGGCCTGGAACATTTCCATGGTGCGCGTGTTGATGCCGTCGGCCTTGCCCTTGATGATGTTGGTGGGCATGCGCTCAACGATCATCGTCTCGATCTCCGGAAACTGCGCCAGCTGCGCCGCCAGGCACAGGCCGGCAGGGCCGGTGCCGGCGATCAGCACGTCCACTTGATCGGGCAGCGGTTCGTTGACGCCACGGTTGCGCCGGTTGGGGGCGGCCTGCTTGACGTCGGGGTTGCCGCCCCGGAAGCCATCTTTGTAGAACTGCATTGCCTGTCTCCTGGAGTTGAAGTGCGTCTCGCGCACGTCTGGCGTCAAGCCGCGCTTTGCGAATCGCCGTCGATCGGCAGCAACGGGCCGGAACTGGATCGCCCGGCGTCGAACGTCAGGAAGACGGCATGTTGGGCTTAACCCCCCTGGCCCTCGTTCAGCGGCCAACCTGAATCGCCAGCGCTTGCGCCAACTGCCACAGCGCCAGGCGGTGCGCCGCCACGATGGCGTCCACCTCGGCACCCTGCACGGGGGCCGAGATATCCAGCAGCCCGGTCAACACGGGCTTGACCCCGGTGGGGTCGCTCAGGGTCCAGCGCGCCAGCAACTGCACCTGGCGGCGCGACTCGTCGGCCTGGAAGCTGAGCACATCCACTCGCAACTGGCGCTGGGCCAGCACACCGGCCGGCAGTGGTGCCGCCCAGACCTGCGCGTGCCCCAACCACAGCGCCAGATCGTGGCGCAACAGGCGTGGCACGGCGTCGCGCAGCGGCTCAGCCCAGCGGTGGCCGTTCAGCGCCTGCACGCCAAAGCGCCCTTGCGAGAGCACGATGGCGTCGCGTTCCAGCACCTCGGGCAAGCTCACGGGCAGCAGCAGTTGCACCACCAGCGGCAGGCCAGCGCTGGCGGGCCTGGCAGCAACAGCGCCTGGAGCCGCCGTGCGCAGTTGATAGAGCTGCGGCGGCGGGCCCGGGGTGGCGCAAGCGCTCAAGAGCGCCGCTGCCATCAGTGCAACGCAGAAGTTCTTCAAGGGCGGCTCCCGGTTCATGTGGAAGTGTTCCTTGATTCGGGGCGGTGCCCCGGATCATGAAACTCAGGCGGGCGTTCATGGTGCGGCCACGCGGCCGCGGATCAGCGACTGCGGCTGTTGTTCGATCTGGTCGGCCAGTTCGCGCACCGCGCGCGCGGCCCGGGACACATCGCCCATCGCCCGCTGCACACTTTGCACGCTGGCCGATTCGTCGCCGGTGGCGCTGCGCAGCGCGGCCGCCGTGCGCGCCAGTTCATCGGCCGCTTGCTGCACGCTGGTCAGCAAAGGTGAGCCTGGGGTGAGCAGGGTTTCGGCACGCACCGCCGCCGAGCCCACACGGTCGGCGGCACCGGTCACCCGATCGGCCGCGCCACCCACCCGCACCGATGCATCACCGGCCTGCCGCAGCGTGCCTTGGGCGGTGTCGGCCAGCCCCGGCAGACGCTTGTCCAACGAAACCGCCAAGCGTGCCAGGGCAGCCGATGCTTGGGCCAGTTCGGCCAGGGTTTGCTTCACCTCGGGCCCGCTGACCAAGCCGCGCGCGGCCGTCAGGGTCTCGGCCAGGTCTTTGGACATGCGCGACACGTCCACGCCATCCAGCTGTTGCTGCAGGCTCTGAAAACGGGTCAGCGTGGTGGGGATCTGGATGCGCCCAGCGGCGTCGCGTTGTGCGGGTCGGGCAGTGCCCCGCAGGTCCAGGTCCACATAGAGCTGACCGGTCAACAAACTTTGGGTGGCCAGCTGGGCCGACAGGCCTTGTTGCACCAAGGCTGCCAGCGGCTCACCACCGCTGGGGCCGTGGATGGTGCGCACACGCTCGCTGTCGAGTTCGACCACCACCGGCACCGCAAACTTCCCGCCTTCGCTGGCCACGTCCATCGACTGAACACTGCCCAGGCGAACACCGCGAAAAACCACCGGCGAGCCCACCTGCAAGCCATAAACCGAGCCACTGAAGTACATCACCGCGCTCTCGCTGGGCTTGAACACCCGGGCACCAAAAACCGCCACCACCGCGGCCAACAGCAAGGCCAAGCCGAGCAAGGCAAAGAGGCCAATGCGCACGGCGTTGGGTTTGCGGGTCATGGGGCCACCTCGGCTGCCGATGCCGCCGATACCGCCAATACCGCCGACACCGACAAAGGCGCCAAAGGCGACAGCGGAACACGCCCCCGCTGCATGAATTCGCGCACCCGCTGCGGCCCGGTCTGGGCCAAGGCTTGTGGGGTCCCCAGTGCGGTCATCGTCTTTTCCACTTCATCCAGAAACAGCACCCGATCGGCCACCGCAAAGGCGCTGTCGATGTCGTGCGTGACCATCACCACCGAGGTGCCCAACTGCCCGCGCAGTTGCAGGATCAGAGCATCCAGCCGCGCCGCGTTGACCGGGTCCAGGCCCGAGCCCGGTTCATCCAAGAACAGCAGCGGCGGGTCCAAGGCCAAGGCCCGTGCCAAGGCCGCTCGCTTGCGCATGCCGCCGCTGAGTTCAGCCGGCATCAGGTCAAACGCCGCTTCCAAGCCCACCAGCGCCAACTTGTCCCGCGCGTGCTGTACGCACTGGGCGCGGCTGCGCGAGCTGAACATCTTCATGGGCAACATCATGTTGTCGCCCACGGTCATGGCGCTCCACAGCGCGCCCGCCTGGAACATCACGCCAAAGCGGCGGCGCAGCAGCTGCAGGGCGGCCTCTTCGCCGTCGTACAGGTCCTGGCCCTCGATCAGCACCCGGCCGGCGGCGGGCGCCTGCAGCCCGATCAGGTCGCGCAGCAGCGAGCTCTTGCCGCTGCCACTGGCGCCCAGGATCACCAGCACCTCGCCCGCAGCCACGTCAAAGCTGATGTTCTCAAGCACGACACGGTCGCCATGGGCGACGGTGAGCGACTGAACCTCAAGCATGGGCGCGGCGCCGCTCATCAAAGGCCCAGTGCCTGGAAAGCCACCGTGGTGGCGCAGGCCGCTGCGATGATCCAGACCAAGCCCTTGACCACCGCCGCCGTGGTGGCCAGCCCAACCGCCTGGGCATCGCGCCCGGCGTGCAGGCCCTCGCGGCAACCGGCCAGCGACAACAAGGCGGCGTAGAGCGTGCACTTGAAGACCCCGACCCACAGGTGGGTCCAGGTCAGTGCCAGCAGGCTGCGGTGCAGGTACTCGGCGGCTGGCACCCCGTACACCAGCGTGGCCGGCACCAGGCCCGCCAGCACACCCACCAAACTGGCATAGGCCATGATCAGGGGTGCCACCAGCACCAGCGCCAACAAACGTGGCAGCACCAGGTGATCGATGGGGTTGACGCCCAAGACCCGCAGCGCGTCGATTTCTTCGCCAGCTTGCATGGTGGCCAACTGGGCCGCAAACGAGGCCCCGACGCGGCCGGCCAGGATCATGCCGGTCATCAGGCCCGCCAGCTCGCGCACCATGCCCACGGTGACGATGTCGGCGATGAAGGTGGGTGCGCCCATCTTGTCCAGTTGCGCACCGCCCATGTAGGCCAGCATCAAACCCACCAGAAAGCAGGTCAGCGCCACGATGGGCAGGGACAGCGGCCCGGTCTGGTCCACCTGCCGCAGCAAGTCGCCCCAGCGCATGCCACTCTTGCCACGCAGCAAACGCAGGGTGGCCAGCAGCACCTCGCCGATGAAACTGGCGGTGATCAGGGCTTCGTGGGCATGCACTTGCACCCGTTCGCCCAGGCGCCGCAGTGCGGGGTGGGCGGCGGAATCAGATGCCGACACCACAACATCGTTGTCGGTGCCGGGTTGCAGACCAGGATCGGGCGTGGCGGCGTTGCTCATGCTGGCGCGCACTGTACTGCGCAATGGGACTACGATGAACGTAAGAAGACCGTCGTTTGGACGACCCAAGAGCAGCCTCCATCCACCCTGTCGTGCCGCAGCCATGAAACTTTCACCCGCCACCTTCGCTTTCAGCACGGTCCCAAGCTCTCCTCTGGGTGTGGCCTTGCCAAAGCTGGCCCGGCGCCAGCTGCTGGCGACCTTTGGCGCACTGACAGTGGGCGGCTTGGCCACCCGGCCCGCAGCCGCCCAGACCTTTGACCACAGCCATCAGGCATGGACTGCGCTGCTCAAGAAGCACGTGGTGCTGCTGGGCGGCGGCAAGGCTTCTCAAGCCCGCTATGCCGGCTTTGCCAGTGACAGCAGCGCGCTGAAGGCTTACACCGACAGCCTCAGCAGTGTCAGCAGCGCTGCCTTCAACGCTTTCAGCAAGCCACAGCAAATGGCCTTTCTGATCAACGCCTACAACGCCTTCACGGTGGCGCTGATCCTCACGCGCTACCCCAAGCTGGCGTCGATCCGCGACCTGGGCACCCTGCTGAGCAACCCCTGGAAGCCCAAATTCATTGCGCTGCTGGGCAGCGAGATGTCGCTCGACAACATCGAGCACGACACGCTGCGTGCCAAGGGCCGTTATGACGACCCGCGCATTCACTTTGCCGTCAACTGCGCCAGCGTCGGCTGCCCCATGCTGCGCGAAGAAGCCTTTGTGGCTGAGCGCCTGGACGCGCAATTGGACGAACAGGGCTTGCGCTTCATGAGCGACCGCACCCGCAACCGTTTTGCCGACGGCAAGCTGCAGCTGAGCAAGATCTTTGACTGGTACGGTGACGACTTCAAGCAAGGCCACAAAGGCATCACCTCGCTGGGCGCCTTTGCAGCACGCTATGCCAACCAGCTGGCCGACGCACCCGCTGATCGCGAACGCATCAAGGCCCAGGGGCTGGAGATTGGCTTCCTGGACTACGACTGGAAGCTGAACGACGCCCGCTGAGTATCATGCTGCGCAGCAGTGCCCCTCTGATCAAGGAGCCGTTCCACAGCAACCGCGGGTGATTTGCAGCCCGCTCACCAGGTGTCGATGAAACGGCTGCGCTGCTCGCGCAGCGGCGCTGAAGCCAGCACCAAGGCCAAGCGTTGGCGGGTGTCGGCGGGGTCGATCACGGCGTCGATCTCCAGCGTAGCCGCCATGTTCAGCGCGCTGCCGGCCTCGATCTGCATGTCCAGCAGGCGTTTGAACAGAGCGTCTCGCGCAGCACCGGCTTCAACGGCCTCCAACTCCTTGCGGTAGCCCAGGCGCACCGCGCCTTCCAGCCCCATGCCGCCAAACTCACCCGTGGGCCACGACAGTGTGGCGTCAGGGGCGTGGAAGCCACCCGCCGCCATCGCCATCGCGCCCAGGCCGTAACCCTTGCGCAGCACCACCGCAGCAAACGGCACCCGCAAGGCCGCGCCCACCACAAACATGCGGCTGACATGGCGCACCTGGGCTTGTTCCTCGGCGGCGGGGCCGACCATGAAGCCCGGCGTGTCGATCAAGCTCACCAGCGGCAGGCCATGCGCGTTGCACAGCTGCATGAAGCGGGCGGCTTTGTCGGCCGCTGGCGCGTCGATGGCGCCACCCAGGTGCAGCGGGTTGTTGGCCAGCACGCCCACCGCACGGCCCTCCAGGCGGGCCAAGGCCGTGACCATGCCAGCGCCAAAGCCCGCGCGCAGTTCCAGCACGCTGCCCACGTCAAACAAGTGCTGCAGCGTCTGGCGCCCGTCGTAAACCCGCAGCCGGTTGGCGGGCACCACCTGGCGCAGTGCCTGCGCTTGCGGCGCGATCCACTCGTTCAGCCGGCCCTGAAAGAAGGACAGGTAGTGGCGCGCCACGCGCACGGCCTGGTCTTCATCGTCCACCAACACGTCGATCACACCGTTGCCGTGTTGCACCGCCGACGGGCCCACCTGCTCCGGCTTGAACAGCCCCAGGCCGCCACCTTCGATCATGGCCGGGCCACCCATGCCGATGTTGGACGCGCGGGTGGCGATGATCACGTCGCAACAGCCCAGCAGCGCCGCGTTGCCCGCAAAACAACGCCCAGCGGCAACCCCCACCAAGGGCACCTGGCCGCTGAGACCCGCCAGGCTGGCGAACGTGGGCACGTGCAGGCCGGCCACGATGGGCATGTCCACATCACCGGGCCGGCCACCGCCACCTTCGGCAAACAGCACCACGGGCAAGCGGTTTTGCAGCGCCAGGCCCAAGAGTCGGTCGGTCTTTTGGTGGCTGCGAAAGCCTTGGGTACCGGCCAGCACCGTGGCGTCATAGGCCAGCACCGCCGTGCGCGACTTCTCAGGCCCGAAAGTCGCGGCACCCACGCTGCCCACGCCCGTCACCATGCCGTCGGCCGGCGTGTTGGCGATCAGGTCTTCGGCACTGCGGCGGCGGCTTTGTGCGGCCACGGCCAGCGCGCCGTATTCAGAGAAGCTGCCGTCGTCGCACAGCGCGGCAATGTTTTCACGCGCGGTGCGCTGGCCACGGGCATGGCGCGCTGCCACCGCCTGGGGCCGGGCGGCGTCCAGCGTGAGCTCATGGCGGTCCAGCACACGCTGCAGATCGGCTCGCACGGCGGGGGTGGCTAAGGCGCTGCTCGACGCTGAAGATTCAACGTCGGACTCATCCAGCGCGGGCTGAAGCAGGGCCAGCAGCTGCCCGGCCTGAACCTGGGCGCCCACCGCCACCAGCCACTGCAGCACGCGGCAGGCTTGCGGTGCGGTCAGGACGTGTTCCATCTTCATGGCTTCCAGCACCGCCAAGGCTGCGCCCGAGGGCAACGCTGCGACTGCATCGGCTGCCACCTCTAGCGCCACCAGGCGGCCGGCCATGGGGGCGCGCAACTCAAAGGCGCTGGTTGGTGCCGCGGCCGGCGCGGTGGCTGACGCACTGCGGCTGGGCGCCAACAGCGCGGCCAGGTGCTGCTCCACAAAGCCCGTGTGCTGGTCACCCGCGGCCAACTCGGGGCGTGCAGCCAGCGCACGCAAAAGCGGCAGGTTGGTGGCCACGCCGTCTACCTGCACCTGCGCCAGCGCCCGTTGCGAGCGGCGCAGCACGTCGGCAAACGCCGCACCGGGGGTGTGCACCACCAGTTTGGCCAGCAGGCTGTCGAATTGCGGCGCAGCCTGCACACCCGCGTGGCCATGGCTGTCCACCCGCACACCCGGCCCGCTGGGTATTTGCCAGTGGGTCACAACGCCGTCAGAGGGCAGGCACAGGCCTTGGTCATCCCAGGTCTCGGCGTTGATCCGCCACTGCACGGCATGGCCATGGGCGAGCGGCGGGCGCAAGGGATCCAGCCCCAGGCTGAGCAACGACGCCCCCGCGGCCTGCGCCAGCTGCAACTGCACCAGGTCCAGTCCCGTCACGGCTTCGGTCACCGTGTGCTCCACCTGCAAACGCGCGTTGGCCTCGATGAAGTAGAAGGCGCCGCTGGGTTCCAGCAAGAACTCGAAGGTGCCCAGGCTGCGGTAGCGCAGGTGCTGCGCCAGCTGCAGCGCTGCGGCGATGATGCGCGCGCGCAGGCCCGGCTCCAGGCCCGGGCTGGGCGCCATCTCCACCAGTTTTTGATGCTGGCGCTGCAAGGTGCACTCGCGCTCGCCCAGGCTGATCACCTGGTCACCGTCGCCCAAGACCTGGACCTCGATGTGGCGGGCTCGTGGCAACCAGCGCTCCAGGTACACGGCATCCACCCCGAAGGCCGAGCGCGCTTCGGACACACAGCGCGCAAACGCCGCTGGCAGGTCTGCTGTTCTGTGTACCACGCGCAAGCCACGCCCGCCGCCGCCACCGACGGCCTTGACCATCACCGGCGCGCCATCCAGGCTGGCCATGAAGGCTTCGGCCTGAGCCAGATTGACCGCAGAGGTACTGCCGGCCAATACGGGTACGCCCAGCTCACGGGCCAGCGCCAGCGCGCGGGCCTTGTTACCCAACACACCCAGTTGCTGCACGCTGGGGCCGATGAAGACCAGGCCCGCATCGGCACTGGCTTGGGCAAAGTCGGCACGTTCGCTCAGAAAACCGTAGCCGGGGTGTACCGCATCGCAGCCGGTGCGGCGGGCCACGTCCAACAGCGCAGGGATATCCAGGTAAGCGGCCGGGCCGCTGCCGGGCAATTCGACGCACTGCTGCACGGCCCGGGTGTGCGCCCTTTGCGGATCGCCTTGCGCGATGACGCCCACGCAGCCCAGGCCCAGATCGGCAGCGGCCTGGGCGACGCGCAGCGCCACTTCACCACGGTTGGCAATGAGGATGAGCTTGAACATGGTCGGCATTCTGGCCCCGCGGGGCCAACGGGGTTCGTCTCGCTTGATCAACGCGTTGCGAGCTGCCTCACGCCAACCCAACCGTTTCAGGCACACCAACGCATGCTGGCATCAGAGGCCGCGTCAACTTTGCGCAGGCGCCGGTCCCGCCAGACCCAGCTGCCGCCAAGCCAGCTCTTTCATGATCTCGGTAGCCCCGCCGCCAATCTGCATGACCTTGACTTCGCGGTAGATGCGCTCGCTGTGCGTGCCGCGCATGTAACCCATGCCGCCCAGGATGTGCACGGCATGGTCGGCGCAAGTCTGCATGGTGCTGGTGGCGTGGTTCTTCAGCAGGCACAGGTCGGCCACGGTCAAGGAGTCGTGGGGGTGGGCGTCAAATCGTGCGGCCACGTCGTGCAACAAGGCGCGGCTGGCGATGAGCTGCGTGCGCATGTCCATCAGGCGGTGGCGTATGGCCTGGTGCTCGGCCAGGGGCTGACCAAAGGTCTGGCGCTGGGCCGCCCAGTCGGTGGCTTCTTGCAGACACACTTGGGCAAAGGAGACGGCGCCTGCGCTCATCAACAGCCGTTCGGCGTTGAAGTTGCTCATGATCATGCGAAAGCCCGAGTTCTCGGCGCCGATGAGGTTGGCTGCCGGCACGCGCACGCCGCTGAAGTGCAGCTGAGCGGTGTCGCTGCACCACCAACCCATCTTGTTCAGCGCCGTTCGCGTGATGCCTGGCGCATCGCCCGGCACAGCCAGCAGTGAAATGCCGCTGGCGCCCGGGTTGCCGGTGCGCACCGCCAGGGTGATCCAGTCGGCGCGCATGCCCGATGTGATGAAGGTCTTTTCGCCGTCGATCACGTAGTGGTCGCCATCCAGGCGAGCGCGGGTTCGCAAGCGGGCCACATCGGAGCCGCCGCCCGGTTCGGTGATGGCCAGTGCAGCCACCTTGTCACCGGCCAGCACGGCTGGCACCACGCGCTGCTGAAGTTCGGCGCTGCCGTGGGCCACGATGGGCGGCAGACCAATGTTGTGGGAGAACAAGCTGGCCATCAAACCGCCCGAGCCTGCGCTGGCAATCTCTTGCGTGGCAATCAGGCGGTAGGGCCACTCGCAGGGCGTGCCACCCAAGTGTTCGGGGTAGCCCAATTGCAGCAGGCCAAGCGCCGCGGCGCGCGCATACAGCTCGCGCGGGAAGCTGCCCGCTTCGTCCCAGGCATTGATGTGCGGAGCGATTTCGCGCTGCACAAAGTGGCGCACGCTGGCGCGGAAGTCGGCTTGTTCAGGGGTGTCGGTCATCATGCTCATGCTCTGCGGTGGTCGTTGCGGGGCCTTCAAACCTGCGCCACCAGGTAGCGGCGCTCCCATGCACTGATCTCGCGCAGGTAGCTGTCGTGCTCCAGCCGCTTGACGGCCAAAAAGGCCTGCACAAAAGGCGCGCCCAACAGGCGCTTGGCAGACTTGCTGGCCGCCATCTGCGCATGCGCGGCATTGAAATCGCGCGGCAGGTCATGCGCATGGTCGTAAGCGTTGCCCACAACGGCTTCGGTGGGGATCAGCTTTTCTTCCAGACCCGCCAGGCCGGCCGCCAGCGTGGCAGCCAAGGCCAGATAGGGGTTGGCATCGGCACCGGCAATGCGGTTTTCAACCCGCCGCGCCGCCGGCGTGCTGATGGGCACCCGCAGGCCGGTGGTGCGGTTGTCGGGGCCCCAATGCAGGTTGATGGGCGCCTGGCTGCCGGTCACGTAACGGCGGTAAGAATTGACAAAGGGCGCGTAGACCAGCATCAGGTCGGGCGTGTAGGCCTGCAAGCCTGCGATGTAGTGGGCAAAGCGCGGGCTGGCGCTGCCGTCGGCCTGGCTGAAGACATTGCGGCCCTGGGTGTCGACCAGGCTTTGGTGCAGGTGCATGGAGCTGCCCGCTTCACCGGCCAGTGGCTTGGCCATGAACACCGCGTTCAGCCCGTGCTTGAGCGCCACTTCCTTGGCTGCCAGCTTGAACAAAAAGGCTTGATCGGCGGCGGCCAGCGCGTCACCGTGCATCAGGTTGATCTCAAACTGCGTCAGACCGACCTCGTGGATCCAGGTGTCGGCCTGGATGCCCAGGCCGTCGAGCGCCGCGTGGAACTCGTCCCAGAACGGGGCCAGTTCGTTCAGCATGTTCAAGCTGAAGGCTGACTGGCCAGCTTCCGCGCGGCCGCTGCGGCCCCGTGGGGCTGTTAGCGGCAGTGCCGGATCGGTCAGCGCGGCTGTCAGGTAGAACTCGATCTCGGGCGCCACCACCGGCTGCAGGCCCAGGGCCTGGTAGCGGGCCAACACCGCCCGCAGCACCGAACGCGGCGCAAAGGCGCAGTGCTCGCCACTGAGCTCCACGCAGTCGTGGATGGCCATGTAGCGCGGCACGCTGCTCCACGGCACGCGCTTGAGCGTGCTGGCGTCGGGCACCAGGCGCAGGTCCGGGTCGGCATCTGGAAAGATGGGGTCGTAGGAGTAGTCACCCGTCACGCACTGCATGGGGATGGCCTGGGCAATGCGCAACTCTTGCCCGGCTGCAAAACGCGCCGCCGGCATCAGCTTGCCGCGCGGGTAGCCTGAAACGTCGGGGAAGATGCACTCCACATCGCGAACACCCTCGCGGCGAAAGCGCTCGGTCAGGTCAGGGGGCAGTCGAGGTTCGGTCATGGAGGGATGGCTGACTTGGCAGGTAGCAAAGCGGTCTTCTTGGGTGGTGGCCAGATGGCAAGGCAGCAGGGCGGGCGCCCCGGCGCACGCAAGCTCTTAGTCCGCAAAGACCAATTGGTAGTCCAGGCTGTGGCCGATGCGCTTGGAGAATTTCTGCACCGAAGCCGCAGCCAGCTTTTCGCTCAGTGAGTTGGGAATGAAGGTGATCAGCTGGGCACCCAGGCTCAGCGTTTCGTCCACCCTCTGGCGTGGACCTGAGGCCGGTGTGTAACGCAACCGTGTTTGCTGGATGCCCGCCTGCTGCATCAAGTCATAGAGGTCACGAAACAGCACAAAAGCGGTGTCGTTCTGGTGCAGCACCCAGTTGGACACCGGCAGGAAGTCCACCAGATGGATCAGCTGGTAGTTGAGCTGGACAAAGAAGTCTTCGCCGCTGAGCGTGATGGGTTCGTTGTCGATCACGCGCCTGAAACTGACCGTCTGCAACTGCTTCAAGCGGTGCAGATTGGCGCGCAGCTCGCGCCGCAACGGCATGTCATACAACAGCCGCAGCACCGAGGGAAAAGCCTCGACGTGTTTCCAGTCAAAGGCCGTCATCAGGCTGCGCAGCTTGGGAATGAGATCCGCCTTCATCGCAAAGGTGTTGGTGCCCGTGCCCAGGATGGAATGCAAGAGCAGCACCAGCGGCGAGCGCGCGGGGTAGTGCGCCGCGCCGTATTCGAAGCAGAAGTACAGGTGATCCAGAAACGAGCCGTCGGCGTGCTCGACATCGAAGTTGCATTCGTCAACCATGAAGCGCAGCAGGGCCGGGTCGATGGCCGGCAGTTTGCTGCCGATGTCCAGCGCGCGGTAGGCCTCGTCAATTTCAGTGCTGGCCGCGCTCTTCCACAGCGCGTGCTTGGCAATGCGCGTCTTGATCACAAACCGCGGTGCAGCGCCTTCCAGGGTTTGGAAGATGGTGCGGTTGAGGTCGAAGTTGGCAATGGGGGTCACCTGCACCTGGCCGCTGTGATCCAGCGCTGCACCTTGCACCACGGCGGCCTTGCGCTGCAGGCTGGCCATGGGGCGTTGTTCGGCGCTTTGTTTCATGGTGGCTCCCAGGTCAAGCGCAGGCAGCTCAGGCCTGCAAAGGTGCGAAGGTGCGAAGGCTACACCGCACAAGCGCTCGCCGGGCCTGCCGGCGATGCGGCGTGGCGACCCAGGCTGGGCCGCTACGCAGCCAAGCTGTCCTGGACCATCTGTCGCAGCAGGGGTTGCAGTTGCGTGGCCAGGCGCTGCGCTTCGCCGCTGTTGTCCACCCGCCGCTCGCGCCCGCGCCACAGAGCCGCCAATGCCATGCTGTGCTGCGCCAGTACCGGAGCCAGCCGCTGTTGGGCTGCAGCGGGGTTCAGGCCATGCGCCAGCACGAGGTAGCGCTGAAGCAAGCCGGCGGTGATGGGGGTCAAGGCTTCTTCGTCCCAGGTGGCAAAACTGCGGTCGGTGCCCCGCACCACGTTCAAACCCTTGGCCATGCCCGCAGCGCCCAGCGCACCCAACACGCCACCCGCCACCAGGCCTGCACCCATCGTCAGGCCACCGCTGAGCAAGTCAGCTTTCAGACCCGTCAGCGCACCCGTGACCACGCCGCCCAGCATGGCGGCGCGGCCTTCGCCCAGCCGGCCCTTGAGCCGGCCCACGGTGGTAGACGGCGGGCCGTCGACCTCGGTCGGGCTGATGTGACCCAGCCAGGTAGCCAGCTGTTCTGCGCCAGCGCGCCATTCAGCATCCAGCGCCTGGGCCAGTGCCGTGCGTGCAGCATCGGCTTCTGCCCGGCGGGCCAGGAAGCCTTCGTCTGCCACCGGCTGGTGGGCGGCGGCGATGCGTCCCAGGCTGTTGGCCAGCAACAGCGTGCCAGCATTCAGCCGCGCCAGTTGCTGTTCCTGCCAGGCCTGCCGCAAGCGCGTCAGGCGGGCGTCGCCTGGCAGCGCATCTTGCAAGGCCTGCAACAGCCGGCCCTCGGCCAGCCAGCCTTCGTGGCGGGCCTGCACGCTCAAGCGCGGCGGCTCGGCTTCGGGCGCGTCCACCAGAACCACCACCGGGCGGGCTACTTCGGCGAGCCACGCCGGTGGGGCTTGGCCGGGAGCCAGCAGCAGCAAAACCACATCGGTCTGCTCGCGCAGGCGCATCGGCGCAGAGGGTTCGGCTTCACCCACCAACCACTTGGGTTGCCACCAGGGTCGGGCCGTCGGTGGGTGAGCCAAGGCCAGCTGACGAAGGCTGCTCACTTCGGTGGGCAGAACTTGCAGCAGCAGCTCATCGCCTGCTTCGCTGCGCACCAAGCGCACCGTCGGTATCCCGGCAATGCTGGCATCCTGCGCCGACGGTTCTGGCGGCGCCGCCAGCGGTGGCGGCTGAGACTGCGTCCCGCCGCCCGTGGTGTCCGCAGCGCCCGCAACACCCAAGGGCACATCAAACAGCCGCACCGCACTTGCTTCTGGATGGGCCCACCACAGCAGCTGGACCTGCGGCGCGCGGCCGGGCCGCATCAGCGGGTGCAGGGCTTCGAAGTAGGGCGTGTTCAGCGGCAAGGGAAAGCGCACGGCCAGGCGCCTGGCGCGGCCACCGGCCACAACGGCCAGCAGCAGGCGCGGCAGCACCACGGCCCAGGCCAGCGTGGCAGCCAGCAAATGAATCCAAGGCGCGGCGCTGGCCTGCGCATTGGCACCGGGGCCTATGCGCAAGGGCGCCACATCAGGCACCACCACACCGGTCAGCCACTGCGCCGGCGCCAGCAGCAGATTCAACGCCGCCTGCACAAAAGGGGCATCCAGAAACGTGCTCTGCCATCCTGCGCGGTAGTCCAGCACCATGCCGCGCAAATAGAGGCCGGCGATCAAGCCCAGCGCCAACGCGGCTGCGGCCACGTGCAAGATCAGCGCCAAGCGATTCGAATTCAAAGGCGCTGAATGTTCGACCCACAAGCTGGCCAGCCCTTCATCGCCCTTCTGAAAAAGCCGCACCCAGCCGCTGCGCAAGCCCTTCAGCGGGCTGGGCAGCAGCAAAGCCAAGTACACCAGCGCGTTCCAGGCCACCACCGCCCAAACCGCCGGGGCCAACAGGTTGACGCGCTGGGGCGGGCCCAGCTGGTCCACCAGCAGGCCCGCCGCCAGGCCCAGCACACCCGCCAGCACCACCCATGCCGGATGCCAAGCGCGCCGTTGCAGCCAGGCTTTGCCGGCCGCGTCCCGAGGCAGCAAACGCTGCAGGGCAACAGCGGTGCGCGCCAGCACCAGCCGCTCGGGCCCAGCTTGTTCGCCCACCGCCGACACCGCCTGGCGCGTGGCCCAGTTGCGGTCTTCGGCGGTCCACAAGGGCGTGGGCGTGTTGGCGGAGCCACTGGCGAGCTCGCGTGCCTGCACCAGCAAAACCTGGCGGGCTTCGTCTTCATTCATGGGCGCAATGTAGCGCCCGCAGCGGCAAAGGGCCCCGACCCGGGGCCGGGAGGGTAAGCGGCATCAATCTCGCGTTGACACACCCGAGTCGGTGGACCTGTGCAGCCCGCGCAAAGCCGGCGTGGCTTCTTCCAGCGGCTGCAACAGGCTGTGCCAGACCGGCGGGCCCACCTGGCGGCGAAAGGCGCCAAAGTGGCCCAGCTTTTTTACACCGGCCTGCTGCGGCGTCAGCGTGTGGCGCTGCACGGCGGCGTTGCGAAACTGCTCGGCCAAGGCGTCCACCGCGCGGGCAGGGGCAAAGGTCAGGTCGTCGCTGACGTCCCACAGGTGGACCGGCACGTTCAGGGCCGATGCGCCACGATGGGCATGCATCGCCGGGTCGGCAAATGCCCACCCGCGGTTCACGCCCCAGCGCGCCCACTGACGAGCCACACCGGCCGGCATGGACTGCGCGCCCGGTCCCATCGCCCAGCCCGGGAAGTAGCCCAGCAGCGGCACCAAGGTTGGAATCCAAGCCCGAAAGAAGAACTCGGCCGCCCAGCGGTGAAGGCCTGGATACAAGCGCGGTTCACCCACTTGCGAGCCCACCGCCAGCAGGGCGTCGGCCTGCTCCACACCGCGCGCAAAGCCGATCGCGTTGCCGCCGAAGCTGTGGCCCACCAGCAGCAGGGGCAGTTTCTGGGTGGCACGCCGGGCTTGGGCTGCCGCCAAGGCCGCGCTCATGTCCAGCACGGCCCAGTCGCGCATGGTGGCGTGCTCTTGCCTCAGGGGCACGCGGCGCGAGCCGGAAATGCCGCGGTAGTCGTAGGTCAGCACCGCGTAGCCCCTGTCGGCCAGCCACTGGCCAAAGGCGCGGTAGTAGCCACGCGGCACGCCAGCGGCTGAGCTGATCACGGCCACCGCGCGGGCTGCGCCGACGACCGGTTCATACCAGCCGGCGGCCAGGTGGCGTCCATCGTCGGCCACCAGGTGATCGCGGTTGGACAGGAAACCCTGGTCGTGCGCTGGCGCCGCCGCATGAGGTGCCAGACCCGACGACGGGGAGGCGGAGGTTGATGAGAGGGCAGAGGTCGAGGTGGAGTTCATGGATGTACTCTAGAAAGAAGCATCGGTGTTGACTAGACTCGACGGCATTGACAGATTGGTGAACAAACATTGACAAAAACCAGCAGTGATCGCGTCTCTTCGCTGAGCCGCCGTGCGCCAATGCAGCCCGACGCCAACGCGCTGGAGCTGTTTGCCCGCATCGTGGCCGCTGGCAGCTTTGCCCAAGCCGCCCGCGACCTGGGTCTGACCCGTGCTGCCGTCAGCCGCCGCGTGGCGCACATCGAATCGGTGCTGGGTTCACCGCTGTTTGCCCGCACCACGCGGGCACTGGGTTTGACCGAAACCGGGCGCCGCCTGGCCACCCGGTCACGCGCGGTGCTGGAAACCGCCGAAGCCGCCCGGCGCAGCCTGCGCTCCCGCTCGCAAGAAGGTCTGAGTGGCACCCTGCGCATCACCTCCGTGCCCAGCTTCAGTCAGTCGGTCTTGGCGCCGCTGCTGGCGCGTTTTCAGGCTTTGCACCCGGCGCTGCGAATCGAAATGCGGCTGACACACCGGCGGGTGGACCTGCTGCGCGAAGACATCGACATCGCCTTTCGCCTGACCGATAAACCGCCGCCCGATTGCATTGCCCAAGCCGTGCTGCCCGTCAAGGTTCGGGCCTACGCCAAGCCCGTGCCTGGGGTGCCTTTGACAACGCCAGCCGACTTGGCCCACAACCGCTGCCTGCTTTTTGGTGCGCCTTCCGAAGAAGTCACCTTGCAGTGGCACCACGACCAGAGCGGGCAGGTGGAGGCGGTGACCCTGGTGCCGGCCATGGTGGGCGACGACCTGGGCACACTACAGGCCGTGGCGCGCGGCGGTGGCGGCATCTTCTTTGCCACCGACTTCAGCGTGCAGGACGACTTGGCTCGCGGCCTGCTGGTAGCCGCCTTGCCCGACTGGCACCTGCCGGTGGCCGAAGGCCGCACGGTGCAGGCCCTGACGCTGCCGCTGGCGGTGGCGCCCGAGGCTGCGCGGCTGTTGGCACACTACGTTCGTGACGCGCTGGCCGAGCCCGCAGAGGCCTCAGGCAGGTCCAAGCGATAACCCACACCATAAACGGTGACGATGCACTCCCGCCCCGGCAACACCGCTTGCAGCTTGCGCCGCAGGTTTTTCACGTGGCTGTCCACGGCGCGGTCGCTCACATCCCGAAAGTCGGCATGGATGGTGTCCAGCAACTGGGCTCTGGCAAACACCCGGCCGGGCTGCTGCAGAAGGGTGCGCAGCAGACGCCACTCGATGGGTGTCAGCGGCAGGCTGTGCTCGCCCCACCAGGCCCTTTGGCCAGCGTCGTCCAGCCAGAAACCACCCACCGCCACGCGAGCAGCTGACGTAGCCGTCGACAGGTGCCCGACAGAACGGCGCAAAAGAGCACGCACACGGGCCACCACCTCACGCGGGCTGTAGGGCTTGCACAGGTAGTCGTCAGCACCCACTTCCAGACCGATGATGCGGTCGATCTCATCGGCACGTGCGGTGAGCATCAGGATGGGCACCAAGGAGTCGCGTCGCAGCGCCTTGCAGACTTCGATGCCGTCCAGTCCTGGCAGGTTCAGATCCAGCAGCACCACAGCCGGTGCCACGCTGCCAAAGAGGGTCAGCGCCGTTGGCCCGTCGGCCGCGACCACCGGCTCAAAGCCAGCAGCGCGCAGGTAGTCGCACAGCAAGGCGGCCAGCTTGGCTTCGTCTTCAACCACCAAGACCGTGCGTGAAGCGCTCATGCCAGGCCCGATCCCTTTCCATGCGCTGGCGCCTGATCTTTCACTTGCAAGGGCAAGTTCACCACCACGCGCAGTCCACCCCAAGGCGAGCCCTGGGCTTGGATGTGCCCGCCATGGCTGCGCGCGATGGCGCTGCAAATGGCCAGACCCAAGCCGCTGCCACCTGAACGGCGGCTGCGCGAAGGGTCGACGCGGTAGAGCGGCTCAAACACCCGCTGCAGATCCTGCGCGGGCACACCCGGCGCGCTGTCTTGCACGCTGAGTTCGAGCCGGTCTGAGCCTGCGGTGGCCCATGACACCTCGATCCGACCCGGGGCGTCTGTGTAGCGCAGGCAGTTTTCCAGCAGGTTGCCCAGCAGCTGCTGGATGCGCTCAGGGTCCCACTGCACCAGGTCGGGTGTGGCCATGGTTGGCACGCTGATCTGCAAGCCCGCCGCCTGCGCTTGCGGCGCAAATCGGGCCACCACCTGTTGCACCAAAACCAGCGGATCTGTCGCCTGGAAGTTGCAAGGCAAGGCACGCAGATCCGACAAGGCCAGTTGGTGAAAGTCTTCCATCAGGCGGGTCACGCGCGCCACCTCCTCTTGCAGTGACAGCAAGGCCTGCGGATTGAGCGGGCGCACGCCGTCGATCAGGGCCTCAACCTCACCGCGCAAGACCGCCAGCGGCGTGCGCATTTCGTGCGACAGCTCGGCCAGCCAGCGGCGCCGGCTGGCTTCCAGCTGCTGCAGCGCTGCGGCCATGGCATTGATGTCCAGCGCCAGGTCGGTGAATTCGTCGTTGCCGCGGGGTTGCAGGCGCACGTCCAGCTCGCCATGGGCCAGCCGGCCGGCTGCGTGTTGGGCTTCGCGCAGCGGGCGCAGCCAGCGCCGGCCCACCCACAAAGCGCCCAGCACCGCCACCAGCACCAAGGCCGCAGCGGTGAGCAAAATGCCTTGGTACTGGCGAGCCAGAAAGGCCAGGTCGACGCCTTTGGGAGCCAAGCTGCCGTGGGCCAGGCGAACCACGGCCACGGTCTGCCCATTCAAGACCAGCTCTCGCTGGCTGTAAGGCCCGGGGCCAATGTCAGGGCGACCGGACAGCAGCTGCCCTTGCAGGTCCACCACCATCAAGCGGGACGACGGGCGTTGCGGCCCGGGGGCCGGGGCGCCAGCGCCGCCCCCAGGGGGCCCAGGGCGCCCAGGGCGGTCCGAGCCTGGACCGCGCTGGCCACCGCTGTCGCCTGGCGCCAGGGCGTCAAACAAGGGGCGCAAGGTACCCGGTGGGCCGGTGATGGCAGACAGGCCTCGTTGAGCCACGGTGTCGCTGGCCACTTGCGCAAAGCGGTCGAGCCAGTCTTCGTCTTCGGCACGCAAGTAAGCCCGAAAGCCTTCGCGCAGACTCCACGCCGTCACACCGCCCAGCACGGTCACGGCCAGCAAAACCCCGGCCACCAACAACAGCACCAGCTGCTGCACAAGCGACAGGCGCCAGGGGCGTCGGGTGGGGGTGGACATGGCGCGGCCATGTTAGCGACGCGGGCGGGGCCGATTGCGGAGACGCTCTCCACAATTCCTCCATCGCGGCTTCGCGATTGCCCAGCATCGTGCACAGCATCACCACCTGCCTGCGCCGCCATGCCCACCCACGCCCTGATCCGTCCGCTTTCCTGCACCGCCTGCCTGCTGCTGTCGGCCGCACTCTTGCTGTCAGCCTGCGGCGGGTCAGGCGGCTCCAGCAGCAACGCCGGCGACCCCACCAGCACCGCCACCATCCTGGCCGCGCCAGCCGCCCCCACCATGGCCGACAAGGTGGCAGTCGGCGAAAAGCTGTTTGACGAGGTGCGCCTGTCGGCCGGCGGCAACCTGGCCTGTGTGTCATGCCACGAACCGAGCCGGGGCCACGCCGACCCGGTGGGCGTGTTCCTGCCCATGGGTGGCCCGCGTCTGGATCAGCAGGGCCTGCGCAGCACGCCCTCGGCAAACTATCTCAACGACAACGGCGGCTTCCGCTTTGACCGCCAAGGCCGCGCCGTGGGCGGCTTCACCTGGGATGGCCGCGCCGCCGACCGAGCCGCGCAGGCCCTGGGGCCCCTGCTGGCCGCCAACGAGATGGCCAACAGCACCACCACCGAAGTGGTGACCCGGGTACGCGCCCTGCCCTATTTTGGCGAGCTGCTGACGGCCTATGCCTTGCCTACCGGCGCCAGCGACAGCCAAGTCTTGCAAGCGCTGCAACAAGCCTTGGCCGACTATCAGCAAGGGGACTCCGACTATCAGCCCTTCACCAGCAAGTTCGACGCGGTGCTGGACGGCCGCGCCACGCTCACCGCTCAAGAAGAGCGCGGCCGCAACCTGTTCAGCAGCCCGCAGCGTGGCAACTGTGCCGCTTGCCACAGCATCACGCCGCTGCCAGGCGCAAGCAAACCGCTGTTCACCAACTTCGAGTTCCACGCCTTGGGTGTGCCGCGCAACACCAGCGCCGCCACCGCCGACCCCACCTTCTTTGACATGGGCTTGTGCGGCCCCGTGCGCACCGACCTGGCCAACCGCACCGACCTGTGCGGTCTGTTCAAGGTGCCCACGCTGCGCAATGTGGCGCTGACCGCGCCTTACTTTCACAACGGCGCAGTAGCCACGCTGGAAGATGCCGTGGCCTTTTACGCCACGCGCGACACCGACCCCGGGCGCTGGTACCCCACGCAGGGCAGCGTGGTGTTGAAGTTCAACGACCTGCCGGCGGCTTACCGAGGCAACGTCAACCAGCAGGCGCCTTTTGGTCAGGCCGCCGGGCAGGCCCCGCGCCTGTCACCCCAAGACGTGCAAGACGTGGTGGCGTTCTTGCGCACCTTGAGTGACGGCTTCACGCGCTGAGCGCGCCGGTCCTGGGCTGTTCAAGCCCCGTGCAGCAGCGCCACCAGCTGGGCCTGGCTGTGGGTGCCCGTTTTTTCGTACATCTGCCCAACATGCGTGCGCACCGTTGAAATCTTCACACCCATCAGCTCGGCGGCCTGCGTGGGTGGCATGCCGTCACACAGCATTTCGCCCAGGCGCGCCTGGGTGCGCGTGAAGCGGAAGCGGCGCCGCATGGCGTCCATGCGGGTGAGCTTGACCCGTTCGATGGTGGCCATCACCCAACCATAGCTGCCCGGCACGCCATCGCCCTGGCACATGGGCCGCAGCGTGATCTGCAGGGTGGCCCCGCCGTCTGATTCCAGCGGCAGCGTCAGTTCCTGACCGCGTGCCAGCATGGGTTGCCAGTGCGACAGCGGCACCCAGCGCCCGGCCTGGCGCAGCGCCAGGCGGCCGCCGGCGTCCATCCACAGGCCTTCCAGCCGTTCGATGCGGCGGGTGGCGGCGGGGTTGGCTTCGAGAACGGTGCCGTGGGCGTCGGTAACAAACAGCGGGGTCTCCAGGCGTTCCAGCAAGCAATGGCCCAAGGCGGCCAAGCGCTGCGCGCGATGGGGCGAATGGTCGTGGGTGCTGGTGTTCATGGTTTTCTCCTCGGATGGGGTGCCTGGGTGTCGCAAGGCACAGGGCGATGTGGAGATTGGGCGTCAGAGACCGGCCATTGCCCATGACACCAAGGTATCCCTGGTCCGCCCCTGGCGATGAAGACATCGCTAGAGCCCAGAGCCAGTAAGGCTATCCATGTCGACGTTAGGAATGACTCAAGTTGAGTCGCCGTTGACCGAAAAAGAGGAACAACCGTGCAGCCGCAGCCGCCGCCAAGACACAGATCGGGGCGAAACGGCCAGCCAACCCACTCTCTCACCATCAGGTAGCCAACCATGAGTTCCTGGATCGCCCGTCTCAGTCTGCGCAAAAAACTAGGCCTGCTGGGCATGCTGGCCGCAAGCCTGGTGGCGCTGCCCAGCGCACTGCTGGTTCACGACGCAGGAATTGACAACGCAGCCACTCAAAAGGAGTTGGCTGGCATTGCCCCGGCAGGCGAGCTGCTTCGGGTGCTGCAATTGACCCAACAACACCGGGGTCTTTCAGCCGGCGCCCTGAGCGGCAATGAAACGGCCGCCAAGGCTCGGCAGGCCAAGCAGCTGGAGGTTGACTCGGCCATCAAGACGTTTGACCAGCGCTTGAAGGCACGAATCGACAACCCCGTCATTGTCAAGATCTGGTCTGCACTGGTCAGCGACTGGGCCTCGCTGTCGCAGGCCATCGCGGCGCAGGGCGTGAAGGGGCCCGAAAGCTTTGCCCGTCACACCGCGTTGGTTGGCCAGCAAATCGAATTGCATGACCGCGTGATCGACTACTTCGGCTTGTCACTGGACCCCGAGGCCAGCACCTACCACCTGATCATCGGCGGCAGCACGCACCTGCCCCGCCTGACGGAGGCCCTGGGCCAGGCGCGCGCCCTGGGCTCCACCATCTTGACCAAGAAGGAAGCCACGCTGGACCAGCGCATCGTCTTGGCAACGCTGGCCGGGCGTGCGCAGAGCGAGCTGCGGGAGTTGACCTTGTCACTGGAAAAATCGGGGGAGGCTGATCCGGCCCTGGCCCTGGCGATGAAAGAGCCTTTGGCCGTCGCTCGCCAAAGCGTGGGCCAGGTCTCGATCCTCGTCAACGAGCAGATTCTGAAACCCGAAACCTACAACCACAGTGCCAATGACTACTTCGCAAGCACCACCAAGGCCATCGACACCGTTTACGCACTGAACCACAGCGTGGGTCGGTTGCTGGAGAAGGTCTTGAGCGAACGGGTGCATCAAGCCCAGGTGAAGACAAGCGGCACGGCGGCGGCCATGGTGCTGCTGCTGGCCTTGGGTGCGCTGTTGGCACACCGGGTGACGCGAGCCATCGTGGACGCAGCCGCTCTGGCCAAGGCCACCGCCCAACGCATTGCTGCTGGCGACTTGAGCCAAGCCATCGTGGCCGACGGCGAAGACGAGATGGCACAGATGCTGCGCGCCATGGCCGACATGCAAGACGCACTGACCCGCGTGGTGGGCGATGTGCGCCAGGGTGCTGAAAGTGTGGCCACGGCCAGCTCTCAGATCGCACAGGGCAATATGGACCTGAGCCAGCGCACCGAAACGCAAGCCAGCTCTCTGCAGCAAACCGCTGCTTCGATGGAAGAGCTGGGTGCCACCGTACAGCAAAACGCTGCCAGTGCGCGCCAGGCCAACCAGCTGGCACAGGGGGCCTCGGTGGTGGCAGCGCAAGGGGGTGAGGTGGTGGGCCAGGTGGTGACCACCATGCGCGGCATCAACGAAGCTTCGCGAAAAATCGCCGACATCATTGGTGTCATCGACGGCATTGCCTTTCAGACCAACATCCTGGCTCTGAACGCGGCGGTGGAAGCCGCGCGCGCCGGTGAGCAGGGCCGCGGGTTTGCGGTGGTGGCCAGCGAAGTGCGCAGCCTGGCGCAACGCTCAGCCGAAGCGGCCAAAGAGATCAAGAGTCTGATCGCCACCAGTGTGGAGCGTGTTGAACAGGGCAGCAGCCTGGTGGACCGGGCTGGCACCACGATGACCGAAGTGGTGGACGCCATTCGCCGGGTGACCGACATCATGGGCGAGATCAGCACCGCCACGCAGGAACAAAGCAGCGGCGTGGGCGCTGTCAGCCAGGCGGTGACGCAAATGGACCAGGCGACGCAGCAGAATGCCGCGCTGGTGGAGCAAAGCGCCGCCGCCGCAGAAAGCCTGCGCACGCAGGCCGATCAGTTGGTGCAGGCGGTGGCGGTGTTCAGGCTGTCGGCAGCCCGCGCGGCTTGACCGCGGCTCGGGTGTTCACGCGCCCGACTGCGCCAGCGCACGCCCGATCAGGATCTTCTGCACTTCGCTCGTGCCCTCATAGATTTGGCACACCCGCACGTCGCGGTAGATGCGTTCTACGGGGAAGTCGCTGACGTAGCCATAACCGCCAAACACCTGGATGGCGTCGCTGCAAACACGCTCGGCCATTTCGCTGGCAAAGAGCTTGGCCATCGCGGCTTCTTTCAGGCAGGGGCGGCCAGCGTCTTTCAGTGCAGCAGCGTGGTGGATCATCTGGCGCGCCACTTCAATTTGCGTGGCCATGTCGGCCAGCTTGAACTGCACCGCCTGGTGCTGAAAGATCGGTTGGCCGAAGCTGCTGCGGTCTTTGCTGTAGGCGAGCGCCGCCACAAACGCCGCACGTGCCATGCCCACAGCCTGGCTGGCGATGCCGATGCGGCCGCCCTCCAGCCCGCTGAGTGCAATCTTCAAACCCATGCCCTCTTCGGCCAGCAGGTTCTGCGCGGGCACGCGGCAGTTGTCAAACAGGATCTGCGCGGTGTCGCTGGCGTGCTGGCCCAGCTTGTCTTCCACACGCGCCACCGTGTAGCCGGGGGTGTTGGTGGGCACGATGAAGGCGCTGATGCCCTTCTTGCCAGCGGCCTTGTCGGTCACCGCCATCACGATCGCCACATCACCGTTCTTGCCGCTGGTGATGAATTGCTTCACGCCGTTCAGCACGTAGTGGTCGCCATCTTTCACGGCCGTCGTCTTCAGCCCGTCGGCCTGCGAGCCGACGTGCGGTTCGGTCAGGCAGAACGCACCCAGCATGTCGCCTCGCGCCAGTGGCTTCAGCCACTGTTCCTTCTGCGCGTCGTTCGCCCACGCCATCAGGATCGAGCAGACCGGGCAGTTGTTGACGCTGACCACCGTCGAGGTGGCGCCGTCACCGGCCGCGATCTCTTCGAGGATGATCGCCAGCGCGAGGTAGTCGAGCCCGGCACCGTCCCACTCCGTCGGCACGGCCACGCCGTAGCAGCCGAGGGCGGCGAGGCCGCGCAATTCGTCCTTCGGGAAATGATGCGTCTTGTCCCAGGCCGCCGCGTGCGGCGCGATGTTGTCCTGCACATAGCCGCGCACGGCGTCCTGCACGGCGCGGTGGTCTTCACTCAGCAGCATGGTCGGTGTCTCCGATGTTCTCGGACGCGAGAGTAACGCGTCCCGGCCCGGTGAGAGTTACGCGTGGCGCAGCAGCAGGTTCGCCACGCCGCTGAGCGCCAGCCCGCGCGGCGTTTGCACCTCGCCGATCGAGCGCGTGACGTAGCCGTTCAGGCTCGGTTTCCATGCGCTGCTCTCGACGGTCCAGCGGAAGCTGATGTCTTCATCGGCGAGCACGACGGCGCGAAAGCGGATGTCGAAGCCGAGGCCCAGCACCGAGCGCGCGGCGCCATTCGGGCCGGGCGCGGAAAAGTGCGTCGCGGTCATCCCCATGAAGATCGCGCCGGTGTGCGCGCCGCTCGCGATCAGGCCGGGGTAGCCGGCGGCGCGTGCCGCGGCGAGGTCGTGGTGCAGCGGATTCAGGTCGTGCAGTTGGCGCGCGCCGGCGCGGATCTCGGCGTCGCTCAGGCGCACCGTCAGCGTGAAGGTCTCGCCGACCTCGGTGGGCGGCGCCCTCATGGGCGCTGCGTCAATGCGAGCCGCGCGGACAAGAACAGCAGCACCAGAC
>JAYTVT010000101.1:0-38773 GCA_043743835.1 Betaproteobacteria bacterium
GGTCGATCGTGAGGAAGTTCGGGCCTTCGCGGAAGCAGTCGACCGGGCAGACGTCCACGCAGTCGGTGTACTTGCAGCGGATGCAGGCTTCGGTCACGACGTGTGTCATGCGCCGGCCTCCTGGGTCGCGTCGCGCCGCACGATGCGCACCGGCACGTATTTGTGGAAGGGCGTGCCGGCAAAGGGGTCGCGGCTGTCGGTGTCGGTCAGCTCGTTCAGCGACACGCCCTTGTGCACCGCGCTGCCGTCGGCCGCAACGTAGTCCAGGCCGTGGCCGTTGGGCAGCGCGACATGGCCGGGCTGCAGGTCCTCCCCCAGTTCGACCGGCGCTTCGGCATTGCCGCGACGCGTCGTCATGCGCACCCAGTCGCCTTCCTTGCAGCCCAACTTCACGGCGTCGCTCGGGTGCATGCGCAGCGTGCCGAAGGTGCCGCGGCGGTGCCAGCTGGCGTCTCGGATGGAGGTGTTGCTGGTGTCGCTGCGTCGCTCGCCGGCGGATAGCACGAAAGGGTAGTCGGCGCTGCGCGGCGGCAGCTTGCTGTCAAGCGCCTCGATCTCGGCCAGCATTTCTTGGATGTGCAGGTTGATCTTGTTGTCGGGCATCCGAACCGCCTTCCAGCTGTCGGCGTAGTCGCTGACCGAATAGATCACGCCCGAGGGCTTGGTCAGGATCGCGTCGAAGAGCCGGTTGCCGGCGGCCAGCGGATTGCCGCCGAAACCTGCGGCCGCGGCCGCCACGGGGTTCTTGCGCACGAAGATCTGGCCGATGCCCCACAGCGAGGCGGCCGGCGCGAAGCCCGTCGGCAACGCGGCGCCCAGCGTGCGGTACAGCACCACGGGTGCGTAGCGCGCAACCTTCTTGTCCCGTGCCGACTTCCAGGCGAAGGCCAGGCCGAAGGCGGTGCGGCCCAGGCGCGCCGCGCCGCGCAGGAGGCGGTACTGCGCATCTCCGAGCTCCCCCAGCGCCTCGACCAGCCGGGCGTGGATCTCTGCCTCGACCAGCGTGCCGGGGCGTGGCGCGAACAGCGGCTGGCGCAGATGAAAGCCGTTGCGCGGGAACTCGAGGTTGAAGAAGGTGGCCTCGGCCTTCTCGAACTGGCTGGTGGCCGGCAGCACGTAGGCGGCCTGGCGCGCGGTCTCGGTCATCGCCACGTCGATCACCACGCTGACGTCCAGCGCGCGCAGCGCCTGCCGCATGCGCTGGCTGTCGGCCAGCGAGTGCACCGGGTTGCTGCTCTCGATGAACATTGCGCGAAAGCGGTTGGGGTGATCGGTGAGGATCTCGTCGGGGATCACGTTGCACGGGATCAGGCCCATGATGACTTTGGCGCCGGTGACCGGGCTTTGCGACCCAGGGCGCGGCTTGCCGTCTGCGGGCTGCGCGTTGCCACCCTTGGCCTGCGGGTCGCGCGTGGACGACGACAGGTTGAGCAGCGGCACGAAGGCGTTGTTCGTGCCAGGCCGCGCGTAGTGGCCGGTCAGCAGCCAGACCAGCCGGTTGAGGTAGCTGTTCAGGGTGGAGTGCAAATTCATCTGCACGCCCAGGTCCTCGATCATCGACACGCTCTTGGCACGGGCGATGCGTTCAGCTACCTGACGCAGCAGCGCGACGTCGACGCCGCAGGTCTTGGCACAGTCAGCCACTGAGACGCGCTTCAGGACCTCGGCGACGCGGTCGTAGCCGGTGGTGTGCTCGGCCAGCCAGTCGGTGGCCACCAGCCCGTCCTGCACGATGATCGCGGCCATCGCGGTCAGGCACCAGGCGTCGGTGCCGGGGCGCACGGCCAGGTGGAAGTCGGCCATCTCGGCGGTTTCACTGCGCCGCGGGTCGATGACGATCATCGAGCGCTTCGGGTCCTTCTGGATGTCGCGCAGGATGTTGCGGGTGCGCGCGAAGCCGTGCGACTGGAACGGGTTCTTGCCGAGGAAGACCGAAACCTCGGCGTGCTCGAAGTCGCCGTGCACGCCGGCGCCCATCATCTTGCCCTGGACCCAGGCCTCGCCAGTCTTCTCCTGCGCCAGCGCGTTCGAGCGGTAGATGATGCCCAGCGCCTTGATCGTGCTGTCGGCATAGGTGCCGCCCAGGTGGTTGCCCTGGCTGCCGCCGCCGTAGTAGAGGATGCTGGCGCCGCCGTGTTGGGCCTTCACGGCGGCCAGCTTGTCGGCGATCTCGCGTATCGCGGTGTCCCAGCCGATGTCTTCATAGCTGCCGTCGGCGCGCCGGCGCTTGGGGCTGCTGATTCGGTCGGCGCCGTTCTGATAGAAGTCCATGCGCTGGGACTTCTCGCAGACGTAGCCCTGCGACGTGGGGTGGTCCTTGTCGCCGCGCGCCTTGACGATACGGTTGCCCTCGGTCTGCACCTCAAGGCCGCAATTCAGCGAGCAAATGATGCAGGCTGTCTTTTTCCATTCGGCTGCTTGGGGTGAGTTCATCTCGGGCCTCGTTCCTTCGTTGCGGTGCCAGACTTGCATCATGGGATAATGAACGTTATCCTATTGATACCCGTCTCGACTGTCAACCTGGAGACACCGGACAACACGCCATGCGCTATTCCAAGGACCACAAGGACGCGGCCCGCCAGCGGCTCATCGAGCTGGGCGGCAGCCATGCGAAGAAGCACGGTTTCGGCGAAAGTGGCATGGCTGCGCTGGCGGCATCGGCGGGCGTGACCACTGGCGCGCTGTACAAGCACTTCGACGGCAAGGCCGATCTGTTCACGGCGCTGATCACGGCCGAGATGCAGCGCACGGCACAAATGTACGCAGCCGTCGAACCGGGCGACGAGGTCGGTGTGGCTCGCTTGCTGGCGGGCTACCTCAGCCTGCCGCACGTCAGGCACCCGGAGCAAGGTTGCCCCTTGCCGTCGCTGACGCCGGAGGTGGCGCGTGCCGACGAGGCGTCCAAAGCCGCGTTCCAGGCTGCATTGCTTGACATCCACGCCAGCTTGCGACGCCTGACGTCCACACCCGAAGACGCTTGGACACTGATGGCCCAGAACGTCGGAGCCGTGATGCTGGCCCGCGCGATCCCCGAGGAGTCCCTGCAACGAGAGATCATTGGGGCGCTGCGTCAATCAGGTGAACGACTTCTGGCAGACCGCCCGCGTCACGTGAGCGGGCCGCATGGTGCTGGCTGACCGGCACCGCTTTCGAGACCGATGAAGCCTGGTGGGTGCGCCCAATGGCCGAAGCACTTGCTTGAGGGAGTGTCCCACAAGGAACCAGGTCAGCGACCTCATCATGAAACGCTGCCGGCAGCCGGGTTGGGCCTTCTTCGACAGCCAGCTCTAGGGCGAGGATTCTGAAACGCCGGATGTCGCTCTTGGGTCGCAAGCGGCGCCTCGGCCATTGCGCCTGAGTGGCGGCTTCCCGTCATCAACCAGACCGTTCTCCGGAGACAAGCACCGGTTCGGCAGACCTATACCCCTGTGCCCGCCCCCAGCCACCGTCGCCTGAGCTCCGGACCCAAAACAGGCAGGTCATCACCGCGCTCAGCGGCACCCCGCCCGCCTAAGGCTCAAACCGCGGCTGAATCAGGTTCTCAAACGAAAACACCTCGTCCCACTTCTCCGCCGTCAGCAGCTGGCGTTCATCAACCACGATGGTGCGCAGCGACTTGCCGGTCTCGTACCCTTCGCGCGCGATCTCGGCGCACAGCTTGTAGCCCAGCGAGGGCTTGAGCACGGTGACGATGCCCAGTGAGTTCAGCACCATGTCGCGCGTGTGCTCGGCGTTGGCGGTGATGCCGTTGATACAGTTCACGCGCAGGCTGTTGATGGCGTTTTCCATGGTCGAGATCGACGTGAACAGCGCATAGGTGATCACCGGCTCCATCACATTGAGCTGCAGCTGCCCGGCCGACGCCGCCAGCGTCACTGTCAGATCCAGCCCGATGACCAAGAAGCCCACCTGGTTGACCACCTCGGGGATCACCGGGTTGACCTTGCCCGGCATGATCGACGAGCCCGGCTGCAGCTGTGGCAGACGGATTTCGTTGAGGCCACAGCGCGGCCCCGAGGCCAGCAGGCGCAGGTCGTTGCAGATCTTGGTCAACTTGGACGAGGTGCGCTTGATCACGCCCGACAGCAGCACATAGGCGCCGGTGTCGGACGTGGCCTCGATCAGGTCGCCAGCCAAGATGAACTGGGTGCCAGTCAGCGTGGACAGGTGTAGTGTGGCCAGCGCCGGGTAGCCCGGGGCGGCCGTCACCGTGGTGCCGATGGCGGTGGCGCCCAGGTTGATCTCGTGCAGAAACTGCCGAACTTCGGCCATGCGCTGCACCTCTTCGCCGATGGTGGTGCCCCAGCCGTGGAACTCCTGGCCCAGGCTCATGGGCACGGCGTCTTGCAGGTGGGTGCGGCCCATCTTCAGCACGCGGTCGAATTCGCGGGCCTTGGCAAAGAAGGCTTCTTGCAGGGCGCGCAGTGCGTCCATGTAGCTGCCCAGGCGCAGGATCAACGCCAGCCGAAAGGCCGTTGGGTAGACGTCGTTGGTGGACTGCCCGAAGTTGACGTGGTCGTTGGGGTTGACGGTGGCGTAGTCGCCCTTGGGCCGGCCTAGCGCTTCCAGCGCCAGGTTGGCGATCACCTCGTTGGCGTTCATGTTGGTCGAGGTGCCAGCACCGCCCTGGATGAAGTCGGTGATGAACTGGTCGCGCATCTCGCCGGCGATCAGGCGGTCGCAGGCTCCGATGATGGCCTGGGCCACCACCGGGTCCAGCACGCCCAGGTCGCGGTTGGCCATTGCGGCGGCCTTTTTCACATAGCCAAAGGCTTTCACAAAGGCCGGCTCGGATGACATCGGGATGCCGGTGATGTTGAAGTTTTCGGCGCCACGCAGCGTTTGCACACCGTAGTAGGCGTGGGCCGGTACTTCGCGGTCGCCCAGCAGGTCGTGTTCGGTGCGGGTGGCTGCGGTGGTCATCAAATGCTCCTGGGTTTAAACGCTGCGCGCTTGGCCAGGAGGATGTTGCGCCGCACCGGCATCAGCAACCCGGGCTATCCCGCTGGCTTGAGGGCCGAAGGTGGGTTGCTGGATACCACTATCTGCCCCACCGGATGGAGAATGAAGCCGGATGAGGCTGCTTGCGGCGCATTGCAGTCGCACAGACTGCACGCCAGAGTTGTCCCACCGATCGCTGCTTGTGACCCTCAAAGTTCGTTCGCTCGACGGTCTGTGGCGGGACGAGGCCAACGGGTACCGGGCTCCGCTCATGTCCCCCGGCCCCGGCTTCGCCGGGTCCTCCTCCTAATACTTCGCTGCGCCCGGTACCCATTGCCCTCGTCCAACCACCATGGAAGCGGGCCAAAAAATTGACACGCCACCGGCGGTGCCTGAGCGGGCGATTGGGGTGCCCTGCGTAGCGAAGTATTAGGAGGAGCGGCGGGCGCAGCCCGACTCGGGGGACATGAGCGCAGCAGGGCACCCCAATTGCACGCGATCGCCACAGGAAGAACGACCGCTACGCGCCGAAAGGCGAAGTGACCTATCAACTTGGATTGATAAGAATCAACGCGTGCCGGCAACGGTGCCTTCCTGGCGCCAGAGCGCCCAATCGGCTACCAGCCGTATCCGATCAGCGCCCCGTTGTTCAGGTAGTACACGTGGTCGCCAATCTGCACGCTGCGCTCCAGCCACAGGGAAGCCTGCGCAGTGTTGTCCACCGGCCCGGCCAGGCCCACTGCACGCAGCGTGCGTGCGGTGGTATCCACTTCCAACTTCTGCAGGCCGTGTTGCCAGTTGGCATAAGGCGTGTTTGTCAACGTCACGGGCAAGGCCACCCGAGCCACGTTGTTCTTCAACAGCAGGTTCAGGCCGTGACGTGAACTGTCCAGCGTGCTGGCACTGCCCTCGGCGCCCAGCGTCAAGGTGCTGCGCTGGGCCAGTGCGGCCGGGTTGGCCACGTCAAACAGCGCCACCTTCAGGCCGGTGATGCGGCCATTGCTGTCGGCGTCGCGGCCCACGCCCAGCAGCAGGTTGTTGGGCAGGGGAAAAAGGTAGTCCGAGAAACCGGCCACGTCCAGTTCGCCCACGGTCTTGGGGTCGGCCGGGTTGCTCAGGTCCAGCGCGTACAACGGGTCGGTGCGGCGAAAGGTCACCACGTAGGCGCGGTCGCCCAAGAAGCGCACTGCATAGACCTGCTCACCGGGTTTGCCAATGTGCGCTGGCCGGGTGGCGTTGGGCAGCGTGGCCACGGTTTGCAGCGTCTGGTCGCTGCTGCGCTCGCGCAGCACGGTGAGCTTGGCTGGTGAAGGTGCCACCGTTTGCGCATCTTGAAGGTTGAACCAGCCAAAACTGCCTGTGAAGCTCAGCACGCGCAGGTCGCCGTTGTGCTCGCTCAAGCGGTAGGACTTGCGCTGGGGGTCCCAGCCCAGGTGACCGTCGACCGAACCGGTGCCGCGGTAGTTGACGCTGCCGCCGGCCAGCGCGAACTTGTGGATGTCGGTGAGGATGTCGCTGGGGAAGACCAGGTTGGCCGCACCGGTGGGGTAAGACCAGCGTGTGGTGGCGATGTACAGGTTGTTCAGCGACATGTAGACGGCTTCACTGCCGCCGACAAAACAGCGGCTGCTGCGCGCCAGCGTGGGTGACTTCAGGTCAAACACCGTGACGGTGGTGAACTGCACGCTGGTGGACGCATTGGCGGTCTGCACATAGCAGTCGGTGTCGGCCAGCAGCGGTTCGGGCGCACCACCGTTGCGGCGCAAACGCGGCAGCAGGTCGGCCGCGCTCAGGCGCGCGATGGCGGCTTCGCGCTCGGCGCTGGTGGCGGTGGCCGGCAGTTGCTCGGCGCCCAGCACCGGCCGGTGCGAGGTGACCACGAACAAGGCGTCACCGATGCGCCGGCTGTCGACCAAATGGCCGTCGATGCTGATGCGCTCGCCAGCAGCGGCCGCGGCCGGGTTGCTCACGTCCACCCGTTGCACGTTGATGCTGCTGCTCATCCACTGCGGCGCAATGGTGGCGCAGACCTCGGGGCAGATGATGTTGGCTGGCGTGAAAGTCCAGTGCTGGCTGACGACGGCCAGCGTGCGCTGGTCGGCGCTGAGCACCATGCCGTCGGTGGTGATGCTGTTGGCACCGTCGGTGGGCAGCACCACACTGGCACGGGCCACGGCGCGGCCGTCGCTGGCGCGTTCATACACCGCCACGCGGTTGCCGGCGCCCACTTGCGGCTGCACGGTGTAGATGAAACTGCCGTCGGTCTGGATCAGGTCGGCTTCATCCACGCCATCTTCCTGCACCAGCGTGCCAGACCGTGGCAACGGCGCCGCCACCCCAGCGGTGGGCGAGGCGTTGAACGCCACAGCGGTGATGCCATCACCCCCAGCGCTCGAGCCCGCCGACGCCAAGCGACCTTGGCCGTTGAGCGTGCGCAGCTTGCTTTGCACAAAGCTGGTCAGTTCGCCAGGCTTGGAGGCCGACAGCGACGACTTGTTGCCATCAACCTGAGGCTCGGTGCTGCCACCACCGCCGCCACAAGCCACCAAGGCCAGGGCCAGGAACGGCGCGCCGCGGGCAGCCCAGCGCCACAGCAGGTGTGGGGCGGCATTGCAAGCTGGGGAGCAGTCAAGTTCTTGCATGGTGTTCTCCGTGGCCGAAAGGCTTGCGCAGCGTCTGCGATGTGTGGGACAATATCCCACGCTTTGCAGATCTGTCAAGTTTCCATCTGTCACAGCAGGCAAACCGCCACCATGACTTCCCAACCCACCCTGGCCCTGGACCGTGTGCTGCGTGTGCTGCAGCCCCTGGTGCGCCTGCTGCTGCGCAACGGCGTCACCTACACGGTGTTTGCTGCTGCGCTGAAGCGGGTGTTTCTGCAGGCCGCGCAACAAGAACTGGCCGCCCGCCAGATGCTGGCCACCGACAGTGCGGTGTCCCTGCTATCGGGTGTGCACCGCCGCGACGTGCGCAACCTGCTGCGTGGGCAAGACGCAAACGAGGGCGGCGAACCAGCCAGCCTGGGCCTGGCCGCACAGGTGGTGGGCCGCTGGATGAACGACCCGGAATTTGCGCCCGCCCCTGGCGCCAGCCGCACCTTGCCGCGCACGGGCGAACGCGGGTCTTTTGAGACTTTGGTGGCCGGGCTGAGCAGCGACGTGCGCCCGCGTGCCGTGCTCGACGAGCTGCTGCGCCTGGGCGTGGTGACCGAGACCGAAGACGGTGTGGTGCTGGAACGCAGCGGCTTTGCGCCGCGCCAGGGATTTGAAGAGAAGTCTTGGATGTTTGCGCAGAACCTGCAAGACCACGCCAGCGCGGCGGTGGCCAACCTGCAAGACCAGACCAACTTTTTGGACCAGGCGGTGTTTGTTGATCAGATCACCGCCGAGTCGGCCGACCGGCTGCGCCTGGTCTCCTTGCAAGCCTGGAAGCAGGCCTTCAACACCGTGATGGGGGAAGCCCAAACGCGGTTTGACGCCGACGCAGCCCAGGCCCCGCCCGATCAACGGCAACACCGCGCGCGATTTGGCGTGTACTTTTTCAGCGAGCGGGAGAACTGAATGTTCAGCACCTTGCAGCGGCGCTTGGCGCGCCACTTCAGTTCCAGCCGCCGCCTGGGGTTGGCTTGCATGCTGGCTCTGACCACAGGGCTCAGTGCTTGCGGCCCCGGTGTGGGCGGCACGGGCACTGGCGAGACCAACGGCTTGACCCACTTTGGCGCCACCGCAGCGTCGGTCTGCAGTTCCGACGTGGCTGCCGTGTTGGGCTGCATCACGGCGCCTGGCGCGGCCTCACCCAGCCCGTCCACCAGCGTAGCCCCCGTGTTTCTGGCCGACGCCACCACGAGCCCGCGTGTGCAGGCCCGAGTGCAAGACAGCGCCATCGACCTGAGCGTGGCCTGCACCGGCCTGCGCTTTCGTGGCCAGTGGGGCGAACTGGCTGGTCAGGGGGGCCGCTTCTTTGGCTTCACGGGGCCAGACGGCGCGCAAGTGCCCGCCACGCTGCAGGTTCAACCGAGCGCAGCAGGCGCGGGCGGCGTGGTGGTGACACTGCGCGACGCGGCCGGCGCCGTGCTCTTGGGCCCCGCAGCGCTGCTGGTGGTGCCCGCCGCCTTGGTTGCGGGGACTTGTAGCTGAGGTCAGTCAGCGCGCCGCAGCGGCTGGCAGTGCCGGGGATATCGGCTGCAAGGGCCGCCCCTGTTCTTGCCAGCCCTGAATGCCGTCCACCAGGTAGCGTGCGTCCACCCCCAGTGCGCGCAAGGTGGCGGTCAGGCCCTGGCCGATTTCGTGTCCCTTGGCGCAGTACACGACCACCGGGGTCTGGGCGCCGATGCTGTCCTTCCAGTCCAGCCAGGCGGCAGGGTCATGCCAACGCGCACCGGCGATCTGTACCCCCTGCTGCAAACGCACGCCCGCACGGCGCACGTCCAGCAGCTGAAAGTCAAAGGCCTGCGCTTGCCACAGCGCGAGTTCTGCAGCGGTGATGTGCGACATGGTCAAACTCCAGTGGTGAGAAGTCGAAAGGCAAGGCCAACTACGGCGCAGGCCGCCAGCAGCGGCATCACACCCAGCTTGTAGCGAAACAGCGCCACGGCCGCCCCGACAGCGATGAGCGCGGACACCGCGTCAAACGGCCCGCCAAAACCGCGTGGCCAGAGCACGTGATACGCAAAAAACAGCGCCAGGTTCAAGATCACGCCGACCACCGCCGCGGTGATGGCCGACAGCGGTGCGGTAAAGCCCAACTTGCCATGGGTGGCCTCCACCAAGGGGCCACCGGCCAGGATGAAGACGAAAGACGGCAAGAAAGTGAAGTAGGTGACGACGCTGGCGGCCACGGCGCCCGAGAGCAACATGGAGTCGGCGCCAAACACCGGCTGCAGCCAGGCCCCGACAAAGCCGACAAAAGCCACCACCATGATCAGCGGGCCTGGCGTGGTTTCGCCCAGCGCCAGGCCGTCGATCATCTGCGGGCCGCTGAGCCAATGGTGCTGTTCCACTGCGCCTTGGTAGACATAGGGCAGCACGGCGTAAGCGCCACCAAAGGTCAGCAAAGCGGCCTTGGTGAAGAACCAGCCCATCTGCGTCAGCAGGCCCTGCCATCCGTAGTGGGCCAGCAAGGCGCCCATCGCCGCCAGCCACAGCAGCAGCCCCAGGCCCAACACCTGGGCCAGGCGCGAACGCGAAAAGCGCGCGTGCGCCGGCGTGGGCGTGTGGTCGTCGATCAATGCGGGGCCGTAGTGCGTCTTGGCCGCCCCATGGCCCCCGCCCAGTGCAAACACCTGCGGTGCCCAGCGCGCGCCCAGCGACCCGATCAGGGCGGCAGCCAACACGATGGCCGGGAAGGGCGTGTCCAAAGCGAAGATGGCGATGAAGGACAGCGCGGCAATGCCCCACATCCAGCGGTTTTTCAAGGCCCGGGTGCCGATGCGGTGCGCCGCGTGCAGCACCAGTGCGGTCACCGCGGGCTTGATGCCGTAGAACAGGCCGGCCACCACCGGCACATCACCAAAGCGCAAGTAGACCCAGCTCAGGCCGATCAGGATGAACAGCGACGGCAGCACAAACAGTGCACCGGCCAAGATACCGCCCCAGCTGCGGTGCATCAGCCAGCCGATGTAGGTGGCCAGCTGCTGGGCCTCGGGCCCGGGCAAGAGCATGCAGTAGTTCAGCGCATGCAGGAAGCGCTGTTCGCTGATCCAGCGGCGGCGTTCCACCAGCTCGCTGTGCATGATGGCGATCTGCCCGGCCGGGCCGCCAAAGCTGATGAAGCCCAGCTTGAGCCAGAACCAGAACGCTTGCCCCAAGCTCACGGGTGCGGGGGTGTCGGTGGGGCCCAGAGTCGGCGCGAGAGGAGCGGGTGGCATCGGCAGGTTCCTGGGCTCGGGGTTGGTGGCGTGGCGTGACGTCAAGCACATGACAACGACGCTTCTAGCCGCCGACAGCGGTGCGAGCATTGTGGAGGCGCGGGCGGGGCGCTGAGGCAGAAAACGAGTTGGAGTCCCGCCGACCCGTCCGCACGGCTTGGAAGAAAAATCGCTGCGCCCGCGCCGTCAGCGCTCCCCCGCACGATACGGCTTCATCAAGGCCTGCGGCACCTGCGCCCGCCGCGCCATCACGATCAAGGCCACGATGGCCATCACATAGGGCAGCATCAAGTACACCTGATAAGGCAGCTCCAGCCCCATCAACCCGCTGCCGGCCTGCTGCAGGCGCAGCTGCAGCGCGTCAAAGAACGCAAACAGCAGCGCACCCAACAAGGCCTTGCCGGGCCGCCACGACGCAAACACGACCAGCGCCACACAGACCCAGCCGCGGCCGTTGACCATGTTGAAGAAGAAGGCGTTGAAAGCGGCCAAGGTCAGGAAACAACCGGCTACGCCCATCAGCGCCGAGCCCGCCACGATGGCGCCGATGCGCAAGCGGGTGACGCTCAGGCCCTGGCCTTCGGCAGCGGCAGGGTTTTCGCCCACGGTGCGGATGGCCAGGCCCAGCGGTGTCTGGGTCAGCAGCCAGGCCATCGCTGGCACCAGCAGCAGGGCCAGCAGCGTCAGCGGGGTCTGCGCGTTCAACACCGGAATGGGCAGCCAGCTCATGGGCTCAAAGGCCTGGATGGTGGGCGGCGTGTCGACCTTGGGAAAACTGACCCGGTAGGCATAACTGGCCAGTGATGTGGCCAGCAAGGTCAGCCCCAGGCCCGCCACGTGCTGCGACAGCGCCAACGTAACCGTGAGCACGCCGTGCAGCAGGCCCAGCAGCGCGCCCGTGCCGGCTGCCACCGCCACACCGCCCCACAGCGGCAGCCCGGCGTGCACCGCCAGCCAACCGGTGAAGGCGCCGGCCACCATGATGCCTTCGATGCCCAGGTTGAGCACACCGGCCCGCTCGCACAGCAGCACGCCCAGCGTGCCCAGGATCAGCGGTGTGGCGATGCGCAGCACGCTCACCCAAAAGGGCGCGGCGCTGATCAGGTCCAGCAGTTCGTTCATGTGCGGCGCAGCCGGTATTGCGTGAACATGGTGGCCACCAGCACCGACAGCAGCGCCACCGCGACGATGACATCGGCGATGTAGGTGGGCACGCCCACCACGCGGCTCATGCTGTCGGCGCCCACCAGGATGCCGGCCACAAAGATGGCCGCGGCCACCACGCCCAGCGGGTGCAGCGCGGCCAGCATCGCAATGACGATGCCGGTGTAGCCATAGCCCGGGCTCATGTCCAGCGTGACATAACCGGCGCGGCCGGCCACTTCCACCGCGCCGGCCAGGCCTGCCAGCGCGCCTGACAGCAGCGCTACCTTCACGGTGACCCAGCCCACCGGTAGCCCGGCAAAGGCCGCAGCGCGCGCGCCCGAGCCCACGGCGCGGATCTCAAAGCCGTGGGTGGTGAAGCGCAGCAAGGCCCACAGCGCGGCTGCGCAGGTCAGTGCGATCAGCAAACCGGTGTGCACGCGGCTGCGTTCGATCAGCTTGTCCAGCTGCAGTGCGTCTTGAATGGCCACGCTTTGTGGCCAGCCCATCGCAGTGGGGTCTTTCATCGGGCCGTCGAGCATGGCGCCTACGAACAGCAGCACGATGAAATTCAGCAGCAGCGTGGTGACCACCTCGTCCACCGCCAGCCGGCTCTTCAGCAAGGCGGGCACCAGCAACAGCGCCGCGCCGGCCAGCGCGGCGGCCAGCATCATCAAGGGCAGCAAGAGCCACGGGCTGAAGGCCCAGCCGCTGCCGCTGTGCAGGCCGCCCACCGCCACCGCAGCCAGCGCGCCCAGGTAGAGCTGGCCTTCAGCGCCAATGTTGAACAGTCGCGCCCGAAAAGCCACGGCGGCGGCCAGGCCGGTGAAGATCAGCGGGGTGGCACGGGTGAGGGTTTCGGTCAGCGCAAAGCGCGAGCCAAAACCGCCTTGCAGCAGCAGTGCGTAGGCCTGGCCCACGGGCGCGCCGGCCCAGGCCACCAGCAACGAGCTGATCAGCAGCGTGAAGGCCAAAGCTGCTAGCGGCGCGCCCAGCAGCAAGGCGCGCGGGGTGTGGCTGCGCGCTTCAAGCCGCAGCATGGGGGTGCCCTGTGGCCATCGGGCCGGGTGAAGCCGAGGCTTGCTGATGGCTGCCCGTACCGCCGCTCTCACCGCCGCCTTCCGCAGTGCCTTCGCCAGCCATCGCCAGACCGATGCGCTGCAACGTCCAGCGCGCGGTGGGCAGTGCCGGGCCCAGGCGGCCGTGGTGCATGACGGCGATGCGGTCGGCCAGCGCAAAGACCTCGTCCAGGTCTTCGCTGATGACCAGCACCGCGCTGCCCGCTGCCGCCGCGTCCAGCAGCTGCTGGTGCACATAGGCCACCGCGCCGATGTCCAGGCCCCAGGTGGGTTGGTTGGCGACGATCAGCGCTGGTTGGGTTTCAGGGCTGTGGGCCAGACCCAGGACACGGCCGAGGATCAGCTTTTGCATGTTGCCGCCCGACAAGCGGCGGGTGGTGGTGTGCACGCCGCTGGCTTCGGCTCCGCGCACGTCAAAGCGATTCAGCAAGTCCTTCGCAAAGGCCATGGCGGTGCCGCGTCTCATCACGCCCAAGCGCGCAAAGCGGGGGTCCGCGTAGCGCTCCAGCACCGCGTTTTCCCACAGCGCCAAGTCGCCCACCACGCCCACGCTGTGGCGGTCTTCGGGCACGCGGGCCACACCGGCTTGCACCCAGGCCCGTGGCTGGGCGGGCAGCGCATGGCCCTGAACCCGGAGCGTGCCTTGGTCCAGCGCGCGTTCGCCACACAACAGCTCGGCCAGCACCGCCTGGCCGTTGCCCGAGACACCGGCCACGGCCACCACTTCGCCGGCGTGCAAGGTCAGGTTCAGCCCTTGCAGCAAGGCCCGGCTGTTGGCGCGCTTGGGCCCGTGCACCCAGCCGTCCTGCAGCTGCAGCACGGCAGCGCCAGGCAGCACAGCCGCTGCGCGCTGCGCGGGCGCCACGTCGCGGCCCACCATGGTGTGGGCCAGCTGTGCCTTGCTGGCCCCGGCCGCCGGCAGCGTGGCCACCAGGCGGCCGCTGCGCAACACTGCAATGCGGTGGCTGACCCGCAGCACTTCGTCCAGTTTGTGGCTGATGAAGACGATGCTCAGGCCCTGTGCCACCATCTGCGCCAGCGTGGCGAAGAGGCTTTCGCTTTCTTGCGGTGTGAGCACCGCGGTGGGCTCGTCCAGGATGAGGATGGTGGCGCCGCGCACCAGCGCCTTGAGAATTTCCACCCGCTGCTGTTCACCCACCGACAGGCTGGCCACGCGGGCGTCGGGGTTGACCTGCAGGCCAAAGCGCTGGCCCACGTCCAGCAGCTTGCGGCGAGCGGCGGCGCGGCGCGAAAAGGGCTGCCACAAGCGCTCGGTGCCCAGCATCACGTTGTCCAGCACGCTCAGGTTGTGGGCCAGCGTGAAGTGCTGGTGCACCATGCCGATGCCCGCGTCCAACGCCGCGCGCGGCTGGCCTGCGGGCAGGGCTTGGCCGCGAACGGTGATGCTGCCGGCGTCGGCCACGTAGTGACCAAAGAGGATGCTGACCAGGGTGCTTTTGCCGGCGCCGTTTTCGCCCAGCAATGCCAGCACCTCGCCCGCGCCCAGGTCCAGCGAGATGTTGTCGTTGGCCAGCAGGCTGCCAAAGCGTTTGCTGATGCCTTGCAGGCGCAGCACCGGCTCCGCATTGCTGGTCGGGGCTGCAAGGGTGGTCATGGCTGCATTCTGTGTCATGCGCGCACCCTGTCCGCACGGGCGCAAGGCCACTTCGGTGCGCGGCGATGCAGACCCGTTTTGCGCTACCGTCGCCACCCATGCCCTGGAAGTCTTTGCGCCTCTCGCCCGTGCCCAGCCCCGCCGTGGCGGCCATCACCGCCGCCGCGGTGATGGGCCAGTGCCCCAACTGCGAGACGCAACTGCCCGAGCCGCACCCGAAGTTTTGCCATGCCTGCGGCCAAGAGACCAACATCAAGCCGCCCACGGTGGGCGAATTCATGCAGCAGTTCAGCGGCACCTACTTCGCCACCGAAGGTGCCTTGTGGCGCACCTTCAAGCTGCTGCTGTCGCAACCGGGCGAGCTGACGGCCCAGTACCTGAACGGCCGGCGCAAGCAGTATGTGTTGCCGCTGCGCCTGTTCTTGAGCATCACACTGGTGATGCTGCTGACCATGCGCCTGGTGGGCGCGCTGCAGTTGTCGGCGCTGGAAGACCCCGAACTGAACAAGGCGCTGTCCGAACGCCCCACGCAGGTGTCGTTGGAACTGGGTGTGGTGCGCGCCGGGCTGAACAACGGTGTCTTTTACTGCGAGGGCATGCCACCCTGGCTGTGTCAGCGCATCCAGACCAAGCTGGATACCAGCACCGCACAACTGCTGCAGCAGGTGCAAAAGGTCAACGACCGCCTGGCCAGCCATGCCGGCGTGGTGATGTTGGTGTTGTTGCCCGGTTTTGCGCTGGGCCTGGCTGCGCTGTTTCGCTACCGAGGCTTTAGCTACACCGAGCACCTGGTCTTTGCGCTGCACCTGCATTCGTTCTGGTTCCTGACCGCCACCGTGTTGATCGTGGGCGTGACCTGGGTTGACGAGCTGGCCTGGCTCAGCCTGCTGGTGATCCCGGCCTATGCTGCGCTGGCCTTTCGACGGGTGTACGGTGGCCCGCGCTGGCGGCTGGCGCTGCGCGCGGCGGTCTTGACGCTGTGCCATGCCGCGTTGGTGCTGCTCATCGTGGCCTTGTCGGCGCTGGTGGCGCTTTTGCTGTGAACGCGGCAAGCCACCTTGTGCCGGCTGATGGGCCGCTGTGCGCCAATTGTGGCGCGGTCTTTGCGCATCCACGCCCCGCGTTTTGCCCGGCCTGCGGCCAAGAGTCCACACTGGCACTGCCCACGGTGGCGTCCTTTGCGCAGCAGTTTGGTGGTGCCTACTTCAGCACCGAGGGGGCCTTGTGGCGCACCCTCAAACTGCTGCTGACCCGGCCCGGCGAACTCACCGTGCAGTACCTGGCTGGCCGGCGCAAGCACTACGTGCTGCCGCTGCGGCTGTACCTGACCATCAGCCTGGTGTTGTTGGTGTTGATGCGGGTGTTTGCTCAGGTTGAAGTGGTTGAAGGCCTGCACCGGCCGGAGATCCGCGCCGCCGAAAAGGGCGCCTTGCCGACCATGACACTCAATGCCGGCCCCCTGCAACTGGGCGTGCGCAACGGTGGCTTTGTCTGCCTGGGGTTGCCGCAGGCCTTGTGCGGCGTGATTCAAACGCGCGCGGCGCCTGACGCACGGACCTTTTTGAACCGTGCCCGACTGGCCAATGAGCGTGTAGTGGCCCACATGGGCGTGGTGATGTTCGTGCTGCTGCCTTTGTTTGCCTTGTGCCTGAGCTGGGTCAACCGAAGCGCGCGCCTGGCTTACACCGCTCACTTGGTCTTTGCCTTGCACCTGCACGCCTTCTGGTTCCTGGCCCTGATCTTCACGCTGCTGCCGTGGCCGCCGATGGCGTGGGTGGCCCTTGCGGCGATGGTGGTTTACACCCCCATGGCGGGCAGCCGCGTTTACGGAGGCAACTGGTGGGCTCGCCTGTGGCGCGGCCTGGCACTGACCTTGATGTACGCGCTGTTGCTGACCTTGGCCGTGCCGCTGGCTTGGCTGCTGGCCTTGATCGCATGAGCCCTCAACTCACGCCCAGCCCGGCGCCCGAACGGGGCGCCGATTTGCCAGCCGAGTCCTGCCCCAACTGCGGCCATGCTTTCACGGTGCCGGTGCCCAACTTCTGCCCGCAGTGCGGGCAAGAAAGCCGTGTGCGCGCACCCCGCCTGGCTGAGTTTGTGCAACAACTGGGCGGTGCCTACTTCAGCACCGAAGGCGCGCTGTGGCGCACGCTGAAACTGCTGCTGCTCAAGCCCGGTGAGCTGACCCGGCAGTACCTGGCCGGCCGGCGCAAACACTATGTGCTGCCGCTGCGGCTGTACCTCACCATCAGCCTGGTCACGTTGCTGCTGGTGCGCCTGGCGGGCAGTGTCGATCTGGAAATCGAACCCAGCGCACCGGCCGAGGTTTCCAAGGCCACCAACAACCTGGTCATCAACATGGGCAACGGCCAGGCCGGCCTGCGTGAAGGCGTGTTCTTTTGCGAGAACCTGCCGGCCTGGGTGTGCAAACGCTTCAAGCGCCGCATCAACATCGATCCTAAGGCCATGGCCAGCGAGGTCAGCGTCATCAAGGAGCGCTTCCTGGGCAACCTGGGCGGCACCATGTTTGTGTTGTTGCCGACCTTTGCGCTGTGGCTCAAGCTGGTCTACTTCAGGCGCAAGATGTACTACACCGAGCACCTGGTGTTTGCGCTGCACGTGCATGCCTTCTGGTTTCTGGCGCTGGCGCTGACCTTGAGCGGCTCGTGGCTGTTGACAGCGCCCGCCGTGCTGGCGGTGCCGGTCTACACGCTGATGGCCATGAAGCGGGTTTATGGTGGGCGCTTGTGGCCGCGCTTGTTGCGCGCTGGCGTGGTGAGCGCGCTTTACCTGGTGGTGTTGACCGCAGCCATCGCCGGCGTGGGCCTGTTCACGCTGTTGTCTTGAGCGCGTTCTTCTTCAGCTCTCAGACCAGTGCCTGCGCCAGCGCCAAGAAGTCCGGCGCGACGACGTCAAATTCGCCCTCACGCCAGGCCTCCATCGGCCCGCCCGGCCCACGCTCCAGCGGTCGCGGCACATAGGCGGTGCGCATGCCACAGGCGGCCGCAGCGCGCAGGTCGCTGGGGTGTGCGGCCACCATCATCACTTCGCTGGGCAACAAGCCCAGCATGCGCGCGGCGCCCAGGTAGACCTCGGGGTCGGGCTTGTAGTGCTGGAAGAGCTCGGCGCTGAGCACCGCGTCCCAGGGCAGGCCGGCGTGTTTGGCCATGTTGACCAGCAGCGCCATGTTGCCGTTGCTCAAGGACGTGATGGTGAAGCGCTGCTTCAGGCGGTAGAGGCCGGCCACGCTGTCGGGCCACGGCATCAGCCTGTGCCAGACGCGGTTGAAGTGGACGGTGTCGTCTTCGCTCAGACACAGGCTGCGTGCCGCCAGCAGCTTGTCCAGGATGCGGCGGTGCAGGCCGTCGATGTCGGTCCACGGCAGCGCGCCGCTGCGCACCTCTTGCATGGCGGGCTGGTAGCCGGCGCGCCAGTCGTCGGCAAAGTTGGCCCAGTCCTGCGTGGGCAAGGCCAGCCGCTGCTGCAGCAGCTGGCCTTCGCGGGCGATGCTGCTGCGCCAGTCCACCACGGTGCCAAAGATGTCGAAGCACAGCGCTTTGACGGCGCTGTTCGAAGCGAAGGCTTGACCTGAGTTGCTGGACGCCGGCGCCTGCGCGGCGCCGGTCCCGGCGTTCACTTGGCGGTGCCCTTGGGCTGGTTGTCGTCCACCTTGACGGTGAAGCTGCCGGCCAGGATTTCCTTCTCGCGCTTGGCCACCAGGTCCAGCGTGGCCTTGGGCACCTTGGCTGCAAAGGTGCCCAGCGGGCTGAGCTCGCTGCCCTTGAACTTCATCATCGAGTACTGGCCGTAGTCCAGCGCCTTGAAGCTGCCGGCCTTCACCGCCTTCAGCGCGGTGTCGATGGTGGGCTCCATGTTCCACAGCGCGCTGGCCACCACCGTGTCGGGGTACTTGTCTTGGGTGTTGATCACGTTGCCGATGGCCAGCACCTTGCGCTCCTTGGCCGCGTCGCTCACGCCAAAACGCTCGGCGTACATCACGTCGGCGCCCTTGTCGATCATGGCGAAGGCGGCTTCCTTGGCCTTGGGCGGGTCAAACCAGCTGTTGATGAAGCTGACCATGAACTCGGCCTTGGGGTTGGTCTCCTTGGCGCCGGCCATGAAGGCGTTCATCAGGCGGTTGACTTCGGGGATGGGGAAGCCGCCCACCAGGCCGATCTTGCCGCTTTTGCTCATGGCGCCAGCGATCAAGCCCGACAGGTAGGCCGGCTCCTGGATGTAGTTGTCAAAGACGCCGAAGTTGGGCTCTTGCGGCTTGCCGCTGCTGCCCATCAGAAAGCTGATCTTGGGGTAGTCCTTGGCCACCTTGCGGGCTGCGGCTTCCACCGCGAAGGACTCGCCAACGATGAAGGTGTGGCCCTTTTCAGCGTACTGGCGCATCACGCGCTCGTAGTCGGCGTTGGCTACGTTTTCGCTGAAAACGTACTCGATCTCGCCGCGTGCCACAGCGGCTTTCAGGGCTTTGTCGATGCGGCTGACCCACTGCTGTTCCACCGGCACGGTGTAAATCGCAGCGACCTTGATCTTGGCCTGGGCAAAAGCGGGTGCCACGCTGGCAGCGCTGAGCGCCAGGGCGAGGGCGGCGGACAGGGCCAGGGCGTGGCGGCGGGGCAAGGGCATGGGGATCTCCTCAAAGTATGGATGTGGGTGGCGCACCGGGTTATAGCAAGAGCCGTGCTCGCCGGCTATTGGGCTGCGCGTTTTCATGCGCCGCTCGAAGGCGGGGCCTCCTAGAATCGGTGCATCCGCCATCCTGCAGACCCATCACCGGGGCCATCCAGGCCCTGCGTCAGCCGCCTTCGACCCGCATGAACCCGTCTGCCCTGTCCGCCCTGTCCCCACTCGATGGCCGTTACGCGGCCAAGTTGTCTGCCTTGCGGCCTTTGTTGTCAGAGCTGGGATTGATGCACCGCCGGGTGCAGGTGGAAGTTGAGTGGTTCATCGCGCTGTCTGATGCTGGTTTTGCCGAATTCAAACCACTCAGTTCCGCAGCTCGTTTGCAGCTGCGCCAGCGTGTGAAGGACTTTTCGGAAGCCGACGCCCAGGCCATCAAAGACATCGAAAAGACCACCAACCACGACGTCAAGGCCGTTGAGTACTGGATCAAGGGTGGCTTTGCCGGCCAGGCTGAACTGGAGCAAGCAGCCGAGTTTGTGCACTTCGCCTGCACCAGCGAAGACATCAACAACACCAGCCACGCGCTGATGCTGCAGGCCGCGCGCCAGCAGGTGTTGCTGCCGGCGCTGGACACGCTGCAGGCCAAGCTGACCCAGATGGCGCACGACCTGGCCGCCCTGCCCATGCTCAGCCGCACCCACGGCCAGACCGCCAGCCCCACCACGGTGGGCAAAGAGGTGGCCAACGTGGCCGCCCGCCTGGCCACGGCGCGCCAGCGCATCGCGGCGGTGCCGCTGCTGGCCAAGATGAACGGTGCGGTGGGCAACTACAACGCCCACCTGGCGGCCTACCCCGACTTTGACTGGGAAGCCTTCAGTCGGCGTGTGGTGCAAGACCAGTTGGGCCTGGCCTTCAATGCCTACACCATTCAGATCGAGCCGCACGACTACATGGCCGAGCTGTTTGACGCGGTGGCGCGTGCCAACACCCTGCTCATCGACTGGTCACGCGACGTCTGGGGTTATGTGTCGCTGGGCTACTTCAAGCAGCGCGTGAAAAAGGGCGAGGTGGGCTCTTCGACCATGCCGCACAAGGTCAACCCGATCGACTTTGAAAACGCCGAAGGCAACTTCGGTCTGGCCAACGCGCTCTTGGGTCACATGAGCCACAAGCTGCCCATCAGCCGTTGGCAGCGTGACCTGACCGACAGCACCGTGCTGCGCAACATGGGTGTGGCGCTGGGCTACACCGTGCTGGCGCTGGACAGCCTGGCGCGTGGCCTGGACAAGCTGCAGGTCAACGAAGCTGCGCTGGCGGCTGACCTGGACAACGCCTGGGAAGTGTTGGCCGAACCCGTGCAAACGGTGATGCGCCGCCACGGCCTGCCCAACCCCTATGACCAGCTGAAAGACTTCACCCAGGGCAAGCCGATCACGCGCGAGCTGATGCAAGGCTTCATCCAGGGCCTGGCCATTCCGGCGGATGACAAAGCACGGCTGCTCTTGATGACGCCCGGCAGCTACACCGGCTTGGCCACCGAGCTGGCCCAGCGCTGGCCAGGGGGCGCGCCTTGAGCTTTCGCACCCTGCTGGCCGGCGCCGAGGTGCAAAACGCCTCGATGCTGTGCGTGGGGCTGGACCCGGAGCCAGCCAAGTTTCCGCAGGTCTGGCGCAACGACCCGGCGCGCATCTTCGACTTCTGCGCCTCCATCGTCGACGCCACCAAAGATCTGGTCAGCGCCTTCAAGCCGCAGATCGCCTACTTCGCCGCGCAGCGCGCCGAAGACCAGTTGGAACGCCTGATCCAGCACATCCACCAAACCGCGCCCGGCGTGCCGGTGATCCTGGACGCCAAACGGGGCGACATTGGTGCCACGGCCGAGCAGTACGCCCGCGAGGCCTTCCTTCGCTATCAGGCGGACGCGCTGACGCTGTCGCCCTTCATGGGCTACGACTCCATCGAGCCCTATGTGCGCTACAGCGGCAAGGGGCTGATCTTGTTGTGCCGCACCAGCAACCCCGGCGGCAGTGACCTGCAGGCCCAGGTGCTGCAAAGCGGTGAACTGCTGTTTGAGCGCATTGCCCGTTTGGCGGCTGGCGAGTGGAGCCGTGGCGCCGAACTGGGTTTGGTGGTGGGTGCCACCTACCCCCTGGAAGTGGCGCGCGTGCGGGAACTGGCGCCCACCTTGCCTTTGCTGATACCGGGCATCGGCGCGCAAGGCGGCGACGCCCAGGCCACGGTGCAGGCGGGCTGGCGGGGCGGTGCGCAAGCTGGGCCCATCATCGTGAGCTCTTCCCGAGCGGTGCTGTATGCCGCAGCGGCTGACGACACGCCGCCTGGTTTTGCCTTGGCGGCGCGTCGGGTCGCCCAGGCCACCCGGCAACAGCTGCAAAACGCCAAAGGCTGAAACTTGATAAATCTGGACAGCGTCGCAGACCGGGACCTGACGATCCCGGTCTTTGTGCGCCGTCAGCAGCCGCTGCCTCTGGGGCCGCATCAGCAGCTGGCCCGAGGCTTTGCGGTCATCTCGGCCATCACGGCTGCATTGGCGGGCTTGGCACTGCTGGCCACCCAGCCGGACAAGCCGCTGATCGCGCCCGTGGTGTTGGGTTACTTGCTGTTGGCGGTGGTCTGTGCCTTGATCCTGCGCGTGCCGGCGGTTCACATGCCCAAGGCGCTGGCCGCGATGTTTGCCGCGACGGTCTTGCAGCTGGGTTTTGCAGCCCTGCGCATGGGCTGGGGCCTGGCCGCGCCCGGTCTGCTGCTGGTCCCGCTGCTGGTGTGCGCCTTGACCACCTTGGGCGGCTGGCGCTTGGGTGCTGCGGTGTCGGCCTTGGCGGTGATCATGATGGCCACCGTGGTTGCTTTGCAGCCACTGGCAATCTTGCCCCCTGGCTGGCCCAGCCCCCGGCTGATGTTTCTCACCCACCTGATCGCCTTGGGTGTGGCTTTGGGCGCGGGCACCTTGCTGGGGGGCGTGGTGGACCAGGCGGTGACAGCGGCGCACAAGCGCGAGCAGCGGTTTCGGCGGCTGTTGTCCTTGGCGGCCGACGCTTACTGGGAGATTGATCACGAGTACAAGTTGATCGCCGCCAGCCGCCAGAACCTGGATGAGCATGCGCTGCAGTCGCACAGTGGCTTGGGTGCCGTGCCATGGGAATTGCCGCGGCTGAATTGTGAAGCCGACACCCTGGACGTGTTGATGGCAGACTTGGAAACCCGGGTGCCCTTTCGCGATCTGCCGTTCTCCTGGCGCAACCATGACGGCAGTTTGCGGTCCTACCTGGCCAGTGGCGAGCCGCGGTTTGACAGCCGAGGTGTGTTCAAGGGCTATTGGGGTGTGGCCCGCGACGTCACTGCTGTGCAAGCCGCACGCGCCGAGCTGCGCGCCACCGAGACCCGCTACCAGGATCTTTTCAGTCGCATTCCCACCCCACTGGTGCTGCACCGCCACGGCCGGGTGGTGGACGCCAACGAAGCGGCGGTGGCGATGTTTGGCCACCGCGAGCTGGCCGACATGCTGGGAACGGACTTGTTGGCGTTTTATGACAGCACCGAATCACAAGGGCGCGCTCGTCGTCGCGCCGAGCAGTTGATGAGCATGCCCCCGGGCGCCACGCTGAAGGTCGAAGGCTTCAAGCTGGAAGTCCGTGGACGTTCACTCAACGTGCAAGCCACGGGTGTGAACGTGCAGGCACAGGGTGGCCCTGCGGTGCTGTCGATCTTTGTGGACGTGACCGAACGCTTGGCCGCTGAAGTTGCGGTGCGCCAGGCCGAGGTCATGCGCAAACACCTGCTGGCCACCAGCCCTGATCTCATCACCCTGACCGACCTCAACACCGGCCGCTATGTGATGGCCAATGAGGCCTTTGAGCGCCTGACCGGCTGGCGGGCCGACGAAGCCGTGGGCCACACGTCGCTGGAGCTGGGGGTATGGGCCCACGAAGCCGAGCGTGAGCGCTTCGTGGGCTTGATTCGGGATCAGGGCTTGGTCTCGGACATGCCCTTTGTGTTTGTGCACAAGAGCGGCTCGGCCGTGCCGCTGCGGGTGTCGGCGGCACGCTTTGAGATGGATGGGTGCGACTATGTGGTGATCAACGCACGCGACGTCAGCGCCGCCGAACGCGACCGCATGGAGCGGGCTGCCATTTTGGACAACGCGTCCATCGGTATCGCCGTCACGCGTCAACAGCGTTTTGTGCTGGCCAATGCCCACTTTGAGCAGATCTACGGCTGGAACACGGGGGAACTGATCGGGCAGTCCGGCGCGGTGGTGTGGCCGGGCAACGAGGCCTACCAAGAGGTGGGCCGCACGCTGGGGCCGCTGCTGGCAAGAGGGGAAGCTGTTGAGTTCGAACGCCAAGCCCAGCGAAAAGACGGCAGCACCTTTGTGGCCAGGGTGCGGGGTCGGGCCATCGACCCGCTGCGACCCGTGGAAAGCGGAACGGTCTGGATCGCCGAAGACGTGACCGAACGGCGTCAGTTTGAACAGACCTTGGCACGGGCGCGAGACGATGCCGAGGCCGCCAACCGAGCCAAGAGCGCCTTCTTGGCCAACACCAGCCACGAACTGCGCACGCCGCTCAACGGCATGCTGGGCTTGGCTCGCATGGCCAGTGCAAGTGACGTCAACGAAGCCTTGCGCCGAGAGTACCTGGACCAGATTGCCGACAGCGCGCAAGCCTTGGCCGGCATCATCACCGACATCTTGGACCTGTCCAAGATCGAAGCCGGAAAGCTGCTGCTCGAGTCCACCGCGTTCGATCTGAACGAGTTGCTGCTGACGCTGGAGCACACCTACCAGACGTTGGCTGCCGCCAAAGGGCTGAGCTTGAGCTTTGAGGTCGACGCCAGCCTCGCTGCGCCCGTCAGTGGAGACCCGCTGCGGGTGCGCCAGATCGTCACCAACTACGTCTCTAACGCGCTGAAGTTCACCGACCACGGTGGCGTGCGCGTTCGCGTGGACCGACTGCCTGGCGGTGCCGTGCGCTTTGAGGTCATCGACACGGGGCCGGGCATCTCCCAAGCCACCGAGAAACTGCTCTTCAAGCCTTTCACGCAGGCCGACCAGTCCACCACACGGCGCTTTGGCGGCACTGGGCTGGGCTTGTCCATCTGCCGCGAACTGGCGGTGATGATGGGCGGTGATGTGGGTGTGGACAGCCAACCCGGGCAGGGATGCAGCTTCTGGGCGGTCTTGCCCTTGCCGCCCAGCACCCAAGCCCTGGCCAAGGTGCTGCCGCTGGTGGACGGCGATCTGGCAGGCATGCGGGTGCTGATGGTTGAGGACAACGTGGTCAACATGTTGATTGCCGTGGCGATGTTGGAGCGCTGGGGTGTCGAGGTCACACAGGCCCCCGATGGCCGCGAGGCGCTGTCAGCTGTGCAAAGTGCAGCCGATGCCCAGCGACCGTTCCATGCCGTGTTGATGGATGTGCAGATGCCGGTGATGAGCGGCCACGAAGCCACCCGCGCCCTGCGCCAGACGGCATCGGGCAAAAGCCTGCCCATCATTGCGCTGACCGCAGCCGCATTGGTCACCGAGCGCGATGAAGCCCTGGCCGCCGGCATGGACGACTTCCTGACCAAGCCTATCGACGCTGACAAGCTGCACACCGCGTTGTTGCGTCTGCAAGTGCGCGAATCTGGCCCGGTCTCAGCTTGAAGGCCTTTTCGCCAGCACCGCCAAGCGGCTTGGGGTGCGTCGAACGGGCAGGTGCGAAAGACGCTCAGCCGCTCAGACGCTGCTGACCGGCACCGGCTTGCCGGTGAGATATCCCTGCACCAGCGCAAAGCCCATGTCGCGACACAGCACCGCCTCTTCTTCTTCTTCGACGCCTTCGGCCAGCGGAACCGATCCCAGGTCCAGCACCAGCCGAACCAGGTCGCGAACGACACGCTGTTTGCGCTCGCTGGCCTCATGGATGCCGCGGATCAAGCCCATGTCGAACTTGACGAAGTGGGCCGGCACGTCACCCAGTTCGTTGAGCCGCGCCTGGCCGGCGCCAAAGTCGTCATAAGCGAAGCGAACACCGATCTCGTCCAGTCGCGCGGCCAGGTCCTTCATGCGCTCGACTTCCATGACCGCGGTCTCATGCACTTCAACCACCAGATCGGGCGCACCCTCTTGCGCGCGCAGCTGGGTCAGTGCGGTAAAAAAACTCTCGGAAAAGGTTTCACGCGGGTGGGTGTTGACGAACAACGACGTGCCATGCAGGCGTGGTGCCACGGCGTGAATGCCGTAGTTGCGAAATGCCTCACTGAGCTCGGCTTCGCGATCGAGCATGGCCGCCAGGTGGAACAAGTGGGTGGGTGAGGCCGGCAGGTCGGGGTGGGTGCAACGGCCCAGCAACTCGTAGGCAAACAGCTTGCTGCCATGGGCCTCCACGATGGGTTGCACGGCGGCCGACAGGCCTTGCCCGCGCAGCAGTTCCATGAACTGGCGTTCGTGGCGCACAAAGTTCTCGCTCAGCGTGCTGCCCGCAGGGGCGATCAGCGTGCGCTGGGCATCGTCGACGGGGCGGGCCATCTGCGTGGCCGACTCCACGCCCAAGCGGTACTCGGCATTGCCGAAGTGGATGACGTCGTTCTCAGTCACCAGCCGCGAGCCGCGGATGCGTTCGCGGTTGACGAAGGTGCCGTTGGTGCTGTCCAGGTCGGCCAGGCGCAGCTGCCCGGAAGGGTCGGCTTGAAACTCTGCGTGGGCTCGCGACAGGCCACGGGCGTCCACTGTCAGGTCGCTGCCAACTTCGCGGCCCACCCGAAACGGCAATTTGCGAATGACGTGGGTCAGCCGCGAGCCATCGGCCGCCACGCTCTCCATGAACCAGGTTTTGTCCACCAGCCCCACCATTGCCCTTGCCCGCCCTGAGTTTCATGATGCAGGGCACTGCCCCGGATCATGGAACACTTCCACGTGAAGGGGCGCCCACAAAGGGCAATGTAATCCGATTCGGTATCTGGATGTTTCCTTGTGATCCCCTGCTCGTGGGGTCTGCCGGGGGCAGAATTCAGCGCCATGACCGCATTGATTTGCCACAACCCTGGCCAACAGCGCTTTGAGGCCCGGCTGGCGCCCGAATCGGGCCTTGCCCAGCACCTGGCGGTTTGTGAATACCGGCAGCAGGGCGCGTTGCTGGTGCTGCACCACACCGAAGTCCCGCCCGAACTGCAAGGGCAAGGTCTGGCGGCTGAACTGGTAGCGACGGCGCTGGAGTGGGCTCGCGCCCAAGGCCTGCGCGTGCGGCCCAGCTGCAGCTATGTGGCGCTGTACATGAGCCGCCATCCTGCCACGCTGGATCTGATGGAGCCGACATGAGCCAGGCAACAACCACGCCGCAAGAGGTGCTGGACTTCTGGTTCGGGCTGCCCGCCACCACGGTGGCGCTGCCACAGTGGTTCCGCAAGGACTCGGCCTTTGACGCGCAAATCGCGCAGCGGTTTGCGCCCACGGTGGCACAGGCGTTGGTTGGCGGTCTGGATGCTTGGCAGAACACCCCAGCCGGCACGGTCGCCCTGGTGGTGGTGCTGGACCAGTTCACGCGCAACACCCGGCGCAACACCCCCGGCGCCTTTGCTGGCGACGCCAGAGCACTGCGGATCGTGCAGGCCATGGTGGCGCGCGGCGATGACCGGCAACTGGACTGCTGGCAGCGCTCGTTTGTCTACCTGCCTTTTGAGCACGCGGAAGATCTGGCTGCACAAGCCCAGGCGCTGAAGTTGTTTGCTGCCCTGGCAGCGGAGTACCCACAGACGGCCGATCCGCACCGCTGGGCGGTGAAGCACGCAGAAATCATTGAGCGGTTTGGGCGCTACCCGCATCGCAATCTGGTGCTGGGCCGTGTATCGACGCCGCAGGAGTTGCTGTTTCTGGCGCAGCCCGGCTCTTCGTTCTGAAGCACTGAGCCACAGCAGCGGCGTTTTGCGACGCTGTCGGAGCGACCGCCCAGGTCGTCAGCGAATCCACGAAGTATTTCTGTCTTGACAGAAATATAAGACAGGTTCACGATTCGGCCATGGACCTCTCACCCACCCTCTCACGGTTTGTCCTGCACTGGGGCGAAATGGGCGCCCGCTGGGGCGTGAACCGCACCGTGGCGCAGATCCATGCGCTGCTCTACATCCAGGGCCGGCCCATGCACGCCGAAGAGATCGCTGACACCTTGGGTGTGGCGCGGTCCAATGTGAGCAACAGCCTGCGCGAGCTGCAGGGCTGGAACTTGGTGCGCCTGACCCACCTGGCAGGCGACCGGCGCGACCACTTTGAAACCTCCACCCAAGTTTGGGAGTTGGTGCGCACTATCGTCAAAGAACGTCAAAAACGTGAGATCGCGCCCACGGTTGAAGTTCTACGTGAACTCTTGGCCGACCCTGCCGTGAGCCGCGAACCGGCCGCGGCCAAACTGCGCATGCAGGAGACCTTGGAGTTGCTGGAAACGCTCACCGCCTGGAGCGACGAGATGCTGCGCCTGGACACCGACACGCTGGCCAAGGTGCTCAAGCTGGGTGCCCGCATCAAAAAGCTTGTCCAGCGCGGTCCGGCGGACGACAACCCCATCACGCCAGCGCACCTGCTCGGGCCCTGATCGAGTCTGCTTCATTCGAATCCCGCACTCGCACGCCCATTCGTTTCTTTGTTTACAGAAATAACCGTAGAAAGTAGTACCCACCAACCATTGAAAGGACAGCCATGAACACCCCTGCACTGACACTGCTCTATGACGCTGCGTGCCCCATCTGCTCGCTGGAGATGGATCACCTGTGGGAACGCAACGCACAAGGTCAACTGGCCTTTGTCGACATCGCCGACCCCGGCTTTGAGCCCGCCGTCTGGGGTGTGACCCTGGCCGATTTGCAGGCCCAGATCCACGGCGTGCGGGCTGACGGCAGTCACCTGGTGGGGCTGGCCGCTTTGCGTGAGGCCTACGCCGCCGTAGGCCTGGGATGGGTGCTGAGTGCCACCGCCTGGCCACCCTTGCAGCCCATGGCCAACGCGGCCTATCGAGTCTTTGCCAAGCACCGGCAGCGCTTTTCAGGTGCGGCGGCACCCTTGATCAGGCTGGTGCGGCATTGGCGTGCCTATCGGCTGAGCCGGCGCATGATGCGTTGCCAAACGGGGGCGTGCGCCACCAAGCCGCAAGGTCAGGCAGGAGCCGGATCATGAAAGTGCTGGTGTGCGGCGCGCGCGGTTGTGTTGGGCAGGCCGTGGTGCAAGCCTTGCGCTCGCGTGGTCACCACGTGGTTTCGGGGGTTCGTGGTGTCGCGACTTCGGCCAACGCGGCCAACACCTGGCCGCTGGACTTCATGCTGCCCGTGGCGCCCGAAGTGTGGGCACAACGATTGCGGGCGGCAAAGATCGACGCGGTGGTCAACTGCGTGGGCATCCTGATGGCGCGCCAGGGTCAGCGCTTCGAGCGGGTGCATGCCTTGGGGCCGATCGAGCTCTTCCAAGGCGCCAGCCTCGCTGGTGTGGGCCGGGTGGTGCAGGTGTCGGCGCTGGGCGCAGCCAGCGGCACGTCGGCTTACCTGGACAGCAAGCGCCAAGCCGATGAAGCGCTGTTGGCGCTGCCGCTGCATGCCACCGTTCTGCGGCCATCCTTGTTGTTGGGGCCGCACTGCGCCAGCACGGCATTGCTGGCGACCTTGGCCAGCTTGCCGGTGATTGGCCTGCCCGCTGGCGGCCAGCAGCAGTTGCAGCCGCTGCATGTGTTTGAGCTGGCCGAGATCGTGGCGCGCTGCCTGGAGCGGCGCGAGCCGGTGTTGGGAGCATTTGAGGTGGGCGGCGCCAAGCCCGTGAGTTATCGCGCCATGCTCGAGGCGTTTCGCTCAGCGCTGGGCCTGCACAGCGCCTGGTGGCTGCCGCTGCCGATGACCGCGCTGCGCTTCGGCGCCTGGGCGGCGCAAGCCTTGCCACAGCAGGTGTTGTGCCCGCAGACCCTGGCCATGCTGGAACAGGGCAGCGTGCCCGAACACAACGCTGCCGCGCGCCTGCTGGGCCGCGAGCCCACCGACCTGGCGGCGAGCCTGCGCGTCACGCCGCCCGTGCCCCTGCTGGACTTGCGCGTGCATCTCAGCCCCGTCGTGGCCAACACGATGGCTTGGGCCTTGGCCAGCATGTGGTTGAGCACCGCCTTCATCAGCGCATCGTGGCCGCAGCGCTCCGGTGTGTTGCACCTGCTGGCGCGTTGTGGTTTTGAAGGTGACGCCGCCTGGGCTGCCCTGGCTTTGTCGTGCACCTTGAATGCGGTGCTGGGCCTGGGCCTGCTGTGGCGACCCGGCCCAGCGGTGTATGCGCTGCAGGTGGGGGCCATCGTGGGCTACACAGCCATGGCGGCCTGGCACATGCCCGAGCTGACCCTGGACCACTGCGGCCCGCTGCTGAAAAACCTGCCCGTGCTGGCCGCCGTGCTGCTGCTGTGGTTGGCGCACGGCACGGCGCCCTCGGGCGCGGCCAGAGCAGGTCGCCGTCAGGTCACGGCTGGCTGCAGGTAGCGCAGAGTGCCGGCGTCGGCGTCCATTTCGACGTCCAAGCCCACTGGCAGTGTGATCTTGCGGCGAATGTGGCCAAACATCGCGCCGCGGTAGACCGGCACGTTCAAGGGTTTGAAGTAGTCGTCAAACACCTCGTCCAGGGTCAGCGTGCCAAAGCGGCCGTCACCCGGTTCGCAGCGGGTGAAAGCACCCAGCACCACGCCGGCCACACGCTGCAAAACGCCGTTGATCATCAGCGTGCTGAGCATGCGGTCGACGCGGTAGATGAACTCGTTGACCTCTTCCAGGAACAGGATGGCGCCATCAAAGGCCGGCCAATAGGGCGAACCGGCCATGCTGGTCAGCACCGCCAGGTTGCCGCCCAGCAAGGGGCCACGCGCGCGACCACCACGCAGGGTGGTGATGCGGCCCGTGCGGGGTACCGGGTGATCGTCCTTGTCCCTGGGGTTGGCCAAGAGGGCTGTTTGGCCCTCCATCACCGTGGCGCGAAAGTGGTCCAGGCTGAAGCTGTTCCACTCCGAATCGGCCATCGGGCAGTGGAAGGTGACCAGTCCGGCGCGGGCCTGCACGGCGTTGAGCAAGGCGGTGATGTCGGAGAACCCGCCCAGGAACTTCGGCGTTCGGCGCATCTGCTCGTAGTCCAGCAGCGGCAAGATGCGGTTACCGCCCGAGCCCCCGGTCATGGCCAGGATGCCGTGCACCGAGGGGTCGGCGAACATGGCGTTCACGTCTGCGGCACGCTGGGCATCGGTGCCGGCAAAGTGCCCGTAGCGCGCGCGCAGGTGGGGTGCTTCGCGCACCTTGAAGCCCATCGCCTGCAGGGTCTCAACCGCCAGCACGTAGGGCTCGCGTTCGTGCAGCGCACTGGAAGGGCTGACCAGAGCCAGCGTGTCGCCTTGGCGCAAACGCGCCGGCCGAAGCATGGGCAGGCGGCTGGGCAAAGCTGCGCGGGCGCCAGGGGACGAGGTGGTTGACCAGGCCGGTGTGGCAAGCAGCCCGCTTGCAGCAGCAGTGGCAGCCAGGAGCGAGCGTCGGCGATGGTTCATGGGTGTGCTCTGCTTGCCGTCGGATCAATAGATGCGGGCAAAGGTCCTGCGCACCTGATCGCGGTTGCCGTGGTCAAAGTGCCACCATTCGTTGGGTATGCCTTGAAAGCCGCCATGCTGCATGGCTTGCAGCAGGCAATCGCGCTCTCCCACCTGCTGCGGGCTCAAGACACCGCTGGCCAGGTGCTGGGCATGCAGCGACGGATGCGAACGTGTGGACATCTCGTCAAAGCCGCTGCCCATGTCCACTTCAGCGCCCTGCTCGTTCAGCAGCGTCACGTCCACCGCCATGCCATAGCTGTGGATGCTGCCGCGCTCGGGGTTGGCAAAGTACTCTTGCGACGGTGTGCCGGCCACATCCACCCAGATGGCTTCTTGCACCCGTTGCGGCCGCAGCGCGTCCAGCACCAGGATGCGCCAGCCCGGGCGCTGCGCCTGCAGCCAGGCTGCGGCCGCCAGCAGGCCATGCGCGGCTTCCTGGCGCAGCCAGGCGCAGTCCAGGCGGCCATAGAGGCTGCGACCGGCAAAGTTGTTGCTGCCCACGTAGCGCAGGTCGTGGGGCACGCTCGGCAAGCTGCTGAGGTGGCAGAACTCTGCGCGGGCAGCGATGTCTTCGACGCGGATCATGGGGGCAGTTCAAGACGCGGTTGCAAGCACCCGCGGGCCACGCAGGGGCTACGCAGGACCAAGGGCCAAGGATCATAGCGGTGGGGTCGCACGACCCGCTGGGTCATCAGCATCCGCAGCTCTAGCGATGACCTTTCGCGGCCAAGAAGCTAAGGTGCGGTTTCTGCCCCCTCGCCGGCCCCCGCCAGCCCACGGCCTGGTACAGCGCTCGGTAAATAGTTGATCGAGCGACGCTGGGCTATTCACCGCCCGAGCCCTTGCCCGCTGGACACACTGGCCGTGCCGCCTGGCCACAGGCTGCGCCACCAGACCACACCCAGGGGAGCAACATGTTCGAAACCGTAGCCCATCACCCAGCGCCTGTCTTTGTTGATCAACGCAGCAACACGCGGTGCTATGCCGGCCCCGAACGGCGCACCACCCGGCGCCCCTTGGACGCCCTGTTGGCCCACATGTTGGATGAAACCGACCACGGCATGCTCTTGATCGGGGCTGGCGATGAGGTGCTGCACAGCAACCATGCCGCGCGCATGACGCTGGACGGTGGACACCCCCTGGTGGTCAGAGAGCAAGAGCTGCGCGCCCAACAGGCGTGCGACGAAGCGGCCTTGCATCAAGCCTTGGTGGGCGCAAGGCGTGGCCGCCGTCGCATGCTGACGCTGGGCAGCGGCGGTCGTCAGGTCAGCATCTCGGTGGTGCCGCTGGCCAGCACAGCGACGCGCAGCGCTGAAGAAATCCATGACCACGTGTTGGTGGTGCTGGGAAAACGCGGCGTCTGCGCGCCACTGACGCTGCAGGCCTACGCCCGCAGCATCAGCCTGACGGGCGCGGAAACGCAGGTGCTGGAACTGCTGTGTTCGGGCGTATCCCCCAACGAGATAGCCTTGCAGCACCGGGTAGCGGTGTGCACGGTGCGCACGCAGATCGGCAGCATCCGCAGCAAAGCGCAGGCCGACAGCATCAGCGACCTGGTGCGTCAACTGGCGGTGTTGCCGCCGCTGGTGACCAGCCTGCGTGGAACACCGACCATGAGCTCCCGATAACATCATCGGGCCTTGAGCGGCTGGCGCGCAAGGCGCCCAGCTGACTCAGGCCCATGCCCACATCTCCGCCCCCCGACCCTCTTGAGCCGGTTCCGATGTCGAACTCCTTGCGAGCCTTGGCACACCGCGGGGTGCTCAAGCGCTTGCGCAAGAACACGGTCATCATCACCGAAGGCGAGGTGGGAGACAGCCTGTACATCGTGCTGAGCGGGCGCCTGCGGGCGTACAGCGAGGGAGACAATGGCTCCGAGATCACCTATGCCTTTTATGGCCCCGGCGAATACGTCGGCGAGATGGGCTTGGACGGTGGCTTGCGCTCGGCCAACGTCGAAACCACCGAGGCCAGTGTGTGCGTGCTGATCACCCGGGCCACACTGGAGCGCCACCTCGCCGAAGACCCCGCGTTCGCGTTTGAGCTCTTGTCTCGGGTGATTCGCATCGCCCGCAAGGCCACCCAGGGCATGCGCAGCATGGCGTTGCACAACGTGTACGGCAAAGTCAAACAGCTGCTGGAGCAAGAGTCCGGCGGCGAGCTGCCGTTTGTGTGGCAGCCCGCGCCATCGCACAAGGAAATGGGCTACATGCTGGGCTGCACCGCTGCGATGGTCACAACGGTCTTGGGCGACATGCGTCGCGGCGGCTACGTCGAGGTCGGTCGGCGGCGGCTGGAGTTGTTGCGCCCTTTGCCCCTGAAGTGGTGATCAGTGCCGGGCTCGTCCTGGCGGCCCTTCAGGGCTTGGGCGGACCAATGCGTTGGTCGGGCTTGGCCGCGCGCTGAAACAAGGGCTGCACCTTGGGCAGTTTGCTCTGGATGTCCTTGATGCGGGTGGCGCCCGCAGGGTGGGTGCTGAGGAAGGGTGACGGTGCGCCTTGGCTGGTACCCATCATCTTTTGCCAGAGGGTGACACCTGCGGCGGGGTCGTAGCCCGCGCGTGCGGCCAGGTCCATACCCACCAGGTCGGCTTCGGTCTCGTCATCGCGGCTGAACTTCAGCGTCAGCAGCTGGCCGCCCACGTTGAGGGCGCTGCGCGCCACACCGCCCAGCCCCAGCAGGTCGGCCGCCACGCCCACACCGGTGCGGGTGGCCACCGTCTTGGCGATGCGCTCGCGCGCATGCTCGCGCAGCGCATGCGCAACTTCATGGCCCATGATGGCTGCCACCTCGTCGTCGCTGAGCTGCAGCTTTTGCAAGATGCCGCGGTAAAACGCAATCTTGCCGCCAGGCATGCAAAAGGCGTTCAGCGTGGGCTGGTTGAGCAGGTTGACCTCCCAGGCCCAGCGCGGCGCGCGCGCATTCCAGGCGGGGGCAAACGGCACGATGCGCCGGGCCAGAAGGCGCAAACGCTGCAGCTGTGGGTCTGGGCCTTCGGCCAGCACCCGCTGCTGAGCCGCCGAACGCATCATGCCCTGGTATTGCTGTGCGGCCTGCCCCTCCAGCCAGTCGGCCGGCACCAGCTTGGACAGACGCGAATTGCCGCCCACGTCGCCCTGCAAACCTTCAGCAGGCTGCGCATGGGCCACACGGGGGCCACCGGCCGCGGCCAGCGCACCGGCAGCCAACAGGGTGCTGAACGACCGGCGTGACCGAAGGCCGCACAAGGCGCAGTGGCTGGAGAGTGCTGACCGCAGTGGTGGGTGCAGAGGCATGGCGCGCGGATTCTAGGCAGCGAAGCAGAGACCCTGCTGTGCAACTGCCGCCACCCGCCATCAGCTGGTGCAGAGTTCAAACCAACGGTTCGGCGGAGTGCAAGCCAAGCGCTGGCATCAAACCGGGCCTCTTCCGATGCGTTGGTCCACCGCCGCTCGCAGCTCCAAAGCCGACCGCACATCCAGCGCCTGATAAACCTTTCGAACGTGGTCGACCACCGTTGCCGGCGCCACGCCCAGTTGCGAGCCGATCTGCTCGTGGGTTTGGCCACGGTAGAGCTGACGGCAGACGGCCATTTGCCCCGGTGACACCGGCAGCCCGCGCAAGGCGCGCTCCAGTGCAACCCGATGGGGCTCCAGGCGAAGCAAGGTGACTTGGGCCAAGGGCTCTTTTGCGCCTTGCCAGGCGTGCAAGAGACGCCCGCTGGCCACAAATTGCCCAGCCGGTGTTTCGTGGGTGATGGACGGTGGCGGCAGTGGCGCGCCGGCCGCGTTGGTGGTCGCTTGCTGCCGAAGCAGTTGCAGCAGCATCGGTAGCAAGCGACCGGCCAAGGCGTCCAGTGGGCGTGACAGTGTTTCGCGAGAAGCGCCACCTTCAGCCATCAGCAGCAGGCGGTGGGCGCCCAGACTGGCGTGGCAGATCTGGCCCTGCAGCGTGAGCAGCAGTGTCTCGGCGGGTTCAGGGCTGGGCACATGCCGGTCGTCGGCCTGGGCGGGACCGCCGGCCTGCAGGCCAAACGCAAGGGCTGGCAGCACGGCAGCCAAACGGCGTTCGTCTTCGGCGGTGAAGCGCGCCTCACCCGGTGCCCGGTAAAGCACCAAAGAACCGATCAGTTGCTGGTTGCGCCCTCGCACCACCGCTTCCAGCCGGGTATGGAAACCTTGTGGACGCCAGATCTCGTTGTACAGCGCTGACTTGAAGAATGCGGCGTGGTTGAGTTCATCGGCCCCACGCACACCCGGTGGTTGGCGCCGCAGGCTGTCAAAGCGGGGCATGGCTTCGCCCTCGCGGCGGTTGTGAAACTCGTCGAAGTAGAGCTGCGCGATGCCAGCGTCGATGGGGCCTTCAATGAAGTAGCGCACCAGGCGCCCCTGCTCGTCGGTCCAGTCAAACAGATTGCGGTGGCTGGGCACCAGCTGGTGCAGGGCTTCCAGCACAGCGGGTACCAACACTTCAGCGTGCAGGTTCAGTTCGCAAAGCGCGCGCAGGGCGGCCATCGCACGGGACGGTTTCATGGGCGGGCCCAGTGTCGCGCTGGGCGCTTTTCATTTCATCCACTGTTCGGTTGATCAATGACCAAACGCCCCCTGCTCAGGGGGAGCTTGCGCTGGACATGCTGATTAGGGTGGGTACCCGTGCTGTCATCACCCGAGAGGCTGTCATGTCCATCGCAGAACATCCCGCCGCGCCAACGAGCGCAACGCTTTCCATCACCCTGGAAGAAAACACGCAAGCCTTGCTGGCTCGCGCCCACCAGCTGCTGCTGGCGCAGGAGTTTCTGGCCGCCTTTCGGCTGCTGGGCACGCCTTTGTCGGCCTTGTGGTCCGAGGCTCGCGGCAGTGGCCGCGAACAGGACATGCTGGCTTGGTGTCGCGCCCACCCCTTGTTTGCCCTGGTTCAGGAAGATCCCTATACGCACCGCGCCAGCACCAAGCCGCGCGGTTATGCGGGTGATGCGGTGATGATGGACTACATCTACACCCGCCAGGCGCCTGCTGGAACATCGGCGCTGGGGCAAGGCCTGTTTGGGGCCACCACGCGCGTTTCCATGGGGTTGTCGGTGCAATACCGGCGGCAGTTGCTCAAGAGCCTGATCGATGACACGGTGGTCAACCACGACGCCGGGCGCATCCTTTCGGTAGCCTCCGGGCACGCCCGCGAGTTGGAGGGCAGCTTGGTGGGCCACGCCTTTTTCCGTGGCGACGTGGTGGCCCTGGATCAGGACCCCTTGTCGTGCCAAGAGGTGGCACGGGTGCATGAAGCAGCCCCCGTCCGCGTGGTGTGCCAGGGGGTGCGTGATTTGCTCAGTGGGCCGCTGGCCGACGAGCTGGGCCAGTTCGACTTGATTTATTCGGCAGGCTTGTATGACTACCTGCCCGACACCATGGCACGCCGCCTGACCACGCGGCTGCTGCACATGTTGCGCCCCGGTGGGCGCCTGTTGATCGCCAACTTTGTGCCGGGCGGATCTGGGCGCGGCTACATGGAACTGTTCATGGACTGGACCCTGGTGCTGCGCAATGAAGCGTCCATGCGCACGCTGGCAACGGCGTCGGGCGCGGAACAGGTCATCACCTTCCACGATCCGCATCGCAACGTGGTCTACGCCGAGCTGCTGCGCGAACGGGCCGCCTGACGGCCTCGCGATGGATTCGATCAGCTGGCCGGGGTGTCCAGCGCCCGTACGCTGCTGCGCAGCCACCACAACATCATCAGCGCCGGTGCAGCCAGCACGGTGCTGATGATGAAGAAGGCTGGCCAGCCGATGCTCTGCGCCAGCACGCCGGCCAAGGGCCCGACCCAGACCCGGCCCACGCTGGCAAAGGCCGACAGCAGCGCAAACTGGGTGGCCGTGAAGCGCTGGTTGCACAGGCTCATCATGAAAGCCACGAAGGCCGCTGTGCCCATGCCGCCGCTGAGGTTTTCGAAGGCCACCACCATCAGCAGGCCGCCGTCCACTGGCGTGGGCGTGGCCAACTTGACGAAGCCCCAGTCAAAGGCCGGCAGTACCGTGCCGGGCAGCACGCCTTTGCCGCTGACGGCCAGCCACCAGAACCCCATGTTGGACACCAACTGCAGCACGCCAAAAAACATCAGGCTGCGCCACAAGCCCAGCTTGAGCATCAAGGCTCCACCCAGCAGCGCACCGCCAATGGTTAGCCACAGGCCCAGCACCTTGTTGACCACACCGACCTCGGCCGAGGTGTAGGCCATGCTCTTGAGCAGGAACACCGTCATCAGCGAGCCCGCGAAGGCGTCGCCCAGCTTGTAGAGCACGATGAAGAGCAAGAAGGCGGCCGCACCTTTTTGGCTGAAGTAGCTGTTCAGGCCACCCAGCAAGGTGTCAAAGCGCGCCCGCCGCGCAGCCCAGGCGGCCAGCGGCAGCGTGACGGCGATGCCCATCAGCAGGGCTGCCAAATCGACCCAGCGCTTTTGCAGGGCAGCGGGCAGGCTGCTGCCTTCCATCAAACGGCCCACTGATGCTTGAGCAATAGCGCCGCCGAATTGATCCGTTAACCACACGCCCAGCGCCACCGCCGCCAAGACGGCCGCAAAGCCTCGCAGATCGTGCCCAGCCTGGGTTTTGGGTGTGGCCACGGCCGGCAGGCGCGGCAGAATCAGTGCCGACAGAACCGCTGCGCCGGCCATCACCAAGGCCATGAAGCGGTACACAGCGGGCCAGTCCCAGCCGCCACCTTGTGCGGGGTCGGTCCAGATCAGGGCGATACCGCCCGACAGGATCATGGCCAAGCGGTAGCCCATCACGCCCAGTGACGCGCCCATACCGCGCTCGACCGCGGGCAGCAAGTCGGTGCGGTAGGCGTCGACCACCACGTCCTGTGAAGCCGACAGGAAAGCGACCATCACCGCCAGCAAGGCAAAAACCCGAATGCCCGCCTTGGGCTCGTGCGCGGCCAGCGCCAGCAACACCCCGGCCAGCGCCAGTTGTGTCAACACCAACCAGCCCCGCCTGCGGCCCAGCAAGGGCAGCTCGAAGCGGTCCATCAGCGGCGCCCAGAGGAACTTGAAGGTGTAGGGCAAACCCACCAAGCTGAGGAAGCCGATGGTGGCCAGGTCGATGCCGTCCACCGTGAGCCAAGCCTGCATGGCCTGGCCGGTCAGGGCCAAGGGCAGGCCGCTGGCAAAGCCCAGCAGCGTGACGGCGGCAAGTCGGTGCAGCGCGGCCAGCGACGGCAGGGTTGGCATGGTGGGGATTCTAGAAGCGCGCGGTGAGGCTGAACCAGGGGCGGCAGCGCGGTGCAAGTTGCATTCCATCGAGCCCTGCGCCGTGTGGTGCCACTTTGCAATTGGCAGCACAGGAAACTCGAGTTGGCTCGGGCAGCTTGCGGCGCATTGCTGTCGTTCGACGAGCCTGCATCAGCGCGTCGCGGCAGGCGGTACCCTGTGTAGGCTCATGCTGTGTCGGTCGGCTTCGCCGACTGCCCTCCGGTGCTCGCGCGATGGGCGTGCCGCAGAACTCGCTGCACTCACTGCGTTCGTTACGCTCAAACAGGCTGCGGCAAGTCAGTTCTTGATGCGCGCCTTCGGCGCGCCGCCCATCCCGCTGCGCCGGGGCCAGAGGCCCCGGCCTTCGCCAGGCACAAACAGTCCTCAGGACTGTTTGAGTCCGGGCTCAGCCCCTCGGCGACCCACAATGAGCCCACACAGGGCACCGCCTGCCGCGAGCCACCTGGCGTTGGTCTCCGTTGCAACGCCCGCCACCCTTGCTGGAGCAAAGGGCTGTCCGGGTGTGCCGGGGCGGGCCTGTGCGGCGCCGAGAAGCGCAGTTCGCCAGGGCTGCGCGCGCAGCGCGCTTCGTCAACGTGCGCCCAGCATGGGCGCGATCTTGGAGGTGTAAGTCCTCCCGCAAGCTGACCACAGCGAGCGAAGGGAAACACAACTGCGCGAGGGCGACCGA
>JAYTVT010000102.1:0-38210 GCA_043743835.1 Betaproteobacteria bacterium
TGGTAGTTCGGCGCTGGACGAGGAGATGCGACGCACCATTGCGTCGGACATTCCTTGTAGCTCGTCCATCTGCCGAAAGCTGAGGTCAGCGAGTCGACCGCATTCGACGGCTAGCAGGCACTCGCCTTCGAGGGCCCGCTGCACCAAGTCGATGTCGTATGCGGCGAGAAATCGATGGAACACCTTCAGTGCGGCCGCCACCGACTCGCGTGTGTTCGAGTTGTCGAACTGGTCGTTCAGGAAGATCGTGAACGGAGCGTTGATCGAGCCATCGTCGTTCATCAGCAGCGTGCGGTGTCCCGTTCGTTCGATCTTCATAGAATACAAAATGTAGAGTGATGGTCGGTAGTTTATTGGGCTTGCGAAGAAATACAAGCCATCAGCTGCTGTTCCTTCGCATTTCCTCTCCGCCACAAGGTAAGGAAGTCGATTAGGGGACATTTTGCCTATAGACAGGACATTCGATCTCGTCGATGCCGCGGTCTTCGATCAGCGGCGCCACTTCGGCCACGGCGGCTTTGAAGCGGCGCGAGTAGTGGCGGTACTGCTCAAAGTCCACCGGCAGCAGCACCGCCTGGGGCGCCAACGTCGCGGCTTTCATCAGCCCCATGCCGCTGTGCACACCCAGGTCGCGGGCCGGGTAGGTGGCGGTGGTGATGACACCGCGGCCCACGTACCCTGCCAGGTTGGCAAAGCGGCGGGTGCCGTCGGCTTGCAACACGGGCTGATGCCGCCGACCGCCGCCAATCACCACGGCCTGGCCGCTCAACTCTGGATAGCGCAGCAACTCCACCGAGGCATAGAAGGCGTCCATGTCCAGGTGGGCGATCCAGCGGCGAGGGGGCATGGTCGAAACGGGTGGGCGGGCAGGTTCAAGGCAACGCAGCAGGGCATGGCGGGTGCTGGCATCCAGAGCGTACCGCGCGGCAAGTTTCGTGACCTCCGATACATTTCGACATATAAAAGTGCGATTTGCACATTTATACTTCCAGCCATGCGATGGCCACTACGGCTGCTGCACCCACCGGGAGCTTGCGATGCTGAACCTTTCTTTCACCAAATGGTCCTCCGCCCTGGCGGCGGTCACCGCTGCTGGCGCCACGGCGGTGCTGGTGGCCTGCGGCGGCGGGGGTGGCGATGCCACGCCCGAGGCCGTGACACCCGCCGCCGCCACCACCTACAGCCAAGGTGCGATCACTGGCTTTGGATCGATCTTTGTAGGCGGCGTGCGTTTTGATGACTCGACGGCCAGCGTCACCGACGAAGACGGCAACAGCCGAACCCGTGCCGAACTCAAACTGGGCATGATGGTCGAGCTCGACGCGGGTGCGGTTGACCGCACGGCAGCCAGTGCGCTGGCCCTGCGCATACGGCTTGGCAATGAAATCGTCGGGCCGGTGGGCGCGGTCAACACCGCGGCGTCCACGGTGCAGGTGCTGGGGCAGACCGTGCTGGTCACCAGCAGCACGATCTTTGACGAAACCCTGTCCGGTGGGCTGTCGGCCCTGGTCTCGGGCGCCGTGGTCGAGGTCTACGGCATCCTGGACCCCGCGAATGGCCGCGTCGTGGCCACCCGCATTGAACCCAAGACCGGTGCCACCGCCTACAAACTGCGTGGCGCGCTGGCTGGCCTGAACACCACCGCCAAGACCTTCACCATCAATGGCCAAACGATCTCTTACGCCAGTTTGCCTGCGGCCAACCTGCCGCCGGGCTTGGCCAATGGGCAGATTGTTCGGGTGCTGCTGCAGACCACCCAGGTCAGCGGTGCCTGGGTGGCCACGGCCTTGCGTGGCGGCTTGCGTTTGCCGGAGGTGACGCGCCGTGACGCCCACGTAGAGGGTGTGATCAGCGCCTTCACGTCCACCAGCAGCTTCCAAATCAATGGCCTGCAGGTAGACGCCAGCAATGCAACCTTCCCTGACGGCACCGCCGGCATCGTCCTTGGCGCCAAAGTGGAAGTTGAAGGCGTGGTCACCAACGGCGTGTTGGTGGCGTCCAAGGTCGAAATTGAAAACCGCCGACCCGAACTCAAGGTCTTGGAATTGCGTGGCCAGATGGGCAACCTCAACACCACCGACAAGACCTTCGCCCTGCGCGGCGTGACCGTCTGGTATGGCGGCACGGTGGAGTACCGCAATGGCACCGAGGCCACCCTGGCCAATGCCAAGGCGGTGGAAGTCAAGGGCGTGCTCAGCACCGACCGCACCCGCCTGGAAGCGCGGCGGATCGAATTCAAGTGAGCACCCTGTCGTGAAGCAGCGGGTTGGTTGCTACATTGCAGCCGACCCGCTTCCAACGTGACTGAACCTTCCGCCCCTATCCCTGACAGCGCCGGTCCCGGTGCCGAGAGCCAAGCGCTGCAAGACGCTGTGGCTTCCCTGATGTCGTCCGTAGCCCGTCTGGGGGTGGGGCGTGGGTTGCCCTACGCAGCGGTGGAAGAACTCTTGCGCCAGGCGTTTGTCAAAGCGGCGGCAGACGCGCACCCAGGCTTGCCGGAGCACCGCAAGGTCAGCCGCATCAGCACCACCACCGGCATCAACCGGCGAGAGGTCACCCGCATCGTGCAGCAACAGCAAACCCGACAAGCAGTTTCAAGGCCCAGGTCCCTGGCCAGCGAAGTGTTTGCGCATTGGCGCACGCAAGCGCCTTACCGTGGGGCGGACGGGCAACCGGTTTCCTTGCCCCGGCAAGGCGCGCTGAGCTTTGAGTCCCTGGCCCAGAGCGTGACCCGCGACGTGCACCCGCGCAGCTTGCTCGATGAGCTGGTGCGCCTGGGGCTGACGCAGTGGGACGAGTCGACCGATCAGGTCAGCCTGCTGCGCGAGACCTTTGTGCCCAGCGGTGACCTGACACGCCAGCTGGGTTTCCTGGGCGACAACGTCGGCGACCACCTGCGGGCGGCGGTGGAAAACGTGCTCGGCACCGAAGACCGCTTGCACTTTGAACAGGCCGTTTTTGCCGATGGTTTGACGGCGGCATCGATGGCTTCGGTGCGCCCGCAGGTGCACGCGCAGTGGCAGGCCTTGCTGGCGGCCCTGGTGCCCGCCTTGGAAGCCCGTGTGGCAGCCGACGCCACCGTGCAACCCGCTCCTCAGGGCCGCCTGCGGGTGGGCCTTTACACCTATCACGAGGGGGCTGAGCCTGATGCCCCTTCAGCCGAGCGCACGCATCCACCGGTGCGGGCCAAGAGAAAGAGCTGACATGCCTGCCACCACGCTGCGTGCCTTGATCCAGTCCAGTTTCTCGTGGCGCACCGCGCTGTGTCTGCTGGCCGCCGTGGCGGTGGCTTCCGGATGCGGTGGTGGGGTGGGCACGGGGGGCACCGGTGGCAACGCCACCGCTTACACCTCGGGGCCGATCACGGGCTTTGGTTCGGTCATCGTCGGTGGCGTGCGTTTTGATGATGTGGGCGCCGAGGTGCAAGACGTTGACGGCGGACGTCGGTCCCGCGACGAACTGCGCTTGGGCATGACGGTTGAAGTCGAGAGCTTGGCCATCACCACCGACGCTTCTGGCTCCAGGGCCACCGCCTCACGCATTCGGTTTGAGAGCGAACTGGTGGGCTTGGTCGGCTTGCTGGACGTGGCTGGCGGGAGCTTCACCATGCTGGGCCAGCGGGTCGCCGTGGACACCACCACGGTGTTCGACGAGCGCTTGGCTTCGGGCCTGGCTGGGCTGAGCCTGGGCCAAGCCCTGGAGGTGTATGCGGTGTTCGACGCCGCCGCGCAGCGCTACCGGGCCACGCGCATCGAGCCGGCCTTGCTCAGCCAGGGCTTGCGCCTGCGCGGCCCCTTGGCCGCTGTGGACACCGTGGCGCAGACCTTGCGCATTGGCGCCAACACCTACAGCTATGCCGGTGCCACGGCCGTCCCGGCAGGGCTGGCAACGGGGCAATTTGTGCGGCTGCGCCTGGCAGCCGAGTCTGCCCCGGCACGCTGGGTGGTGCGCAGCTTTGACACCGCTTTGCAGCCGCTGGCTGACGTGCAGACCTTGAAGGTCGAGGGCCTGATCAACAGTTTCACATCGGCGCAGTCGTTCAGCGTCGGTGGCCGGCTCGTTGACGCCAGTGGGGCCAGCTTCCCCGATGGCACCTCCACATTGGCTGTCGGTGTGAGGGTGAAGGTGGAAGGCGCGGTGCGTGCTGGTTTGTTGCGGGCCAGTCAGGTCAGCATCGAAAGCGACCAGCAGGTTCGCGATCGAGGCTTCGAGATCATTGGCGCTTTGACGGCCGTGAACCCCACCCAACGCACCATCACGCTGCGCGGCTTCACCATCGGCACGGCGCGCGCGGACTTGCGTTTTGAAGACGGGTCTGCCGCCGACCTGGTGGTCGGAAGAACCGTGGAAGTCAAAGGAATCCTGTCGGGTGACCAGCGCGTCTTGGACGCCACCCGAATTCGGATTCGCTAGCGGGTAGGCCTTGAATGCGATCTATGGGCTTGAGGCCGCCCTGATCCAGGCTTGAGTCAGGTTGCAGCCAGGCCTACACTGGCTGCATTGCCGCCTGCAGCTGGAGCCCGCCGTGACCGAGACCCCTGACCAACGCGCCTTGACCGCGTCCACGCTGGCCCTGGTGGTGGCGGTGGGTTGTGTGGCGCTCTTTTTGCCGCCGCTGCTGGACCGCACCGTGGCAACGCCGCTGCGGGCCACAGCAGCGGGTTTGAGTCTGGCCTGCGCCGTCTTGTTGCACTGGATTTTTCTGGGCATGGCTGCCAAGCGCATGCAGCGTTCAGCGGCAGGCTGGGTGGCGCTGGCGGTGTTGTTGTTCCCGGTGGGCAGTGCGGCCGCCTTGATCCTGCTCAGCTGGCTGAGCAAAGAGACCGCGGGGCAAGCCGTTCAAGCGTGAGTGCAACACTGGCCATGCGCTGCTGCCGGCCCAGGCCTGCTACGACCATTCGAAGCTGAACAGCAGCTCCGTTCCCAGGGATCCAGCCGCGACATCGGCTTCAGTTGACAGCCTGCACCCTGAGCATGCGTTCAACGTAACCGGGCTGCGTGGCTCGCGCGGCGTCGGGGCAGGCGGTGGCGGAATTGCAGGCCACGGCTTCGATGGTGAAGACACGCACCACCAGCGGCACGCCTGGCGCGGACTCGCCTTCGTTGTAAGCCGACGAGTCACAACGCAGTGCCACGGTCATGCCCGTGGCGCTGCGCAGGTCCAGGTTTTGGACATTGCCGTTGCAAGCGGTCCAGCTGCCCTTGAATGCCTGGAACAAGCCCCACTGCAGCCCTGCACGGGCCGCATGGGTGGCGCGGGCGGATTCGATCTCCTGCGCCGACGCGCTGGCCGAAGCGCTGCCCAAACGCACCACCGCCGCCGACAGGCCCGCCAGGACCACCAGCACCACGATGGCCGCAATGGCGCCCAGGCCCCGCTGGCGCTGCCAAGCCCTGCGTGAGCACTGGGGACTGATCTTCATGGCACGTTGACCACGTGCGCACCCACCATCAAGGTGGCGGACTCTTGATTGCGGGTGATCTGCAGCTCCAGGGCCACATAGCCGTGCTGCTGGGTGGCGCCTTGGTTGGGGTCGTACAGAAAGCGGCAGCTGCGCACTTGGGTGGCCAACACGTCGCCTGTGGGGGACGCCGGGCAAGAGGTGGGGTAGGCAGCGTTGAAGCCGTAAGCCTGCAGTCGCATCAAGGTGCCTTTGCCGTTGCCGTCGGCGTCCAACGTGCCGTCGGCACCGCGGCAAACATAGAACACCGCCTGCTGCGCGGCGGGAACCACGCTGAAGCGACCACTGTCGTACCCGCGTGAGAACTGCGTGCTGGCCACCGTCAAGCGGTGGCGCCCCTGCGTGGCGGTGGGCACCGCCACCGCCGTGATCTGGGCGCGGTTGCTGCCGGCGTAAACGTCGGCCGCGTTCTGGTTGTCAATCACCACCCAGTCGCCGGTGCTGGGAACGGTGCCCAAGGGGCTCAGCACGTCCAGTGTGGTGGTGGCCTGGGACGTGTCCAGTGGCGCCGAGCAAGTGGCTGAAGGGCTGCACCCTGGCGCGCTGTCGTTCACCGTGTCGGGGCCTGTTCGCGCCCGCCCCCCGGTGCTGGTGGGCACCAGTTCAAAGCAGCTGGTGCCGGGTGTGCGGATGGAGTTGGGCACAGCGGCACGCACGTCGCGCACCATGCGTTCCACGGCCAGGTTGGCCTGCGCGGCCACCGTGGCACGGGACCGGGTGGTGAGCCAGGCCTCCAAGGCCGGCCGCATGAAAACCGCCAGCGAAGCGGCGACGATGCCACCCAAGGCGATCACCACCACCAGCTCCACCAGCGTGAAGCCGCGCCCCGGCCGGGTGGCTTCAGGACGCATAGTCGGTGCGCCAACCGGTCAGCGTGAAGCTGTCGCTGCCGCGGCTGACGATCACTTCAATGCGTTTGGCCGCCACCACCCCCGACAGTGTCGACACCGCGACGACCACGCGCACGGAGTAGCCGTTCAGGCCGCTCAAGGTGGTGCCGTCAACGCCGCAGATGCTGTTGCTGGTGCTGTAGCCGTGGTAGTCGCTGACGTCGTTGAAGGTGTCGCGGGCACATCCACTGGGTGCGGCATTGGCCGCGCTGGCATAGGGCTTCAAGTGGATTTCTTCCATCAGCCCCTGCGCAATGGCCAGCATTTGCCGCTGCACCACGGGATCGGCGTTTTGGCGCGCCAAAGTGGAGAAGGCCATCATCACGCCGGCCAGGCCCACACCGATGACCACGATGGCGATCAGCAGCTCGACCAGCGTCAAACCGCGCTGGGCTGGCCTCCGGTGCGGGGTGCTATTGAACATGGCCGGTTTCTGCAACCACCTGCACATCGGCCTGGCCGCTGATGGTGATGCGGCCGGGTGTGGCCAGCAGGCCAGCGCCGTCACTGGTGACGCGGCCGCTGGGTTGGAAAAAGAGGCTGCCGCTTGGGCTCAGCGCGGTGGCAGGCGCGTTGGTGTCACGTGCCCAACGAGCGTCGCCATCGGGGCCTGGCAAGGCGGTGGCACAGCTGGAAGCAGGCTGGCTGGTGGCGATACTGACCGACAGCGAACTGCTGGCCACCGTCACGCACACCAGCCGCCGGTGTCCCACTGCGATGGTTTGCGCTTGCCGCAGGGTGGCCACCACCTGGTCGCGCCAGGCGTCGCCCCGCAGCGCCAAGGCGCCTTCCATCCGGGGCAGCACGGTCACCGCCAACACCGCCACCAGCACCAAAACGGCCACCAGTTCGATCAGCGTGAAGCCGGACTGCGTTTTCATGTCCTTGGTGGCTGTACCCAGATGCGCCAGACCGGTTGGCCTGAGCGCATTGGAGATGGCAGGGCAGAGGGTCGGCCGCAGGGCCGACCGCCCATCAGTTGCCGGCGGCGATGGCCCCGAAGTTCACCGTCACGCCGCCACTGGCAACGGTGCAGGTGGTGGTCGTGCCGTTGGTGGTGCCGGGGTCAGCGCCTGCCACGGTGTAACCCGTGGGCATGCCGCCCTGCAGCAAGCTGCTGACGTTGGCGCAGGTGCTGACCTTGACGCATTTGTTGGCGGTGACCACGTTGTTGGTCAGCGCGCAACCGCTGTAGTTCAGGTTCATGGCTGCCGCGGCAGCGCCGGCCACGCCATTCACGGCTGCCGTGGTGGCGTCGCTGCGCATGTCGATGAACTTGGGCAGGGCGGTGGCCGCCAGGATGCCCAGGATGACGATGACGACGATCAATTCGATCATCGTGAAACCGGCTTGCAGATGCTTTTTCACGGTATGTTTCCTTTCGGTGCGGGACAGGGATCGGGACAGGGAACGGCCACGCAAGCGGCCGCTGAGTTCGGTACCGATGCGCCGCAGCTCGGCGTGGCCATCGGTATCGGGTACGGTGGCGCGCGCGCCGTGTGGCTCACGGCGTGTGCGGCTTCGGTCCACTCGCCCACGCGGGACAAGAACACCGACATCAGCACCCCAACCACGACGACGCACAGTGCGAACTCCAGGCGTGAAGCCCCGGCTTGTTTTGCAAGGTGTCGAGAGACAAGTGGAAGGTGTGGCGTTGAACATCTGAAAGTTCCAACTACGGAGTTCGCGAAGCGGCCTCCTGACAGGGGGTATCGGCAAGCGGGCCTCATTTCTTGAATGCCACGCGGCCCAGGTCCCAGACCGGCAGGAAAACACCCAGGGCCAGGATCAGCACCAAAGCGCCCATGAAGATGATCAAGATGGGTTCAATCTGCTGCGACAGGGTCTTGAGCTCGTACTGGACGTCGTTGTTGTAGAGGTCGGCCACCTCGTCCATCAGTTCGTCCACTGCACCGGTTTCTTCGCCCACCGCAATCATCTGCAGCACCACGGGAGTGAAGACGTTGGCTGCCACAGCCGCCCGCAAAATGGTTTCGCCGCGCTCCACCGCCGTGCGCAGGCCTTCCACGCGCTGGGCCATGAAGTGGTTGTCAACCGTGTGGGCCACCACCGACAGCGCTTGTTCGATGGGCACACCGCTCTTGAGCGCCAACGACAGGCTGCGCGCAAAACGGGCCAATGTGGCCTTGCGCACGATGGGGCCGGCCAAGGGCAGCGCCAGGTGCAGGCGGTCCCAGTGGATGCGCCCTGCCGGTGTGGCGATCCAACGGCGCACGCCGAAGAAAGCGATCACACCGCCCAGGCCCAAGGCCCAACCGTATTTCAGGGTGAATTCAGAGCTGGTCACCAAAATGCGCGTGGCCAGCGGCAGGTCAGCGCCAAAGCTCTTGAAGACCGTGGCAAAGGCCGGCACGACCATGACATTGATCACGCCAATGGCCATCACCATCGCGGCAATGACAAACATCGGATAGCGCAAGGCAGCCCGCACCTGCTGCTGCATGAAGAGCTCGAACTCCAGGTGGTTGAACAGGCGCAGGAAAACCTCGTCCAGGCGGCCGGTCATCTCGCCCACGCGCACCATGGACACGTAAAAGGCGTCAAACACCCGCGGGTGCTGGGCAAACGCCATCGACAGTTCCAGACCCGACTCCAGGCTGCGGCGCACCTGCTGCAGGGTTTCGCGCATCTGCTGCGAACTGGCCGACGCTTCCAGCCCGGCCAGGGCGCGCAAGATGGGCACACCCGCACGCAGCAGTGTGTTGAGCTGACGCGAGAAGAGCAGCAAGTCGGTCATCGGCACCCGTGTCTTGCGCCAACGGTGCCAGAGTTGGCTCAGGTCGATGTTGGCGGCGGCACTGGCCCCGCCCTTCAGTGGCTCGATGCTCAGCGGCGTGATGCCACGCGATTGCAATTGGTCGGCCACGGCACTGGCGCTGGTGCCGTCGGCCTCGCCCGCCACGGCGCCCCCGGCGGCGCGGCCGGTGTAGGCGAAACGTGGCAGCACGCCGCTCATTCGTCGACCTGTGCGCTCACGCGCATGGCCTCTTCAATGGTGGTGCGCCCGGTGCTGGCCAGGCGCAGGGCGTCGCGGCGCAAGGTGCGGCCGGCCATCTGGCGTCGGCCGGCTTCATTGAAGGCGGCCGGGTCGACGCTGTTCATGGCCTCGACCAGCTCGCGCGTCATTTCCAGAATTTCATAGACCCCGGTTCTCCCGATGTAGCCCGTGTCGTTGCATTCCGAGCAGCCACGTCCGCGGTGGAAGGTGTGGCTGTCGACCTTGTCGCCCAACTCCAGCTTGAGCCAGCCGCGCTCGTGGGCATCGGGCACATGCACCTCGCTGCAATGCGGGCACACCACGCGCACCAGGCGCTGCGCCAGCACCAGCTGCAGTGACAGCGCCACCATGTAGCGCGGCACGCCCATGTCCAGCAGGCGGATGGGGGTGGACAGGGCGTCGTTGGTGTGCAGCGTGGACAGCACCAGGTGGCCCGTCATGGCGGCGCGCAGGCCGATTTCGGCGGTTTTCTGGTCGCGCATTTCGCCCACCAGAATCACGTCGGGGTCTTGGCGCAGGGCGGCGCGCAGCACGCGGTCGAAGCTGAGGTCGATCTTGTCCATCACCTGGACCTGGTTCAGGCCAGGCAGGCGGTACTCCACCGGGTCTTCCACCGTGATGATCTTGCGGCCGGTGTCGTTCAGCGCATGCAGCGCGGCGTACAGGGTGGTGGTCTTGCCGCTGCCGGTGGGGCCGGTCACCAGGAACATGCCGCTGGGCCGTTTGATGGCGCGTTGCAGGGCCTGTGCCACATGGGGCGGCATGTCCAGGCGATCCAGACCCAGCAGGCCGCCGCTTTGGTTCAGCAAGCGCATCACCACCGACTCGCCATGTTGCGTGGGCATGGTGGAGATGCGCACGTCCACCGCATTGGTACGCAGTTTGACGTGGAAACGGCCGTCTTGCGGCAGTCGTTTTTCGGAGATGTCCAGCCCGGACATCAGCTTCAAGCGCAAGGCCACCGCGCCCGAGATCTTGGCGTCGGTCTCGGTTTGCACGTGCAGCACACCGTCGACGCGGAAGCGGATGCGCAGGTTGCGCTCCTGCGGTTCAATGTGGATGTCGGACGCGCGCGCGCGAAGCGCTTCTTCGAAGACTGAACTGAGCAGGCGCACCACCGGCGCGTCTTCAGCCGTGGCCGTCGACAGGCCCAACAGATCGCCCAGCTCGCCTTCGACACCTGCCAGTTCGGTGGTCAGCTCTCGGGCCAGGCCGGCAATCTCGTCGCCGGTGCGGTAGGCCTTGTCGAGCGCCGCCAGAAGCTGGCTTTCAACCACCACCGCGACTTCGATCTCACGGCGCACCAGACGCACCACCTCGTCGTAGGCGGTCAGGTCCGAGGGGTCGGCCATGGCCACCCGCAGACCGGCTGCGCCTTCGTCGATGGGCAGCGCACGCAGGCGGCGGGCCTGCGCCTCGGGCAGCAGCTTGGCCACTTCGGGGCGCACGCTGCGTTGGGATAGGTCAACAAAAGGGGCGCGCAGCTGGCGCGCCAAGGCCTTGGCGATCTGGGTTTCGGTGACCCAGCCGCGGTCGACAAAGAGTCGACCCAGTTTGCGGCCGCTGGCCTTCTGTGCGGTCAGTGCTTCCTGCAGCTGGACGGCCGTGATCAGCGCCTCCTGAACCAGGAGGTCGCCGATGCGGACGCGTTCGGGGCGGGCCACGCGGTGCTCAGCGTTTGCTGGCGGCTGGCGGCGTGGCGGTGGCCTCGCTCATCGCTTCAGGCCAGGTGCCGTCTTCGGCAATCACCGTGGGGCGCATCAGGATGACCAGTTCGCGCTTGGTGGTGACGTCGTTGGTTTGTCGAAACAGCCCGCCCACCAAAGGCAATTCAGACAACCCGGTGACGCCTGAACGTTCAGCCCGGGTCTCTTGTTTCATCAACCCGCCAATGGCCACGATCTGCCCGTCGCGCACGCGCACGATGCTGTCGGTCTCGTTGATGGCACTGGTGGCCAAGGGCAGTTTGTAGGAACCCAGAGAGCCCAAGTCGATGACCTTCTGACGCTCCACCACGGCGCTGACCGACGGGTGCACGTGCAAGATCACGTTGCCTTGGTCGTCGATCTGGGGTGTGACGTCGAGCGCAATGCCACTGAAAAAGGGCTGCAGGTTGACCGTGGGCGTGGACACGGAACTGGTGCCCGAACTCGTGGTGGTGGTGGTGATGCCGGTGACGTAGAGCTCATCGGTACCCACCTTGAGCACCGCCTTCTGGTTGTTGAGCGTGGCGATGCGCGGGCTGGACAGCACCGACACATCACCTTGAGTCTGCAAGAAGTTGAGCAGCGCCGCGAAGTTGGATGCTTGCAGCGCCACGCCGTAAAAACCGCGTCCGATGGGGCTGGCGTTGATGTTGGCACCCACCTGCGCGGTGGTGCCATCGCCGGTGCTGAGTGCGCCGACGGTTTGCAGGACCGTACCGGGTGCGGCGACGCCCAGGCTGACACCCACCGTGCCCCCCAGGATGCGACCGAAAGCGCCCCAGTTGATGCCGGTCTGCGCATCTTTGCTGAGCGAAACCTCGACGATCTTGGCTTCAATCATCACCTGGCGCGACACCGACAGCTGAATGGCCTTGAGGTACTGGTCGACCTGCCGCTGTTCAGCAGCCGTGGCGCGCACGACGACGACACCGGCGGCTGGGTTGAGCACCACACCGCGACCACCGGTCTGTCCGATCAGGGTCTGCAAGGACAGTTTCACCTCTTGCCAGAAGTCGGCGTCCGAGGTGGTGCGCACGTGCGAACTGTCGTCCTGCCGTGAACTGGATGAGCCGCTGCTGTTGCCACTGCTGCTGCCACTGCTGTTGTTGCTGTTGTTGCTGCCGCCATTGCCGCTGGAACCCGTGCCGGCCTTGGACAGGGAACTGGAGGTCACGCGGATGTCCGACGCGCCTTCGCGCCGGCCCGGCAGGTAGTTGATGCGGTAGAGCCGTGTCTGAACCGCGTTGGAATAGACAAAGATGCGGTTGCCGCTGACGCGGAAGTCGTAGCCGAAGAGTTCACGGATGGACTCCATCGCCTCCAACACCGTCGAATCTTTCAGCGTCATGCTGATCTGGCCACTGACGTCTGGCGAGACCAGCATGTTGTAGGACGTGCCCGATGCGATCTGCATGAAAACTTGCGCCGCTGCCGCGTTGCTGACCGACAGGTCAAAGCGGGCTGCGTCGGTGTTGGTGCGTGCAACGCTGGCGCCACTGGGCGTGGCCAAATTGGCCGCAGCAGCGCCAGCCAGCGCGGCTGGCGCCGGGGCTTTGGGAAGCGGCTGGTTCACAGCCAGCGCCGCAGGTAAAACCAAGGCGCTCGACACCACCGCCATCGCAGGCACCGGGTTGAGGGTGGTCACCATGGGACCCTTGGCTCGTTTGGTGAACCAGCGCTGGGCTGCGTCAGCCGGTGACACGGTGATGACGGCGAGTGCGGCCACCGAGGCCGCTGCACAGCAGCGTTGGAAAATGTTCATGGTTTCGAGCCTCCGGCCGACACCGTCGGACTGATGTTGTGACCGGCTTGACCGGCGTTCGAGCTGTTGGACGGCACCTTGCTGCTGCCTTGCAAGAGCAGGATCCGAACCGGGCCCTTGGGTCCACGCAGCGTGATGCCCTGGCTGTCGATCAGCGTGACGGTGCCGTCGTCCACCCTGTCGCCCACCCGAACCACCAGGCCGTCGAGCAGCGCACTGGAAGCACCATCCCGTCCAACTTGCAGCGAGCCCAGCAAGGGCGGTTCAGGGGCTGGCTTGGGGACCGACGCTGCTGGCGCGGCGGGGCGAACCGCGCCCGGCAAGGCCGGCGCAGCCGAACTGGGTGGCCGAGTGGGGTCACTGGCCGCCTGGGTACTGGCTGTGACCACCCAGGTCAAGGCGCCCAAGTTGAGGGCCGCCAGGCGGATCAAGCGGTGTGGATGCATGTCAGATTTCCAACCAATTGCGGTCCAGACTCAGCGTGTAGGCACGCAGGGTCAACACCGCTTTGGGATGGCGTTCAACCTTGAGTTGGAGGCTGCCCCACAGCAACTGTTGTGGCATGGCTTCCAAGGCTTCGAGGTAGCTCAGCAGGTCGCCGTAGCTGCCCTCGACCGACAGTTCAACCCCGTGCCGATAGAGCAAAGCTTTGCCGCCTTCAGCCACTTCGGTTCTGGGCAAAGACTGCATGGAGCGCAGCCGCAGTTGGCCGTGGCGGGCCAACAACTGTTCCAGCAAGCCCAACATCCGGTCAGGCCCCACCAGGCTGCGCTCGACGTCGCGCATTTCGCCTTCACGGGCGCGCAGCCGCTCTCGCAGTTGGGCAACTTCGGTTTTGAATTCTTTGTCCTGCTCGCGTTGACGGTCCAGGCTTTGCTGCTGCTCCACCAGGGTGCGGGCTGCTTGGGCTTGGACGGTGCGCTGCCGCTGACTTGCTTCGTTCCAGCGTTTGAAGGCCGGACCCAGCCACCAGCTGTCGACGGCCATGACGGCCACCGCCACCACGGCCACGGTCATGATGATGCGTTCGCGGCGAGGGCGGGCGTCAAAGCGACGTTGCAGGGCACGTGTCTGTTGCAAGCCTTGCGCCCACGATGCTTGCAGGCTCATCGTGCCGCCTCCTTGCTTGCCGGTTGAGAGCGCAAGGTGAATTGGGGGTAGCCGGGTGCTGCGATTTCCATGCTGTTGGCCGCCGCGCCTGCCGTACCTTCGGTGTTGCTTTGGCGAATGTGCAAGTGGGCAAAGGGTCGGCCCTTGAAGCGTTCTTCGCTGTTCAGGCGGCGCAGATAGGCCGGCAAGGCAGAGGCGTCCAGCGCCTGTCCATCGATTTCGATGGCGTTGGTCTCGGGTTTGATGGAGAACCCGGTCAGCCAGACCTGGGGTTGGGCTTGGCGCGCCAGCGCGCGCAGGTATTCCGCGTGGCCGCTGCGTGCGCCCAAGGCGCCGTCGAGGATGGCCGCCTGAACCCGGCGCTGGTGGGCTTCAAAGTCGCGCAGGCGCTGCAGTTCGGACGCCGTGGCACTCAAGGGGGCGGCGGCGGCGCTGGCGGCGTTGGCTGGCGCCATCGAGGCAGACGTTGCCGGCAGCAGCGGCAGCTTGGCCGGTGTGTTCCAGTGCAGACCCCAGGCGGCTGCGCTTGCCAGCAGCGCTGCAGCCACGGCCCAGAGCAAGCTGGACTGAGCCGTGAACGCGTCGCGCTGTGGGCGCAGCGCGGGGTCGTAGAGGTTGATCTGTTGGGCCACAGCTTCAGTGGGTCCGCAGGGCCGCGCCTATCGCGCACAGGTGCAAGGACAGTTGGGCCGGGTTGGTCAAGACTTCAGCGGCGGTGGTGTCCAGCACCGCACTCAAGTCCAGCGGTTCAACCGGCACATAAACCAACTCGCGCAGATGAGCCATAAAGGCTTCAAGGCCGACTGCAGGGGCGATCAGCAGGCGCGACAGGCTCAGGTGGTTGAAGTGGCGCTCAAAACCGTCCAGCGTGCGCTGCAGCTCCAGCCCGGCGCGGTCAAACGCCGCCTGCCGGGTGTTGTCGTCGCTGCTGTTCAAGGGGCCGAGCGCCATGTCCAGCTGGCGTGAACTGGCCAGCTCGCCGCCCACGGTGATGACCAACAGGGCGTGCTCATCGCCAATGTGCACCAGGGCCTGAGCCTTGTCGGCTGGCTCCACCAGCGCGCTGATGTTGCGCAGGGCGGTTTCGGGAATGTCGATGGCTGACCAGTCCAGGCCGACCTGGTCGCCCCGTGCGATCAGCCCTTGCAGTGGTCCGTTCGCAGCCGCCACTGCCATCAGCTGGCTGTTGGCTTTGCGAACCGGGTCGCTGGGCAGTTCCAGCACCTGAATCACGGCTTGTTCCACCGGGAAGTCCAGTCGGTCCTTGATCTGCCAACGCAGGGCCTGGGTCCACTCGGCACGCGGCAGTTCAGGCGCGTCGACCTGCAGCACCTGGTACTGGCCGCGGGCCAGCACGGCCACCGAGTCGGTTCGGCTCAGGCCGCGGCGTTGGCGCAGTTCACGTCCGGCTCGACCGTCTTCGGTCCACCCCGTGGACTCAACCCACAGAACCTGCGGTAGGCCATTGGCACTTCTCTGCACACAGGCCCAACTGGCCTGTGCGCCGTGAACGGCGCAGGCCACCTTGCCTGCGTGTTGAGATTTGCGTCCGAAAGGGAACACCGCACCCACCTAGAGTTTCGTGGGGCCATGTTTTCATGGGGTCCGAGCCGATGAAGGCGCGATGACGGGCCGCTTTACCCGTCATTTCGGAAGCGTTTGACCCACGTTGGTGGGGCTCAGTCAAACAGACGTTGTGGAGACGGCGAACCTATTCGCCCAGCCGCTTGCGGTGGCGCTCCACTTGAGCGCGGACCTGGCTCGGCGCTGTGCCGCCCAGAACCCGACGCGCGCCCAGCGAGCCTTGCAAGGTCAGCACCTGGGCCACATCGGCCGTGATCTGGCCGTTGATGGCCTGCAGATCCGCCAGCGGCAGGTCCGACAGGTCGACCCCCCGGCCCATGGCCACTTTCACCGCGTGGGCCACGGCTTCGTGGGCGTCGCGGAAGGGCAAGCCTTTGCGCACCAGGTAGTCGGCCAGGTCGGTGGCGGTGGCATAGCCTTTCAGCGCAGCGCGCTCCATGGCGTCTTTCTTGACGATGATGCCGCCGGCCATCTCGGCCATGATGCGCAAGGTGTCCGACAGCGTGTCCACGGTGTCGAAAAGCGGCTCCTTGTCTTCCTGGTTGTCCTTGTTGTAGGTGAGCGGTTGGCCTTTCATCAAGGTCAGCAGGCCCATCAGGTGGCCCACCACGCGACCGCTTTTGCCGCGGGCCAGTTCGGCCACATCGGGGTTGCGCTTTTGCGGCATGATGGAACTGCCCGTGCAGTAACGGTCGGCCAGGTCGATGAAGCCGAAGTTCTGGCTCATCCACAGCACGATCTCTTCCGACAGGCGCGACACATGCACCATGCAGATGGCCGCAAAGGCGCTGAATTCCAGGGCGAAGTCGCGGTCGCTGACGGCGTCCAGGCTGTTTTGACAAACACCGTCAAAACCCAAGGCGCGCGCCACCGCTGCGCGGTCCAGCGGGTAGCTGGTGCCGGCCAGCGCAGCGGCGCCCAGCGGCAGTTGGTTGGTGCGCTTTCTCACGTCGGCCAGGCGCTCGGCGTCGCGGGCATACATCTCCACATAGGCCAGCAGGTGGTGGCCGAAGCTCACCGGCTGCGCCACCTGCATGTGGGTGAAGCCGGGCATCACGGTGTCGGTGTGTTGGGCGGCCAGGTTGACCAAGGCGCGCTGCATGTCGGCCAGCAAGAGGGCGATCTTGTCGATCTCGCCGCGCAGCCACAGCCGCACGTCGGTGGCCACCTGGTCGTTGCGGCTGCGGCCGGTGTGCAGGCGTTTGCCGGCGTCGCCGACCAAGGCGGTCAGGCGGGCTTCGATGTTGAGGTGCACGTCCTCCAGTTCCAGCTTCCACTCGAAGCGCCCGGCTTCGATGTCGGCCACGATCTGCGCCATGCCGCGCTGGATCGACGCCAAATCTTCGCTGCTGATGATGCCTTGGGCCGCCAGCATGCCGGCGTGGGCCAGGCTGCCATCGATGTCGGCGCGCCACAGGCGCTGGTCAAAGCTCACGCTGGCCGTGTAGCGCTTGACGAGCTCGCTCATGGGCTCGCCAAACAGCGCCGACCAGGCCTGGGATTTGTTGGCCAGAGGGTCGGCGGACAGGCTGTCGTTGGACACACGATCGTTGGACATGAGGAGAGGCGAACCGTCGTTACAAATGAACTTCGTATTATCCGGCTCCACATGAGACGCATGCCTTGAGCCGCAACGACCCTGGCACCGAAGTGCCGCCACCGCAAGCTAACGCTGGCCCAGAACCCAGCCGCCCGGCCAGTTTGTGGCCGGACAGCACACGTTCGCCCGTGTCGCAAAGTTCAGCGTTCACGCCCACCCGGTTTGACCCGCTGGCCGAAGAGCGCGCTCGCATGGCCAGCTTGGGCGCGGCGGCCTTTGACGTCTGCCACCCTGCTTTGGCCTTGCGGGCGGTGTTGCTGGTTCAGGCCGTGCTGGCATTGGTGGCGCTGGTGCACGCCGGCGATGTGGCCCAGTGGTTGGGGCGGCAGGCCACCTTGGCCTTTGGCGGTGCCATGGCCACCGGGCTGTGGCTGGTGTTTTTGTGCGTGATGAGACGCCCCTTGCAAAGCATGCAGGTGGCTGGCCGCGCTGCGGCAGTGCTGGCTCTGGGTGCTGCGGTGGCGGTGCTGACCTGGGGTCCCCTGGCTTGGGCTGGGCTGGTGCAAGGCGGAGCGCTGCAACTGCTGGCCGTGACCCTGGGTGGTATGGCCATCGCAGGCCTCCTGTGGGCCTGGCTGGACCTGCGCGCGCACATCTGGCAGCCGGCCAACGCCCATGCGCGCTTGGCTGAACTGCAGTCCCGCATCCGGCCGCACTTCTTGTTCAACGCCTTGAACACGGCCTTGGCCCTGGTGCGGGTGGATCCGGCCAAAGCAGAGACGGTGCTGGAAGACCTGGCCCAGCTTTTTCGTGTGGCCTTGGCAGAGGTGGGCACGTCCGTGACCTTGGACGACGAAATTGATTTGGCCCGCCGCTACCTGGCCATTGAACAGGTGCGCTTTGGCTCGCGTCTGGCGGTGACCTGGGACCTGGATGGCACGGCTGGTGCCGCCCGAGTGCCCCCGCTGGTGCTACAGCCCTTGGTCGAGAACGCGGTTCGCCACGGCATCGAGCCGGCGCCCAACGGTGGCCAAGTGACGGTCACCACCCGACGGCAACGGGGGCAAGTGGTGGTGACGGTGAGCAACACCCTGGCCGATCCCGAAGAAGGCGTGGCCAACCCGGGCCACGGCATGGCACTGCACAACGTGCGCGAACGACTGCGCCTGCTGCACGATGTGGCGGCCCAGTGCGACGTCTGGAAAGAGACCTCCAGCCAGCCCGGACGCAGCGACCGTTTCATGGCCCGCATCGTCTTGCCGACCCCCTGACCCCATGCGCGTGCTGATCGTTGACGACGAAGCACTGGCGCGCATGCGCTTGCGCCAGCTGCTGGACAGCTTGGTGCCGACCCTGGTCACGACGGTTCGCGAAGCCGCCCAGCTGCCGGAGGCACTGGCAGCGCTTCAAGAGCAGCCGGCCGATCTGGTGTTGCTGGACATCGGGCTGCCTGGTCGTGACGGCCTGCAAGTGGCGCTGGCCTTGAAAGCACTTCCGCAGCCACCCGCCGTTGTCTTCGTGACGGCCCATGCCGAGCACGCGCTGCAGGCCTTTGCGCTGGATGCGGTCGACTACCTGACCAAACCGGTTCGGCAAGAGCGTTTGCAGGAGGCGCTGCAAAGGGTGCAACAGCGGCTGGACCTGATGCGCGGCCAAGCGGTGGTGGCCGCGCTGGAACCCGTGTTGGTGGTCAGCGACCGTGGCCGCGTGTTGCGCCTGCCGGTGCGCGAGGTGTTGTACCTGCGCGCCGAGCAAAAGTACGTCACGCTGCGCACCGCCGACAAGACCTTGATCCTGGACGACACACTGTCCGAGCTGCAGCTGCGCTTGGGCAGCGGATTCCTTCGGGTGCACCGCAATGCGCTGGTCGCCGTGACGGCCATCCGTGCTTTGGAAATGCGGGGCGTGGGCGAAGGCGCCGAGTCCGACGGCTGGGCCGTTCGTGTGGCCCCGCTGGACGAGTGGCTGGCGGTGTCTCGCCGACAGGTGGCCGAGGTGAAGGCAGCACTGCAGACCGCCGCCGCACCGTGATGGCACTGCCCGTTCGCGCGACAGGCGCAAGCACCCAGCTTGCCTGACGCGATGTGGTGGGCATGGCCGGAACCTGAGCGTCCTCAGCCGGTGTTGCGCAGCCCCGCCGCAATGCCGTTGATCGACAGGTGGATGCCACGCTGCAGGCGGTCCACACCTTCTTGGCCGTCGCGCCGGTTGCGATAGCGCCGCAAGAGCTCCACCTGCAGGTGGTTCAGCGGGTCCAGGTAGGGGAAGCGGTGGGCGATGCTGCGGGCCAATGCGGGGTTGGACTGCAAACGGTCTTTCTCACCGGTGATGAGCGTCAGTGCGTCGTTGGTGCGTTGCCACTCGGCGCGCAGCAGCGCAAAGATGCGCTTGGCCACGGCCTTGTCTTCCACCAGTTCAACATAGCGCGCGGCAATGCGCAGGTCGCTCTTGGCCAGCACCATGTCCAGGTTGGACAGCAGTGTGCGGAAGAAGGGCCACTGTTTGTGCATGCGCTGCAGCAGCTCGACGCGTTGGGCACGTTCGCCCTCGGCCAGGAAGCGTTCAATGGCGGCGCCAAATCCGCACCAGCCCGGTAGCGCCATGCGGCACTGGCCCCAGGAAAAACTCCAGGGTATGGCGCGCAAGTCTTCGATGGCCCGCGTGGCCTTGCGGCTGGCTGGCCGTGAGCCGATGTTGAGCTCGGCGATTTCGCGAATGGGCGTGGCCGAGAAAAAGTAGTCCGTGAAGCCCGGTGTTTCGTAGACCAGTTTGCGGTAGGCGTTGAAGCTGGATTCGCTGATTTGTGCGGCTGCGTCCAGAAAGGACTTCGGAGCGCTTTTGGTCGGGTGGAGCAAGGTGGCCTCCAGTGTTGCTGCGACCAAGGTTTCCAGGTTGCGCCGGCCGATTTCGGGGTTGGCGTACTTGGACGCAATGACCTCGCCCTGTTCGGTCAGCCGAATCTGGCCATTCACCGTGCCTGGCGGCTGGGCCAGGATGGCCTGGTAGCTGGGGCCACCGCCGCGGCCCACGGTGCCACCGCGGCCATGGAACAGGCGCAGGGTCAGCGGATGTGTTTTGCCCATGTCGGCGAACAGGGCGGCCAACGCGATCTCGGCGCGGTAGAGCTCCCAGTTGCTGGTGAAGGTGCCGCCGTCCTTGTTGCTGTCGCTGTAGCCCAGCATCACGTCTTGCTCGGCGCCACTGGCCAGCACCAGCGGCAGTATGCCGGGCAGGGCGTAGAACTCGCGCATGATGGGTTCGCTGCGGCGCAGGTCGCCGATGGTCTCGAACAGGGGCACGGTGATCAGGCAGGCGCGTGCAGCGGTGTCCAGGGTGCCGCTGAGCAGGCCGGTTTCCTTTTGCAGCAACAACACTTCCAGCAGGTCGCTGACTTCTTCCGTGTGGCTGATGATGTAGTGGCGGATGGCGCCTTGGCCAAACAGCGCCAAGGTCAGTCGCGCGGTCTCGAAAATGGCCAGTTCGTCGTTGGCCAGGTCCGAATAGCTGGCGCCGTGCACGCGCAAAGGCCGAGCGTCGTTGAGCAACTGCAGCAGACAGACGCGGCGGGCGCCCTCATCCAGCGCGCTGTAGTCGGGCTGAACGCGCGCCACGCGCAGCAGTTCGGCAACCACCGACTCGTGTTTATCGGAGCTTTGGCGCAAGTCCAGCGTGGCCAGGTGAAAGCCAAACACCTGAACCGCGCGCATCAGGGGTGCCAGCCGTGGGCCGACCAGCGCCTGGGCGTGGTGCGTGCCAAGAGAGCGCTCGATGATCTTCAGGTCACTGAGGAAGTCCTCGGGCTTGGCATAGGCATCCTGCGGGGCCACCGCATGGCGCAGGGCCTCGGTACCGGTCAGGGCCTGCAGCGTGGCCGCCAAGCGGGCGTAGAGGCCAATCAAGGCGCGACGGTAAGGTTCGTCACGCCGGTGCTCGTGGGTGTCGGGTGAACGGTCGGCCAGCACCATCATTTCTTCGGACACGGGTGCCAAGGTGCCGCTGATCGACAGCTCGGCGCCCAGGCTGTGCACCTCGGTCAGGTAGTGGCGCAACACCACCTCAGCCTGGCGCGACATGGCGTGCTTGAGCGTGGCCGCAGTGACGTTGGGGTTGCCATCGCGGTCGCCGCCGATCCAATGGCCCATGCGCAGGAAGCTGGCCACCGGGTGGCCGGGCAGGGCGCGTTCGATCTCGCGGTAGAGGCGGGGAATTTCGCGCAAGAAGGTGGTGGGGTAGTAACTGAGGGCGTTCTCCACCTCGTCGGCCACCGTCAGCTTGGCGGTGCGCAGCATGCGGGTTTGCCACAACTGGGTGACGCGAGCTCGCATCAGAGCCTCGTTCTCTGCCAGACGGTCGGGGGTGGGCAGCTCGTCGCGTTCGCCCAGCAGTTCGGCCACGGCCCGCTCGGCGTCCAGGATGCTCTTGCGCTGCACCTCGGTGGGGTGGGCTGTCAGCACCGGGCTGATGTAGGCGTGCGCCAGGGTATGGGCGATGTCGGCGGCACGGTGGTCGGCACGGTGCAGGCGCTCGAACGCCAAGGCCAGGGACCCATCTTGCAGGTCACCCGCCTGCTCGTGCACCGCTCGCCGCCGAACATGGTGGCGGTCTTCGGCAATGTTGGCCAGGTGGCTGAAGTAACTGAAGGCGCGAATGACGGTGACGGTCTGGTCGGCGGAGAGGTTCTTCAGCAAGCGGTCGAGCACGCGGCCGGCGCTGGCATCGGCCTTCAGGCGGTAGGCCACCGAAAGCTGCCGAACCCGTTCGATCAGCTCAAACGCCGCCACGCCTTCTTGCTCGCGGATCACGTCGCCCAGGATCCGGCCCAGTAACCGGATATCTTCGACCAAAGGCTTGTTCTTGGCGGCCGCATCAGTTTGGGGCCTGCTGCGACTTGTTTTGGTGCGAGATGACGGCTTGGCCGCGGGCGCCGGTGTGCGGGGCATGGGTGATCCAATTGATGTAACCGAGTTACCAATTCTGCCTGCAAGTCTTGCGCCATCCAAGGCCCCTGCTGCAGCCTTGTCGGCCGGGTGCGTTTGGCGGCCTGGTGGCGAGCTTGAGGCGAGCATGTGGCGGGCTTGTGATCTTGGCTGGCTATCATCGCCAGCATGACGCCGCCCATCATCATCGCCACCCGAGAAAGCCGCTTGGCACTGTGGCAGGCCGAACACGTGCGTGCCGCGCTGCAGACCCGGTTTGCGCTGAACGTGGAGCTCCTGGGCATGACCACCCGCGGCGACCAGATCCTGGACCGCGCATTGTCGAAAGTGGGTGGCAAAGGCCTGTTCGTCAAAGAGCTGGAAACAGCGCTGGAGCTGGGGCACGCCCACTTGGCCGTGCATTCGCTGAAAGATGTGCCCATGGAATTGCCGCCCGGCTTTGTGCTGGCTGCGGTGTGGGAACGCGAAGACCCGCGCGACGCCTTTGTCTCCAACCGCTATGCCAACCTGGCGGCCTTGCCGCTCGGGGCCGTGGTTGGCACCAGCAGCTTGCGTCGCGTGGTGCAGCTGCTGGCGGCGCGGCCCGATCTGCGTATTGAACCCCTGCGCGGTAACCTGGACACACGGCTGCGCAAGCTGGACGAGGGCGGCTTTGATGCCATCGTGCTGGCCGCAGCAGGTTTGATGCGCTTGGGTTTGCAGGACCGCATCCGTGCCCGCTTTGAACCCGTGCAAATGCTGCCTGCTGCGGGTCAGGGCGCCTTGGGCCTGGAAGTCAGAGAAGAAAACCTGGTGCTTCGCCAGTTGCTGGAGCAAACCAGCCATGAGCCCACCCTGTTGGCCGTGTTGGCCGAGCGTGCTGTATCCCGGGGCTTGGGCGGCAGTTGCAGCATGCCCTTGGCCGCGCATGCCGTTTGGGTCGGCGCTGAGTTGCACCTGGATGCGGCGCTGGGCGACGCCGCGCAGCCGTTGCGGCCGCTGTTGCGGGTGCAGGTCAAAGCGCCGGTGGACAACGAAGCTGCGGCGCACGCTTTGGGTGCCAGAGCGGTGGCACAGCTGCATTCGGTGGGTGCTTTGCATTACCTGCCCGCGGCTTGATCGCCGCTTGACCCTGCGGCCGGTCTGCCCCGTCCTGCCATGCGATTGATCGTCACCCGCCCTGCAGCCCAGGCCCAAGCCTGGGTTCAGGCCCTGCAGGACCTGAAGGTGGACGCCTGCGCCTTGCCTTTGCTGGGCATCGAACCCTTGGACGACACCACGGCGCTGCGGGCCGACTGGCAAAGCCTGGGCAGCTTGGCCATGGTGATGTTTGTCAGCGCCAACGCGGCGCAGCACTTTTTCGCCGCCCGGCCTGCGGGTGTGACGTGGCCGCCGCAGCTGGCCGCTGCGTCTACCGGGCCAGGTACCAGCGCCGCGCTGCGTGCTGCGGGCGTTCAGCACATCGTGCAGCCGGCGCCTGAAGCGGGACAGTTCGACTCCGAAGCGCTGTGGCGCCAGCTGCAAGACCAAGCTTGGTCGGGTGCTCAGGTCTTGATCGTTCGTGGGGAAGAGGGCCGCAACTGGCTGGCCGACACGTGGCGCGCGGCGGGTGCTGGCGTGACCCTGCGCGTGGCCTACCGACGGGTGGCGCCCCGCCTGAGCCAGGCCGAGCAAGCGCTTTTGCAGCAGGCCATGGCCAGGCCGGCAGCGCATCGCTGGCTGTTCAGCAGCAGCGAAGCGGTCGGTCATCTACAACGACTGGTTCCGCTGGCCCAGTGGGGCTCGTCCGCCGCAATGGCGTCCCATCCTCGCATCGCGCAAGCCGCTACGGACATTGGCTTTGGTCGGGTGGAGTTGGTTGCACCCGACCCTCAAGCGGTGGCCTTGGCAATGGGGGTGGGCTGAGGTGATGGGTGCGTTGCAAACCCTACAATTGGCAGCCCCGTGATCGAAACTCCCGCCACCGCCGCCCCTGTTGCTGCCGAACCCGCTGCGGCTGCGCCGCCCGTGGTGGCCAACCCATCGGGTCGATGGATCGCGGTTGGCGCGGCGCTGCTGACCGCCTTGGCAACCGCCGCGGCCGTGCTGGCCTGGGGTGCACAGCAGCGCGTCAAGGCTCTCGAGGCCGAACTGGTCAAACGCCAGTCTGACAGCGGCAGCCAAGCCACCGAAGCCCGCACCCTGGCCCGGCAGGCCGAGCTGAGCAGCCGCGAATCGGGGGCCAAGCTGGCGTTGCTGGAGGCTCGGGTGGCTGAAACGTCGCTGCAGCGAACCCAGATTGAAGAGCTCATTCAATCGCTGGCGCGTTCACGCGATGAAAACGTGCTGGCCGATGTTGACGCGGCCATTCGGGTGGCGCTGCAACAGTCGGCCATCACCGGCAGTGCCGAGCCCTTGGTGCTGACGCTGAAACAAGCCGAAGAGCGCCTGGCCCGCTTCAACCAGCCGCGGCTGGAACGGGTGCGCCGCGCGGTGGCCCAAGACCTCGAGCGCACGCGCGCCACGGCGGTGACCGACATCACCGTGCTGACCATTCGCCTGGACGAAGTGGTGCGCCAGGTCGACGACCTGCCCTTGATGTCCACCGCTGAACGCCGCGCCGCCATCAAAGTCACGCCGCCGGCTGCGCTGCCTGCCAGCGCGGCTGCCGCGCCCACCGGTTCCACCACAGGGTTGGCCAGCGCCTGGATCGACCGCCAGACCGAGCATTGGAGCCAGGTGGGTGCCTACCTGTGGGGCGAGGTGAAGTCGCTGGTTCGCGTGACCCGCATCGACAACCCCGAAGCGATGTTGGTGGCGCCTGAGCAGGCCTTTTTTCTGCGCGAAAACCTGAAGCTGCGGCTGCTGAACGCCCGCCTGGCTTTGCTGTCGCGCCAATTCGACACCGCCCAGACCGATCTGCGCGACGCGCAGTCTGCACTGGACCGCTATTTCGACCGTTCCACCCGCCGTGTGGCGGCGGCCAGCGAATTGATCAAACAGGTGGCCTCGCAGTCGCGGCTGGTCAGTGTGCCGCGCCCGGACGCCACCTTGGCCGCCATCGCCACGGCTTCGGCTGGCCGCTGACCGGCAGTCCAGACGACCTTCACCATGCGCGGCGTCATCTGGCTGGTTTTGCTCTTTGTCGTGGCGGTGGTCGCTGCCACCACATTGGGCAGCAACGATGGCCTGGTCAGCATCTATTGGGGCGGCTGGCGCACCGACCTGTCGCTCAACCTGTTTGTGATCCTGCTGGCGGCGGCCTGTACGGCGTTTGTCATGTCGGCCCAGGCCATCAACGCTTTGGTCAGCTTGCCGCGGCGTGCGGGCCAATGGCGAGCGCTGCGCCGTGAACGTGCTGCGCAAGCCGCGCTGCAAGAAGCGCTGACCGAGTTTTTCAGCGCCCGCTACGGCCGCGCGCGCAAGGCGGCTCAGCAAGCCCTGGCCCTGCAGCCCGATTCACCCACGCTGGCCGCGGATCGACGCTTCACACAACTGGCCCACTTGTTGTCAGCGGGCAGCCTGCACCGTTTGCAAGACCGCAAGCGGCGCGACGAAAGCTGGCAAGGCGCCTTGGGTGATGAACGAGGCGCGGCCGATGAAGCGGCCCGTTTGCTGGCCGCCGAGTGGGCGTTGGACGACCGCGACGGCGCACGTGCCCTGGAAATGCTGGACGCCTTGCCGCCGGGTGCCGCTCGCCGCACACAGGCCTTGCGCCTGCGCTTGCAGGCCACTCGCTTTGCCCGCCAGCCCATGGAGTCGCTGCGCACCGCCCGCCTGTTGGCCCACCACCAGGCGTTTTCACCCGCGGTGGCGCAAAGCCTGCTTCGCTCGCTGGCTGCGGACACCTTGGATACCGCGCACGACCCCGATCAGCTGCGCCGTTTGTGGTCAAACTTTGACGCTGCCGATCGCCGCGACACCCAAGTGGTGTGCCGGGCAGCCCAACGCGCGGCCGTGCTGGGTGTGCCCGAGGATGGCCGGTTGTGGCTGCGTCCCTTGTGGGAACGGCTGTCGGAATTGCCCCGGGAAGATCGCGAGACCGTGGCTTTGACCCTGGCCGAGATTTGCACCGGTATCGGAAGCGATTGGCTGCCGCGCCTCGAAAGTGCCGCAAACGCCTTTGGTCATGAGAGCGCGGTGGTGGCCGCGGTCGGTATGTGCTTTGCCGAACGCCAGTTGTGGGGCAAGGCTCGTGTGTTGTTGGAACAGGCGGCGGCTTCACCGACACTGCCCGCCCGCACCCGGCGCGCGGCTTGGCGCCAGTTGGCGCGACTGGCCCGCCAGGATGCCGATGCCGCGCGGGCTGCTTTGTGTGATCAGGCGGCTGCGGCGATCGACTGAGGGGCCGCTTCGCTGCGGGTACGAGCCAGCACGCAAGGGCCCCGAAAAACTGGTGCTACACTAGCGGGCTACGTGCGGCTGTAGCTCAGCTGGATAGAGTACTTGGCTACGAACCAAGGGGTCGTGGGTTCGATTCCTGCCAGCCGCACCAGAACATTTGTTCTAGAAGCACAGCTTAGAAACTTCGGTTTCTAGGCTGTTTTTCTTGGGCACTTGTGCGCAAGCGCTTGGTCAAGCTGTGTCCATCAGCCAATCCGATTCCCGTCGCAGCGCACCGCTGCCGACCAAGTCGCCAAGCGTGCTCAAGCCAAAGGCCTTCAGGCTGCCCAGAGGGCTGCCCAGCACGTGCCAGATGGCAGTGAAGGTGGGCGAGTTCTCAAACCAGGCTACAAAGGTTGCCACGGACTCTCGCTGCACCTCCATCAGGTGGTACTTGATCAAGAGCCTGGCGGCGTACCGCGCATGGCGCTTCGGTTCCGCTACAAAACCGGCCAAGCGTTGGCGCGCACGCGCCAGCGCCCCCGGCACGTCACTGAACGCTGCACCGTGACCCGGAATACACCAGCGCACGTCGAGGGACTCGATGAGGTCCAGCGTTTGGGCCACGCCCGAGAACGCGTCCTGGCCGTCCAGTTCGGGAAACGCCACGCCAAATCCGTTTTCCCATAGAGCGTCGGCGCTGATCAGCACGCCATGCAGAGGGTCGAAGAGGATCACCGAGTGCGGGTCGTGGCCGGGTGAGGCCAGCACCTGCCAACGGCGTTGGCCCGCTTCGATCACATCCCCTGGCTGGATGCTGTTGTCGGGTGCAAAGCGTTCACACTGCTGGCCGGTCGACACAAAACTCAAGTCTTCTTGGCGCCAATGCAGCGCGGCTTCAAACTGTCCTACCGGAACGCTGATGGGGCAGCCCCAGCGCCGCTGAACCGCCGCATTGCCTCCGCAGTGATCGGAATGCAGGTGGGTGTTGACCAAGCGGGCCAAGGGCTCCGAACCCAGCGCATGACTCACCAGCGCCACGGTTTGGTCGGCATGCAAGCAATGGCTGCTGTCGATCAGCACCGCGCCGCTGCCTTGGCCGTGCAGCAAGATGTTGTTGGACGAGAGCCAGCCTCGTTCCAGCAGGGTCATTCCTAGGAACGCGTTGTGGACCTGGGGAGCTTGCATCTGATGTGCGGCGGGCCTTCGTATGTGGTTGCAGCATTCTTGCCGATCGCCGGATGGTGGGCGCTGGCAGGGCTACCATTCGAAGGTTTTGTGCCGCACGCCCCATGAAGATGATCGCTCACGTCCTTCGCCGTGCCTTTGATGGCGCTTGTTCAGCAAGGCCCGCGCTGTGGCGGTCCTGTTTGGCAGGTTTTTCAGGTCTGCTGCTGGTCACCGCGCAGGCCGCTGAACCGGCCGCGGTGGTGACGGTTCTGGAAGGCGCTGCCACGGTGATCGTCGGTCCGCGGGCTTTGGCGGCGGCGCCGGGTGCACGTTTGGGCGCCGGCACGCTGGTGGAGACCGAGGCCACGACCGGCCTGCTGCGCCTGGAATGGCCAGATGGCACCTTGCTGGACCTGGGGCCCTCGACCCGGGTGATGCTTCAACCAGGGGCGGTGGCCGGCCGGGCGCCCTTGTTTTACCTGCTGCAAGGCTGGGCCAAGCAGAGCCAGACCAAAGTGGCTGCGGGCCAGGCGGCGCTGGTATTTGATGCCGGCCCTTTTTCGGGGGTGCTGGTCAGCCAGGTGGAAGAGGGTCAGTCGGTTCTGTTTGCAGAGACCGGTGGCGGGCCCTTCACCGCGCGCCGTCAGGGTGTCACCGCCACGCTCAAAGCCGGTGAATCCGCCGTGCTGTCCGCCACCACCGCCCCGCAGGTGTCGCCGCGTCCGCCTGGGGCATGGCTCAAGCAAATGCCCAAAGCATTTCGCGAGACCCTGCCATCCATGGCCAACAAGCTGAAGGGGCCCGCGCCCACCCTGCGGCCCCGGGCGGCTTTGACCTATGCGGCGTTGCAGCCCTGGTTGGTGGCTGAACCGGCGATCCGCCGGGACTTCCACTCTCGATTTGCCGAACTCTTGGGCGACCGGGCCTTTCGGGATGCGGTGACAAGCCAGTTGGCCCAGCATCCAGAGTGGGAAGCTGTACTGAAGTCGGCGCGTGCCGGTACGATTGCCCGCTAGAACAACGAACCCACATCCCAGGAGCCCCCGAGATGAAGCTGCTCGCCAAATTCAACCTCATTTTCATTTTGGTCATGGCCCTGGGGGTCGCGGTGTCTGGCTGGATCAGCCGTGGCTTGCTGCAAGAGCAGGCGCGGCAAGAGGTGCTTTCCATAGGCCGTTTGCTGATGGAGGGGGCCACCTCGGTGCGCGGCTATACCTCGGGGCAGATCACCAAGCTGCTGGAAACGCAGATGAAGTACGAGTTTCTGCCGCAGGCCATTCCCAGCTATTCGGCCGTTGAGGTGCTCAACACGCTGCACCAGAAGTATCCGGACTATGCGTACAAGGAAGCCACGCTCAACCCGACCAACCCGCGCGACAGGGCGGTGGGCTGGGAAGTCGATATCGTCAACGCGTTTCGTGGCAACGCAGAGCTGAAAGAGTTTGTCGGCGAGCGCGACACCCCCACGGGCAAGTCGCTCTACATCAGCCGACCTCTGCGCATCACCAACCCGGCCTGCCTGCAGTGCCACAGCTCGGTAGAGGCCGCGCCCAAGACCATGGTCGAAAAGTATGGGCCCGCCAATGGTTTTGGCTGGCAGCTCAACGAGGTGATTGGCGCGCAGGTGGTGTCGGTGCCCATGACGCTGCCGCTGCAGCGGGCCAACGACAACTTCAAACTTTTTGTGGGGTCTCTGGTGGCGGTTTTTGTGGTGGTGGGTATCGTGCTCAACCTGATGATCTGGTTCGTGGTCGTGCGGCCGGTCACACGCTTGTCCGAGCTGGCCGACCGGGTCAGCCAGGGGGACATGGACGCGCCTGATTTCCAGACCACCAGCAAAGACGAAATCGGCGTTCTCACCCAGTCGTTTGCCCGCATGCGAGCCAGTGTGGTGCAGGCCATGAAGATGCTGGAAAACTGAACTCGGACACCCGATGGCGGCGAATCACCCCGATCGACTTGGCAAGTACCAGATCACTGGCGTGCTCGGTGAGGGCGCGATGGGCGTGGTCTATCGCGGGTTCGATCCCGACATTCGAAGGGTCGTGGCACTCAAGACCATCCGCAAGCAAGGTGGCGACAGCCCTCAGGGCGCGGCGCAGACGGCGGCTCGTTTTCGCAACGAGGCCCAGGCGGCGGGGCGCCTTTTGCACCCTGGCATCGTGGGTGTCTACGACTTCGGTGACGACGGGCGGGTGGCCTACATCGCGATGGAGTTTGTCGAAGGGCACACGCTGTCCTACTACCTGGCGCAGCGTGTCAAGTTCACCGAGGCCGATGTGGCCAGCATGGCCAACCAGCTGCTGGAGGCCCTGGCGCACGCCCACGAGCATGGGGTGTGGCACCGCGACATCAAGCCGTCCAATGTGATCATGACCAAGGCTGGGCGCATCAAGATTGCCGACTTTGGCATCGCGCGCACCGACACCACGGCCCTGACCATGGCCAACAGCGTGCTGGGCACGCCCATGTACATGGCGCCTGAGCAGTTCATGGGGCGTGCCATCGACCACCGTGTGGACGTGTATAGCGCAGGAGTCGTGCTGTATCAGTTGCTGGCCGGGCGCGCGCCATTTGTGGGGCCGCACGAAGCGCTGATGTACAAAGTGGTCAACGAGGTGCCAGTACCGCCTTCTACCTTGGAGGGCGCGCCGCACGGGACGCGGTTTGACAGTGTCGTGGCCACGGCGCTGGCCAAAGACCCCGCCAACCGCTACGCCAATGCCACCGCCTTTCGTGACGCTGTGTTGGCCGCATTTGGTCAGGCGGCGCCTGGCTCGGTTTCGCATGAGGCGGTTTTTGCGCTGCCCATGCCCACCGACTATGCGCCTACGGAGCGTATCGCCAACGCCCCGCTCACCGACAACGCACCACTGACCAACTGGGACCCTGCCGTGCTGGCCAAGGTGGAATCTTCGCTGGCTCGGCATGTGGGCCCGATGGCGGGCGTGATGGTGCGCCGCGCGGCCAAAGAGTGCCAGGATCTGGTCTCGTTGCAGGCCCGCTTGGCCGAACAGATCACCAGCTCGGTGGCCCGGGAAGCTTTCATGGGCCAAGGATCCCGTGGTGGCACTGGAACCGGGGGCACGTCGGTGACCGGCTCCAAGGGCACGGGCATGGGTTCTCAAGCTCCCGTGGGCGGCACTTTTGCTGGCGCGACGCTGCCAGTGAACGAAGCCTTGATGGACCACGCCTTGCGGCTGCTGTCAGTGCATTTGGGGCCAATCGCGCGTGTGGTGGTCAAGCGGGCCGCAGAGCGGACACGCCAGCGTGAGGCCTTTTATTCGATTTTGGCGGAAGCTGCGCCAGAGCCTGTGCGCGCCAAGCTGCTGGCAGACCTGCACAAACTGCCCTGACCAGAAAGCCTGGCGCCGCAACCTTTCGGCCGTGCGCCGGCGGGTCCGAGCCAGTCGGGCTCGCCTCCCAGCGGGATTCAAGCGCCATGGCACAGCCACATCCCTTGGCGAGGCAAACGCCGGCTGTGACATCAGGCCGGATTGAAGGCTGAAAGCCTCGCTTTTCCCGTCTACAGCGTGGTCATGCCGCCGATATACCTGGGGTGTTGCCCACTCCAAGGCTCGCCATGCATGCCACGTCGCAGCCGAACCCGCTGCCTCCATACGCCCCGCCAAACCAAAACCGCGCAGCCTTGGCCGCCAGCGTCGCGCCGGTGCTGGTGCTGGTGACCTTTGCGGCCGTGCTGGCCAAGTGGATCGAGTTGGATCTGGGGTTTGCCGTCTTCGCCACTTGCACCGCCTGGGTGGCCTATGAAATGCACGTCTACCAGACCACCATCGACACCTACAACGAAGACTATGTGTCCTTGCATCTGGCCTGGCGCAGCGCCGAGGCCCTGAACGCCATGCGCGACAGCCCCCGCACGGCCAAGGGAACACGTGTCTTTGTGGACCGGTTTTTGCAAGCGCAGCGCGAAATCCTCTACAGCGGTCCGGTGCGCTGACCGCGGCACAGAGGAGCGCTTGCAACAGTGCCCCATCAGAGGGTGCGACGGCAGCCGCTGTGGCTGCGACAATGCACGACCTCAAGGAACTGCATTGCCCGGTTATGACACCCGACGAGCCTGACAGCGATCGCACCCAGATCCAGCCGCCTGGCGCTCGGGACCCTGCCCCCGGGTTTGACAAAACACAGGTCTACGCGCCGGTTCCACCCACCAAAGTGGTTGCGCCCGTGGTCGACATGGGCAATGGCTTGCCGGTAGGAACCCGGCTGGCCGAGTTTGAACTGACCAAGTTGGTAGGGGAAGGTGGTTTTGGGGTCGTTTACATGGCGCACGACCATTCGCTGCAGCGCCGGGTGGCGCTCAAGGAATACATGCCCAGCTCGCTGGCGCAGCGCAGTGGCGAAAGCCAGGTCAGTGTCAAGAGCGAGCGCTACCGTGAAACCTTTGACGCCGGCTTGAAGAGCTTCATCAACGAAGCGCGTTTGCTGGCCAGCTTCGACCACCCTTCGTTGGTCAAGGTCTACCGGTTCTGGGAAGGCAACGGCACCGCCTACATGGCCATGCCGTTTTTGGAAGGCAAGACGCTGCGCGACATCCTGCGCGCCCAACCCCAAGCGCCCGATGAAGCCTGGTTGCGGTCGGTTCTGGCGCCATTGACCGAAGCGCTGGAAGTCATCCATGCCGAACAGTGTTTTCACCGTGACATTGCGCCCGACAACGTGATGCAGCTGCCCAATGGCCGCTGGTTGTTGCTGGACTTTGGTGCTGCGCGCCGGGTCATTGGCGACATGACCCAAGCCCTGACGGTGATCCTGAAGCCGGGTTACGCACCGGTTGAACAGTACGCCGAAATTCCCAGCATGAAGCAGGGCCCCTGGACCGACGTCTACGCGCTGGCCGGCGTGGTCCACTGCGCCATCACGGGGCGCACGCCGCCGCCTTCGGTGGGCCGCCTGCTCAACGACACCTACCAGCCGCTGGTGAAAGTGGCGGCCGGGCGGTACAGCGAGTCGTTCCTGGCGGCCATTGACCGGGCCTTGGTGGTTCGGCCCGAGGCGCGCACCCAAACTATCAGCCAACTGCGCCAAGAGCTGGATCTGGACAGCGTGGTGTCGTCCGTCAACACCGTGATGCCCGCAACCCAGAGCGCGCCAAGCTCGGCCGCTGCCACAGCGCCGACGATGCTGATCAGCGACATGCAGGCCACGGTGCTGGCGCCGCCGCCCCCATCGTCCAAACCTCGGCCTGCGCCGGTCACGCCGCCAGCGGTGTCGCCTCAGCCGGCCGTGCCTGCCGCCACCAAAACCAAGTCCGCTCCGATTGCGCTGATAGGGGCCGGCGTGGTGTTGCTGGGGGCCTTGGGGTTTGTGGGCTGGAAGATGACGAGCGGCGGCGGGTCAGCCCCACCGCAAGCTTCGACCGGCTCGGCGCCTGCCGCGCCGGCGGTGGTTGCCAACGCGCCGGTTTCCCAGCCGGCACCTGCGCCGGCCGTGGTGGCGCCGCCGCCTGTCGTGGCGCCTCAGCCACCGGCGCGATTTGAACCTGAACGTGAGTTCGCCCGCATCCTTCAAGCGCAGACCGCTGGCTTTGCTGTGGTTGCCTCGGCCCAATCGGAGAAGTTGCGCATCTCACGTCAGGATCAGGTCCGTTTCAAGGTCACTTCGGATCGAGACGGCTACCTGCACGTGGTGGGTCTGAGTGCCGATGGGTCGCTGGCGCTGCTGGTCCCCAACGCCAATTCCAAGTCGGTCAAAGTCCGCAAAGGCCAGACCTGGAGTTTCCCCACCAGCGATGGTTTTTTCCTGACTGCCAGCGAACCCGTTGGGGCGGGCCAGATGATGGTCATCGTGTCAACCCAGCCGCGTGCGTTTGATGCACTCAATCCCAAGGCCGAGGGCCCGGTGAAAGTGCTGGCCAGCGGCGACGAGGCCACCGCACTGATGGCCAAGTTCAAGGGTGCTGGTTCGGTGCTTGCCGGCGAGGCGGTGTGCCCGGCCGGATCGACCCCCTGCGTAGATGAATACGGCGCTGCCGTGATGAAGTTTGAGACCCTGCGCTGAAGCAGCGGTGGGCTGGCGGTGAACAAGGCCTTCGTCAAAGAGCCCGAGGGCGCCGACGGTGACGACGAAGACGGCGCACCGGGGTTGCCGCCGCTGCCGCCCGGAGCCCGCAACTACCTCACACCGCAGGGCTACCAGCGCCTGCGCCAGGAGCTGCTGACGCTGTTGGATGACGAGCGGCCCAAGATCGTCGAGATCGTTTCTTGGGCGGCCAAAAACGGCGACCGCAGCGAAAACGGTGACTACCTCTATGGCAAGAAGCGCCTGCGTGAAATCGACCGCCGCATCCGCTTTTTGACCAAGCGCCTGGACATCGCCGAGGTGGCCGACCCCAGCGTGCACCATGGCAGCGATCAGGTGTTCTTCGGCGCCACGGTGACTTACGCCAACGCAGCAGGCCTTGAGCGCACGGTGCGCATCATGGGCATCGACGAGGCCGACAACCTGGCCGGAGACGTGAGCTGGGTTTCACCGGTGGCGCGCGCCTTGATCAAAGCCCGTGAAGGCGATGAAGTGACCTTGGCCACCCCTGGGGGCACCGAACGCCTGGAAGTGATCGCGGTGCGCTACCCCGCACCCAACGCTCAAGGGAACCTGTAGCGCGACAGCTTGAGCACCACCGGCGAACGCCGCAAGGTGCGCAGCACATCGGCAAAGTGCACCCGGTCGCGCACGCTGATCTGCAGGCGCAGCTCAATGGACTCATCGGTAGGTTCGGGGTCCATGTCCAGGTGAACGATGTCGGCCTCGGCACTGCTGATGCTGGAGGCCACTTGCGCCAACACGCCCTTGCCGTTTTTCACCAGCACATGCAAGCTGGTGTCAAAAGCGCGCGCCAGGTCTTGGTCATCCGCCCACTCCACGTGCATCCAGCGCTCGCTGTCGCGCTCAAACAGCCGCTTGCCCGTGTTGCAGTCGGCGGTGTGGACCAACAGGCCCTCGCCGCGGCCCAGGTAGCCGACGATCGAGTCACCGGGAATGGGCCGACAGCACGGCGCCAACTGAATCGAGTTGCCCACGCTGCCGTCCACGAACACCACGCCCTGGGCCGGAAAGCCATCGTCCGGGGCATATCGTCCCAGGGTCAGCGTGACGGCGTCGGGCTTGATGCCTTTGTCCAGCATCAGTTGCGACAGGCGCTTGGCCACGATGACCGCGATCTTGCGACCCAGGCCGATGTCTACCAGCAACTCGCCACGGTTGCGGTTGCCGCTCCAGCGGGTCAGCAACTGCCACAGCGCGGTGGCGGCGGTGTCGGTGGGTTCCAGTGAAGGCATCGGCAGCCCCTCGGCTCGCAGCGCCTGGGCCAGCATTTTTTCGCCCAAGGCCCGGGACTCGTCGGTCTCCATGGTCTTCAGGTAGTGCCGGATCTTGCTGCGAGCGCGGCCCGTGCGCACCAGGCTCAGCCAACCCGGGTTGGGGCGGGCGCCGGGTGCGGTGATGATCTCGACCACATCGCCGCTCTTCAGCGCGGTGCGCAAGGCCGTGGCTTCACCATTGACGCGGGCCGCCACCATGCGGTCGCCGACGTCGGAGTGGATGGCGTAGGCAAAGTCCACCGGTGTGGCGCCGCGTGGCAGGGCCAGGATCTTGCTGCGCGGCGTGAAGACGTAGACCGCGTCGGGGTAGAGGTCGATCTTGACGTGCTCCAAGAACTCGGCCGCGTCGCGGGTTTCGTCCTGGATGTCCAGCAGGCTTTGCAGCCACATCGACGACAGGCGCTGGGTGTCCGGGCCCGCACCTTTCTTGCCGTCCTTGTCGCCCACCTTGTACAGCCAGTGGGCGGCCACACCAGCTTCGGCCACCGCGTGCATGGTGTCGGTGCGCATCTGGAACTCGATGGCCGTGCCCAGTGGGCTGACCAGCGTGGTGTGCAGGCTCTGGTAGCCGTTGGCCTTGGGGATGGCGATGTAGTCCTTGAAGCGGCCCGGCACAGGCTTGTACAGCTGGTGCAGCACGCCCAGCGCCACATAGCAGTCGGTCAGCGACGGCACCACGATGCGAAAGCCAAAGATGTCGCTGACCTGCGCAAAGCCCGCGTGCTTTTCGCGCATCTTGCGGTAGATGCTGTAGATGGTTTTTTCGCGGCCGCTGACCTGGACCTTGACCTTGTGGCTGCTGAAAGATTTTTCAACCTCCTTTTGCACCCGCTCGACGATGTCGCGGCGGTTGCCCCGAGCGCGCTTGACGGCCTTGGCCAAGGCCGCGTAGCGCCAGGGGTAGAGCAACTCGAAGCAGAGCTCTTGCAGCTCGCGGTACATCTGGTTTAGCCCCAAGCGGTGCGCAATGGGCGCGTAGATGTCCAGCGTCTCCCGGGCAATGCGCTGGCGCTTGTTGGCCGCCATGGCTTGCATGGTGCGCATGTTGTGCAAACGGTCGGCCAGCTTGATCAGGATCACGCGCACATCGCGTGCCATGGCCAGCAGCATTTTGCGAAAGCTCTCGGCCTGGCTCTCTTCGCGGGTGTTGAACTGCAGCTTGTCGAGCTTGGTCAGGCCATCCACCAGGTCGGCCGTGGGGGCGCCAAACTTTTCGATCAGCTCGCTCTTGGTGACACCCTGGTCTTCGATGGTGTCGTGCATCAGCGCGGCCATGATGGCTTGCGCGTCCAGTTTCCAGTCGGCGCACAGGCCGGCCACGGCGATGGGGTGCGTGATGTAAGGCTGGCCACTGGCGCGAAACTGCCCCAGGTGGGCTTCGTCGGCAAACTTGTAGGCTTCGCGGACCAGCTTGAAGTCGGCCTTGCTCAGGTAGGCCAGCTTCTCCGTCAGCGCGGCAAAGCTGGAGGCCTCGGTGGCCGGCCCGGTATCGGGCGGCAACAGCGTGGCGCGCTGCAGCCCTTGCAAGGCTGCAGGCAGCAGTTCGGCGGCCAGAGAGCGAAATCCCATGCCCCGAATTTAGCTTGGTTTTTTCAGCCCACTGAAGCGCAGGCTACTCAGGCCCGTTTTGAGGCCGCTCATTCATCGCAGCCAACAGCAAAACGGGCGCCTCGCCCGAGGGCGTGGCGCCCGTGAAGGCGGTGAAGCAGTGGGTTTGGGGCCAGGCCTTAGACCGGCACCTTGCGCAGCATTTCCAGGCCAATTTCGCCAGCGGCGATTTCGCGCAGAGCGGTCACGCCGGGCTTGTTCTTGGTTTCAATCTTGGGGGCGTGGCCCTGGCTTAGCATGCGTGCGCGGTAGGTCGCGGCCAGCACCAGTTGGAAACGGTTGGGGATTTTTTCCAGGCAATCTTCAACGGTGATGCGGGCCATGGCTGCTTTCAGGTGAGGTGCGGTGTCAGACCAAACCCAGCGCCGCAAAAACCTGCGAGCGGTTGCGCAACTGGGCGGCGTACTTGAGGCGCTGGCTGTGAACGACCGTCTTCAGGTCGAAAAGCGCTGTCTCAAACAAGCTGTTGATGATAACAAAATCAAAGTGCCGGGCCTGGGCCACCTCGGTGCGGGCGTTGGACAGGCGGGTGGCGATCACGTCGGCAGGGTCTTCGCCGCGCCGGTTCAGGCGCTGCGACAGTTCTTCCCAGCTGGGTGGCAGGATGAAGATCAGCACCGCGTGACCGAAGAGCTTCTTGATTTGCAAAGCGCCTTGCCAGTCGATTTCCAGCACGATGTCTTCGCCCTTGGCCAAGCGCGCTTCGATGGCCATGCGGCTGGTGCCATAAAGGTTGCCGTGTACCTGGGCCCACTCAAAGAAATCGCCATTGGCAATTTTTTCGCGGAAGGCGGCTTCGTCAATGAAGCTGTACTCGCGCCCGTCGACCTCTTGGCCACGGGGCTGGCGGGTGGTGTGCGAGACCGAGACGGTCAGCCGCGAGTCCAACTCCAGCAGCGCCTTGACCAGGCTGGACTTGCCAGTGCCGCTGGGCGCGGCCACGCAAAAGAGGTTGCCAGGGGTTTCCATCGGCTGATTTTCGCTCAAGCCGGCCTGGATGGGCTGCCACAGGGTCAGGTCAAGCCAGAATCGTGGGGCCGCACGGGGCGGTTGGGGAGTCTGAGTTGAGCGTGAAGTCATCTTCCATGCCGGTGGCCTTGGTCACAGGGGGCGCGCGCGGTATTGGTTTGGCCGTGGCCCGTTGGTTCCTGGACCAGGGCTACCGCGTTGCCTTGATCGACATCGACGCCCAGACGCTGAACCGCACCGAGGCCGAACTGGCCCTGCCGGACAGGGTCTTGGCGATTCACGCCGACGTTTCCCAGCCCCAGCAGGTGCAGCTCGCCATCCAGGCGGTGGACCAGCGCTTTGGCCGCATTGACGCACTGGTCAACAACGCCGGAGTGGCGGTTTTCAAGCCCATCTTGGAGACCACCTTCGAGGAGTGGCGCCATGTGCTGGGCACCAACCTGGACGGGGCTTTCCTGTGCACCCAAGCGGCGGCACCGGTCATGCTGCGGGGCGGGGGTGGGGCGGTGGTCAACATCGCGTCCATCTCCGGCCTGCGCGCCAGCACCTTGCGGGTGGCCTATGGCACCAGCAAGGGTGCCCTGATCCACCTCACCAAGCAGCAGGCCGTCGAACTGGGCAATGTGGGCATTCGGGTCAACTGCATTGCCCCTGGGCCGGTAGACACCGAGATGGCCAAACTGGTGCACAGCGTGGCCATCCGCTCGGACTACTACGACGCCATTCCTCTTAACCGCTATGGCACGCCCGAAGAGATCGCGCAGGGCGTGGGCTTCTTGTGCAGCCCAGCCGCCAGCTTCATCAACGGCCAGGTGCTGGCGGTGGACGG
>JAYTVT010000103.1:0-9764 GCA_043743835.1 Betaproteobacteria bacterium
CGGCTGCGTGCTGCGCAGGCGCGCGCGCCCGCACCGGGGGCCCCAGCCGCCAAAGCGGGCGCACCACACCACGGCCCGAGCTGGCAGGTGGTGTCCAGAGGTGGTGACCACCTGAACTTGATGCCCGGTCAAATGCACTTTGGCAACCGGGCCGCCAGCCTGCGCACGCTATTGGGCTCCTGCCTGGCGGTGACCCTCTGGCACCCGACTCGCAAACTGGGCGGCATGTGCCACTTCTTGCTGCCCACACGCCAACGCAAACCGGGTGAGCCCTTGGATGGCCGCTATGGCGACGAAGCGTTGGAAGCGATGGTGACCCTGCTGCGCACGGCCGGTACCGAGCCCAGCGAGTACCACGCCCACCTCTACGGCGGCGCCGACACCATGCCCGAAGGCAGCGCACTCAAATTCAACGTGGGTGAACGCAACATCGAACAAGGCTTCAGCCTGGTCGACCGCTACGGCTTCGAGATTCAAGGCGTGGACGTTGGTGAAGATGTGCCACGCAACGTGACCTTGACGCTGCAAAGCGGCGAAGTCGAGATGCGCCGCGGCTCGGGCAAGGCCCCGCTGCTGCAGATGCCTCAACACCCCACCCGGAACTGACCATGGCCGACAAGAAGATCACCGCCATCGTGGTCGACGACTCGGCAGTGGTGCGCAAGCACCTGGCCGACACCCTCACTGCGGGTGGCATCGACGTCATTGCCACCGCAGGCGACCCACTCTTTGCCTGGCCCAAGATGGAAGCGCGCTGGCCCGACGTGATCGTGCTGGACGTGGAGATGCCGCGCATGGACGGCATCAGCTTCCTGCGCAAGGTCATGGCCGAGCGCCCCACGCCGGTGGTGATGTGCTCCACCCTCACTGCCGCTGGCGCCACCACCACCTTGCAGGCACTGGCCGAAGGCGCGGTGAGTTTTGTCACCAAACCCAAGCTGGGCCTGCGCGACTTCTTGCTTGACCCCAGCAACGGCCTGGTGGCTGCAGTGCGCGCAGCGGCGCAAGCCAAGGTCAGGCACCTGGTGCCCGCTGCGGCCCCAGCCAGCACCGCGAGCAAAGTCAACAAGCCCGCTGTCAACTGGGCCGCACCCAGCGCCGGCGGCGCACTGGACGAAACCACCGAACGCCTGATTGCCATCGGCAGCAGCACTGGCGGGGTACAGGCCATTGAACGGGTATTGACCGCCCTGCCCCGCACCACGCCCGGCATCGTCATCGTGCAGCACATGCCCGAGTCCTTCACCGGGGCCTTTGCCAGCCGGCTGAACAAGCTCTGCGAGATGGACGTCAAGGAGGCCAGCGATGGTGACCGTGTGATGCCCGGTCGGGTGTTGCTGGCACCGGGCGGGCGCCACATGCAGCTGGTGCGCAGCGGCGCGCAATACCTGGTTTCGGTGCGTGACGGGCCTTTGGTCAACCGGCACAAACCGTCGGTGGACGTGCTCTTCAAGAGCGTGGCCCACCACGCCGGGCGCAACGCCTTGGGCGTGATCCTCACCGGCATGGGTGACGACGGCGCGCGTGGCCTGCTGGACATGCGCCAGGCGGGCGCCCGCACAGCCGCCCAAGACGAAGCCAGCTGCGTGGTTTTTGGCATGCCGCGCGAGGCCATCCGCCTGGGTGCGGCAACCGACGTGCTGGCGCTGGGCGACGTGGCCGCATGGTTGGGTCAGGTGCACCAGACCAGCCCAGCCTGAAGGCACACAACAGCCCGGGTGCCAGGCAGCGCCTCAAGCATTCAAACTGCCACGTCAAAGTCGCCTTCTTCGCGCCATCCCCAGCGCTGTACGCGCGCGACGATGGCAACACCCGTGATCCATCATGCAGGCGCCACCATGTCCACCACTTCCCTGAGCCCTATCAACGCCCTGCCGCGTGATCTGCTCAAACACATTTTGGGTCCGGGCAAACGCCTGATGCTGGGCCTGCGCATGCGCGCCAAGCTGCTGATGCTGGCAGCCTGCCTGCTGTTGCCCCTGTGCTTGTTGATGTTCATGGCACTGTCGGCGTCCTGGCAAACCCGCCAGATAGCCTTGCTCGAATTGGAAGGCGCACGCTTGGTTGAGCAGACCATGCCCTTGCTGCTGGAGACACAGGTTCACCGCGGCCTGACGGCTCGAGTGCGGGCGGGCGACACCCAGGCCCAGGCAGGGCTCGCCCAATCCCGAACGCTGCTGAAAAGCAAGGTGGACACGCTGGATGCGGCAGTTGCCACACCCCGCAGCTTTCAGATCTTCGATCTTTGGCAACCCTTGAAGGCGCGCTTTGAAGGGCTGCTGACCGCCAAGGGCGATGAAAGCGCAGAAGACGCCTTCGCGCTGCACACCCAGGCCGTGGAGGCCACGCGCCAGTTCATGCTGTTCACTGCCGAACGCTCAGGCCTGCTGCTGGACCCCGAAGCCACCTCCTATCACTTGATGGACACGGCCGTCAACGTGCTGCCTCACCTGGCCGAATCCACGGCGCAGCTGCGCGGCCTGGGCGCCATGCTGCTGGCCCGTGGCAAGGCCGAGGACAGCGAGCGTGCCCGCCTGGTGGGGCTGGCCACCGTGCTGGAGCGCTACCTGTCGGATCTTGCTGCCAAGCTGGGCGCCCTGGAGCGCGCGGGTGGTGAGGTTCCTGGCTCTGCGGCCAAGGCTCGGGAAGCGTTGGCGCAGTTCGCCGGCGAAACGCACGCTTCGTTTTCTTCCAGCTCGATTGCCGGACTTGCACAAAGCCACTTTGAAATGGGTTCCAGGGCCATCGAGCAAGTGGCCGCCACCCACCGTGAAGCGATCGATCGCCTGGTGGCAGAACTGAGCCAACGGGTGCAGCAGCAGACGCAGAACATGGCCCTGATGGTGGCGGCCTTCGTAACCGGATTGCTGGCCCTGGCCTACCTGCTCAGCTGCTTCATCATCTCTTTTCAAGGCACGCTGCGCGAGTTGCACCGGGGCGCAGAGGCCATTGCCCAAGGCAACCTGGCCTTCAACATGGACGTTCGAGGCCGCGATGAAGTGGCCGATGTAGGGCGTCTGGTCGAGGCCATGAGCCGGCGTCTGTCCCAGCTGGTCTCCGAGATCCGCAACAGCGCGTCCTTGGTCAACCTGACAGGCCAGCAAGTCAGTGAGGGCAGCGCCAAGTTGGCCAGCCGCACCGACGAGCAAGCAACCAGCCTGCGCACCTCGGTTTCGGCCATCACGCAGCTGGCGGCCGCCGTGGCCACCAATGCCGACGCCGCCAAACGCCTGGACAGCCTGACCGGCCGACTGGCCACGCAAGCCGAAGACGGCAACACCGCCCTGCAAGAAACCGTGCAGGCCATGGAGCTGCTGCGCACGGCCAGCGACCGCGTGGCCGAGGTGGTGGCTGTGATCGACGACGTGGCCTTTCAGACCAGCATGCTGTCGCTCAACGCCGCCATCGAGGCTTCACGTGCCGGTGATGCCGGCAAGGGCTTTGCCGTGGTGGCCAGCGAAGTGCGCCAGCTGGCGCAGCGCTGCGCCGAGTCGGCCGAAGAGATTCGCACGCTGATCGGCAACACCAGCGCGCAGGTGCAGTTGTCGTCTGAAAAGCTGGCCTCGGCCTGCGAAAGCCTGGGCACGGTGGTGGTGGGCGTGCGCGACGTGTCGGTGGCCTTGCGGTCCATCTCCGATACCAGCAGTGAGCAAAGCGCCGGCTTGCAAGAAATTACCCAGACCGTGGGCAACCTGGACGAAATCACGCGCGAGAACGCGGCGCTGGTGGAGCAGTCTTCCACCGCCTCTCATTCGCTGGTGGACCGTGCCGACAAACTGCGCGAAGCGGTGGCCTCGATGCGCCTGCGTCAGGGCTCGGCCGACGAAGCGTTGCTGATGGTCAAGCGCGCGCAGGCGCATGTTGAGAACTCGGGGCGCGAGGCTGCCTTTGCCGACTTTCACAAACCCGAAGCGGGCTTCATCGACCGCGACCTTTATGTGTTTTGCTTCGACCGCGAGGGCAACTACGTGGTCTGCGGCGCCAACACCGCCAACGTGGGCGAGCACTACGCCGTCACGCCCGGCCTGGATGCTCAATTCATGAGCAACATCTGGAAGACCGCCGACGCCGGCGGTGGCTGGGTGGCCTACGAGGTCATCAGCCCCTTGACCAAGGCCGTCATGCCCAAGGAAAGCTACGTGGTTGCCCTTGACCACAACACCTTGCTGGGCTGTGGCATCTACCGGCCCGACACGGCGGCCCAGACCAAGCCCAAGAAGCGCGCAGCGGCGTGGTCGAAAAAGGCCGAGGACGGGCAGATGGCCGTCACGGCCTGATTCCTCAGGCGCTGAGCCCTACTCTCGGTCAGCCGGCATCGGCAGAGGCCCCGCGGCGCTGCCACCCGTGACCTCGGTAGCTGCCTGCGGTTTGGCCTTGCGACCACGGGCGACGTAGCTGTACAGCACCGGCACCACCACCAGGGTGAGAAAGGTGCTGGTGATGATGCCGCCGATGATGGCCCTACCCATGGGCGCCTGGATTTCGCCACCTTCGTTGAAGGCCAGCGCCAGCGGCAGCATGCCAAAGACCATGGCCATGGTGGTCATGATGATCGGCCGCATGCGGATCAGGCCAGCCTGCAAGAGCGCGTCTGCCATCGTGGCCCCGGCCTTGCGCGCATGGTTGGCAAAGTCCACCAACAAAATGGCGTTTTTGGTCACCAGGCCCATCAACATCACCAAGCCAATCATGCTGAAGATGTTGAGCGTGCTGCGCCACAGCAGCAGCGCCAGCATCACGCCGATCAGCGCCAATGGCAGGCTGGCCATGATGGCCAGCGGCTGCAGGAAGCTGCCAAACTGGCTGGCCAGCACGATGTAGATGAAGATCACCGCCAGCGCCATGGCTGCCAACAGGCCGTTGAAGGCCTCGGCCTGCTGTTGCATCTGGCCACCCACGTCAAAGGTGAACCCCGGCGGCAGGTTGGTTTCCTTGATCAGCTTTTGCACGTCGTCCCCCACCTCGCCGGGGCTGCGGCCTTGCACGCCGGCAAACACGGCTTCACGCCGCTGCAGGTTTTGCCGGCGGATGATTTCGGGGTTGAACACCGTCTCGATGGTGGCCACGCTGTCCAGGCTGATCGGCGTGCCGTCCTTGGCAAAGGCCACCGGCAAACCGCGCAGCTGCTCAACACGCTGGCGTTCGGATTCGTTCAGGCGCAGCACCACGTCCACCTGGTCGCCGTCGGGCGTGGTCCAGTAGGTGGCGGTTTCACCGTTGACATAGGCGCGCAGGCTGCTGGCCAGTTGCGGCGCGGTCAGGCCCAGCTCGCGCACCGCACCCGGCTTGAGGCGCACGGCATAGGCCGGCAAACCGGGCTTGACACTGCTTTCCACATCCACCGCGCCCGGTATCTTCTTGACCTTTTCAGCGAATTCGTTGGCCACCTTGGCCAGGCCTTCGGCGTCGTTGCCCAGAATGGCCACGTAGATGGGGCGGTTGAAGCCCACGCTGGCGTCGGTGCCGGGCACCTTGGCGATCAGCTCGCGCATGGCCTCTTCCACCTGCTTTTGGCTGCGCTTGCGATCTTTCTTGGGTTTGAGCGAAATGTTCAGCCACGCTTGGTTGCGCTGCCCGGCGCCGCCCACCCAGGTGGCCAGGTTTTCGATCTCGGGCATGGCGCTGACGATCTCTTCAATCTGGCGCACCTTGGCGTCGGTGCGCTCCAGGCTGCTGCCCACGGGCATGCGCAGCGCCAGCTGGGTGAAGCCCTGGTCGGTTTCGGGCACAAACTCACTGCCCACCAACGGGGTCAAGCCGATGGCCAGCACAAAGCTCAGAAACCCCGCACCCACCACCACACCACGCGGCGTGATGGTGGCGCTGCGCAAGCGCCGCGGGCTGCCTTTGTCGCGTTGCGTATTGGCCATGAAGCCGCGGCCATAAACCGGCATCCAAATGCGCCAACGACGCTCGGAAAAAATCCAGTGGATGGAGCGCTCGTACACACGGTGCAGCACGTCCATGGCCCGGTCGGTGCCGTTGATCAGGTGGCGCAGGCCCCACACCTTTTTCAAGCGTGTGCTGGGCGGGTCGGCCCAGATGGCGCTGAGCATGGGGTCAAGTGTGAAGCTCACAAACAAGCTCACCAGCACCGCCACCACCACTGTGATGCCAAAGGGGTAGAAGAACTTGCCGATGATGCCGCCCATGAAAGCCACCGGCACAAACACCGCGCAGATGGCAAAGGTGGTGGCCATCACCGCCAGGCCGATTTCGTCGGTGCCTTCACGGGCGGCCGTGAAGTGGTCTTTGCCCATGGCCACGTGGCGCACGATGTTCTCTCGCACCACGATGGCGTCGTCGATCAGCAAGCCGATGCACAGGCTCAGCGCCATCATGGTCATGAAGTTCAGCGTGAAGCCAAAGGCGTACACGGCGATGAAGCTGCTGATCACCGCGATGGGCAGCGTCAGCCCCGTGATGATGGTGCTGCGCCAGCTGTGCAAGAACATGAAGACGATGGCCACCGTAAGCAACGCGCCTTCGATCAGTGTGTGGCGCAGGCCGGTCAGCGAATCCTTCACGTAGTCGCTGTTGGCGTTGATCAGGCGCAGCTCCACATCCGGCGGCAAGGTCTTGCGGATCTCGTCCATGGCCTTCTTGATGCCGTCACCCACGGCCACGATGTTGGCGTCTTGCTGCTTGAAAATGTTGAAGTTGATGGCCTTTTGGCCATTGAGTCGTGCGTGTGAATCCGGCTCGCGTTCGCGTTCCACCAGCGTGCCCAGATCGGCCAGGGTGAGCGACAGGTTGCCGCGCTTGGCCACCACCAGCGACTCAAACTGGCGCGGGTCGCGCACGCGGCCTTCGATGCGCAGCAAAGCGTCTTGGGTGTTGTTGGAGATCACGCCCACCGGTTGGTCGGCATTGGCAGCGGCCAGCGCCGTGGCGATCTCGGCCGGCGTCACGCCGTAAGCGCGCAGACGCACGGGGTCCAGATCCACCCGCACTTCGCGCACCGTCAAACCCTGAATTTCGACCCGCGCAACGCCTTCCACGCGCTGCATTCGCTTGCCCACCGACTGGTCACCCAGGATCGACAGCTCACGCGCACTCCGTGTTTTGGACACCAGCGCCATGTTGACCACCGGCTGGTTGTTGTCGTTGTTCCAGCGCGCGATGGTGGGCTGCTTGACGTCCCGCGGGAAGCCGGCCTGCACGGCAGCCACGCGGTCGCGCACCTCTTGCATGGCCTTGCCCATGTCGGCGTCAAGCGAAAACTCCACGCTCATGGTGCCTTGGCCCTCGCCGCTGCGCGAGGTGATGCGCTTGACACCGGCAATGCTGTTGACGGCCTCTTCTATCGGCTTGATGACCTCGCGCTCCACGGCTTCGGGGCTGGCCCCGGGGTAGCGCACTTCCATCCAGGCGCCGGGGAAGCTGATGTCGGGCATTTGCTCCACACCCAGCTTGCTGTAGCTGAACAGGCCCAGCACACACAGCGCCACCATCACCATGGTGGCAAAAACCGGGTTGTTGATGGCGACACGGGTCATCCACATGGCGGCCTCTCCTACTTCACCAAGGGAGTAGACGCGGCGGCACTGGCCACCGGCGCCGACTTGGCAGCCACCACCGAAGCCTTGGCACCTTCACGCAGGTTGTCAAAACGCGCGGCAAGCACTTGCGCCGCGGGTGTGACGCCTTGCAGCACTTCCACGCGGCCTTCGCGTTCGTCGCGGCGGCCCACGGTGACGGCACGGCGTGCCAGCGTTCCGTTCTCGATCACCCAGACATGGTCCTGGCCGCTGGTCTTGCCCACCGCGGTGGCCGGCAGCGTCAGGCGCTGGGTGTCGTCGGCCAGCGTGGCGCGGGCCAGCGCGTACTGGCCGGCACGCAGGCTTTCGTTGGCGTTGGGCAGTTCGATGGTGACGCCGATGCTGCGCGTGCCCGGCTCGGCAGCGGGAGCGATGCGCGCTACGCGGCCGGCCACCGGCTGGTCCACACCTTCCACCTGCACCTGCACCGGCATGCCGGCGCTGATGCGCGGCACTTCGTGCGTGCCAATGGTGCCGGCCAGTTCCAGCGTGCGCAGGTCTACGATGGTCAGCACCTGCTGCTCCACGCTGACCTTTTCGCCCGGCAGCACATGGCGCTTGGACACGATGCCGGAGATGGGTGCCAACAGCGCGCCATCGCGCAACGCCACGCGGGTGGTGTCTAGCGAGGCCTGGGCGGCGTTGAGGTTGGCACGCGCGGTGTCCAGCGCGGCGCGGGAGTTTTCCAGCGCGATGCCGCTGATGAATTGCTGTGCGGCCAGGCGTTCGTTGCTGGCGTGCGTGCGTTCGGCCTGGACCACGGTGGCGCGCATGGACTCCAGGTTGGCCTGGCGTTCGGCGACACGGCTGCTGAGGTCGGCCAGCTCGATGCGGCCTACCACCTGGCCGGCCTGCACGCGGCTGCCTTCGGCCACGCTCAGGGTGAGCAAGGTGCCGCCGGCCTTGGCGCGCAGCAGCGCGGTCTGCGGGGCCACCAGCGGGCCGCTGAATTCAACCATGCCGGGCATCTTGGCCATCGTCGGTTGCACGACTTCACGCGGCACGAACTCCAGGGGCACATCGGGCTTCTTGCCGTCCTTGCCATCCTTGCCGTCCGCCTTGGCGACCTGCGCGCCAGAAGCCGCACCACTGGCCGCCAGGGCTGACGATGCGTCAGAACCAGGCTTGATCATGCCCATCACTGCGGCGGCGCCACCACCCAGCACCACCACCAGCGCCACGGCGCCGACCACATAGCTCTTCTTCATGTGAGGAATCCCTCCTGGATCCGGTCTGTCACCCGATGGTGCAGAAGTGGGCGCAGTGTAGGCAGCCGACTGTGACGGTGGACAGGGTTGCGATGAAGCGCGGATTGCGGGCGACGAACTGCAGGCGACCGGGATGACCCGAACGCCGCCTGAGTTGGCGTCAGGCCGTGGCTTCGAATTCCGGCGTCAGCAGCGCGCGCAACGCTTCGGCGTCCAGCGGTCGGCTGAACAGGTAGCCCTGGCCGCGGCTGCAGTTCAGCTCCTGCATCAGCGCGGCCTGGCCTTCGGTTTCAATGCCCTCTGCCACGGTGGTCATGCCCAGGGCCCGGGCCACGCGCACGGTGGCCTCGATCAGCACTCGGTGGTACTCCACGTCCTGCGCATGCTGGACAAAGCTGCGGTCCACCTTGACGGTGTCCACCGGCAGCTGGTGCAGGCAGGCCAGGGACGAATAGCCGGTGCCAAAGTCGTCCAGCGCCAGCCGCAAGCCCAGGCCCTTCAGCAGGCGCAGCGTGGCCTGCACGGGTTCGTCCTGGGCGGCCAGGCTCTCGGTCACTTCCAGCTGCAGCCACTGCGGCTGCATGCCGCATTCGTCCAGCAACGCCGCCATTTCCTGCACCATGCCCTGGCGCTTGAGCTGTGCGCGCGACAGGTTCACCGCCAGCTGCGCCGGGGCGTGCCTGCCCATGTCGCGACGCCAGCCGACAAAGTCCGCACAGGCCTTGCGCAGCACCAGGCTGCCCAGCGCGTCAATCAGCCCGGCCTCTTCGGCCACCGGGATGAAGTCCGCCGGCGGCACCAGGCCGCGTTCGGGGTGGCGCCAACGTGCCAGGGCTTCCACGCCCACCACGTCGCGCGTCTCCAGGTCCACCACCGGCTGGTAGACCACAAAGATCTCGTCGCCGGCCAGCGCACGGCGCAGGTCGGCTTCCATGGCCAGCGCACGCAGCACGCGCTCGTGCATGGAATTGTCGAACATGACCCAGCGGCCACGACCGGCGCGTTTGGCCTCGTA
>JAYTVT010000104.1:0-37816 GCA_043743835.1 Betaproteobacteria bacterium
GGGCCTCGCCAACCGCCATCTGCTGCCGTGCGGCCCAGTCGGCAAGCTGATCCTCGCCGATGCGGCCGACGTTGAAGTACTGCGCCTGCGGATGCGCCAGGTAGAAGCCGCTCACGCTGGCCGCGGGCGTCATCGCCAGGCTCTCGGTCAGCGCCATGCCGACATCACCCGCGGCCAGCACGCGAAACATGTCGGCCTTGACGCTGTGGTCGGGGCAGGCCGGGTAGCCGGGCGCGGGGCGGATGCCGCGGTACTTCTCGGCGATCAGCTCTTCGGTGGTCCAGGATTCGTCGGCTGCGTAGCCCCACAGCTCGGTGCGCACGCGCTGGTGCAGTCGCTCGGCAAAGGCCTCGGCCAGGCGGTCGGCCAGGGCCTTGAGCATGATGGCGCTGTAGTCGTCGTGGTCGTCGGTGAAGATCTTGTCGCGCTTTTGTGCGCCAATGCCGGCGGTGACCGCAAACAGCCCGATGTAGTCCAGCGGCGCACCGGCCGCGGACTTGGGTGCGATGAAGTCGGCCAGGCTGCGGTTGGGGCGCTTGACGCCTTCCACCACCGGGCGCTCGGTCTGCAGGCGCAAGGGGTTCCAGCGCAGCGCCACTTCAGAGCGCGACTCATCGGTGTAGATCTCGATGGTGTCGTCGTCCACCGTCGCTGCGGGCAGCAGCGCGATCACGCCGTTGGCTTGCAGCCAGCGGCCTTCGATCAGGCGGTGCAGCAAGCGTTTGCCGTCGCTGAGCACACGCTGGGCTTCGGTGCCTACCACCTCATCGCGCAGGATGTCGGGGAATTTGCCGGCCAGGTCCCAGGTCTGGAAAAAGGGTCCCCAGTCGATGCAGGCGGCCAACTCGGTCAGGTCGTAGTTCTTGAACACGCGCCGCCCGATGAAGCGCGGCTTGGGCGGTGTGTACCCAGCCCAGTCAACCGTGGCCTTGTTGGCGCGCGCTGCCGCCAGCGTGACCAGCGGCGTGGCTTTTTTGCTGGCGTGCTGCTCGCGCACGCGGTCGTAGTCCAGGCGCAGTTCTTCGATGTACTTGGCGGCGCGGTCGTCGGACAGCAAATCGCTGCACACGCCCACGCTGCGTGACGCATCCGGCACATAAACCACCGGTCCTTCATAGTGCGGCGCGATCTTCACGGCGGTGTGCACGCGGCTGCAGGTGGCGCCGCCAATCAGCAGCGGCGTCTTGCGGCTGCGGAAGTAGTCGTCGCGCTGCATTTCGCCGGCCACGTGCTGCATTTCTTCCAGGCTGGGCGTGATCAGGCCGCTCAGGCCGATGATGTCCGCGCCTTCGATCTTGGCTTTGGCCAGGATGTCCTGGCAAGGCACCATCACGCCCATGTTCACCACTTCGAAGTTGTTGCACTGCAGAACCACGGTGACGATGTTCTTGCCGATGTCATGCACGTCGCCCTTGACGGTGGCGATCACGATCTTGCCTTTGGCCTTGGCTTCGCCGCCACCGGCGATCAGCAGCTTCTTCTCTTCTTCGATGTAGGGCAGCAGGTGGGCCACCGCGGTTTTCATCACCCGCGCGCTCTTGACCACCTGCGGCAAGAACATCTTGCCCTGGCCAAAGAGGTCGCCGACCACGTTCATGCCGGCCATCAGGGGGCCTTCAATCACGTGCAGTGGGCGCCCGCCGGTGGCTTGGATGGCCTGCCAGGCTTCTTCGGTGTCGAGCGTGATGAACTCGGTGATGCCGTGCACCAGCGCGTGGCTCAGGCGGGCATTGACATCACCCACCCGCCAGGCCAGCTTGGCGCTGTCGTCGATGGCCATGCCCTTGGCGGTCTCGGCCACCTCCACCAGCCGCTCGCCCGAGTCGGCGCGGCGGTTGAGCACCACATCTTCAACCCGTTCACGCAGGGTGGGTTCCAGATCGTCGTAGACGCCCACCATGCCGGCGTTGACGATGCCCATGTCCAGCCCAGCGCGGATCGCGTGGTACAAAAACACCGTGTGGATGGCCTCGCGCACCGGGTCGTTGCCGCGGAAGCTGAAGGACACGTTGGATACACCACCGCTGACCTTGGCACCGGGCAGGTTTTGCTTGATCCAGCGCGTGGCTTCGATGAAGTCGACCGCGTAGTTGTTGTGCTCTTCGATGCCGGTGGCAATGGCGAAGATGTTGGGGTCGAAGATGATGTCTTCGGCGGGGAAGCCCACCTCATCAACCAGGATGCGATAAGCGCGCTGGCAGATCTGCGTCTTGCGCTCGTAGGTGTCGGCCTGGCCCTTTTCGTCGAAGGCCATGACCACGGTGGCCGCGCCATAGCGGCGTACCAGGGTGGCCTGGCGCTTGAACTCGTCAACGCCTTCTTTCAGCGAAATGCTGTTGACGATGCCCTTGCCCTGGATGCACTTCAGGCCGGTTTCGATCACGCTCCATTTGCTGCTGTCGATCATGATCGGCACGCGTGCGATCTCGGGCTCGCCGGCGATCAGCTTCAGGAAGCGCTCCATGGCCGCGGCGCTGTCGAGCATGGCCTCGTCCATGTTGATGTCGATGACCTGGGCGCCGTTTTCCACCTGCTGGCGGGCTACGGCCAGTGCGTCTTCAAAACGACCTTCCAGAATCATGCGGGCAAAAGCCCGGCTCCCAGTGACGTTGGTGCGCTCGCCGATGTTGACAAACAGCGACCCGGCACTGATGTGCACAGGTTCCAGGCCCGACAGGCGCATGGGTTGAACGGGGGTCTTGGCGGCGGTCATGGCTCAGCTCCGAGGGATGGAGTGAGCGCCGTTGCTGCCCCGGTGTACCACCGGGGTGTCCCGAGCCTGGCAGGCCACAGCAGGGTGGGGCCGTTGCAACGCTCCTCGGGAAGTGGGCTCAATTCTAGCGGGGCGGTGTCTGCAGCTTGCTGCTACCGACTGCCTAAAGCTTCACGCAGGGGCTGCTGCTGAAGCTGCTTTGGCGGGTCAGCAAGGCCAAGTTGCCGTTGGCTTGCAGCACGGCCAGGAAGAAGGGGCGCAAGGTGACGATGTCTGCGGGGCATGGGGGCGGGGTTGTGAATCCGGGCAGATTGACCTGCGTGAAAATGCCTCCCGCACTGGCGTAGCCAAAAATGTTCAGGGGGCTGAAGATGAAGTCCACGCCCTGCATACCGCTGTAGCCCAGCCCCGCAGCCGTCAAGCTGACCCTGACTTCGGCTGCCGCGTTGCTGGCCGGCTCAGCAAACAACCGTGCAAACGTGCCGCCTCCGTCCAGACCGCGCAAGTTGGCATTCTTTTCGTCCATGGCCAAGCCCATGCCGCGCGAGTCGTTCATCTCGCTGCTGCCGCGAAAATCCATCTCGGGCAGCTCCCAGGTGGCGTTCACCGCCGCCACGGCCGGGCCTTGCAGCAGCGTGCTGGTAGCGGTGGCCAGCGCTGCATCCAACTCGGCTGGCAGCCAGTTGCTCAGTGAAGCCGCAGGCTCGATCTTCAGCAGCCAGTGTCCGTCAGGCAGTTGCATGGCCTGCCCCACCCAGCCGGTACCGGTGAGCGGGCGGGTTGGAGCCTGTATGCGAAGCATGGCGATGTTCGACCATGAGCGGTCGGGGCTCGCTGCGCCGCCGCTGATGAACAAAAAGCCGTTCCATTCCACGCCGCTTTGCCAGGCCGCCCGGAAAGGGGTCACTTGAGGCCAGGGCCACAAGCCCGCAGCCCGGTCTTCAACCGACGCCCGCAGTTGGTGGTTCAACTGCACAGCGCGCGCCTGCAGTTGCGCGTCGGTCAGTGGCTGCAGCGTCAGCGAAGCGAACGTGCCAGGCCGCGAACGTGCGGTGACGCTGTGGATGAACGCCGGGGTCAGCATGGTGTTTTCGCCTGCGCTCAGCGTGCGCTGCAAGCCGCTTTGCAAAGCGGCAGCCACTGCGGCTGAGCTGGGCGCCGGTGTTGCTGCCACCAGCGCTGCCAAGGTGTCACCTTGCGCGGCGGCCTGCAGCGCGTGTACGCGCCCGAAGTGCAAAGCGGGAATGGTGGCGCCATTGCCCGGGAGCGCAGCCGATTCATTGCTGCTGTTTGGCCGCGGGCTGAACAGGCTGTCCACACCCCACGCTCGACTGCGCGCTTGCACCTCTGTGCGTTCGGCGGGACTCAGTTCGGTAAGGGCGGTGCTGGCTGCTTGCTGCCCTGCGTGCCGCAGGGTCTGGGCCTTGAATCGATAGTCTTGGCTGCTCTCGCTGCCGCTGTCGCCATGGCCGCCGCAGGCTGACACGGCGGCCGCCGCGAAGAAACCCCAATGAAAGCGCCTCAGCGAGGAGCTGATGTGTGGTTTCAAACGATTGCTCCCTATGCGGTTCGCGCTGCGCCTGCTGGTTGCTGCAGTCTAGAGGTTCGGCGAGGGGGCAAGCCCGCTGGACTCGTCGAAGCCACTCAGTCAGGGGGCCAGAAACGTCTAACGGCTGTGGGATGTCAACTGCGCCAGCGTGCCGGCTGCGCTGATGCCCAATCCTGCCGATTTGGCTTTGGCCGCCGGCGGCGTTTGCTGGTCCTCGTCAGGGCCTGCGGCGGCGGGCTGGGACACAAGGGCCGCGCCGACTTCTCCTTTTTTCATGGCCACGCCCACCGCCAGGATGTCAATGACCAGCAGGTGCAAGATCCGGCTGACCATTGGCACCTGGGTGGTGACGTCTTCGACGTGGTCGATGATCAAGGCCACGTCGGCTTTGCGTGCCAATGGGCTTTGGCTGGCGGTGATGGCCACCACCGCGGCACCCCGGGCGCGTGCCGCGTCGGCCACGGCCAGCAAGTCGTCAACTTGGCCGCTGCTGCTGATGACCACCACGACCTCGCTGGGTTTGAGCAGGTTGGCCGCCAAGACCTGCAGGCGCGGCTCGGTATAGCTGGTGCTGGGAACGCCAAAGCGCAGGAACTTGAACTGGGCGTCATCGGCCACCACGCGGTAGTGGCCCACGGCAAAAAAGTCGATGCGCTCGGCCGCGGCCAGCAGGTTGATGGCACGTGCCAGGGCGTCGCGGTTGAGTTGGTCTCGCACCTGCAAAATGGCGCTGGCGGTGTTGCCCAGCACCTTGACGCCCAGCTCCAGCATGCTGTCCTGCCCGGTGACCTGGGTGTGGGTCAGCGGTACGGTGGCAGACAGGCCTGAGGCCAAGCGCAGCTTGAAGTCGCTCAGGCCCTCGCAGCCCAGGCTGCGGCAGAAGCGGATGACGGTGGGCTGGCTGACCTGGGCGGCGCGTGCAATCTCGGCGATCGGGTCGCCCAGCGCTGATCGTGGGTGAGCCAGCACGTGGTCCGCTACCCGACGCTCAGCCGGTGACAGCCCTTCCAGCGAGCGCTGGATCTGGCTCAGCAGTGCCGATCCCTGGTCGGTCTTGAGGCTGCGCAACTGGGCAGCCAGGATGGCCGACACGCCAGAGAAGGTGGCGTGCTCGGCGGTGATCACATAGGTCGGAATGCCCTTGACGTAGTCCGTGAAGCGGCCTTTGTCTTCAAAGCGAGCACGAAAAGGTGACTTGTCGAAGTAGGTGCCCAAGCGCGGCACGATGCCGCCGCCGATGTAGACACCCGACATGGCGCCAAAGGTCACCGCCAGGTTGCTGGCGGCGGTGCCCAGCATGGCGCAAAAGACGTCCAGCGCTTCGACGCAGAAGCGGTCACTGCCCGCCAGTGCGCGGCGCGTGATCTCTGGTGCCGCAAGAACCTCTGGCGAAAGGCCGGCGTCCGATCGCAGCGCCCGGTGGATCAATTCAATGCCTGGGCCCGACAGCAGTCGCTCGTGCGACAGGTGCGGAAACTGCTTCATGCCGTAGCGCAAGATCGCAATCTCGCGGTCGTCCCGCGGCGAAAAACTGGTGTGCCCGCCTTCGGTGCCCAGCGCGACCCAACCGTCGGCTGCGGGAATCAGGCCGCTGACGCCCAGGCCTGTGCCAGCGCCCAGAACGCCCAAGACGCTGTTTTCACGCGGGGTTCCGCCGCCGACCTGGCGGCGCTGCGAGGGCGTCAATCGGGGCAAGGACATGGCCAAAGCGGTGAAGTCATTGACCACCACCAAAGACTCAAAGCTCAGTCGGTGGCGCATCTGCTCGATGCTGAATTTCCAGTGGTAGTTGGTCATGCGCACGTCGTCGCCCTCTACCGGGTTGGCGATGGCGATGGCGGCATGCTCGATGTGCCCCACGCGGCCTTGGGGCAGGCCCGTCAAGTAGCTGGAGACGGCGGCTTCAAAGTCGGCATGGTCAGCGCAACGCAAGGACGCCATGTGCTGGAACTGGCCTGGCGCCGTCTCGATGGTGAAGCGGGCGTATGTGCCGCCGATGTCGGCGAGCAAGCGCGGGCTGTCGAATGGCGTCATGAAGGGATCCTGGCGGTATGGGCCGCGGGCTGGTCAAGATTGTCAGGGCACCGGCTGCCATTGTGCTTGAGGTCGTGGTTCGAACAAGGGGCTGTTGATAAAGGCAACGCTGTAGCTTCACTACGAGGCGCAGCGCCGCTTGGCGAGAAACTTCGTGTAATCTGATTTCGACTGGTGGCTCCCTTGTTTTGGGCTTGTAGTTTTGCTACCGTTGGAGTCCCAAGAACACAGACGGCCATTGGCCATGTCGTGGTCAAACCGCCCGGACCAGGGTTTTCGCAGACACCAGATTTCCCGCTGCTGGGCGGGTCGCAATGAACGACAAGACTTACGCCGGAGCAGTGCAGGTGTCGCCCAAGACCAAGTGCCCGCGCCCATGGCTGGTGGCTGACATCGGTGGTACCAACGCTCGCTTTGGTTGGCTGGCGCCGGACTCTGTTCAGGTTGAGCACGTTCAAACCTTTCCGGCGTCGGCCCATGCGGGGCCTGCCGAAGCGGCACGCGCCTATCTGGATGGTTTGGCCAGCAACCTGGGCGCTGCATACCTGGCCCCCCGTGCCGCTGCTTTTGCCGTCGCCACCGTCGTGGGCTCTGATCGCATCAGTTTCACCAACAGCGGCTGGAGCTTTTCTCGCGCAGCGACTTTGCGTGCCTTGGCTTTGGACGAGTTGTTGATCTTGAATGACTTTGAGGCTCTGGCCCTGTCGTTGCCGCATCTACGCAGCGATCAGGTTCGAAACGTCGGGCCTGTTGGCCTTACGGTGCCCAACGCTGCCATGGCGGTGATTGGGCCGGGCACTGGCTTGGGCGTGGCCGGCATCGTCAACGCAGGGACAGGCTGGGTGGCGGTACCGGGTGAAGGCGGGCATGCCAGCCTGTCGGCCGCGGACGACTTCGAAGCGGCGCTGCTCGCTGCCGTTCGCCAAGACTTCGACCATGTGTCGGCCGAACGCTTGCTGTCGGGCATTGGTTTGCCGGTGTTGCACCAGGCCGTTTGCCGGGTGCAGGGAAGGGCGCTTTCGCCGCCGCTGGCCACCGAACTCATTGTGGAGCGTGGCATGACCAAACAGGATGCAGACTGCAGCCAGACTTTGGATGCATTTTGCGCGCTGTTGGGTAGTTTTGCTGGCAATGTGGCGCTCATCATGGGTGCTCGGGGTGGGGTCTATATCGGGGGTGGCATCGTTCCGCGCCTGGGCGAACGGTTTTTTGAGTCGGCGTTTCGCACCCGGTTTGAAGCCAAAGGGCGCTTTCAAGACTATCTGCGGGCTGTTCCCACTTGGCTGATCACCGACACCCTGGTGGCGCTGTCAGGCACGCGGGTGGCTTTGGAGCAGCGCTCGCGCCAATCCACCTGAGCGTGCCGGTGAGCCGGCAGGGCGGCGCAAGCTGCATCTGCCAATGGTGAGGCTGCGTATCTGGTTTGATGAACCTTCGACGCGCCTTTGCAATGAGCACGCTGATGCTGGCTGCCTTGGCGGCCCGTGCTCACGACACCTGGTTTCAGTCACCTGTCGGGGCGGCCTCCGGCTTGGAGGTCCGGCTGGGCACGGGCAACCGTTTTCCGGTCTACGAGACCGGCATCGGTGCAGAGTACCTGGAGTTGCAGGGTTGCCGCGGTCCGCGTGCGCTCGATGCAGAGCGCCCCATGGTTCCGGTGCGAAACGACGATCACGCCTTGGTGCTGCGCCTGCGGCCGCAAGCGCTCAGCTGCTGGGCCCAACTGGTGCCCCTGGACATCGAATTGGGGGCTGACAAGGTATCGGTCTACCTGCGTGAAGTGCAAGCTTCGGCTGAGGTGCGGGGCCTGTGGCGTCAGATGCAGGCGCAAGGTTTGCCATGGAAAGAGCGCTACACCAAGCACGCTCGCATCGATTGGGCTGCTGCGCCGGGTGCGCCGTCGACTGCGGCGCCGATGGCGATGGACATCGTACGCACTGCGGGGGCCAGCAATGGTTGGCATTTTCAGGTGCTGAAAGGGGGGCTGCCTTTGGCGGGGCAGGCCATGGAACTGATCAGTGAGTCTGCAACCCAAGGGATTTGGCGGCGCACCGATGACCAGGGCCGGGTTTCGTGGCCGGCGCTGCCTTCAGGACGTTGGTTGCTGCGAGGCACGCAGTTGCAGCGCTCCGGCGACGACCCCACTCGGTGGGACAGCGGCTTTGTGACCCTGGCTTTTGAAGTCCCTACCCAAGCCGTCTCGATCGTCAATTCCGGGCGGCACTGAAGAGTGCGTTTCTGGCGACTTGGGTAATGGCCGCCACGCCAGGGTGGGTGATGCGTCGCTCCACCGAAATGGCATAAAAGTCGTCCACAAGCTCGGCGCTGCGGCCAATGACCTGGACCCCATACTGGACTGCCGTTTCTTCTTCAACGACGCTGGGCGTCAGGAAAACACCGTCGCCGTGGCGGCCGAACGCTTGCATGAGGGCGCTGTCGGAGAATTCACCGACAACGCGCGGATGCAGCTGGTGGCGGGTCAGCCAGGCTTCCAGCTGCGGCCGCACGGAAGAACTGCCACCGGGCACCAACAGGGGCGCGTTGTTCAGGCACTGCGGAAAGGCTCCTTGCAGGCGTACGGCCAGGTGTGGCGCCGCAAAGAAGCTCATGTGCGAACTGCCCAGTTTGTGGTTGAACGCCTTGACGCTGAGGCGGTTGGTCAAAGGCTCATCGGCAATCACCAGGTCCACCCGGTGCAGCGCCAGCTGCGCCATCAAGTCTGGAAACTGGCCTTCGCTGCAGATCAGGCGAACGGGATCCGGCAAAGTGAGTGCTGGCTCCAACAGTCTGTAGGCCACCGACTTGGCCACAGCATCTTCAATACCAACCCGGAACTCCTGCACCTGTGCACCGACGCCACGTCTCTCGCGCAGGGCCGATTCCAGCTCGCCGCCCAGCGCAAAGATCTCGTCGGCGTAGCGCATGGCCACACGACCATCGTCGGTGAGCTCGAGATGGCGTCCGGACTTGCGAAACAGTGCCCTTCCCAGCCGAGACTCGAGCAACTTGATCTGTGCAGACAGGGTCTGAGGGGAGGTGTGCAACTGCTCGCCGGCTTTCATCACGCCACCTGCCTTGGCGGCGACCCAGAAGTAGTGCAAATGTTTGAAGTTCATGATGCGTGTTTTGCGAAGTAAAGTTTTTAATTAATCGCATTTACGCGAAGTATAGATATCCCTACATTGGTGCGTGTTGTTCCCTCCCCTTCACTCCATGGAGAGCGCCATGCGCATGAGTACCAAAGGCCGTTTTGCTGTCAATGCCCTGATCGACTTGGCCCTGCGTGAGTCGGGTGGACCTGTGGCTCTGGCATCCATCAGTCAACGGCAGCAGATTTCCCTGTCCTACCTGGAACAGCTGTTCAGTCGCCTGCGCCAGCACGGCATGGTGGAAAGCACGCGCGGGCCAGGCGGTGGCTACACGCTGGGGCGTTCAGCGGAAGACATCTCTGTGGCCCAGATCGTTGGTGCAGTAGACGAGACCCCCAACGAGACCAGCGACGAGGTGCGCAACCTGGGCCTTTCCAAACCGCTGTGGCAGCGACTCAACACGGTGATGATGGAGCACATGGCCACCATCAGCCTGCACAGCTTGGTTCAAGAACAAAGGGCGGCGGGTGTCGATGTTGAGCCCCGTCCCACCAAGCGAACGCTGGCGCCACAGGTTGTGGCCAAGCCGCTGCGGACGACTGCGCCCAACTCGGTCTTTGCCTTCGGACGCTCATTTGCCTGAGCCATGACACCGGTGCCCCCCAAACCACGGGGGGTACAGCAGCGAGCGTCTGCGACCTAGTAGAAAGCAGGAGTGCAGACGCTGATGGCTTGCTTAGGATTGAGCACTTCAGATAACAAGAAGTGCTTGATTCCATGCGCACAGAACAAGAAGCGTCAACGCCCGGTTCGACCCAAGGACTGCAGTCCCATCGCGTGACTTCCCGCCAACAGCAGATGACCTTGTCGCTGTTTCCCAGTGCCCCTGGGCGGCCCATGCTCGCTGCGGTTGCTCATGCCAGCACCGCCCCACGCTTGCGACCCAACGAGCGCGCGGGCGACAGCCAGCGAACTTTGCCTATTCGCGGGCTGCCTTCGGTTTGACAGCCGGCGGGCGCCCACAGGGCGCCCGACACTGCGACCTACTTGTAGAGCAGCTGCGGCAACCACAGCCCGATGGCCGGAAACGTGTAGAGCAGCACCAGTGCCAGCACCTGTATACCCATGAAGGGCATCATGCCGGCGAAGATCTGGTTCAGCGTCACGTGTTTGGGTGACACCCCTTTCAGATAAAAGGCTGCCATCGCCACCGGTGGGCTGAGGAAGGCTGTCTGCAGGTTCAGCGCCACCAGCAAGCCAAAGAACAGCGGGTCCACGCCAAACTTGGGCAGCAGCGGTATGAAGATGGGCATAAAGATCACGATGATCTCGGTCCACTCCAAGGGCCAGCCCAGGATGAAGATGATGAACTGGCTCAGCAGCATGAACTGCAGCGTGCTCAACCCCAGCGACAACACCCAGGCTTCGATCAGCTCTTGACCGCCCAGCAGTGCGAAGGCGGCCGAAAAGATCGACGAGCCGACAAACAGCCAGCAAACCATGGCGCTGGTCTTGGCGGTGAGAAAGGACGACTCCTTGAGAATGCTGCCCAGGTCGACCAGGGTTTTGACGACCGGGCTGGCGCTGTGTGTGGTGCGGGCTGAGACGTAGCGGTAAGCACCGGCCAGCACCAAACCCCCAAAGGCACCCACGGCTGCCGCCTCAGTTGGTGTGGCCAGACCAAAGACGATCGAGCCCAGCACCGCAATGATCATCACGGCCAGCGGGAAGAACGACGACAGCAACATCTTGAAGATCTCAAGCCGCTGCCAGCTCATCAGCCAGCTGATCAGGAGCAAGCCGGCCATGCCCAGTCCGAAGACGATCCAGTACCAGGTGGGTGCTGGAACCCGTGCCGCGGGCGCACTTTCTGCAGCTGCGGCGGCATTGTTGAGCGGCGAGGCTGCGGGGGTTGCCGCCACCGGGGCCGCGGCCTGACCCAACTCGGCTGGCGCTGTTTTGGCGTCACCACCCGCCACAGGCGGCTCAGACAAGCCGCCGGACTCCTTGGGAGGCTCTTGCAGCCCAGAGGCTTCAGCCGGCTTGCCTTCATCCATGCTGATCGAGCCGCCGGCCTGTTCAAGACCCGAGGTGTCCACGGTTGCGGTGGGCGCTGTGGCGCCCAGGTACATCACCACCAGCAGTGCTGAAATCGACAGCGCTGGCAAAAGAGACACCAACAACTGCGTCAAGACTTCGCCGCGGGGCAGGGATGGCAGGCGCAGGGCACCGACCAGGCCCGTCAGCGCATTGGTGCTGCGTTCGCTCAAGGCTTGCGCCAAGGGTGGCAGCGGTACCACACGGTCGGCCGCTGACAGCGGCGGTGCCAAGTGCGGCTTCCACTTGGCGATGATGATCACATAGCCCACGTAGAGCGACGCCAGCATGATGCCGGGGAAGAAGGCGCCGGCGTACAGCTTGACCACTGAAACACCCGCTGTCGCGCCATAGACGATCAGCAGCACCGAGGGCGGGATCAAGATGCCCAAGCAACCGCCGGCCGTGATGGCGCCAGCCGCCAGCTTGATGTTGTAGCCCGCACGCAGCATGGCAGGCAGCGCCAGCAAGCCCATCAGGGTGACCACGGCACCCACGATGCCGGTGGCGGTGGCAAAGATGGCACAGGTGACGATGGTGGCCACCGCCAGCGCGCCTGGCACACGCGCCAGCGCAAGGTGCAGACTCTTGAACAGCTTCTCAATCAGGTTGGCCCGTTCGACCAGGTAGCCCATGAAGACGAAGAGCGGTATGGCTATCAGCACGTCGTTGGACATCACCGAATAGGCGCGCTGCACCATCAGATCCAGCACCTGGCGCGTGGCCAACTCGGGGTTGACGCTGCGGTAGGCCAACCAGCCAAAGAACATGCCCATGCCCATGAGCGTGAACGCCGTCGGAAAACCCAGCATGATGGCCACGACGATCAGCGCCAGCATCAGCAGGCCCAGGTAGCCCAAGTCTTGACGGGTCAAGTGACCATCGAAAAAGTGGCTCCACGGCATGAAGATGGCCACCGTGACGACGATGATCGCCATCAGCACAAAGCCAAACCACAACTCTTTCTTGATCTTCATTTGGCGGCTCCCTGGGGTGCCACCAAATGGTCGAGCCGTTCGATGTCGATGTCCTTGACGTGAACCATTTCCTTGAGTTTGTCGACGTCTACTTCCTCCACGTCGCCCTCGCGGGAGGGCCAAGCGCCCTTTCGAATGCAAATGATGCAGCGGATGATCTCGACGATGCCTTGCACAAACAAGATGGCGCCGGCCAAGGGCAGGATGGTCTTGAAGGGGTAGATGGGCGGGCCATCAGACGTGATGCTGGAATGTTCGTTCATGGCCCAGGACTCGGCCGCAAAAAAATAGCCTGCGTAGGTCATGGCGAACACGCCAGGCAGGAAAAACAAGATGTAGAGGACGAGGTCGATGGTGGCCTGGGTACGTGGCTCGAAAAAGCCATACAGCACGTCACCTCGCACATGCCCGGCCTTGGACAGGGTGTAGGCGCCCGCCATCATGAACAAGCTGCCGTACATGATGATCATCACGTCAAAGGCCCAGGCGTGCGGGCGGTCCAGCACATAGCGCGAGAACACTTCCCAACTGATGAGAAGGGTGAGCAGAACGATGAGCCAAGAGAACGCTTGGCCCACAAAGGTACTGATCTTGTCGATCGTCAGAAGCACTTGCTGCATGGCCTGGTCTGTTCAAAGAGAAAAAGGCCACCCGGTTGCGTCCGGGTGGCCGACCTGCTGGGGCGCGGGACTCAGCCCTTTTTGGCTTCGGGCGCCTTGGCGCCAAAGAAGTGACTCACCGCCATGCGACGGCTGACGTAGGTGTCCTGGTCCCACTTGACGGCTCGCTCGGCAAAGATCTTCTGCGATTCAACGACTTCCTTGAAGATGGGGTTCTCGCCTGACTTCTTGGCCAGGATCTCACTCCACAGTTTGAGCTGCACTTGCAACACCGAGTCGGGCGTCTTGTAGAACTTGACCTTGTCCTTGGTCTGCAATTCGATGTAGTCCTTGGAATAGCGGTCAATGGCCTTCCACGACATATCGGCGGACGAGGCCTCGACGGCGTTGTCGATGATCGCCTTCATCTTGGCAGGCAGCGCGTCGTACTTGGGCTTGTTGAACATGATTTCGAAGGTCTCGGCGCTCTGGTGGTAGCTCTGCAGCATGCAGACCTTGGAGACGTCGGGGAAGCCCAGCAAGCGGTCGGACGTGGCGTTGTTGAACTCGGCTGCGTCCAGCAGCCCGCGGTCCATGGCGGGCACGATTTCACCGCCCGGCAGTGCATTGACTGCGGCACCCATGGCCGTGAACAGATCGATGGCCAGGCCGTTGGTGCGGTATTTCAGACCCTTGAAGTCCTCCGGTTTGGTGACCGGCTTCTTGAACCAGCCCAATGGCTGCGTGGCCATGGGTCCATACAGGAAGGATTGCACCGTGGTGATGCCGATGGAGGCATACAGCTTGGCCAGCAGTTCCTTGCCACCGCCGTACTTGTGCCAAGACAGCAGCATGTTGGCGTCCATGCCAAAAGCCGGTCCTGAATTCCACAAGGCCAGCGCGTTTTGCTTGCCGTAGTGGTACCCCAGCACGCCGTGGCCACCATCCAGCGTGCCCTTGGACACCGCATCGAGCAAACCAAAGGCAGGGACCACCGAACCCGCAGGCAGAACTTCGATCTTCAGTTCGCCGCCGGTCATGTCATTGACTTTCTTGGCGAAATCGCTGGCGTACTCGTGAAAGATGTCCTTGGCCGGCCAGGTGCTTTGAAAGCGCATCGACGTGGTCTGGGCCGAGGCAATGTGCGGGGCCACCATGGCGCCTGCACCGACCGCGCCAGCAGTGGCAGACTTCAGGAACTGGCGACGCAACGGTGCGGTCTTCTTGACGGGTTCGGTCATTTCTGGTCTCCGTGGGGTGTTGTAGGGCCTGCCCGCAGTCTTCAAACCTGCGCAGTGCTCTTGACTATTGACTGCTCGCCACTCAGGGCGTACCCGGGGTAACCCGAGCGTGTCGTCATGACTGTTTTGACCGCAATGCACCTAATCGGTCAAATCCGGCGTCGACCCTCCACCTGCACCAGCAGGCGCACCAAATTCCCGATCAAGGGCAAACCAAAGGTGGCGCCAAAGTCGCTTCGCAGCAGTTGACCTTCGAAGTCGCCGCCGCAGACTTCTTCCTGGGTCTCGTGGTCGTCGCGGCAAGAAAACTGGCTCGCCTTCAGCGACAACGGCTGGCTGATGCCGCGCAGCGTGAACTCGCCCCTGACTTCGGCGACACGGTCGCCATCAAAGCGGAACTGACGGGCCACAAAGTAGGCCTCTGGGTACTCGGTACTGCCTAGCAGGTCGCTCTGGCGCAAGCGAGCATTGAACACAGGTATGCCCGTATCGACCTGGGCGGTGGCCACGCGCAGCGCCACTTCACCCCTGCGCTGCGCGCGGTCCAGCGTCACTTCGCCGTTGATGGGTCCAAAGCGCCCGCGCGACGTGGAGGTGCCAAAGTGGACCACCTCAAAGGTCACAAAGCTGTGTTGGGGATCCAGCCGGTAGGTCACAAGGGGTACCGGAGCCGCGGGGGCCTGGGCCAGGGTCGGCTGAGCAAGGGACATCAGGCTGACGGTCAGCGCGGCCAGAATACGGGTTCTGTTCATGCCCGGATGCTGCCGCAAACACCGGAGTACGGCATGAAAAAGGAGAACCCGAGGGTTTGAGCCTCGGGTTCTGGGCGGCGGTTTACTGCTTGATGGCCTCGACCTGGATCACCAGGCGCACGTTGTCCGGTGCCACCACAGGCATGCCATAAACCATGCCCCACTGGCTGCGCGCGATGGTGGCTTCAAAGTCACCACCACACACTTCACGCTTGAAGAACGGGTTGGTGTAGCAATTGAACTGCTTGGCTTGCAGGGTGACGGGGTTGCTCTTGCCCAGCAGGGTCAGCGTACCTTCCACGCTGGTGACTCTGTCGCCAGCAAAGTTGAACTTGTCGCCCACAAATTTCGCCACCGGATGTTCAGCGACATTGAAGAAGTCCTTGCTCTTCAGATGGCCGTCAAACGGCGCCACGCCGGTGTTGATGGACGTCATGTCGATGCTCAGTTCGACCCTGCCGGTCTTGGCGGCGCGGTCAAACTGAACCGTACCTTCCTTTTTGTCCCAGCGCCCGCGGTTGGTGCTGGTGCCAAAGTGGCTGATCTCGAAGCTGACAAAGGTGTGGGTGGGCTCGATGGTGTAGGTGGCGGTTTGCGCTTGCGCGGCGCCAAAGAGAAGCAGGCATGCAGCAGCTGCGACGGTCGTCTTCATGGGTAACTCCAGGGTCGGTTGAGGAAGCGGGGAAGTGAGGGCTACAGCGGCCCCAAGCCGGCAAGAACCAGCTTGAAACGCACCACGATGTCGTTGGCCAGCATCGAGGTGTCGGCCCACTCGGCCTCGCCCACCTTGAATTCCAGGCGCTTGATGGTGAAGCTGCCACTGGCGGTGCTGGTGCCCGCGGCCTGGGTCACCTGCACGGGCACCACGACGTCGCGCACCGAGCCTTTGATGCTGAGTTTGCCGGTCACGTCGAACTTGCCGGGCCCGGTGCCTTTGATGCCCGTGGACTGAAACGTGGCTTGCGGAAACTTAGGTACGTTCAACCAGGTGGACTTGGGCACCTCGGCGTCCAGCTCGGCACTGCCAAAGCGCGCGCTGCCGGTGTCGATGGTGAAGGCCACGGTGCCGGTCTCTGGCTTCTTGGGGTCCAGCGTGATTTGTGCGCTGAACTTTCCGAACTTACCGTCTACGGGCACGCCCATCTGCTTGGTGGTGAAGCCGATTTCGCTGCCAGCCACCAGCAGTTGAGCGGGTTTGGTTTGTGCCAGAGCGGGCTGCCAGGCTGCGCTGAGCAGCGCCAGGCCCAAGGTCAGGCTGAACAGGGTGCGTGAGTTCATGTGAAGTGGTTGGTTGAAGTGCGTTGGATTCAGGAAAAGCGTGCCGGCAGCATGCGCTGCAGCAGCTGGTCGCGGTCGATGATCAGGTGCTTGAGTGCACCAGCCACATGCAGCGCCACCACGCCACCCAAGGCGTAGGCCAACCAGTGGTGCAAGGGTTTTAGGCTGTTGGAGAGCTCGCGGTCTACCGCCACCCAGTCGGGCAGCGGCACCACCCCAAACAGCACGATGGGAAAGCCGGCCGCCGAGCTGTACGCCCAACCCGACAGCGGCACCGCAAAGAACAGAACGTACAGCGCCAGGTGCGCGCCATGCGCCACACGGCTTTGCCAGGCTGGCATGGGCAGATCGGCTGGCGGCCGGTGGGTCAGCCGCCACAGCAGCCTCGCTGCGGACAAGATCAGGATCACCATGCCTGCCCACTTGTGCCAGTTGTACAGGCGCAGGCGCGTGGGCGAAAAAGACAGGCCGGTCATGTACAAGCCGATGCCCAGCGATGCCAGGATCATCACAGCCAGCAGCCAGTGCAGGGCCATGCTGACGGGGTGATAGCGGGCTGAGTTGGGGTTGGCTGAATTCACGGTGGTTGAATGTTGAGGCCTGGGAAGAACGGCTTTGTTCAAGGCTTTTGAAAGGGGTCGACAGGACTTACGAATGCGGACCGCAGTTTGGACGCAGGCGTTGCCATGGCCGCAAGTGCAGGAGCAGTCCTTGCAGTCGCTTCAAGAGCTGCCTCAGAACAGGTCGATGCCGACGACCGGCTCGGTCAGTGACTGTGACGTTCAATCCGGTTTGTGCCTGGGCAGCAAAGGCAAGAGAACTTCGGCCAAGGCGGGCTCCAGCAGGCGGTGGCGCAAAGCGAAGTCCAGCGTCACCAACGCCGCGTCTACGGTCATGCCGTTGCCGGCGGCTTCCCGAAGTGCTTGCTGCACGGGCATGCATTCGAAGCCAGCCACCTCGCCATCTTGATTGATGGGCTGCAGGCCCGGCGGCAGCAAGACGTCGAAGCAGTACAAGTCTTCGAGTTGCAAGCCCTCGGCCACGTCGCGGTGCAAGCGCAGCACGCTGCTGGCCTGCATGGAACCCAGCTGATGGGGGCTCAGCCCGGCTTCTTCCCAGGCTTCTCGCAGCAAGGTCTGATGGGGTGTTTGGCCGTCGGACACGCCGCCGCCAATCAGGTTGTCCAGCAAGCCGGGGTCGGTGGCTTTGCTGGCCGATCGGCGGGCAATCCAAAGGTGGCTGGGCCGGCCTTGTGCGTCAGCCAGGTAGCCGTTGGCATGCGCGCCCAAGGTCAGGGTGCCCCAGAAGCGGCAGGCGGCGCGTTCCATTCGCGCCAGGCGTTGTCCGGTTTGGGGGCCGAGCAGGGCAAAGAACTCATCGCGCCAGGCGCGCACCAGGCCCGCGTCGCGCAGGCTGGCGTTGATGGTGGCCAGCGCAGCACCGGGTTCATCGGCGATGAGCTCGACTTGTTCGTCGCTGACTTTCAGCCACGCCGGCCAACCGGCCAAAGCGTGCAGGTGGTTGCGATCCACCGAGCCCACCGCCCGGTCTGCAACCACAAAGGGCACGCGGCGGCTGGCTTCGCGTCGCCTCGCAAAAGCCAGTGCTTGCCAGGTCATGGGACTACGCTGCGCGCTGCTGCATGAGCGCTTGGGAACGGCCCGGCTCGCTCATGGGGCCAGTGGCGAAAATTCGGCGAAGAGATTTTGGGCTTCGGCCAGTTGCGACAGCTTCACATAGGTACAGGCCTGGCCAAACGCGGCCCACATGCGGTGCACCTCGGGGTGGTCGTGCGCGGCCTCAATGGCCTTGGCGGAAGACCATTCAAACACCTCCACCAAGGTTCCATCAGCGGCCTGCAGGCTGTAGGGCGCACGGTCGGTGGCCAGGCCCAAGCGGCGCAGCGCCGGCACGTGGTCGCGCACCAGGGCCCGTAACGTGGCTTCTTGGCCGGGCTTGGCCCGGTAACAGGCGATCACGGCGCGTGGCCCGTCGGTGCTGCCCGCTTCGGCGTTCTGCGAAGCGACTGATGTTGGCTGTTGCGCTGGGTCCATCGGAAACCTCCCGTCAGGTGGTTTTGGTGGGAATTCTCACGCGGCCTTTTGAAGTGCGCCAGTGCGCCAGCGTTGCATCAGGGTGTCCCATTTCGGACGAGCGGCATTGAGGTGACGATCCTTGACGTGCCCATAACCTCGGATGTCCTCAGGCACGCGAGCAATTTCCACCGCCAAGGCGCGGTTGTCGGCGTTCAGGGTCTGCAGCAGTTCTTCGATGCAGGCGCGGTACTCGGTGATCAGCGCGCGCTCTTTTCTGCGCTCTTCGGTGCGACCAAAGATGTCCAGCGCGCCGCCGCGCAGGCCCTTCATCTTGGCCAGCAAGCCAAAGGCGCTGCGCATCCAGGGGCCAAAGGGTTGCTTGATCAGCTCGCCCTTGTCATTTTTCTTGGCGATGAGCGGCGGCGCCAGGTGGTGCACCACTTTGTAGTCGCCTTCAAACATGGCCGCGATCTTGTCGGTGAAGGCCTTGTCGGTGTGCAGGCGGGCCACCTCGTACTCGTCCTTGTAGGCCATCACCTTGAACAGGTAGCGGGCCACCGCTTCGCTCAAGGTCGTGCCACCCAGCGGTGCCTCGGCCACCTTCACCTTTTCGACAAAGGCTTTGTAGCTGGCGGCATAAGCGGCGTCCTGGTAGCCGGTGAGAAAGTCCACCCGCGTGGCCAGCATCTCGGTCAGGCCGGGCTTCTTCACGAACTGGATCACTGCCTGCGCCTTGAACAAGGCTTGCACCGCGGCCAGGTCGTGGGCGCAGCGGCGGCCCCAGTCAAACGCGGCCTTGTTGTTGTCGATCTGCACGCCGTTGAGCTCGATGGCGCGCGTGATGGCCGCCAGGCTCAGCGGGATGCGCCCCATCTGCCACGCGTAGCCCATCATCAACGGGTTGGTGTAGATGCTGTCGCCCAGCATCTGCACGGCCACCTGTTCGGCGTCAAAGGCGCCCACCAGCGTGTCGCCCACGCTGGTGCGGATGACGGCCTCGCAGTTCGCACCCGGCGCCTGCCAGTTGGCGTTTTTCACAAAGGCCGCGGTGGGCGTGCCGTGGGTGTTCAGGGCCACGAAGGTGCGCCCCTGTTGCATCACGGTCAGCGTGTATTTGGCTGCGCCGACGATGCTGTCGCAGGCAATCACCAGGTCGGCCTGCGCGGTGTCGACCTTGGTGGTGTGGATGGCTTCGGGCCGGTTGGCGATCTGAATGTGGCTCCAGGTGGCGCCGCCCTTTTGCGCCAGGCCGCCGGCGTCTTGCGTGACCACGCCCTTGCCTTCCAGGTGCGCGGCCATGCCCAGCAGCTGGCCGATGGTGATGACGCCAGTGCCGCCGACACCGCCGACCACGATGCCCCAGGCCTTCTCAGCCAAGGGCAGCGTGGGCTCGGGGATGGCGGGCAGGGCACTGGTGTCGCCCTTGGCGGCCTTCTTGGGCTTTTTCAGTTGACCGCCTTCAACGGTGACAAAGCTGGGGCAAAAACCTTTGACGCAACTGAAGTCCTTGTTGCAGCTGTTCTGGTTGATGCGGCGCTTGCGGCCGAAGTCGGTTTCCACCGGTTCAACACTGAGGCAGTTGCTTTGCACGCTGCAGTCGCCGCAGCCTTCACAGACCAGCTCGTTGATGACGACGCGCTTTTCGGGGTCGACCATCTTGCCGCGCTTCCTGCGGCGGCGTTTTTCGGTGGCGCAGGTCTGGTCGTAAATCAGGGCGCTGGTGCCTTTGATCTCGCGCAGTTCGCGCTGAATGCGGTCGAGCTCGCCGCGGTGGTGCACCGTCACGCCGGCTTCGAGCGAGATGCCGTCGTACTTCTCGGGCTGGTCGGTGACGATGACCAGTTTGGCCACGCCCTCGGCGACCAGGCTCTTCATGATCTGCAGCACGCTGTGGCCTTCAGGTCGCTCACCCACCTGCTGGCCGCCGGTCATGGCCACGGCGTCGTTGTAGAGCACCTTGTAGGTGATGTTCACACCGGCTGCAATGCTTTGCCGGATGGCCAGGATGCCGCTGTGGAAGTAGGTGCCGTCGCCCAGGTTGGCAAAGACGTGGGTGTCGGTGGTGAAGTGGGATTGACCGACCCAGGCCACGCCTTCACCACCCATCTGGCTGAACGTGGTGGTGCTGCGGTCCATCCACACCGACATGTAGTGGCAGCCGATGCCGGCCAGCGCACGGCTGCCTTCGGGCACGCGGGTGCTGGTGTTGTGTGGGCAGCCGCTGCAGAACCAGGGCGCGCGCTCGCCGGTGTCGGTTTTCAATTCGATCAGTTGCTGCTCGCGGGCCGACAGCACGGCCAGGCGCTGGTCCATGCGGGCGATGACCTCGGCCGGCACGCCCAGCTTCTTCAGCCGCTTGGCGATGGCCTTGGCGATGATGGCGGGCGTCAGGTCGGCTTTGGCGCGCAGCAGCCAGTTTTGGCTGGGGTTGGCCATGCTCCACTCGCCGCCCGTGCCGTCGCCCTCTTGTTCGTCAAATTTGCCCAGCACATTGGGGCGCACGTCGGCGCGCCAGTTGTAGAGCTCTTCCTTCAACTGGTACTCGATGACCTGGCGCTTTTCTTCGACGACCAAGATCTCTTGCAGGCCCTGCGCAAAGTCGCGCGTGATGGTGGCCTCGAGCGGCCACACCACGTTGACCTTGTGCAGGCGTATGCCCAGCTGGCGGCAGGTGTCGTCGTCCAGCCCCAGGTCGTTGAGCGCCTGACGGGTGTCGTTGAAGGCCTTGCCGCTGGCGATGATGCCGAAGCGGTCTTGTGGCGTGGCAATGACGTTGTGGTTGAGCTTGTTGGCGCGCACATAAGCCAGGGCCGCGTACCACTTGTAGTCCATCAGCCGGGCTTCTTGCTCCAAAGGTTGATCAGGCCAGCGGATGTGCAGGCCGCCAGGCGGCATTGCAAAGTCCTCGGGCATGATGATCTTCACGCGGTCGGGGTCGACTTGTACGCTGGCGCTGCTTTCCACCACCTCCTGGATGGTCTTCATGCCGCTCCACACGCCGCTGAAGCGGCTCATGGCAAAAGCGTGCAGGCCCATGTCCAGGATGTCTTGCACATTGCTGGGGAAAAACACCGGCAGGCCGCAGGCCTTGAAGATGTGGTCGCTTTGGTGGGCGGCCGTGCTGCTCTTGCTGACGTGGTCGTCGCCGGCGATGGCAATCACGCCGCCGTGCTTGGAGGTGCCGGCCATGTTGGCGTGTTTGAAAACGTCGCTGCAGCGGTCCACGCCCGGGCCCTTGCCGTACCAGATGCCAAAGACGCCGTCGTACTTCTTGCTCTGCGGGTACAGGTCCAGCTGCTGCGTGCCCCACACCGCGGTGGCGCCCAGTTCTTCGTTGACACCAGGCTGGAAGACGATGTGGTTGTGTGCCAGGTGCTTCTTGGCCGCCCACAAGGCCTGGTCGTAGCCGCCCAGTGGGCTGCCGCGATAGCCGCTGATGAAGCCGCCGGTGTTCAGGCCCGCCACCAGATCGCGCTGGCGTTGCAGCATGGGCAGGCGCACCAGCGCTTGCACGCCACTCATGAAGGCACGGCCGGCGCCCAGGCTGTATTTGTCGTCCAGCGTGGCGGTTTCCAGGGCCTTGCGGACGGACTCGGGCAACGGTGCGTTCATGTCTTGGCAACTCCTGGCGCTGATGGGCTGTATGGACGGCGTGGGCTGGGCGGCAGTTTAGGCAATGCGGCGATTCATGTCTTTTCTTTTAATGCCCGCTCAGGCATGCTGTGCGCAAGAACGTTGCTCCAAACAATGAATTGCTAAACGAATGACGCTCAAAAAGACCGCATTGGGGAAAACCACCGCATCGCCCGCAGGAAGCGGCGGTGATGTTGCCGATCGCCAGGGCGCTGCATTGGACCGATACGACCTGGCCATCCTGCAGGCCTTGCAGGCCGACGCCCGCCTGTCCAACGCCGAGTTGGCCCTGCGCATAGGTCTCAGCGCCGCGCCCACCTGGCGGCGCGTCAAGTGGCTGGAAGAGCAGGGCTACATCACCGGTTACCGCGCCGAGATCGACCGCCGCAAGATCGGTTTGGGCGTGCTGGCTTTTGTGCGGCTGGACGCCGAGCGCAACAACAGCGAAAGCACCCGCGCCTTGGAAGACGCCATCCGCGCGCGGCCCGAGGTGGTGGCCTGCCACTACATCAGCGGTGCTGGCACCTTTGAGCTGCACGTGGTGGCCACCGACCTGGACGCCTTTTCGCGCCTGGCCATGGACGTGCTGTTCAAATTGCCCAATGTGAAAGACCTGCACACCAGCTTCAGCCTGGGCGAGGTCAAGGCCGGCGCCGCTCTTCCGCTGCAGCACCTGATGCCCGCGCGCTGACGCCTTTGGGTCGTGGTGGCTCAGTTGGCTGACGGCTCGCAGCGGCGAGCCGCAGGGTCGGTAGCGGAGCCCGCCCTGCAGGTGCGCTACGCTCGCGGTTGAAGGGCCCATCTGCCCTGCAACCCCAGGCCTCCCCGTTCGACTGTTCATGAACCGTCTTGTCGATTTGCTGTTGACCACCGAACCGGTGCAGCGTGTCCGTCTGGCCCAGGCGGGCTTGGCCATGTTGGTGATGGCCACGGGCGTGGCGGCCATGCACTACTTTGTCTGGGTGGGCGTGGCGCAGCCCGGTCCGGTGCGGTGGTGGTCTTTGGCCACGCTGGCGGGCATGGTCGGTTTTTTTGCAGCGATCCGCATCGGCTGGTCGTCGAAGCTGGCCGACCCGGCGCTGACCGTGCCGCAAATGCTGTTCGCGTTGACCAGCGGGGCGGCCGCCTACACCTTGCTGGGTTCCGGGCGCGGCGCCGTGTTTCCGGTGGTGATGGTGGTCTTGATGTTTGGCATGTTCGTGGTGTCACCACGGCAGATGCGCTGGCTCAGCGTTTACGCCGTGCTGCTCTTTGGCGCCGTGATGGCGCTGATGGCCAATCAGAACCCGCGCGCCTACCCCATGGTGGTGGAACTGGGCCACTTCCTCCTGGTGGCCACCATGATGCCGGCCATGTCCATGTTGGCCGGCCGCCTGTCGCGCATGCGCCACCGTTCACGGCTGCAGCGGGCCGAACTGGCCCAGGCCCTGGCTCGCCTGCGCGAGCACACCACCCGAGACGAACTCACGGGCCTGATCAACAAACGCCACATGCAAGAGCTGATGGACCAGGAACACCAGCGCTGCATCCGCAGCGGCCAGAGCTTTTGCCTGGCGGTGCTGGACATCGACCGTTTCAAGCCGGTCAACGAGGCCCACGGCTACACCGTGGGTGACGCCGTGTTGCGCGCCGTGGCCCAGGAAGCCCAGCGCCATGTGCGTGTTTCCGACATGCTCAGCCGCTGGGGCGGCGAAGAGTTTGTGCTGATGATGGGCGATACCCGCGCCGCCTTGGCCCGCGGTGGGCTGGAGCGGCTGCACCAGAAGGTCAGCGCTTTGCGCATCCTGCACGGCACGGCGGCGGTGGGCATCACGATGTCGGCCGGGCTGGCCGAACACCACGCCGGCGAATCGGTTCTGCAAACCCTGGCGCGGGCCGAGCGCGCCCTGCAAGACGCCAAGGATCAGGGGCGCGACCGCGTCGTGGTGGCTGGATGATGGGTTTGGTTTGACGGCTTCCATCGGGCGTTTGCCCCTCAGACACTTCTTGCTGGCGTTGATGGTGGTGGCGGTGTGGGGCACCAACTTCGTGGTCATCAAGTGGGCGCTGCCGACACTGCCGCCGCTGTTGCTGGGGGTGCTGCGGTTCGTATTGGTGTTTGTGCCAGCGGCGCTTTTCGTTCCGCGGCCCGCCGTGCCCTGGCGCAAACTGGCCGCCTACGGTGTGTTGATCGGCAGCGGCCAGTTCGGCTTGCTCTACCTGGCGCTCAACGGCTTCATCGCGCCTGGTTTGGCGTCACTGGTGATCCAGACCCAGGTCTTCTTCACCATCGGGCTGGCCATGGCCGCAGACGGTGAACGTGTTCGCCCGCACCAGTGGGTGGCGCTGCTCCTGGCCACGCTGGGCATTGCGGTGATCGCGTCCAACACGGGCGGTGACATCTCGCTCACCGGCCTGGCCATGGTGCTCACAGGTGCTTTGTGCTGGGCAGCAGGCAACCAGGTGGCCCGCAGCATGGGGCGGGTGCACATGCTGGGTGTGGTGGTCTGGTCCAGCTGCTTTGCGTTGCCACCACTGCTGGGCTTGTCGCTGTTTTTTGAAGGCCCGACGCGCATGGCCCACGGCCTGATGGCTTCCGACGCCACGGTGTGGGCGGCCGTGCTCTGGCAAGCGCTGGGCAACTCACTGTTTGGCTACGCCGCATGGGGCTGGCTGATGGCCCGGCACCCGGCGGCCACCATTGCACCGATGGCGCTGTTGGTCCCGGTGTTTGGCATGGGAACCTCGGCCTGGTTCTTGTCTGAAGCTTTGCAACCGTGGAAGCTGACCGCAGCCGCGCTGGTCTTGTCAGGCTTGGCGCTGAACCTGCTGTGGCCGCCCAAGCGCACAACGTGAAGGAGCTATCCGCATGTGGCTGCTGATTCTGGAGGCCTTGGCCGCATTGGGGCTGTTGCTGTTTTTCGTCTGGTGGACGATGTTCTCGGGCCGCCGCAAGGGCGACCGGGAAGAGCCGCCGCCGGAGCCATGATGTGGTTCAAGCGCAGCCCAAGGTGCAGGCCAAAGTACGGGTGCGCACCGCAGGCGCTGGTCACGCTCGGTCTGCAAAGTTCGACGCGCTGGCCGCCAGCGCTCCATGCACCAACGGTTCAGTGCAACGCGCCGGGATAGATCAAGGCGAACTCAGGAACCGTGGCTTCGAAGGGATAGGCTTCCTCGGTCATGCAGAAGAAGGTCCCCTGCATCTGCCCCACGGGCGTGTCGATGCGGGTCCAACTGCTGTACTCGAAGTTTTCGCCTGGCTTGAGCAAAGGCTGATGGCCGATCACCGCCAGTCCACGCACGTCTTCGCGGTCGCCTTGGGCGTTGGTCACCACCCAGTGGCGGGCCACCAGTTGCGCCGTGATGTCGCCCGTGTTGCGGATGCTGACCGTGTAGGCGAAGGCGTAAGGGCCGTCGGGCGGTTGCGACCGGTCCGGCAGGTACTGCACGCGGACTTCGCATGTGAATTCGGGCTTGGCCATGCGCGGCATTCTAGGCAGCACTTCTAGAATCACTTTGATGAGCACCTACCGCATTGCCCCCAGCATCCTGTCGGCCGACTTTGCCCGCCTGGGCGAGGAAGTGCGCCACGTCATCGAAGCCGGCGCCGACTGGATCCACTTTGACGTGATGGACAACCACTACGTGCCCAACCTGACCTTTGGGCCCATGGTCTGCCAGGCCCTGCGCGCCCACAGTTCGGTGCCCATCGACGTGCACCTGATGGTGCAGCCGGTGGACGCGCTGGCCCAGGCTTTTTGCAAGGCCGGTGCGGATCTGGTCAGTTTCCACCCCGACGCCAGCATGCACGTGGACCGCACGCTGCAACTCATCAAGGCCGAAGGCAAACAAGCGGGCCTGGTGTTCAACCCGGCCGAACCGCTGGACGTGCTGGAGTGGGTCATCGACAAGGTTGACTTGATCCTGATCATGAGCGTCAACCCTGGCTTTGGTGGCCAAAGCTTCATCGACAGCGCGCTGCGCAAGGTGGAGCAGGCACGCCAGCTCATCGACCGCAGCGGGCGCGACATTCGCCTGGAGGTGGACGGCGGCATCAAGGTTGACAACATCCGCCGCGTGGCCAACGCTGGGGCCGACACCTTTGTGGCGGGCAGTGCCATTTTTGGAGCAGCGGACTACCGCTCGGTCATCCAGGCCATGCGGCGCGAACTGGCCTGAGGGCCTGTCGGCATCAGGTTCGGTCGATGCGCCTGGCCAGCACCACGCTGGTGGTGGTTTTGAGTACACCTTCGAAGGCGCCGATCTCGTCCAGCAAGGCGTCCAGCCGGGTGGTGGACTCGGCGTGCAGCAAGGCCAGGTAGTCAAACTCGCCACTCACCGAGCAGAGCTGACGCAGCTCAGGCAGCGTGGCCAGCCGGGCCGTGACCAGGCGCGCTGCCTTGGGCTCGGTGGTGATGCCGACGTAGGCTTGCACGCCACGCTCGCCCTCATCGGCGCCCAGGCGTACGGTGTAGCCGACGATGATCGACTGCTTCTCCAGCCGGGTCAGTCGCGCCAGCACCGTGGTGCGCGCCACGCCCAACTGGCGGGCCAGATCGGCCGCGCTGGTGCGGGCGTTGGCCTGCAGCAAGGCCAACAGACGGCGGTCAAGATCGTCGAGCAGCATGGGATGGATTGTCGGCCTCTGGAAACCCAAGTCGCCTGAAGGCGAGACTTTGCCCTTCGATTGCACTACAGTCCGGGGTACGGACAGCGAGTGACCGCAGAGCACACCGGTCTGGATAGAGCAGGGAGCGACGTCCACAATTCAAGAGGCGACGCATGAAATTTCGCACCGTAACCATTTTCAGCGGCCATGTTTTCGAGGTGCCGCAAAGCGTTCAGCGCATCGACCACAAAGCCACCCACGGATGGCAACTGCGCTACGGTGGCACCAAGCTCTACTCCGACCACACCAACGACGGCAGTGGGGCTGCAGAGTCTTTGCGACTGGCCACCAAAGAGCTGCTCAAGCGCATTGCGACCCTGCCTGCACCGTCCTTGTTGCAGCGTGGCCCCAGCGCCAACAAGAGCAACGACCTGCCGGTGGGCATTTCGGGCCCCATCGTGCGCCAGCGCCGTGGCAGCGCCTTGCGTGACTGCAGCCTGGCGGTGTTGATCCCGCGTTTTGGTCAGACACCCCAGCGCCGCAGCATCTACATCGGCACTGAAAACACCTACACGCCCGCCCGCTTCAAGGCCGCCCTCAAGCGCGCCATTGAAATGCGCAAAGAAGCGGTGGAAGCCTACGAAATCGCCACCACCCGTGACAAGCGGGCGCAGGCACGGGCCCACAAGAAAGAGCTCAAGGCCGCGGCAGCTTGATGCCGGCCTAACGGCGCCCTGCGGCGGTGGCGTCAACCGCCGATCAAGGGTCTTGATGGCCGCCAATGCCCGTGCCGCTGCGAAGCGGCGACACTAGCGGGCATGAAATCTACGCCTCGCCCACTGGACGCCCAGACCCTTTGGAAACTTGGCCGCGTCGGCGGCCTGTCCCTGGCGCCCGATGGGTCCCGCGCCGTTTGTTCGGTGACCCACTACGACATGGACAAGAACAGCGGCAGCTCGTCGCTGTGGCTCTTGTCCACACTGGGCGGCGAACCGCGTCAGTTGACGCGGTGTGGTGACAAAGACGGCCAGGCCAGCTGGTCGCCGGCGGGTGACCAGATCGCCTTTGTGGCGCGGCGCGAACACCAGGGCAAACGCGACGCTCATGCCCAGCTGTATTTGATTTCCCCGGACGGCGGTGAGGCCCGGCGCATCAGCAACTTCGCGCCCGGGGTGCACTCGTACCGATGGATGCCCGACGGCAAACGCCTGCTCTTTGCGGCCTGGGTCTGGCCCCAGCTGAAAGGGGCCAGCGCCCAGAACAAGCAGCAACAGGCCTGGTCAGATCGCAAAGAGACGGGCTACGCCACCAGTGAAGCCCTCTACCGCTACTGGGACCACAACATCCCGCAAGACCGGGTCTTGCACCTGCTGTTGCTGGACATCGCCAATGGGCGCGTGACCGACCTGTTTGAAGGGACGCTGTTTGAGCTGGAGCGCACCGCCGAAGGTTCTTCCAGCTACGACGTGCACCCAAGCGGCAGACGTCTGGCTTTTGCCAACGACCCCTCTGCAGCCAAGCGCCTGGGCAATCCCAGCGCCATCACCGAATTGACGCTGCGTGGCCGCCGATTCGCGGCCTTGTTGGATGAACCGGGCTGGGACTTTGCGTCTCCCCGGTACAGCCCCAACGGTCAGCAGCTGGCGCTGACGGCGGCCCACGTCGGCCAAGTGCACACCGCATCGGCACTTGCCGCGATCAAGTACCTGGACACCGGAGCCTGGCGTGTGCTGAGCCAAGGCTGGGACGGTTCAGTGGGGTCGGCCCTGCAGTGGTCGCCCGACAGTGCGGCCGTCTACTTCACTGCAGACGACAGGGGCCGCACGCCGCTGTGGCGGTGCGATCTGGCACAGGGGCGCGTGACGCCCGTGCACACTGAAGGTTCAGTACTGGGATTTGAGGTGCAGTCGGACCTGACGGTCGTGGTCGCGGACAGCGCCTTGTATCCGGCGCGCGTGCTGGCGCTGCGCCCATCAGCAGTGCCTCTGCGGCTGGAGTCCTTCAACGACGATGTCTTGGCCGGTGTGCGCATGGGTACCGTGCAAGAGGTGACCATCCAGGGCGCACAAGGCGACGGTGTGCAGATGTGGCTGACCTTTCCGCCAGGCTTTGACGCCCGGCGCCGCCACCCGGTGACGCACGTCATACACGGTGGCCCCTTTGCAGCCGCAGGCGACACCTTTGGCTGGCGCTGGAATCCGCATGTTTTTGCCGCTGCGGGGCACGTCATCGCGCAGGTCAACTTCCATGGCTCCAGCGGTTTTGGCTGGGCCTTTCGGCACAGCCTGATCGGGCGCCAAGGCGAACTGGAGCTGCAGGACATCGAAGCGGCTACCGACTGGCTGCAGCGTCAGCCCTGGGCCGACCCTTCACGCTTCTGCGCTACGGGGGGCAGCTACGGCGGATTTCTGGTGGCCTGGATGAACGGTCACGTTCCTGCCGGGCGCTACCAGGCCTACATCTGCCACGCCGGCGTGTTTGACAGGGTTTCCACGTTTTCAGCCGACAGCTACCCGGTGCGCCCCAAAGACCTGGCAGCCAACTACTGGGAAGACATGGGGCGGGTACTGGGCCAAAGCCCGCACGCCTTCGCCGCGCAGATGAACACGCCCACGTTGGTGATCCATGGTGCCCAGGACTACCGGGTGCCCGACTGCAATGGCCTGGCCTACTACAACACGCTCAAGGCGCGCGGCGTGGACGCCCGTTTGCTGTGGTTCCCGGACGAAAACCACTGGGTGCTGAAGCCCCGCAACAGCGTGCTTTGGTACACCGAGTTCGCGGCATGGCTGGCCAAGCACACGGCACCTTCAAGGCGCCGTGCTCAGGCCAGTAAACCCAAAGGGTAGGCGGCAGCCAGCTCGGGTGTGTACTCGGGAACAGGTCCGGCATGGATGGCCTCGACCGCCAGGCGCTCCAGGCTTCCCATGTAGACCCAGACGGTCTGCTCCGTCCCACCATCTCGCGGGCGCACGGCCAGCGGCTGCCGGCGGTACCACAGGGGCTCGGTGATGCGCTCCAGGCGGTCCATGTCGGTCAAGGTGGCGTCGTTCACTTCAAACAGTTGCCCCACCACGGGGCCGCCGAGCCCAGCTTGGTCCACCAGCCACGGCAAGTGGCGCGGCCCCAGGATGTAGAGCCCGTGCGGGTGCACGGTCACAAAGTCGCCGCCGACACGGCGACCCCTGTTGACGTGGAAGTTGCAGAAGCCTTCTTTGAGGGTTCCAAAAACGAAGATCAGGTGCGCCATGCGACTATTTTCACCGCCCACCCAAGGGTGCTGCAGCGTGTTCGCATAATCGCTCCATGCTTTCCAAGAAACCTGTTTTTGATGCCGCCATCGTCGACCTGGACGGAACCATGGTCGACACCGTGGGCGACTTTGACGTGGCCTTGCGCCTGACCCTGAGCGACTTGGGCTACGCGCCGGTGGGACGCGACTTCGTTTTGGACACCATTGGCAAGGGCTCAGAGCACTTGATCACCCAGGTGTTGAAGAAGGCAGGTGCACCGGCATCGCTGTACGAACAAGCCTGGGCCCGCTACCAGCACCACTACCTGTCGATCAACGGGCAGCATTCAACGGTCTACCCCGGCGTTGTTCTAGGTCTGCAGGCTTTGCGGGCACAGGGCATGCGGCTCGCCTGCTTGACCAACAAGCCCACGGCGTTTGCACTCCCCTTGCTGTCGCAAAAGGGTTTGCAGGCATTTTTCGAGCACGCTTTTGGTGGCGACGCCTTTGCGCGCAAGAAGCCCGACCCCTTGCCACTGTTGGAAACCTGCAAAGCCCTGGGCACCTTGCCCGCGCGCACGCTGATGGTGGGCGACAGCAGCAACGACGCCGTCGCCGCGCGCGCCGCTGGCTGCCCCGTGGTTCTGGTGAGCTATGGCTACAACCACGGACAGCCCGTGGCAGATGCTGGCGCAGACGCCGTGGTCGGCAGCTTGGCTGAGTTGCCCGCACTGCTGCCCGGGCTATTGCTGGCCCGGTGATCCGCCGGCATTGCTGACGGGTCGTCCCAGCAGCGCGCCCTTCAGGCCCTCGTCGGCCGGTTTGCTACCCAGCCAGATTCGGGCCAGGGCTGTGAAGAACTCTGGCTCCTTCACCGGCTCGCCCTGCGCCTTGCCGTTGACCAACACGCTGGTGCCGACACCAGGCACCCAGTCAACCGAGAAGTTGTCTCCGGCGACCAATTTCTTGCGCGCCGAGAAGATGTCGGCCATGCGGATGGTGCCGGGGATGGACTTGCTGAACTCCTCCTTGGGGGCGTTGTCTTGCATGCCGCGCGTGAACAGCCGCCCCAGTTCATTGGCGTCGATGTCGCGCAACATCACCACGTGGATTCGCTTGGGGCCGGGTGCGGCCAACACCGCTTCTGGTGTGGTGGCCTTGGCCCCCAGGTAAAAGCCTGCGGTATAGACCTTGACGACAAATTTGTAGCGAACACCAGCCCCGTTGAGCAACAGGTTCTGACCGCCCACCTGGACCGTGGGCGCGTACTTGACGCCTGCGACCTCGACAGTCTGGGCGGATGCCCACAGCGGGGCACAACAAGCGCCCGCCAGCAGGGCGCGGCGAAAAAAAGCATGCAGGGTGTTCATGAGGCCTTTCGGGCGCAACGGTACAAACCTAAAGTCTGGCAGGCCTGCGGCACTTTGAGTAGAGAGCGCTGCTAAACTGCAGGCGTGAATTCTTCAGCTTTGCACCTTGTTGCCGTCTGCCGGCCCGGCCTTTGCGCCCGGGGAGCTTGGCCCTGGCGTCGCTCGCACCACTGCGCCTGACCGCGTTCGCGGTCATCTGATCGGGGCTCGTGCCCCACCGCAAAATCCAGCTGCACGGCACCCTGTTAAACGGGTGCCCCAAGGCTCAGTGTGTAGAGGTGTGAGTTGTGATCACTGAACTAGAGTTCCAAAGCCTGGCCGGCCAAGGCTTCAACCGCATTCCGCTGATGGCGGAAGCCTTTGCGGACCTGGAAACACCGCTGTCGCTCTACCTGAAGCTGGCTGGCGGTGCCAAGCACAGCTTTTTGCTGGAGAGCGTGGTGGGTGGCGAGCGTTTTGGCCGCTACAGCTTCATCGGCCTGCCGGCCAAGACCCTGTTGCGTGCACGCGGCTTCAAGACCGAAGTGGTCACCGACGGTCAGGTGGTCGAGACCTTTGAAGGCAATCCGCTCGACTTTGTCGAAACTTATCAGCAGCGTTTCAAAGTGGCCTTGCGCCCTGGCATGCCGCGCTTCTGTGGTGGTTTGGCGGGCTACTTTGGCTACGACGCGGTGCGCTACATCGAGCCCAAGTTGGCGCAAACCTGGAAAGTCGGCGGCATCGACACCCCGGACATCTTGCTGCTGCAGTGCGAAGAACTGGCCGTCATCGACAACCTGTCCGGGCGCCTGTACCTCATCGTCTATGCCGACCCGGCCAAGCCCGAGGCCTACTTCAATGGCAAACGCCGGCTCAGCGAGTTGGCCGACAAGCTGCGCTACAGCGTGACCGCGCCAGCCGTTAAACGCGGGCCTTCCTACGCGGTGGAGCGTGAGTTTGACAAGGCCGCCTACATCGCAGCCGTGGTTAAGAGCAAGGAATACATCGCGGCTGGCGACATGATGCAGGTGCAGATCGGCCAGCGGTTGAAGAAGCGCTACACCGAAAGCCCGCTGAGCTTGTACCGGGCGCTGCGCTCCTTGAACCCATCGCCCTACATGTACTTCTACGACATGGGGGACTTCCAGATCGTCGGCGCCTCGCCCGAGATCCTGGTGCGACAGGAGCAAACGCCCGAGGGGCCCAAGGTCACCATTCGCCCGTTGGCGGGCACGCGCCCGCGCGGCGCCACGCCCGAGCAGGACAGGGCCTTGGAGCAAGAGCTGTCGAACGACCCCAAGGAGCGTGCCGAACACCTGATGCTGATCGACCTGGCCCGCAACGACATCGGCCGCATCGCGCAGACCGGCAGCGTCAAGGTCACCGACGCTTTTGTCATCGAGCGCTATTCGCATGTGATGCACATCGTGAGCAACGTCGAAGGCCGACTGCTGCCCGGCACCAGCAACCTGGACGTGCTGCGCGCCACCTTCCCGGCCGGCACGCTGACGGGCGCGCCCAAGGTTCGCGCCATGGAGCTGATCGACGAGTTGGAGCCCGTCAAGCGCGGCATTTATGGCGGCGCTTGCGGCTACCTCAGCTTTGCCGGCGACATGGACGTGGCCATCGCCATCCGCACCGGCATCGTCAAGGACAACACGCTGTATGTGCAGGCAGCGGCCGGCGTGGTGGCCGATTCCATCCCCGAGATGGAGTGGAAAGAAACCGAGCACAAGGCGCGGGCGCTGATCCGCGCCGCCGAGCTGGTGGAAGAAGGGTTCTGACCATGCTGTTGATGATCGACAACTACGACAGCTTCACCTTCAACCTGGTGCAGTACTTCGGTGAGCTGGGTCAGGACGTGCGGGTCTTTCGCAACGACCAGATTACGGTGCAAGGCATCGCGGATCTGAAGCCAGATCATTTGGTGCTGTCACCCGGCCCGTGTTCGCCCGCTGAGGCCGGCATCTGTGTCGAGGCCATTCACCACTTCGCCGGCAAGTTGCCGCTGCTGGGGGTGTGTCTGGGTCACCAGGCCATCGGCGCCGCGCTGGGCGGCAAGGTGGTGCGGGCCCAAGTGCAGATGCACGGCAAAGCCAGCACCGTCAGCACCGATCAGCAAGGGGTGTTTCATGGCTTGCCCCAGCAGTTCAGCGTGATTCGCTACCACTCGCTGGCGGTGGAGCGCGCCTCGCTGCCACCGGACCTGATCGTGACGGCTACTTCCGAGGACGGCGAGATCATGGGTTTGCGGCACCGCTCGCTGGCGGTGGAAGGTGTGCAGTTCCACCCCGAGTCCATCCTCAGCGAACATGGCCACGCCATGCTGAAAAACTTCCTGGAGCGGGTGCAATGAAGCCCATCGATTTGCGCAGCGACACCGTCACGCGGCCCACCGCGGCCATGCAGGCCGCCATGGCCGAGGCCGAGCTGGGTGACGACGTGTTTGGTGACGACCCCACCGTCAACGCGCTGCAAGTGCGCATGGCGCAGCTGCTGGGCAAAGAAGCGGCGCTGTTTGTGCCCACGGGCACGCAGAGCAACCTGTGCGCTTTGATGGCGCATTGCCAACGTGGCGACGAATACATCGTGGGCCAGATGGCGCACACCTACCGCTGGGAAGGCGGCGGTGCTGCGGTGCTGGGCAGCATCCAGCCCCAGCCTTTGCAGCAGCAGGCCGATGGGTCGATCTTGCTGCAAGAGATTGAAGCGGCAATCAAGCCCGATGACGCGCACTTCGCCAGGAGCCGGCTGCTGGCCCTGGAAAACACCTGGGGCGGGCAGGTGCTGCCGCAAGCCTACGTCGAGGCCGCCACAGCGCTGGCCCACAGCAAAGGCTTGGCCACCCACCTGGATGGTGCGCGCTTGTTCAACGCGGTGGTCGCCAGCGGCACGCCGGTGTTGGAGATGGCCCGGCACTTTGACAGCGTGTCGGTCTGTTTCAGCAAAGGGTTGGGAGCGCCCGTGGGATCTGCCTTGGTGGGCTCCAAAGATCTGATTTCGCGCGCCCACCGGGTCAGGAAAATGCTGGGCGGCGGTATGCGCCAGGCCGGTGTCTTGGCTGCCGCCGCCTTGCATGCGCTGGACCACCATGTAGACCGTTTGGCCGACGACCATTCAAACGCCCGCATGTTGGCCGAAGGCCTTCAGGGCTTGCCTGGCGTGACGGTTCAAGCGCCACAGACCAACATTCTGTTTGTGGACCTTGCGCCTGAAAAAGCAGTTGGCGTGGTGGACCGCCTGCGCGCAGCCGGTGTGCTGTGCACCGGCCTCTACCGCCTGCGCTTTGTCACCCACCTGGACGTCTCCAGCGCCGACATCCAGCGCGCCATCACCATTTTGCGCACCGCACTCTAGGAGCCGTCATGTCCATCACCAACACCGAAGCCCTGACCCGCGTCATCGAGCACCGCGAGATCTTTCACGACGAGATGTTGGCCCTGATGCGTCGCATCATGAGTGGTGAGATGTCGCCGGTGATGATTGCGGCGCTGTCCATGGGCTTGCGGGTCAAGAAAGAAACCGTCGGCGAGATCGCGGCTGCTGCCCAGGTCATGCGCGAGTTTGCAACACCCGTGAGCGTGGCTGACCGAACCCACCTGGTGGACATCGTTGGCACCGGAGGTGACAGCTCGCACACTTTCAACATCAGCACGGCTTCTGTCTTTGTGGCTGCGGCTGCAGGGGCGCGTGTTGCCAAACACGCAGGCCGCAGCGTGTCGTCCACCAGCGGTTCGGCCGACGTGATGGAGGCCTTGGGCGCCAACATCATGCTCACGCCAGAACAGGTATCGCTGTGCCTGCAGGAAACCGGCGTGGCCTACATGTTCGCGCCTAACCATCACGCCGCCATGAAGCATGCCGCGCCCGTCCGCAAGGAGCTCGGCGTGCGCACCATTTTCAACATCTTGGGGCCCTTGACCAACCCCGCTGGCGCGCCCAACCAGTTGCTGGGCGTCTTTCACCCGGACTTGGTGGGCATCTTGGTGCGCGTGCTGCAGCGCTTGGGTAGCGAGCATGTGATGGTGGTCTATGGCATGAACGGCATGGACGAGTTGTCACTCTCTGGCGAGAGCGCGGTAGGTGAACTCCACCACGGTGAGGTGCGTGAGTACGTGGTGCACCCCAGTGACTTTGGCTTGCCGGTTTATGACAGCCGGGTGCTGAAAGTAGCCAACAAGGAAGAGTCGGTGCAATGCATCCAACGTGCCTTGGCCAATGAAGACGGTCCGATCCGCGACGTGGTGTTGCTCAACGCCGGCGCGGCGCTGTACTGCTCGGGCGTGGCCACCAGCGTTTCGGACGGCGTCAAGCGTGCGCGCGAGGCCGTCGCGTCAGGCAAGGCCATGGCCAAGTTGAGCCAGTTTGTCAGTGTCAGCAACCGGTTCAAGGCGGGCTGAGCACCATGAGCGACATCCTCGACCGCATCGTGGCGGTCAAGCGCGAAGAGGTAGCGGCGGGGCGGCTGCGACGCAGCCTGGCCAGCTGGCGCGACGAGGCGCAGGCTCAAGCGCCAGCACGCGGATTTGAAGCGGCCCTGCGTCAGCGTTTGGCCGCAGGCCAGGCCGCCGTCATCGCCGAAGTCAAGAAAGCCAGCCCCAGCAAGGGCGTGCTGCGTGAGCACTTTGTACCAGCCGAGATTGCCGCCAGTTATGAGGCGGCCGGTGCGGCTTGCTTGAGTGTGTTGACCGACGAGCCTTTTTTTCAAGGCCACGCGGAGTACCTGAAACAAGCCCGAGCCGCCTGCAGCCTGCCGGTCCTGCGCAAGGACTTCATGGTCGACGAATACCAGGTGGTGGAGGCGCGGGCGCTGGGTGCCGACTGCATCTTGCTGATTGCCGCCTGCCTGGACGACGCCCAGATGCGCGACCTGGAAGCCTGTGCGTTGGCTTTCGGCATGGCGGTCCTGGTGGAAGTGCACGATGGCGCGGAGCTTGACCGGGCCCTGCGTCTACAGACACCGCTGCTGGGCATCAACAACCGCAACCTGAAGACCTTTGAGGTCACCTTGGACACCACGCTGGCCTTGCTGCCCCGAGTGCCACCCGACCGGCTCCTGGTCACCGAATCGGGCATCCTGCAGCTCGCCGATGTGCAGCGCATGCGCGCCGCTGGCGTTCACAGCTTCTTGGTGGGCGAGGCCTTCATGCGCGCCGCCGACCCCGGCGCCGCGTTGGCGGCGCTCTTCGATTGAACCGCTTGGGCGCGCCCTTGGGCGCTCAGCTGGATGTTGATCTGGGGGACTGGGCGCCGGTTTTGAATGTCTGGAGGTCCAGCGATGCCGGCCAGGCCACGTTAGCGGCGGTTGACGCCAGGCTGGCAGCAGGCGCCACCGTGTACCCATCGCAGGTCTTTCGTGCCTTGCTGCTCACGCCGCTGGCGTCCACGCGGGTGGTGATCCTGGGTCAGGACCCGTACCACGGCGCGGGTCAGGCTGAGGGTTTGGCGTTTTCGGTGCCGCACGGCCAGCGGGTGCCACCCAGCCTGCGCAACATCTTCAAGGAGTTGCAAAGGGACTTGGGCTTGACACCGCCCACGCACGGTTCTTTGCAGGCGTGGGCCGCTGAAGGTGTGCTGTTGCTGAACACCGCACTGACCGTCGAAGACGGGCAGGCTGGTTCACATGCCAAGTTAGGTTGGCATGCGCTTACTGACGCCATATGCAATGCGCTGCTGGATCATCAAACCCCCAAGGTCTTCATGCTGTGGGGTGCGCACGCCCAGGCGAGGGTGTCGCTGGAGGCAAGCAAGGGCCCGCATCTGGTGTTGAGAAGCAACCACCCGTCACCCCTGGCGGCGATGCGACCGCCCGTGCCGTTCATCGGTTGTGGCCACTTCGGCCTGGCGAACCGCTTCTTGTCCTCACGCGGGCGTGGGGCCATCAACTGGCAGCTGACGTGATCTGAGCGCGTGCTATACTCACAGGCTCTTTCGGAGGGGTGCCCGAGTGGCTAAAGGGGGCAGACTGTAAATCTGTTGGCTTACGCCTACGGTGGTTCGAATCCACCCTCCTCCACCAAAGAGTCCCCAAGGATGCCTTGGTTTCAGCAGCATTCCAGTGCGTGCAAGCAAGGCTGAAGCGGGGAAGGCCCGGCGGGAGTAGTTCAATGGCAGAACCTTAGCCTTCCAAGCTAATGGCACGGGTTCGATTCCCGTCTCCCGCTCCAAGGAAGTCTGGGTCTGCTGTGTTCTTTGAACAGCGTCGTTACGGGTTTGCCGGTTTGTAGAAGTTGCTCGCCGGCAAACCCATAACGATGCCCATGTGGCTCAGTGGTAGAGCACCCCCTTGGTAAGGGGGAGGTCGCGCGTTCGATCCGCGCCATGGGCACCACGAATCTTCGAGTGTTTTTTTGACTCACATCTGAATTTGTCAGCCAGGAGCTTTCAAGATGGCAAAAGGTAAATTTGAACGGACCAAGCCCCACGTGAACGTGGGCACGATTGGTCACGTTGACCACGGCAAGACGACGCTGACGGCAGCGATCACAACAATCCTGGCGGCCAAGTTTGGCGGTGAAGCCAAGGCCTACGACCAGATCGACGCTGCACCCGAAGAGAAGGCGCGCGGCATCACGATCAACACCGCCCACGTTGAGTACGAAACGGCCAACCGCCACTACGCCCACGTGGACTGCCCCGGACACGCCGA